>NZ_CP025704.1:0-635051 GCF_002872415.1 Bacteriovorax stolpii | reverse complement strand
TCAACAAGGACTCCTGCTGGGGCCGCCTCAAAAAAGACACGTTTTTCCCCCGCTAAAAAAGTAAATTTAGTTTGATGACGATAATAACCACTTTTCGAAAGATGGTTGTTAACGGCTTAAAAAGACTGCCATTTATTATTAAGAAATAAAGCTTTTCCTACCGAATCAGTAAAAGGGATTAGAATAATAGGATAGCGATTATTAACGACAACGGTGAACATATGGATGAAGAACAATTGGCTCTGGTGGAGGAAGGATTGAACCTTCTTTTACAGAAGTACAAAAGAAATCAGCGCGATGGTGATTTAAAAAGAGTCCAGGCCGTCATGGATGCCAAAGTGGCCATCCGCAAAGTTATGTTATCCGTCGCTATTAAAGGCGACATCAAAGACATCACTCCTGTTATCGAAGGGGGAAAAGGGGCCGGCTGGGAAGTGACCGATTTTGACAACAAAGTTGTTCGCTATCACGCATAGCTTTCTCTATTGTAATCCTTCTCTTCTTAATCAATAATAGCCTCCTATAGGGAGGCTATTATGTTGGAACAAATCACTGAAGATATCAAAAAAGCAATGTTCGCCAAAGATAAAGAGCGTCTGGATGCTCTACGCTACTTTAAGGCCATGCTGATTGAGAATAAAACATCTAAAGCGCCAATTGCCGAGATGGATGTTCTTATTAAACACGTAAAAAAACTTAAAGACTCTCTGGAGAATTTCCCACCAGAAAATGAAATCAGAAAAAAGACTGAAGTTGAAATCAGTGTTCTTGCTGAGTACATGCCAAAACAATTAGATGAAGCGACTGTTAAGGGTTACATCAAAGACATTATCGCTGCTAATCCTGGCGTTAATGCTGGTCTGGTGATGAAAGAATTAAGTCCGAAAATTAAAGGACAGTTTGATAGTAAGCTTGCTAATGAATTAGTTAAAGCGGCACTGGCCTAAAATTTAGAAATAAAAAAAGCAGCTCTAGGGCTGCTTTTTTTTTTTGATTAAAATTTACAATTAAGCACAACCGGAAAGTGATCAGATAAAACTTCTTGGATAAACCTAAAATAATACGGATTCGTCAGCTGTCTTAAGAACACTCTTCTCTTCATCCCTTCAAGTCTCTCATTGATCTGGAAATCATCTGCTACAATTTCGTCTTTCTTAACAGTTTCAAGACCTGTTAAGTACTTCCCGAATTGAGAAACAAACTTATCCATCTTGCTTTGTCCTGCCGGAGTCAGCGGGTATTCAAGCTTGATTGTGGCCGGGTCATCCACTGGCGGAATATCGCCATCCAAAATTGGACTTTCTTCTGTATTAAGAACATCGATTTGATCTAAACCAAGATAAGCCTCAACTTCCGGAGACTCAAAACTCTTGTTTGAAAGTCCTACAACTTCTTTTCTAATAACATAACGAGACTCAACGTCTTTATAGATTTTTTCGTTGTAATAGTTGTAAACCTTTCCTTCATCACAGCTAGGGAATGCTTTTTTGTCTAAGATGAAATGGTCGTAGTCATTGGCCACGCCATTCGTCTCTTCTTTTTTAGAATTATAACGAGTGGGAGAAACGGTCGTTGCTTCACTAATAAGCAACTCGCCGCCAGGGAAGGCCTTAAGAACTTCTGGCCAGAAAGCATTGTTAGAAACAAGATTCATATCGGCCATCAACATGATCTTTGTATCTTTATATTTCTTTCTATAACGATCCATGAAATCAAGCGTATTTTTAACTTCAGCATAACGAGCAAAGTTCGCTGAGTTGATACCTGTTCCAAGTTCTTTGTGGCTTTCAACACCAAAAGTCTTTTTCATCAGGTCTTTTTCAGCATCCTCATCACCTGAGTAAGTAAATACCATGTGTGAAGTCACTAATGTAAAAGCTGTATTCCCCGCTTTGAAGCTCGCCATAAAGGGACGTCTTGCAAAGTGCTGAACCAGGTCTCTTCCCATGAAGTCTTCTGTTAGAGTGATGAAACAAGCAACTGGTGAACCAGCTCCTTCTTGAGCGTATTCCTGACAGTGAGGATTAATCACTGGAGTTACTGAGTTTGCACGGTAATAGAATCCTACTAATTCCTCAACTGATCCAATCAATGCCGAGTCTCCACGAGGAGAAAGAAGCAGTGACCAGCTTGGGTCTAATTTTTTTAATTCTTGAAGAACTCTCAGGTAACCAGGAGCTCTATAGAGGTCATAAGCTCTGTATGTATCGCTTTTAAGTTTGGCGATTTTAGCGTCGAGTTCTTTAATCTTCGCCGCGTCTTTCAACTTACTTCTTTGCTCTTGGTATTTTTTTAAAATGTTTGGTGAATCTTGAAGAAAAGAAACAACAGCTTTATTGCTTTGCTCATCACGACCCACTGTCGCTAAAAGCTCTAGCCCAGAAACGATGTCGTATTGATTCATGATTTTTGCTACCAGAGCATAATCTTTAAACAAGGCCTTTGATGTCCCTGGGTGAAGAAGATTGTAGTTGGCAATTTTTAGAGAGCCGGTTGCTCTTTGTGCTTTTGATGATGGCCCATATTGATTGTAGTTGGTGTAGCACCCAACTTTATACTCTTCATTCACAATCAGCATCTTGATCGTTTCACAACGCTCTTGGTACTCAGCGATTTTTTGAGCGTCGTCTTCTAGCGACTTGGAAACCTTAGGCACAGCATCTTGGGCCTTCAGTGTGAAAGCGAAAAGGACTAGTATAGAAAGCAGTAATTCCTTCAAACAGGTCTCCAACTATAAAGATCAACTAATAGTGGCCATTAGATTACCAACTTAATCAACTGATCTTCAACTTTTGCCGTGGGAAGATTTCTTCCTAAGTAGCTGATACCCTGTTCTTAACAGAAAAAAAATGAAGGTGTGTAAAGATGACACGCCTAAAGTTTTTGACTCACAATGCCGATAGTTAGCTCAAGTTGCTAAGACTAAAGCGAGGAAATATCTATGTATAAGTATTTATTGATTTTATGTTTAACAATTAACGTCTCATACGCGTCTGCGGTGAAGCTAGTTGATTACATGGTAAGTGGATCTGGAATTGCTGAAATCCTGGCAAAACATGGAATTAAAGGAAACGATGCTAAGCAAGTTCAGAGTTATGTGGCTTCATCGCTAGCTGCTTTAAGCTCAAAAGGCTCTACTCTTTCTAAGCAAGAACTTCTAGATGTTCTAAGCAAACTTCCAGTAACAGGACAAGACGCTAACGTAAGAAAGGGTCTTCAAATGTTACTAGATACTCCAGCTGAAAAAATTCAAAAGAAAGACGTAGTAAACGCAATCAACAACATTATCTACCTGGCCAACCGTCACGGTAAATCAGTTATCATTACATGTGCTGAATGTGTGAACGAAAACCTGGCCCGCGATGGTTTCAAGTTTACAGTTGAAGCCATTAAAAACGCTTCTGCTTCAAAACTTCTTAACGATGTTATTCCAAAAAACCCAGCTCAACTTAATACATTCATCTCTGGACGTATGAAGAGACTTGGAATGGGAGACTACTCTAAAGTAACTCCAGACCTAGTTGCACCAGAAGACGAAAAGTCACTTGCACTATTTCTTGGTCTTGCAGAGTCTGGATCGGCTGAGCAAAAGGCCCTTATTTCTTCAATCAAAAAGCTTTCTACAAAGAATGGTAAAACAAACATCATCGATCCAAAGAACCCACACAAATTCTGGAAGGTTCTAGCTGACGATATGTCTGCTCAAGACATGGCAGGATGGACAAGAACTCTTGATGAAGTAGCAACACGTGCGCAAAAAGATAATATCTCTGCAGAAGAAGCTTTCTACCGTACACTAAAAGATAAAGCTTCTGGAAACGAGTACCTTACTAAGCAGTATGAGACTCTTAAAGCTAAGAGATGTTTCTTCAGATAATAATTTAAAAGACAGCTCAAATAAAAAAGGCCCTCGTAAGAGGGCCTTTTTGTTTTTACATATTGTCGATCCAGGTCTTGATCGCATCCAGCTCCTCTTGGGTTAGCTGGGCAATCGGGTCCGGAGGCATGTTTCCTCCGTTATTTTTTAAGATGGTCCACATTTCTGATCCATCAGAACTTCCTTGCACTACCAACCCAGCACTCACCCACGCCGCCGACGTTTTATAAGACGACCACTGGTGACACTGAAAGCATTTCGTTTGCGCCACTTTATAAGCGGCCAGAAGTCTTGCTCCGTCAGCTGTTGATGAATCAATTCCTTCAATCGGCGAATACTGTCCACCGTCTCCTGAATTGCTGTTGTAATCCTGGCCACAACCAGAGAGGACAAGCATCGTAAATGTGAGAGTCAGGATCTTTTTCATCATAATTAAACGTCGATAACCGCTACAACTTCTACTTCATCCGTTACACCAATGCCCATGTATTCAGCAGGCTTTAGCTTCATGTCTGAAGGTTTAACTTTAAAAGTTGCTTCAATCTTATTTGGATTCACTTGTTTATAAGTGAAATCTACCGGTTTTTTTACATCATTTACAGTTAATGTACCAGTGCCCTTTCCGTCAGCTGCACTTACTTGGGAGAAACTGATCTTTGGCGACTTTTCAAAGTTTAAGTGCTTATGGAAGTGTTCATCGCGAAGAGAGATTCCAGTTTTTAGTTCTTCAACTTTTACCCAAAGGTTATCTGCCGTGAACTTGTTGCCATCTTTTTTTACATCGCCTTTTACTTTTGCCGATTTGGCCTCGAAACTTCCTGCAGGAGAAAGGGCAACTTTAACTGTTACTTCGTGGGCCATTACTGAACCCATCATTAAAACACCTGAACAAAGAGCGATCATTTTTTTCATATAGAACTCCTAAAAATCGTAAACTGCGCCTACTGACCACAGACTTCCCGGATTAGGAAACACTTTCCCTAAACGGGTTCTGAGAGATACATTCTTAATTTTAATTTTCGATTGAATAAAGTAACCAGCTTCAAGCGCTGTCTCTTTTTCAAAACGGTAAGTCGCTTCATCCGGATTTGTCCAATCCCCAGTGCGGTATTTAACCGGGATTTGGAAGCCTAATAAAACGTTGTCCGAAATTGTTTTAAAGTACATTCCCGGTCCGACAAAAAGACCTTTTACCGAAACAGATGACTGCTGGTAACTAATGGCCCTATTTTCTGCACTAATGGTAGCTGATGCCACAGCAAAACATCCTTCCAGGTCAAATTCGTACTTAATATTTTCCCACTTCTTTCCTCCACCGACACAAGAGCCGATAGCCGTGCTTAGAAGATTGTTTTTCACGTTAGTGCTTTTATTCACCAGGATCACTCTATCTTGCCAGCTTAAAATTTCCAGAGTCGCATACCACCCTGGTTTGTATTCCAGGTTTTCATCGCGAGTGACTTTTTCCTGAAGCAGATCTTCCAGAAGTTTCAAGTCGGATTCCTCAACTTTTACTTTGCGGGCAAGACCGATAAAACCTTCCGCATTCTTTTTATACTTACTGCGCTCGTTTTCCGGCGTGTAATCGTTAGTGTTGCTAAAGAGCTGCGTATTTAAAAAGGCCAGCTTGTAATAATAGAGTGGAAGTTTTGTTCTCTCATAATGAGAACTCTCAATTGCTCCCTGTGGAGTTGCCAGAATTTTTTCATGGGCTGCTTTATTGAAGTTGATGATGATCTTGCGATAGACTTCAATGGCTTCCTTAAATTTCTCTCTGCGCTCAAAACTAATGGCTAAACGCTCAAGGGCCATCCAGCTTTTTACCAGGCTATCTTCCTGGTCATCGTATAAGTCTTCAACTTTTTCTGGCTGATTTTTATCTAAGTAAAGCTGCATCAGCTTCACATTTTCAATTGTATTGTCAGCTCCCATGGCAAGTGATGAGAGTCCGAAAGCTAAGAATGTTAGTTTTGTCATCTTCATCGTTATAACCACAAGTGAATCTGGGCCATTAAATCCCATCTATCTTTTGTACTGATCTGCTGATTAAAATTTCTGGTATTGTATAAGTCAGCACGTAGCTCTACTTTTGACATTGGAAAATATTGAATACTTGGCCCAAACCTTACGCGGTAACTTTTATCCGCATCGTTTTTGTAATACTCAACAGAATTTAAAAGATAAACTCCACGAGTGGCCTTGATGTGGTTTTGGAAATTAGCGTAGTATTCAGTCTTATCGCCGCTGACTAGTTTTGGTTTCTTATCAACTTTACCGATTTCAAACATCAAGCTGCTTCCATTGCCGATTCCAGAACGGATGTGGGCAGCAAAGGCCGAAAGATCTACGTAATCATTTCCTTCACTCATCGCCGAAAGACCAATGCGGTTTTTTTCAAGCAGCGTGTACTCAAACGTTCCGGCAAATCCTTTCATGCGAAGATCTGCATCTTGAGTCAGGTTTCCAACGAAGACGTTTACGCCAGCTTCAAAAGCAGGATTGTTATAATGAAGAATCACCCCGTGAGATTGGTCATCCATCGTTACTTGTGGAGTTGTGCGAGCATAAGAAGTGTGTTCTACAATTCTGATTCCGTAAGTTTTATCCATCAGCCCTGCGTACACTCCCCAGCTTGGGCTTGGGCGGTAACCCACATAGTGCTCGCGCGTGCGGTATTCTTTTACGCTGTCAGCGGCCTTGGTATTTTGCAATGATCTTGGAATGGGAGCATAACCAAAACTAAAACTCCCCATGTATTTATCATTTTCACCAAACTTCACCACCATATTAAGGTCGGCCTGCATATGGATGTACTCTGTTTTCTCGCTGTCTTCACCAAAGTTTCTTTTTAGTAAAAGACCACGATAACTGGCAAAAGGTCTAAAATGTTTGTTCTCTGGCTGCTTAAAAAAGAACCCCGATTCCTGACCAATTAAGTCTTCCGGCTTGCTATCATTATAAAAGCCCCTGCTTCCGATCGCCGTGGCCGAAACAGCTCGCCCATAATCATTGATAGGACCGTTTCCAAAGGGGTTGTAATGACAGGTGATACATGAATTGTATCCATGTCCGATAAAGTTAGGATAAGCCTCGGCTCTTGAGATCATCAGAGCGCAAAGACCAAAAAATAATGAAATTGTTTTCAGCATGATTTCTCTAAATAAAACTAAAAATATCCCTTAATCCTAAACTAAAATTTCAACAATAACATTAACAATTTAACCCCTTTATTAGAGAGATTCGCTCAGGCATTGGAAGTATTTGCATGGCACAGTAATTGACCATCCTTATGTTACGATAATTTGAGTGAATTTATTTATAAGGAGGAAGTCCATTAAACTACAACAACTTTTGAAAAAAGAATTCATCGTGATTTCTTTTGTCTCCTTGTCATTAAATTCGGCCTTCGGTGCAGCTAGAGACCAAGCGTATCGTCTACACAACCGTCTGGCGAGTGTGCCTCCTACGACAGAAGTTTTAAATCAAATGGAAACATATATTAAGAACGGCAATGCCAAAGATGCTGCACTTAAAGCAATGGACGATCAAAACTTCTACAATATCACTTTAAAAAATTGGGTGAAGCGCTGGACGAACGTCGATAATTCGCCTCGCGTTCCTCTTAACGACTATGTAGCGACAGTTATTGGAATGGTCCGCGACAATATTCCTTTTGATCAGGTTCTTTATGGAGACCACCTTTATATTGCGGCCCCGACAACACCAGTGACGATTCCTGCTTACAATAAAAAAGACAATAACCAATACATTGAACTGGAAAATAAGTTTGTCTCATTAAAAGACAACTTAATGAGAGTGAATCAATCTGAAGTAACAGGTGTTAAAGACACAGCGGGAGTTCTGACAACCAGAGCGGCTGCCAGTGCCTTCTTCTCTGCTGGAACAAACAGAAGAATGACTCGTTTTACTTTTATGAACTTCCTTTGCCGCGATTTTGAAGCGGTCCACGACATCAATATTACCGACTATCACGTTAGACGTGACGTTGAAAGAAATCCAGGCGGAGACAGCCGTACTTACCGCAACCAGTGTGTTGGTTGTCACGCAGGACAAGACGGACTTGGTGGAGCATGGGCCTACTTTGATTTCGTCGATAATGAAATCAAGCACACTCCAGGAACAGTTGTCGCTAAAATTAATAAAAACGTTCTTTATAAAGACGGTTACGTCACGACAAATGATGAGTGGATTAACCTATGGGCCGATGGACAAAATGCCAGCCTAGGATGGCCGGATAAAACATCAGGAAAAGGGGCACGCGAATTAGGAATGATGATTTCAAGATCGCGCGCTTTTGCTGAGTGTATGTCTACACGAGTGTTTGAACTTGTTTGTGTCAGAAAGCCAAAAATCGACAGTGAGAAAAAAGAAATCAAACGCCTCGCTGATCTTTTCCAGGCCAACGACAACTTTAGTATGAAAAATCTTTTTGCAGAGACATCGATTCTTTGCATGGGCGAATAACAAATGAATACAGAAAACAACGAAAAACAATCTACTCTACCTAACGGCGTTCGCATTGCCATCGCTATCGGGACCCTGGCTTCAGTGCTTATTGCTTTTAATCAGTGTACTTTCGAGCCAATGAAAGCAAACAAAAGAAGTACAGCTTCGAAGTCGACTGCTCCTTCTACGGCAACAGGTGATGCTGGAGATATCGACAGTGATGCAGAACTTCCTGATGGACTGGTCATGCCGCCAATGAATAACCCGACAACAGAAACAGAGCTTGATCAAGTTGATGTTGGGGTTAAGAACTTTGAACAAGTTTTCCAGTCAATGGTTGCGGTTACAGGGGTTCCAGCGACGAATACCAGCGTTCAAAACCTATATAAAGAAATTATAGTTCAGCTTCCGGCCGACAATAATGTTAAGAGTTTTCTTCCGGCCAACCAGGTAGCGATTACAAAACTTGCTGCTGAATTCTGCGAGCAGCTGGTAGAAAATGGAACACTAAGAGCGGTGATCTGGCCGACTATTAATTTTGGGCAGACTCCTACTCAAGTCTTCTCTACGGCCAATAAACAATTAATTATCAATCAGGCCATCGATCGTTTTCTTCCACCACTTGATACACAAACAAGAACATCGACGGTGACTGAACTGACAAAACTTTTTGACGAACTGTTGACAGGAGAGAACCTCTCTTCAAGTGTAACGACTAGAAAACTAGTTAAGGCGATGTGCATTTCCACTCTGGCAAGTGCTCACTCAACTCTACTTTAAAGGAACGATAAGATGACGAACAAAAACAAAGATCAAAATCCAAACGCTCCTTTAAAACACGAAAATCATACTCTTCAAAGCAGAAGGGATTTCCTTTCACAAGGTTTTCTCACTGGGATGAGTTTCACCATGCTTCCGGGCCTTCTTCCTCTTTTGAAGATGAATTCGGCCCACGCTCTTGAATGTGGTTTTGGAACTCAAGAGGCCATTACCCGCATCCCAGTGATGATCTTCGATCTCTCAGGTGGAGCAAACTTAGTTGGATCAAACGTTATGGTTGGTAAGGCCGGAGGTCAGATGGACTTCATTACTAACTATGAATCTCTTGGTCTTCCAACAGCGATGCACCCGAAAAATGCCGGGCAAACAAACAATGAATTAGGACTCGTTTTCCATAACGATTCAGCGATTCTTCGCGGGATCAGAAACACGACAGCGGTTACGACCAGAGCTAAAGTTGAAGGCGGTGTGTTCTGTGCAGCTTCTAACGACGATACACAAAATAACCCACACAACCCAATGTACTGGCTGACGAAGGCCGGAGTTGTCGGAGAGCTTGCTCCAATTGCAGGGACAATTAACAGTGAATCAGGTGGTAACTCAATGGCGCCACAAAGTTCACTCATCCCAACTCTTAAACCTGTTACGCTAAACTCGCCACAAGATGCACTAAGTTTAGTTAATATCGGTCGTCTGGGTTCACTTTATGGAACAGAGAAGGCGCAAAAAGTTTTAAAGACTATTGAAAACCTGAGTGCGCAGAAATTAAAGCAATTCAATGCCAAGGCCCTTCCTGATCAAATCAAAGACCTGGTCAATTGTGGATACATTCAATCTCAGGATTTATTAAATCGCTTCTCTGCGACCGCTGTTGATCCTACTCAGGATGCAATGGTCAGACAGGCCTTCCCTAATATCGCCAACAACAATGATCAAAGAAGAACAGCGACGATGGCAAAACTTATCCTCGATGGATACGTTGGAGTGGGAACTGTAGAAAAAGGTGGATATGACTACCATGACAACACTCGCTCAAGTGGTGAAACACGCGACTCAGAAATCGGTGAAATGATCGGACGAGTGATGGAGCTTGCTTCATTAAAACAAAAAGACATTCTTATCTACGTCTTCACTGATGGTGGTGTTTCCGCAAGTGGAGCTACTGATGACTCCCAAAATGGACGTGGAAAAATCCCTTGGACAGGAGACAGTTCTCAGCGTTCATCGAGCTTTATGCTTCTTTACCGCCATGCTGGAAAAGCGACTCTAAGAACAGCTGACAAGAGACAAATTGGAGCTTTTAAAGACAACGGTGCCGTTGACACCAATGCAACGATGGTGAGTAACAGTGTTACGAACCTTTCAAAAGCGGTTGTGGCCAATTACCTGTCACTTTCAGGACAAGAGTCAAAACTTGCTGATGTTGTTGGAGACAATCCGTTTGGATCGAGTATTAACAGTTATTTATTTTTTAACCCGATTAAATAAGGACTAAATTTTGAAGAGATCAACCAAGTACAAACTGACATCTTTTTTATGCCTGGGTCTAGTCCTTATTGGATACAACCAGTGTATCAATCCGATGCAAGCGACAAATAAATCAGCAATGAAATTCTCTGCTGATGGAAAAAGCTCAGGGACAGGGCAAGCGCCAAATAATTCAAATACACTCTCATCTGCAGAAGTAAGAGCGATTTCAATTGAGGCCTTTAAGACGACAGTCTACCCTATCACCCGCGCCCGCTGTGTTTCTTGTCACGGGACAACACAAACACCACTGCATGCATCTTCTAATGTAGAGACGGCTCACAATGTTTTAGTTGATAACTTTAAAATCGATTTCAGTAACATTCCTAGCTCACGCATGGTCTTAAAACTTAAAAATGAACGTCACAACTGCTGGGGTGACTGTACGGCCAATGCCAATGAGATGCAGGAAGAGATTACTGAATGGAAACGCATTATTGATGAAAAGGCACCAGATGCTACAGATTCATCAAATGTTTCAACTCACACGACTGCTGAAACAAAAACAATCGCTGAAATCCTCAGTCCGGAAAACCTGATTGATCAGGGAACCATCACTCTGATGGCAGAAAGCGGATCACTGCGCACACCAATGGTTAAAGCAACAGATAATGGAACTAGTTATATCTGGGCACCTGAAGGAACAGGGACAAAAAACCTGACAAGTGCTGATGCCGGTTTAGCGTATGTGAACTTCAAGCTGACAAATTCAGATTTCTACAAAGTGTACATGTTAGTAAACGCACCAGACGCCAACTCTGATTCTGTTTATGTTAAAGTTGCCGGTTCAGATACAAAAGAATGGCACATCAGAACACTGACAAAAGGTTTTGAATGGCGTGAAGTAACCAATACAACTTCATACCAGGATTCTCCATTTTATATTGCCGGAGGATCTAACTTTGGAGTTGAACTTCGACAGCGCGATGATGGTTTAAAAATATCAAAGATCACGATTACTAATGACCCGATGTTTGATCCAAATGCAAGCAAGGCCTTGAAGTCTACGATCAGCATGCCCATCTCTTCTCTTTCTGGCGTGAGTGGGTCAATGCTGGATATTGATATCGAAGAATACGATATGTACAGCTACAAGCTAACCAATCCAAGAATCAGGACCACTCAAGACATTTACGTTAAATCACTAAAAGTTCTGGTAAATGGTTCGTACAATCCACAACATGCGACTTACACGGTCGTGAATAAAAAAGTCTCAGCGGCGGATGGCGTCCTTTCAAATTACTCAATGATTCTTTTAAAGGATAAGGGATTAGACAGCGACAAACTTTCATTTGCTTTTGATCACATTGGGACATCTGAGGCGCCAACGACAACTACTCCGACAACTGGAACGGGGACAACTCCGACAAATCCAGTGACGAAAATTTCATCTGTCGATGGATTTAAGCAGACTCTCTGGCCGGTTCTTCGCACTCGTTGCGTGAACTGCCACGGCGACAGTCAGCCTCCTCTCCACGCTCACTCTAACGTAACCACAGCTCACACGAATGTGGTTGAAAGTGGACTGGTGAATTTCACTAACATTGGAAGCTCTAAAATTTCTACAAAACTTAAAACGAATAGACATAACTGCTGGAGCGATTGTAATTCCAACGCCGCAGAAATCGAAGGCCAGATTACAATTTGGAAAAATCTCTCAGGTAAATAATGTTTAAAAAAGGTATTCTGATTTCTCTTTGCTTATTCGCCCTTGTCCTCGTCATCGATTTTGTCTGGAAAGCTCAAATGATGACGGGGGAATCGGCCCATATCAATCGCGGATTTATTTTTGGAACTCTTCAAGACCTGCCGGCCAGTTTGACGTTAGTCACTCTCTGCTCAATGGGTGGGCTCTTAGTTTTCGTTTATGTCATGATGATCATTCTCCTTCCTGCAGAACTTCTACTTTTAAAAGCCGGGTTAGGACTTCTTTCTGGTGGTGTTTTAGGAAATGTTGTCGACCGTGCGATTCATGGCGGGACATTAGACTTTCTTCCCATGCAAATCCCGGGATTGCCTCCTATCGTTTTTAATCCCGCGGATGTCTTTCAATGGTTTGGAGCTGCGATCATTGTCGTTAAATTGATTACAAAAGAAAAAATCATCTGGTATCCAGAGAATCAAAGAGGTTTTGGTCTGGTTAATGCCAAAGAACAGATGAAGTTCGCTTTAAAGTTTGCGACCATCTCACTATGCACATGTTTAGTCTTAGGACTCTTCTCTCTTTCGTACTTAACACTAACTCTTCAATCAATTAACATTCACAGTAAATCGACTGTCATTGGTTTTGCTATCAGTTACCTGGCGATCACTCTGCTCTTTACAGCTGTTTCCTTTATTGCCGGGCTGCTTTTATCACAAAGAACTGCAGGACCTCTCTACGCCTTTGAGAAGTATGTTGAAGACTTACTTAATGGGGATCAAAGAGAATTGAAATTAAGACAAGGGGACAATTTCAAACATCTTGAAAATGTCGCCCTTAATCTTAAAAACCACCTGAACAAAAAGTAATTACATGACTTCAAGAACAGCGGCATTGCGGTTGATTGTTAAAACTTTCAGTGCATTTAAGTATCGCTCAAATGAATCGATGTCTGAATACTTCGCCAGCTCCTGCACAGCTCGGTGAGCGAACTCACCTACTTCTTTCATTCCAAGAAGCTCGTCAGCTGGGACGGATTCCCAGATAACTTCGGCCGTCGCTTTATCTTTAAGAGTCGCAGGATTTAGGATCAATTCCTTAAAGGCCTTGTACTCCATTTTCTGACCACTCTTAGAAAAGCTTACATAAAGTTTTCTCGTCATCGCCTCTTCAACCGCACGGTATTGAGACATAACCTTAACTGACTCTGCAGCCGTCTTACGGTTGGCCATCTCAGCAACAGATAGCTGGAATGACTTGAAAGCATCATACGCCGTTTCTGATTTTACATAACGTTTTAGCTTCAACGTTAGTCTCGCCTGCGACTTATAAGTCTCATGTACCAGGCGCGCTCTCGCTGTCACTAGTCTGCGTAAAGTTTGTCCTTCAGACATCATACTTAAAAGCGGAATCTTTCTTCCCTTGATGAAGTTAAACTCCGGCATCCCCTGAACAAAAACGAAATATGGAATTTCGCGTTTTCTCATTGGGATATCGATAAAGATATCTGTCAGGTCTTCAATGTTCTTATTGATATAAGCATTGAGCTGTCCAGGTCTGCTTCCCATCGCATTGAGTTCTTTTTCAATACGTAGGATTTTCGCGGCGTTTTTCGCTAAGGATTCGTTTCTCATGCGCAGGAACCAATCCTTCACTCCACTATAGATTGGAATGCGTCTTCCAATTCTATCCGTCGAATTAATTTCTCCCATGATACGAACAGCTTTATTTAAGCGCTCACCAGAGTAACCTTGAACTAGGCGAAGCATCTCTTTCGGGTTATCCCCAAAATAGTTGGCCATCATAGTCGCGGCCTGACGGTCGATCTGCTCTTTTGATTCTTTAATCGTGACTCTACCAATTTCAGCTTTTACTGTTTTGGCCACAGCAAGTTTAGCACGCTTGATTGGATCAAGGACTGCTCCAATTCGCGACATCATTTGCTCCATACTAATTTCACCTGAAGTATAAAGCTTTCTGATTTTTGAGATCTTGGTCGTCGCATTTTGTAGAGTTTTAGCATCCACACCTACGTTCTTTGCTGTATTAGAAAACCCTAATAAAAAGTGAGCGGCTCTTACTTCTTCTTCCTGAGTCACTGATTTAGCCGCTGCTTTAAAAGAAGCTTTACCCGTTTGTCTCATCATCGACTGAGTTGAGACGTACACAAGTTTAGGTCCAAGAGCGAGTGATCTGGTCGCGACACCAATCAGAGGGAAAATACTAATGGCCTCAAAAGCCGCCCAAGCGTATGAGCGGTGAACTTCATCCGCGCTACCTGTGTTGGCAAAACCTAAATCCTCCATCACTTTGATTTGGGCCTCTGAAACATCGGCCTCAGCTTTTCTCTCCAGTTCGTTTCCAGTTAGCTTGATCTGAATTCCCAGGGAAGCTAAGCCGGCAACTGCCATCGCACCACCAAGCGGAGCACAGATACCACCGGATAAAGTCGTACACGCACCACCGACGATAATGGCGGCCACTCCGGCGACACCGGAACCAATCCCCCACCACATATCACGCCATTCGCTTGAACTCATTTCGTTGATCTTGCTTAAAACATCTTGAGGCACGGCCGGAAGACCTGCCATCTGGTTTAAGTCGTTTTGCGCTTTCGTTGTCGAATAAAAAATGTTTTTAAACTGCACTTCATCGTTAATATCCATTTTACAGAAACGATCCAGCTCCTGCAGGATTTGCAGTTTTCTCGTTTGCGCCGCTTGTTTTAAGAGGTCTTTATAAATTGGTTTTTTATAAGCATCATCCAGCGCCAGGAAGTTTAGTTTTAAACTAAATGTGTTATCGATACCGTTTACTTTAGAGAACTCTTCAAACAACGCTTGCTGCTTAACCGGATCGCGCAGGTTGTATAACTTCAGGAAGAAATCCCCTAATTGCGCTTCTGTTTTCTTTGAAACATTTTTAATTTCTGAAACCGCTTTCTGGCTTAGAGTCGTTCCTGTTCCAAGTGCTGCTTGCTCAGAAAGAATGGTCTTATAAGAAATATTTTCAGCAATTGAATAATACGCCTGATTATTTCTCTTTACACTGAAGAGCTGTGCGTTTCTTTGCTGAATATCATCCAGGATATTTCTCCAGATCTGCTTCTTCTCTCCCGAGTTAAGCAGTCTTCCGGCATGGTTATAACTAAGTGGCAGATGCAGCCCCAGGATCTTTCCGGCCTTCTGAAGAGTGTTGTACTGAACGCTCACGTTGTTGATCTTACACATGACCTGATCGTTGGCTTTGGAGAAATAATTTTTTGTATCGTACTGAGGAAGAATACCTTCCTGTTGATACTCCAACTGATCCAAGGCAACCATGTAGCTAAATTTCAATCTCGCCCATGGGTTTCCAGCCGCCATCTGATCTAAAAGGAAGTTAAGCTCAAATGGTTTTGCATCCGGAAGAAGCGCAAGGTGATCCCTCATGTTTGTCCAGATGAATCCCAGGAAGGGATAAAGTTCTTTGTATTTTGTTTCTTCCAGTCTTCTGGTTGGAACGTATTTTTCTCCTGTGCGGAATTCAGACATGAAGTCTGAAAGGTTTGCCAGGATGTTATTTCCTTCGAAACAAATCTTATTCAAATCTGGAGACCTGCGGCTTCCCATCATACAGGCGTTCTGCACAACTTTATAAAGAGCAGAACTCGTCGGTGCACTTCTTTGTTGGTAAAGAGTGTCTGCCAGGTATCTTAAACTCCAGTCTCTCCAGACAGGTGAAGAGTACATTGATGGAAAATCAATGCTAACTTTTCTACCTACAAATTTTTTCTTCATGCGCTCAGTGATTAAATCACTGTAGTCCACGAAACCATTTTGTTGCATTAACTCCAACAGATAAGGAGATAAGTTTTGTTTTCCTGGGTAAAGTTGTTTTACTTCACCACTTTTCAATGTCACTTCAGCAATATCATCTGCCGGGAAATCCCCTAACATTTTCTGGAAGATATCAAATCCCGCATACGTTACATTTTGCCCTTTCACTTTTGCTCTAAACGCACTTTGAGCTTCACCTAACTTGTACGACATGACCGTCTGGAAGTGGGCCACATCATCAAAGTGTGGTTCAAGGGCCTGAGGTCCAGAGCCTTCAGCACTTCTTAAAGCGTTCTTATAGTTTTCGAATGGAACAAGACCGCTATAACCTTCTTTAGTCGGGTCTTTGTTAACGTTATCGATATAGTAATCAAGATAAGAACTATCATCTTCTTTGTATGTCAGACCATGGCTGGCCAGAATGTTTTCAAGGAACTGGTCACCAACACCTTCTTCGTAAGTGAATTTGAATTTTGGAGGAAGGTTTCCGTTAAAGTGTGTTTGACATGAATTGGGAATCGCCAAATCAGCACGACTTCCTAAAATGGTATCGTATAGATACACTTGAGAAAGCATCATATGCAGAGTCATCCACTTTAAGGCCATAACGTAGTTCTTCGACGATGGCGCTTTTAATAAAGTGATTACGTCACGTCTGATAATATCAGTCGCTGAAAAACTTAGACGATAAATCCCATTTTCTGCCGGCTGGATTTCTAAATAGAATGGACTTGAGGCCGGGCTTGGTCCCTGAGTAATAAGCCCAAGCTCACTTTGATCAAGACCTTTAACAAAGGCCGGAGTCATATAAGGCTGAAGACCAAGATAAAAAATCTTTCCATCATCTTCTTTTGGAAGATACGAACGCATGATCACGACAACATCTCTTACTGGAAGAAGAACGTTTTCAACGTAAGTTGCCAGTAACTCTGCGCGGTCTGCGTGAGAGTAATTTTCATTGTGAAGAATCGGTCCAAGTGTTTTTAAATAACCCTGGGCCTCAGTTGTAAAGGCCACAAATGTCGGATCGATTTTATTCTGGAAATAAGTCAGTTGTTTCTTTTTTGATTTCTCTTCTTGAATAGTCGCTTTAACAACTTTGTCAAAGTACCCTTCTTTTTTTACTTTCGGACAGGCCTTTTGATTAAACTCTTCGCGGTCGAGACTGTAATTATCCACTGAACATGAATCGCGCTTAACAGAGGCCATAAGCTTCTTAAAGTCAGCGTCCATCTGCTCTTTAGAACAATTCGCATCCTGTTCCGTGCCAATCAAACGAGTCTTGAAACTTTTCATCTTATTGACGAAATCATCAAAGTTCGCAGCTGATGCCGGCTTCCTTCCCCATTCACTGAAATTCAGCGAACACGACTGAAGAATAAGACATAGAATAAGGACACTAGAATTTAACCACTTCATAGTTACTCCAGACATTAAAGATCAATCTCGTATCGGTTTTGTCAGGTATTACTTTAGTTAAATTTCAGATTTCAAAGACTTAGGTTTTAAAATAAAGATTAAACTTATTTAAAGAAATAGCCGACAAGATCGGTATGATTTGGAAAAAGTCACTCCTTATTTCTGCTTTCACTCTACTTGCTTCCTGCTCACATATGCCGGAAGAAAGAATGTCTCTGCGTGAGCCCGCAGAAGCGGCAGGCTCATGTCAGGAACTGGCCCAAAGTCTATTCTTAAAAGAGAATTATGAACCTGATTTACAGAAGGCCTTAGTTGATAAAAAACTCATCACCTTCTCTAATAAGTTCGTTACTGTTGAGCACCCAAAACTTAACTGGATCAACAAAGCACGCATCTCTTTAAACAAGTCGATTAAAAACTGGAACAACAATAAGTACCCGGCTTTTTATATTTTCAGCGACGAAGAAGTTGTCACTGAAGCTAAAAGATATTTTCAAACAATTGATAGCATCGTAAGCCCTGACGTTGCCGTTGATCCTGCTGCAACAAAAAACATGGCAACAGTTGAAGGATGGATGAAGTCTTTTGAGTCTTATCAAAAGGACGTCGACAATTTATTAGAAGAGCGTATCTCTCTTCAATATAATCTTTCTCTGCTAAAAAAATTAAAGCTTAAAAAAGATGAAGTTCGCGATATTAAAGTGACTGTTAAACGCAATGGCGTCATGGTCGAAGAAATCCTGACGTTAAGAAAAAGTGAAAAAGACCTGGATTACCAGGTGAAAAGATTTAAAGAAGAGATCAAGGCCCTTGATGGAACTCTTCTAAAAAATGGGAAAATCAAAGACCGAATTATTAGACAAGCGATGCTGACTGATATGTTAACGATCGTTCAAAGAGAATTTGAATACGGGATTAAAAATGCCAAGGCACCAAACCCTGAATTGCAAAAAGAACTTGAGCGCATCACGGCCATGATTCAAAAATCAGAATTCCAACCGACGACGTATGGAGTTTACCGCATCACTAATAAAGTCTTTATCAGAGAGCTTGCCGCTCTTACTAAGGCCGATGTGGCCTACAAAAAATTCATTGAGACTCCACTCCTAAAGGTAAAAGAAGTTATAAACGCCTACATTCAAAACCGTGCGATTAAAAACCAAACGGATGAAGAAAAAGTAGGAATTTTAAAACGCATTTATGCCAAAATCACCAGCATCACGCCTAAGCAGGCGGCGATTACCGGTGGAACTGTGGCCGTTGCCGGAATTGGTATTGAAAGATATTTTTGGATACAAAATAATCCAACTCATTCTGACGCTGGAGCTGCTCGTGTAGAAGAAGTCACTGACCAATCAGAAAGTGTCGACGTCAAAGGAGCGAGAGTCGTTGAGACCAATGATGCTCAAGGGGTTCAGACGAATGGAGCTCACGAACAACAGCTTGACCGCACTAAAAAAGAAGAAGAGAAAATCTCTGATTCTCACTCAAGTGTCATTGAAGTTCATATTGATGAATTAACAGGACAATAAAAAAGGCCCCATAATGGGGCCTTTTTATTTTAGTTTCTTAGGTCTTTTCTTAAAATCTTTCCAACATTACTCTTAGGAAGTTCGGTTCTAAACTCAACCAGTTTTGGAACTTTGTATCCAGTCAGTTCTTTGCGGCAGAAAGCAATGACTTCTTCCGCTGTTAAACTTTCATCTTTTTTCACGATGAAAAGCTTAATGGCCTCCGTTGATTTCTCATCAGGAACTCCGATGGCCGCCACTTCAAATACTTTTGGATGAGTGGCCACAACATCTTCAATCTCATTTGGATAAACGTTGAATCCTGAGACCAGGATCATATCTTTTTTACGGTCGACGATTTTCACATAACCTTGGTCATTCATGAATCCGATATCACCTGTTTTAAAGTATCCATCCGACGTCATAACTTTTGCTGTTTCATCATCGCGGTTCCAGTAACCTGGCATGACTTGAGGGCCTTTAATACAGATCTCACCTACTTCATTCAGACCTAAAGTTTTATCATTGTCATCTTTGATCACTACGTCTGTAGAAGGGATCGGAAGACCGATAAAGCCATTATAGTCTTTTAGATTAATAGGGTTGATACAAGCAGCTGGTGATGTTTCTGTTAATCCATAGGCTTCGAGTAAAACTTTTCCAGTCACGCTTTTCCATTTATCGGCAACAGCTTTTTGTACGGCCATTCCTCCACCAAGAGCAATTTTCATTGTAGAGAAATCCAGAGTTTTAAAATCTGGCTGGTTTAATAGGCCATTGAAAAGTGTGTTTACACCCGGGAGAACTGTAAACTTCCATTTTCTCAACTCACCAATAAAGGCCTTCATGTCTCTTGGGTTTGTAATGAGAACGTTTGTCGCTCCAATTGAAACAAACACCATTGAAACAGTCAGTGAGAAAATGTGGTAAAGCGGAAGTGGTGAAATGAGAATTTCTGTCTGTCCGCCAATCGCTGGAGAAAGCCACGCGCGCGCCTGACACATATTCGCCACCATATTTTGATGAGTGAGAATAGCACCTTTGGCTACACCTGTTGTTCCACCAGTGTATTGTAAAAAAGCGATATCTGATTGACTCATACTTGGCTTTCTAAATTTACTTGCATCGGCCATGCGCAGTTCAGACATAAAACTCTTCGCACTTGGAATACTCCACGCTGGAACCATTTTCTTAATTTTCTTGATCACGAAGTTCACGATCATCGATTTCGGGAAACCAAGCATATCGCCAATATTTGTTGTCAAAACATGTTTACAGTCGGTCTTATCCAGGACCCCTTGAAGGGTATGACAGGCATTTTCGAAAATAACGATGGCCTTAGCCCCCGAGTCCTTGAGCTGGTGCTGAAGTTCACGTGCCGTGTAAAGTGGGTTGACGTTTACTGCGACGAATCCACCCCTTAGGATACCAAATAAGGCCACTGGGTATTGCAGAATATTGGGCATCATCAGGGCCACGCGGTCCCCTTTTTGTAGCTTAAGATCGTTTTGTAGGTAGCTGGCAAACTGGCGGCTTAGCTGATCAACCTCTTGATAAGTAAGGCCTTTGCCCATGCAATTAAAGGCTTCTACTTGAGAGAATTTACCAAAACTCTCATCCATTAAGTCGCCTAAGGAATGGTACTTTTGCATCTGATCTTCGATGGTCGCAGGAACGCCAGACTGATAGTTTTTAAGCCAAATTTTCTCCATAAAATCCCCTCGAAAAAGTGTTCCATAAAAGTTTAATAGACAATGTAAGATTACGCAAAGTGCTGTGAAGCAAATTTCTTTAATTTTATGTTTGCCCAGAATATGAATCGTGTTATACCTGAGGTCTAATAGTTACTTTGGTCCTAAGAAATTACCTGTCTTTGACCATTTTTTTGGAGTTTTTTGTATGGCTACTAAATTGTATGTTGGAAACCTTCCTTACTCAGCAAAAGAAGAATCGCTAAAAGAGCACTTCTCTTCAGCTGGATCAGTTGCATCTGTGAAAATCATCATCGATCGCGAAACTGGTAGATCAAAAGGTTTCGGATTCGTAGAAATGGATTCAGATGATGGAGCTCAAAACGCTGTATCACAACTTGATGGTCAAGAGTTCGAAGGACGTTCACTAAGAGTTTCTGAAGCTAAACCTCAACCAGAAAGAACTGGTGGTGGATTTGGTGGAGGCGGTTCACGTGGTGGATTCGGCGGCGGAAACCGTGATGGCGGTGGACGTGGTGGATTCGGCGGTGGACGCGGAAGAAGAGAATAATCTTTTTTTAAAGACTATCCATATACGGCGGCTCCTTCGGGAGCCGTTTTTATTTAAGCTGAATGAACACTCCTACTCTCATTGAAAACATCGACTACATAATCAACGAAGACGGCAATCTGGTCTTCACTGCTCACTATCTTTTAAAACGCGGTCATTGCTGTCAGAGCGGTTGTCTTAACTGTCCTTACGGATACAAGGATAAGGCCGATCCAAACGTTCCAGCGGAGTTTAATGACTCCTGGGAAGACGATTATTCGTACGACAACGAAGAAGACGACGATTAACATCTAACCATTCCTTAGACACCATTCCATTCATCCTATTTGAGATATAAAATCAACTTATGGAATTCGACTATATTGTCATTGGTGCCGGCAGTTCAGGACTTACCTTTGCTGCATTAATGGAAAAAAAAGGATTTAAAGTTGCTGTGCTTGAGGCCCACTCCCTGCCGGGTGGCTGCTCGTCTTATTTTGAACGCGAAGGTTATACCTTTGATGCTGGGGCCACAACTCTTTCTGGTCTAAAGGAAAACAGACCACTATTTAACCTGATTAAAGAACTAAACCTTCCATTAAATCTCACTGCAATCGATCCTGGAATTGTTTCCATCTTGCCGGATAAAACAATCTTTCGTTTTAAAGACCAAAAAAAATGGAGAAACGAATTAGAAAAAAAATTCCCGGGCATTGATCATGAAAAACTCTGGAGCCGCTTAAGTGATATTGAAGAAAAAGGCTGGCACTTATCCAGTGCCTTTAAAAATATCCCTCTTCGATCAATTGGGGCCGTAACTGGATTTTTAAAATTAGATACATTAAAAGCTCTCTCGTCATTGCCGGCCCTTTTTACCAGTGTTGAGAGTGAGCTTCGCGCTTTAAAAATAAATGACTCCGGATATCTTTCGATGCTGGATGAACTCCTTTTCATTACAGCTCAAAATCACATGAGTGATACTCCACTTTTGATGGGGGCCATGGGGCTCTCTTATCCTGATGACACTTATTACGCCACGGGTGGGATGAAGGCCTTCTCGAAGGCCCTGGCCGCCAAATGCTCACACATTTTTTATCGTCATACGGTCAAAAAAATTACGCCTCTTAATGATGGACAAAACGGCTTTGAAGTCGTGACCAGTAAACAAACGATAAGAGGGAAAAAAGTTGTTTCAACGATTCCAATCTGGAATCATTCGGAGCTCTTTGATGAAAAGAGAGTTAAAGCATTTTTTCAACGCTATCCTGCACCTGATCCTTCAGCATGCTGGTCTGCTTTTATGATCTATTTAACGATTCCGCTCAATGAAAAACGCGAAGGCCTCTACTATCAAATTCACACTGACTCAATTCCTCATTGTAAGACCCGCTCTTTTTTTGTCTCTCTGTCTCATCCCCATGACCAAGAAAGATCAATTAATGGCAGACAGGTTGTGACCATTTCAACACATACAAAATCTAAAGAGTGGATGAATTTAACTAAAGAAGATTACCAAAAGAAAAAAGAAGAGTGCGCTCAATTTATTTTGAATGTTCTAAAAGAGAAATTTGACTTGAAAGATGAAGACTTAAAAAATGTAATGACCGGGACACCTAAAACATTTATCAAGTACACTCACCGTTTTCACGGCCTGGTGGGTGGAATTCCTCATTCGCTAAGAAGAAACCCAATTGATTTTTTAGTAGCGAGATCCCCTGTGCAAAATTTCTACATGCTGGGAGACACGCAATACCCAGGACAAGGGATTGCTGCCGTTGTCCTGGGTGCGCAAAATTTATGTGAGTTTCTCGATTAGTTAATCGGTTCGAAGAACGTCACCTTACCAGTTGTCAGCGAGTGATAAGCTGGGATGATTTTTAGTTTTCCAGACTTGATCCCCGGGCTTAGAACCGGACCAACAGTTTGTAGCTGTTGAGCTACTTTTCTAGCGTTGGCGATGATTGAATAATATAAGTGGTCTGTTGGATTGTGTCCGTGAACAGGGCGAAGCTCTTCAATGATTGGAATAAGCTGCCAAGAAATCCCTTTGATGTTTGGGTGTTTTTCAGGGTTCATACAAGCGCGGAAAGCTCCACAGTTTTCATGTCCCATAACGACGATAAGCGTGACTCCAAGAACTTCTACGGCCATCTCGATGCTGCCGATAACAGCATCAGATAAGACAGTTCCGGCAATTCTGCAGGTAAAAAGATCTCCGATCCCTACGTCAAATACCAGCTCGGGTACAACGCGAGAATCGGCACAACTTAAAATAGCGGCAAATGGCTGCTGACCAAGATACTGAGAGAACATAACCTCTCTTCCTCTTTCCGGGTGAGTTGTTTGTCCTTCGTAGAAAGCACGGTTACCTTCAACTAAAAGTTTAAATGCGTCTTGCCAGTTATCTGCTTTTCTCATTCTCTTAAAACCTCTTTAAGTTAATGCTAATATAAAACTCGCATGAGAAGTCATAGTCAAGAGACTTCAGGATAGACCAAGCCTTTACAAGCAGCGCAATACTAAATTTTAGTTATATACTGCGCATTTGCGACTTCTTTTCCAAGTGGCGTCCGAAGGCCCGCATCACTTCAAGATGCACTAGGGCCTGAGTGATAATGTAGATGATCCATGGGAGTGAAGGTTCAAAATCATGGATGGCGGTTATGATGTAGCGCTTGCCCTTCACTGGCAACGTCTCTCTAAATTCAAGTCGGCTTTTTTCATTGAAGCGAACCAGACTTCCACCAACAATATAAAATAAAGCACGATTCAGAGTGCTTCTTTCTTTAGAATATTTAAGCTTCAAGAGAACGATTCTGTGATGAAATAGTGAAAAGTCGACCAGGTCATCCTCCACCTGCACTTTAATAAGCGGAGAAAAAACCTGAGGAAGCCATTTCATATACTCCAGTGCCGCATCCTGGGCATTCATAAAAGAAGGAACAGGTAGGCGTTGAACTGAACGTACAAAACGATGATTCTTTTTTACAAAGGGCTTTCTTTCGATGGCCTCACTATGAGTTAAAGCTTCTTCCAGACACTCTTCAAAATTTTTAAAACGATGACCTTTAAGAGCAAACTGTCTCTCTGGGTTACAGATCATCGGGTAGCGAATGGAATCAAGGAGTGGATAAACAAGCTCCTTATTTTCCTGAGTAATCAGTCTCACCCAGAGTTTTGAGAAACCTACAAAATGCACAGGAACTTTTATGTAATAGCGCTTAAGTTTTAATCTCTCACTTATTATTTGCATTAAGTCCAGATAGGTGTATTGGCCGCTTCCCGAAAGATCAAAAGTTTGATCGTAATACTGATCACTATCTATAACTGTCGCCAGGCATTTGGTCACATCATCAACACCAATTGGCGTCATTGGATTGTTTACCCATTGAGGACAAATCATCACAGGCAAGCGATTGACCAGTTTGTACATGATCTTAAATGAAGAGCCATTGGCCCCGATAATTAAACCTGCACGAAAGGTCGTGAGTGCAAAATTCTTCTCTCTAAAAACCTGCTCGACTTCCAATCGGCTCTCCAGATGTTTAGAGAGATTCTCAATATTAGAAGGAAGTAAGCCACCAAGATAAATCACTTGTTTGACATTATTGGTATTGGCCGAGCGGGCAAAGTTATCGGCCAGAAGTAAATCATAGTCTGCAAAACTTCCCTGATCCAGATTGGCAGATGGGAGCATGGAATGAACAAGATAAAAGGCCACATCGACATCTTTTAAGGCCCGCTCAATTTCAAGCAATGAAAATAAATCGCACTCTCTCCATTCAAGACGAGGGTTGTCGCTTTTTCTGCTAAAACGGCTAAAACCAATCAATTCATAGTCGGTATTTTTTAAAAGATGTTCAATCAGTCGTTGACCGATAAAACCAGAGGCGCCAGCAATCGCAATTTTGAGCTTTTGCTTTTTCATAGTCAAATTCTACTGTAATAAAAATCATAAAGGAAACACTATAGTGTCAAAAAAGGATCTCTGACTTTAATTGATTTAAAAACTCATCAATATACTTCATCCTTCGGAGTCCCTCGGCCTTAGCAGATGCCGTATTCATGGTTGTGGCGATGGACTTCAGTTTGATATGTATATGATCAATTCCGTATAACTTATCATTTAAAGGACGATTCTCAGCAAAAGGATCGGCTAAATCATAAAATGGTCTTTGTAGTTGTGTGATAACTGAAAAAAGCCTTCCCAATCCAATAGCCCCGAGCGCATCCAAACGATCGGCGTCTTGAACAATCTGCGCTTCGATCGTTTCTGGCCTTATGCTCGCAGAAAAACTATGGGCGCAAATAGCGTGATGAATACCTTGAAAATATTTTTCCGGGTACTCCACACTCTTGAGAAAAACAATGGCTTCATCAGCAGCGAGAACCGAAGCTCTTTTTCGGTCGGGATGATCTTTCGGAAGATTGACTAGATCGTGTAACCAGGCCGCAGGGATCACAATATTTTCATCGGCGTTTTCTTCTTTAGCTAAACGCTTAACAGTAGTCACAACACGATGAACGTGAGCAAGATCATGGGCCGGGTCTTTGCTCCCCAGAGCACTATTAATCTTTTCTGCAAATTTTTCTTCAAACTCTTTCATGTACAAAGTATATGACCTTTAAAAAACCTAAGTCTACTTTTTAAAGGCCACAGCTTTCATATAGTCAAAATTCATTTTGGCGATAGAAGTTAAAGGAATATGTTCAGGACACTCAACTTCGCAGGCACCTGTAAAAGAGCAATGCCCGAAACCTTCCTCTTGCATTTGCTCAACTAAATTGTATGTCCTGCTCAAAGCCTCTTCATTTCCCTGTGGTAGTGCATTTAAATGATTTATTTTTGCTGAAGTAAAAAGAGCTGCTGATGCGTTTTTGCAAGTTGCTACGCATGCTCCACAACCAATACAAGCGGCCATATCCATGGCGTAATCGGCACGTTCTTTCCCTATAGGGATAGAATTCGCCTCGGGTGCTCCACCTGTATTAGCAGAAATAAATCCACCTTTTTGAATAATACGGTCAAAACTCGAACGGTTGACCACCAGGTCTTTAACAATGGGAAAAGCATTGGCCCTGAAAGGCTCAAGCACAATAGTCGATTGGTCTTCAAAGCTTCTCATGTGCACCTGACAAGTTGTCTGGTTATCATGTGGCCCATGGGCCCGACCATTGATAAAAATCCCGCATTGCCCACAAATTCCTTCGCGGCAATCGTGATCAAAAGCAACAGCAGTTTCTCCTTTTTCAACCAGCTCTTCATTTAACAAGTCCAGTGCTTCCAGCAAGGACATATCAGCAGTGATGTTCTCCAGCGGGTAAACTTTAAAATGACCTTTCATTTTACTATTATTCTGGCGCCAGATTTTAAAATTGATTTTCATTTTTATACCTACTTGTAACTTCTGACAGAAGGTTGCACAAATTCAAATTTTAACTCTTCTTTATGAAGAATAAAATTTCCTACATTTTTAAATTCCCAAGCTGAAACATAAGAATAACTTTCATCATTTCTAAGTGCTTCGCCATCGGAGGTTTGATACTCTTCACGAAAGTGAGCTCCACAAGATTCATTCCTCTCCAGGGCATCAACACACATCAGCTCTGCCATCTCCAAAAAATCAACCAAACGCGAAGCTTTATCTAACTCCTGATTAAACTCCTGGATTTTGCCGGTGACTTTTACTTCTTTATAGAATTCTTCTCTGAGCTCTCTGATTTCTCTGATCGCTTTTTCAAGTCCTTCTTTGGTTCTGCTCATGGCACACTCCTGCCACATAATTTTCCCCAATCTTCTATGAAGAGAGTCAACTGTTTTAGTGCCGTTGTTATTGATAATTTTTTCGAATTTATTTTTTACAGAAGCCTCTGCTTCACTAAAAGCAGCATGGTCGGTAGAAATTTTTCCAGTCTTTAAATCGTCAGCGAGATAATTTCCAATGGTTAATGGCAGGATGAAATAACCATCAACACTTGCCTGCAACAATGAATTTGCTCCCAGGCGGTTTGCCCCGTGATCGGCAAAATTACATTCTCCGATGGCATATAAACCCGGAAGAGTTGTGTGCAACTCGTAATCCACCCAAAGACCTCCCATCGAAAAATGAGGAGCGGGAGAAATCTTCATAGGCTCTGTATAAGCATCGATGCCAGTGATCTTCAAATACATTTCAAATAAATTGCCGTAACGACTTTTAATCGTATCTTTCCCTAAACGAGCTATTGAATGCTTAAAATCCAGGTACACTGCATTTTTGAGAGGCCCTACTCCATAACCAGCATCAATTCTTTCTTTTGCTGCTCGAGAAGAAATATCTCTTGGGGCCAGGTTACCAAAGGCCGGGTACCTCCTTTCAAGATAGTAGTCTCTCTCTTCTTCTGGGATGTCATTTGGCGCCCGTTTCTCATCCTTATTCTTGGGTACCCAAATGCGCCCATCGTTTCTAAGTGATTCACTCATCAAAGTTAACTTTGATTGCGTTTCACTTCCTTGAGGTAAAGCCGTCGGGTGAATTTGTGTAAAACTTGGAGAAGCAAACAGCGCCCCTTTTTTGTGTGCTTTCCATATTGCACTACCATTACAGTTCATTGCGAGTGTAGACAGGAAGAAGACTTTTGAATAACCACCAGTGGCCAAAACAACTGCATGTGCACTGTGACGACTCAACTCACCGCTTACCAGGTCGCGAACAATCACACCACGGGCCTTGCCATCAATGACAACAATTTCCTGAACCTCATGGCGAGAGAACATCTGCACCTTCTTAGCAGCAATCTGTCTTGATAATTGTGAGTAACTTGCCAGTAATAGTTGTTGTCCCGTCTGTCCGCGTGCATAGAATGTTCTTTGAACTTGAACGCCTCCGAAACTTCGATTGGCCAGGACTCCGCCGTATTCGCGGGCAAAAGGAACTCCTTGCTGGGCAAAGTGATCAATCAAAGGGGCTGAAAGTTCGGCCAGGCGATAGACATTAGCTTCACGAGAACGAAAGTCTCCACCTTTTAAAGTGTCATAGAACATTCTCCATGTATTATCGCCATCATTTTGATAATTTTTAGCAGCGTTGATACCACCTTGAGCTGCAATTGAGTGGGCCCTTCTTGGTGTATCTTGAAAGCAAAAGCATTTTACATTATAGCCACCTTCGGCCAGCGTGGCGGCTGCCCCCGCCCCTGCAAGTCCAGATCCGACGACAATGATATCCAATTTTCTTTTATTCGCAGGATTGATTAATCGACAATGGGATTGATAATTTTTCCATTTATCTTTCAAGTCACCTGTCGGGATTTTTGCATCTAATTTCATAACGACCTACCTAAAAAAGAGAATGATGGGAATAATGCCGAAGCCACAGCCGATAACCAAGGCATAGGCCATAGAAATACGGGCCATCCAACCCACATACCGATGGTGATAAAGTCCCAATGTTTTAAAAGCACTTTGAACTCCATGAGAGAGATGTAAACCCAATGGCAAAGAAGCAATGACGTAAATCGCGAGATAAATAGGGTCTTTAAATAAATCAATGACCATTTGATAGAGGTCTTCATGGTGACCTTGAATTTTAACTTTAAACCAAAAATTGGCCATGTGGATAACAATGAAGCAAAAAATGATGGCCCCAAGAAGCATCATGTTCTGAGAAGTCCAGCTAGAGTTTTCAGAAGTGTGATTTATCAGATAACGATCATTTCTGGCCGCTTTATTTCTACGAGTTACGACAATGGCGTAACCAACATGAAATAAAATGCAGGCATAGTTAATATAAGCAATCACTGAGATAAAAACATTTCCTCTTAATGCAGAAGAGTAATTGTTGTACATCACACGTGCCTGCTCTTCTGGTAAGAGCAAAAGAAAATTTGCTCCTAAATGGGCAATTAAGAAAATGCAGATAAAAAGTCCGGTCAATGCGAGAATTGTCTTTTTAAAGATGATCATAAAAAATTCCATTCTTATTATTACCTAAATAGTTTATAGATAAAAAAGACAATGGGAATTGTTTATTTAGTGATATTAATTAATCTCTGGAGGGATGAGCCCGCGCTTTTTGCTCGCAGGCCATTTTTTAATAGCGATTTCTCTTTTTAGAGCTTCTGACATCGTCTCAAACTCTTCCAGGTGAACAATCATCACCGGAGAATCTGTCCTGAAGTATTTGGCGCCTTTTTTTGAATCACATAAATGTTCAACAAAGCGCCTTTCAGGATCAGTGGAAATTCCTGTGTAGAGTTTTCCCTTCGTGGTTAAGATGACGTAGACGTACCAGTTCATTTCGCCTCAAGTGAAATGTACGAAAATGTTGTCACATCAAATAAACCGCGGTCAGTAAGTTTTAGTTTCGGGATAACTGGCAAAGCAAGGAAGGCCATCTGGATAAATGGTTCATCGAGAATGACTCCACACTCTTTGTAGGCAGTCTTTAGTTTTTTAATATCGTGGAAGAGCTCTCCTCCCGTCTTTAAACTTAAAAGACCAGCTAGAGGAAGTTCTAAAATGCCTGTGACCTTTTTATCCAGGGCCACACACAACCCTCCTCCTGAAGCGATAAGAGCGTTAACCGCAGTCACCATATCTTCAAGCGAGGCACCAATCACCATTAAGTTGTGTGAGTCGTGGGCCACAGAAGCCGCAATAGCCCCTCTCTTTAATCCCGTTCCTTTCACCAGACCTAGAGCCGGTTTTAATTCAGAGCCATAGCGTTCGATATTAGCCATAAAAAGAATGTCGTCTTGATCGAATTTCTTTCCATCGTAATTTACGACTAAATGGTTAGTGATAATTTCGTCTTTGACGATTTCAATAACGTTGTATTTGCCAGCTTTTAAATTGTAAGCGAAATCGCTTTCTTTAAGCGGCTTTCTTTTGATTGTATTTTCTAAAGGTGGAAGAGACTTTGTTAATTTCTCGTTGATTGAATCATCAAGTTTTAAATCCGCCACTCTTTTTCCGGCGATTAGTACGTCTTTGATATCAACGGAGCGAACGTCATTTAGTAAAACGATATCAGCTTGTTTCCCCGGAGCAATTAACCCCAGCCTCTTTAGGCCAAAATGTTTTGCCGCTGAATAAGAAGATAAGCGGTAAGCAATATGCGGCTCCATTTTCATTTCGTTGATCATTTTTTTGATCAGGTAGTTAATGTGTCCTTCTTCCAGGATTTCGTATGGATTCCTGTCGTCTGTGCACAGAAGACATTGAGTTGAATTAAATTCACTCACCAGCGGAGCCAGGGTTTTGATATTTTTTGCAACAGAGCCTTCGCGGATAATAAGCGCCATTCCCTTTTGCAATTTTTCAAAACCTTCTTCTTTCGTCACTGTCTCATGGCAGTTTTGAATGCCGGCAGCAATATAAGCGTTTAGCGCTTTTCCGCGAACAAGTGGCGAGTGTCCATCAAGGTTGTAATCCGAATAAGCTTCAATCTTATCTAAAACGGCATCGTTAGCATTAATGACTCCCGGGAAGTTCATCATTTCCGCTAATCCTAAAACGTTAGGGTGCTGTTTGTATTTGAGCATCTCTTCTAACTTAAACTCTCCCCCGTTGCTCTCAAACCCCGGAAGGGCCGGAACACATGAAGAAGTTTGCACGAAAAGATTCTGGTGCATTAATTCTGATGAGCGCAAAAACCACGAGTACCCTTTATCACCCATGACGTTGGTGATTTCGTGCGGATCACAGATTGCTGTTGTCGTTCCAATCGGAAGAGTCATGCGCTCAAATTCAAATGGATTCATCATTGAAGATTCAATATGCAAGTGACCATCAATAAAACCAGGAACGGCCACTGCTCCTTCTGCATCCAGGTAGCGTTTCGCTTTTGGGACATCGTTATCTAAATACTCTAAGCCAATACCTGCAATCGTTTTTCCCACGATGGCAATCGCTGACTCAAATGTTGATCCATTGATCAGGTCGAGGATTTTTACATTCTTAATAATGAGATCTGCCGCCTGCTCTCCGCGGGCAACGGCTAAAACATTTTTTAATTCTTCACGTGAGAGTGTCTGCGTTCTTTTTTGTGCTAATGACATACGTATTTACCTATAATTTAAAAAGCTCAGAAATGAGGGCATCAAAAAGTGGTCTGGCCGCAAGGCCTTGATCAAATCCACCATTAAACATAAAAACAAAAATCAAAGGGGAATTGTCTTTTCTTCCTACATATCCTGCAAGTCCCACCACTCCGTCAAGATAACCAGTCTTCGCACGCACTAGACTAAAGTCCTGCGTCTTTAGACGATTCTTCATCGTGCCATCTACACCGGCAATAGGAAGCCCTGAGAGGAATTCAGGGAAGATCAGGAAGTCGTTTTTAATACTCGTTAAAACTAAGGCCAGTTGTTTAGCAGTAAAACGATTATCGCGAGTTAAGCCTGAGACATTTTCTAAAACATAATCTTTTCTATTCAGACCCAGCTTGTCTAAATAAGTCTTGATGCTTTCAATGCCATCTTTCATTGAAGCGCCTTTTCCTTTCGTGATTTCTTCTGCCGCCAGGTTTTTAACCAGCATCTCCGCGACAAAATTGTTTGAGAACTTCAGCATATCGCTGGTCATTTCGTTAAGGTATTTTGAATCCACTTTTGCCAGAACTTTTGAATCGCTTTCACAATCGCCTTCTTTGATATTTCCTTTAACAACAATTCCACGCTGTAGCAGGAACTGCTTTAAGTGATACCCTGTCCACAGAGATGGGTTTGAAATACTCTTATAAACAACTGATTCACCTGCGTTTTGAGAAATGCTCCCAGTAATAATGATCTTATCTCGTAGCCCCATCTTTACGCGTGAGACTTCAATCGTCTTTACACCACTCTTAGCGACGGTCTTCGTTCTATTTTCTAATTCAAGATAATCGTTGATTGGATCAAGGAAAACTCTGGCCGGGTCGTTTTCTTTTAGTCCCGGGCGAATATAAACGTTGACGCTGTTCCAGTTAAAAGAAACCGGAGACACCGGCGCATCGTAAGCGCGGTCAACACGCACAGAATCTCTTCCAGCATCAAAGAGCTCTGAATCAAAGCGGCTGGCATCAATCAGGATATCTCCTTCAATTGTTTTTACACCACTGCGAGTGAACTCATTGACCAGATACCACATTTTTTCCGAAACAAACGATGGATCTCCTCCGCCTTTAATACAAAGGGCCCCTTTCAGGCTCTCACCTTCAATAGGTGCTTTGCTCCATAGCTCGGTGACGAATTTAATATTGAGTGGAAGTTTTGTAAGAATCGCTCCGCCCGTTACCACTTTTGTCAGTGAAGCTGGAACCATCAACTTTCCAGCGTTGATATCGACAACTTTCTTTCCATCATCTTCAACATATAAACCAAGAGTTGACTCAGCGAAGTGATGTTTCTTAATGATTTTCTGAAAATCTTCCTGAACACCTGCATGAGTGTTTTTGCTAATAAATAAAAAACACAAAAGTAATGAAGATTTGAGAGTGATTTTTCGCATATAAACTCTTTGTCGTAGAAGGTATTTGTGGTTAATATTTTACCGCTATATTAGGGCTTACCACAAGGACATAATGTGACTAAAACAGTTAGAACTCTCCTGGCGTTTTTTCTTATTACAACTCTCAACTACTCTTATGCTGCCGATAAACTTCGCTTTATCGGAGACGTGACTTTTCCTACTGGAGAGATGTTTGCGAAAACTGAAATAGGTGGTCTTTCTGGTATTGCTTATGACAAAAATAAAAAGCGCATGCTGGCGGTGAGCGACGATAAATCTCTCGTCAATGAGACGCGCTTTTACGAATTCGATATCTCCTTAACTGAGAAATCTTTTTCAGTTAAACCTGCTGTTGTTGTGAGATTAAAAAATAAGGCCGGCAATTTTTTTAAGAAAGGCGAAGCCGATTTTGAAGGAATCGCTCTCTATGGAAATGATGTTTTAATCAGCTCTGAAGGCGCCATCAACCGCACGAAACCAACCCCTCCAGAACTTTACCGCTTTAACCGCATGGGCGATTTTGTCGGCATGATTTCTATTCCAGAAAAATTCCTGCTTCCAAGAAAAGAGCACACAGATAAACTTTATGGCTCGCGCGACAACCACTCTTTTGAAGCTCTTTCAACGAGCCTTGATGGAAAGACAACTTACATGGGAAGCGAAGAGGCCTTATTTCAAGACGGCCCGATTACGACGATCTCTTATAGCTCTCACACGCGCATTATTCTTTATAAAGACCTAAAACCAACAACTGAAATCGCCTACCAGCTAGATAAGGTAGAGGCCATCAAGGCCGCTGTGGGAACTGAAAAGTCTGAAGAAAAAGCAGATTTAACAACTGGAGAAAATGGTCTGGTTGATATCGCGGCCATTAATGATAAGACTTTCTATACAATGGAGCGCAGCTGGATTCCTTTCATCAATAAAAACGTTATCCGCATCTTTAAATGCACGATCACTGATAAGACCACAGACATCTCTAAGATGGAGTCTCTTAAAGACCAGAGTTTCGTAGCTGTTGAAAAAGAGCTTGTGGCCGACCTGGATGACTTCATCCCACAGATGACTATAAAGGAGCTGGATAACATCGAAGGAATCGCTTTTGGACCACTCCTGGCCAATGGGAATAGGTCCTTAGTAGTCGTCAGTGATAACAACTTCGGAAAGACCCAAAGAACGCTTTTTATGGCCTTTGAACTTATTTCTTCTAAGTAGTAATCTTTACCTGGCCGTCTAAAAAATTGTCACTTTTTTAGACGGCCGTAAATCTTTAGACACCCTCCCCTCTCTAACCCCTAAAATACACAGTCCCAAAATTGGCATTCCCCTTGCTCTATGTATAGGTAACAAACCTCAAAAGAGAGTACGTTATGAAAGCATTAGTTTTTACATTTTTAGCCTTACTAACATTCAACACTGAAGTAGAAGCAAGCATTCTTTGCCACACTCCACGTATGAATAAAATCTTTGAAGTAAGTGATAAAAAAGTAACTTTCTTCAATGAATTTGATTCTCATGCAAAAAGAGAGTTGGCTTCTGTCGTAGGAAGAACAAAATCTAATGAAATGGGATTGACTAAAATTGTGGATTTCGAAAATCAAAAACACACAATCCATATTGCAGATACAAACAGCTTCTCTGATGTTAATGACTACATCATTATCAAGTCGAGAACTGGGCATGAAGTGACGTATCCATTAACTTGCGAAAAGAAATAGTTAACACCGCTTATCCCCCCCCCATCGAAAAGCGGTATCAAGGCCTTGTCTTTTCCCCCAATGAGGCAAGGCTTTTTTCTTTCTCCCTACTTCCAATGGCTGCCAAAACTCCAAAAAAGAAATTCATCTCACTACATTTGTGTAACAAGTAAAAATGCTCTCGCATTTTTTTTGGCAGCAGGCTTTTTTCTTTTTTCTTTCTCCCTACTGAATGAAAAGAAACGAAGTCCCATCTACTCCGACAACATTCAATTCCGTCTCACCTTTAAGTAAAACAGAATTGTAAGCTTCGACGAGATGATTATTCACCGATAACTTTCCTTGCAGATTTAAAATCGAAGGAAGTCTTTTGGATTGAGATAATGGAAGCGAAATTTTTTGTCCCTTCTTCAAATTCACCAAAGTTAATTTAAAATCCGGATGCTCAGCTAAGACCTTGGCCCCATTATGATTAAAAATATTTTCAGTGAATTTAAAAAATTCTTTTGTGTTGGCCGACGGATCAAAGTTGATAACATCTAGTGATTTTTCCACATGAAGTTGTCTCGGTTTTCCTTCGGAATCCAGGCGATCCCAGTCCCAGACGCGGTAAGTGATTCCCGAGCTCTGTTGAACTTCGGCCATGGTAATACCAGCACCGATGGCGTGAATTGATCCAGGAGGAGTAAAGAAAAAGTCTCCAGGTTTAACCTCGAAAGCATTCATGTACTCGCTCATATTTTTCTTATTTTCTAAACCTTTCAGGAAAGATTCTCTAGTCACACCAGGCTTCATTCCCAGGTATAAAATCGCATTTCTTTCGCAAGCGATAATGACATAACATTCAGCTTTTCCACTGCTGTTTTCATGAACTCGGGCATACTCATCATCGGGATGAACCTGAACAGAAAGATTTTTTGATGTATCGAGAATTTTAACCAAGTAAGGAAGTTCTGCATGACTTGAAACTTCTAATTTTTTTCCCTGACAAAAACTTGGCCCCTGAGGATGAACTGAAATTTCCCATGTTTCACCATAGGGATCAGCTCCTCTTGAAACTGGAAGGTTTTTTAAACTTTCTAAATGTTGTCCACCCCAAATTGTCCTGTGGGCCGAAGGGGTTAAATAATAAATCATAAATCCTCTAAGAATTGGCGATATTCTCTCAGGGGGGGCATGAGATTTCAAGGGAGTAAGCATGAATTACAGTGTTTTTAGCCCCTCTGATAAAATGGCGTCATGAAGCACTCTTTCCCAACTCTCTATTTATTCAACAACGTCTTCTTCCCACAGACGGTGATTCCGCTGACGGTGAACGACGGAATTTCCAAGGATGTTCTCCTGGAGTGTTATGAGCAAGGTCAACACCTGGCCTTCTATCACCCAAGTCTGCGAGCTAATAAGATTGGAACAGTTGGACGCATTTTGCTTTTAGAGCACAATGACGACAAAAGCATGACCGTGTTGGTGCAAGGGCTCGCGCGAGTGAAGCTTCTCATTCAAGAACAGCATCTTCCCTTTCCTATTTTTCAAGTCGAAGATTATTTCGATGTTCAAGACCAGGCCGTCATTCTCGACGATTCAGTTGGACGCCTGCATGTGATTTTAGAAAACTGGCTCAACCGCCACATCACCAGCACCAAAGAGCGCGAGCGCTTTTTAAAAGAAATGAACTCGCCCACCAGGCTCATCAACAACCTTTGTCTCTTGGTTTTAAAAGATGTGGAGCTTAAAGAAATCTTCCTGACGAGTGTTTCACTCTCTGAGCGCATTCGCATGATGGATGCTCTTCTTCGTGGAAAAGCCCCGGAGATAGAAGACACGGCCATGAGCGAGGCGATCAAAAACTTTGAACGCCTCGAACCTGATACCGATATTAAAAATGCTATTTAATTTTTTAGAACAGGGGAACGATGAAGTTCACCAGGTAAAGACCTAGTCCAGACACAACTGGAATACATAGGTTGTCATCGACAAATTGAGAACACATCTCAGAAATCGCACCGATGATTCCGGCCAAGATAGCAAACACTAAAAGGTGTGTGCTTGGCCCGACATAAATCAATCCGTACACGATAGTTGCTAAGTAACAAACTGAGAAAGCTGCAATCGTTCCTTGAAGTGACTTATTTGGAAGGATCTTGTCTCTTCCGTAAAGGATTCCAAAGAATGAAGCGATTGGATCAGCAAAGATTAAGAATAAGATAGCAAGAATAGCAATGCGTTCAGGGAAGAAGAAAAGCGCAAGAGAGACACCTAGAGCATAAAAAGGTAACCCACTTACTGAGTTCCTCTCCGATTCCCTCATTACTGGCTTCATAAGAAGCATGGCCACTTGGTTCACCTTTGGATTTCTTAAACGCAAAAACTCGAACAAGAAAGCAGCAACGGCAAAGGCCAAGAGAATGTAAGCAACATTATCTACAGAAATGCCTGATTTCTTATACGCAACTAGACCTGCAAGTCCTGTAGAGATGTGCCAAATTTTGCGAGTTAAGTGCAGATCAGTTCTTAAACGCAGTGGCGATGTGATTCTAAATTGTGACATATTCACTTGACCCATTTAAGGCTCCTAAGTCAGAGGCCGCTTACAAAAACCTAGTATGCAAGTCGCCTATTCCTTTCAAGTATCTAATTTATCGTTTTTAAGACTAACTTAAGACGTGACAAGAGTAAATCTCCCTGCATTAATTACAACAATAATGTAATCAACCACTTTGCTATTTTTTCGCTTACCAATCCGATATTTTTATCCCTATAATATCTATTGCAAATACAATTGAATGTTATTGCCGTAGATAATTTAGGATGGAATCTAGTGTTTAATAATAACGACCAAAGTAGTCTAAGTAGCGAATTTCAAACACATTTGTCGCCCCAAGGGCAACAAAAAATCTGGGCCATCGGTGGTGGTAAAGGTGGGGTTGGAAAGAGCCTTGTGACGGCCAATTTAGCGATCTGCTTGGCCCTGATGGGACATAAAGTAGCTGCTATTGATTTGGACTTAGGGGGAGCGAATCTCCACACTTGCTTGGGCGTGCCTATTCCAGAAAAGACACTTTCTGACTATCTTTCTAAAAAAGTCAGGACCTTAACTGAACTTTTAACCCCTACAGCGATCAATAACCTCTTCATTATTTCTGGTGCTCAGGATGATTTGGGAATCGCCAACCTAAAACAAATGCATAAAGCGAAACTTCTGGCCCAATTCAGCGAACTGCCTGTGGATTACGTTTTATTAGACCTTGGTGCGGGGACAACTTTTAACACAATCGACTTCTTTATCTCGGCCGATCAGGGAATCATTACCACTCTTCCTGAGCCGACATCAATTGAGAACTCATACCGTTTCATCAAAACGGTTTACCATAGAAAGTTAAAGATGGCCGAAGAGCTACTGGAAATCGGGCCACTGATTGACCAGGCAATGAACGCAAAACTTTCTCAAAACTCTACACCTGCTGATTTAATTAACCGTGTGATTGAAATCAATCCGGTTGTCGGTCAGAAGCTTCGCTCGGAGATCAATCGTCTTCAACCAAAGCTGATCATTAACCAGGTAAGAACTCAGTCTGATATTGATATCGGTTTCTCGATGAAGCTGATTAGTAAAAAATATTTCGGTATCAACTTAGATTATGTTGGTTACCTTGATTACGATGCGACAGTTTGGCAGAGTGTGAAGAAGAGAAAACCTCTTCTGATGGAGTTCCCTAACTCTACTCTGGTTAATAACTTTGACCGTATCATTCATCGTTTATTAAACATTAATTAATCTAATTATTTATTTTTTTAGCCCAAAAGAGTTTTATGAATAATCCGACGTCTGATTTAAAAAATTATTATGAAGTTTTAGAAATCCCGGCCAATGCCCGTTCGGAAGAAATCTATCACAGCTACCAGAGAGCAAAAGCAGCTTATTCTTCGGACTCAATTGCTCTTTACTCGCTGATGAGCCCGGAAGAATGCAGAAACGTCCTGGAAATGGTGGAAGAGGCTTATTCAATTCTTTCTGACCCTACAAAAAGAAAACGTTACGATGAAGCCCGTGGACTTAACCGCGACTTCAGCTCACTTAGCTACAATTCTCTTTCAGACCGCGTGGCCCCTTTAAGAATTGAACGTGAAGTGATGCCGACTCATCAGGTGAGTAGTGCCTCTTCTGTGCTTCCAAGTGCAGATTTTACCCTGAACTCGCAATCAACTGGTTCAGACAGCGCTTCATCTACGGCAACTAACGTAAATAAACTTGTGACTCAAAAAAGATTTGCTCTTGATTACGTGATCAATGCTGACTTTGAAAAAGAAATCGAAGAAGCGACTGAGTTCACGGGAGATTTCCTGCGCAAGATCCGCGAATATAAAAATCTTGACCTTGACCGCTTAAGCGATATGACTAAAGTTTCTCGTCTCTACCTTCAAGGAATTGAGATGGAAGATTTTGGAAAACTTCCCGCACCTGTTTATGTTCGTGGGTTTGTTTTCCAATACGCAAAATGCTTAAAGCTAAAACCAGAAGTCGTTGCTAACTCTTATGTAGCAAGGATGAAAAAACTGAAACCATAATGAATGACTTAGAAAAAGATCAAATCGATTCATCAGCAGAAGACTCAGAACAATTTTTAACTTTCACGATTACGAATGAAGATAGGGAAACCTATAAGCGCTTTGATCAGTATTTAGCTGAAAAAGTCGAAGGCTATTCCCGTACTTTTTTAAAAAATCTTTTTTTAAAAGACCAAATCACTCTCAGTGAAGATTCTCCGGTTCAGGCAAAAATCGAATTAAAGAAAATGCCTCCGGCCGGTGCTATTGTTCAGGTTGAAGTTCCACCGCTATTGCCTTCAACGGCACTTCCGGAAAACATTCCGCTGGAAATCCTTTATGAAGACGAGCACCTGGTGTTTGTTAATAAACCAGCGGGACTTGTCACTCACCCCGCTCCAGGAAATTACACTGGAACATTAGTCAACGCTATTCTTTATCACTGCAAAGACATTCAAGGTATCGGCGATCAAAAGCGCCCGGGAATTGTCCACCGCCTGGATAAAGGAACAAGCGGAGTCATGGTTATTGCTAAAACGCAGGCCTGCCACGAAGGTCTGGTTCTGCTTTTCTCTACTCATGATATTGAGCGATACTATGAAGCATTGGTTATGAGATACAAGTGCCAATCTTACGGCACTATTGAAAGCAATATCGGCCGCGATCCAAACAACCGCTTAAAAATGAAAACCGGAACCACTCGTGGAAAACCGGCAATCACTAACTATAAAGTCTTGGAGCTCTTTGATAAACATGTTCACATGGAATTCAAACTTGAGACCGGACGCACGCATCAGATCCGCGTGCACACTTCTGAAATTCTGCGCATGCCGATTATCGGCGATTCAACTTATGGATCACCAAATGAGCAGATGATGAAGCTGGGAGCAGATTACAAGGAAATCATTGACGGTTACCCTTACCCATTCCTGCACGCCAAAGTCCTGGGACTGGTTCATCCAATAACCAAAGAAAAACTTCGTTTTGAAGTTCCACCTCCACCACTTTTCCAAAAAGTGCTGGAGTACTCGAAAAAGAAAAACGAGGACGCCGCTCAATGAACGAAGCCATCACTTATGAAACTCCCCTTTTAAGAGGACGCTTCATTGTGTTTAACGAAAGGCCTGACCTGGACTTCTTGAAAGTTAAGCAGACTCATTCGGATATCGTGCTTTCTGAAGGGCAATGTGGCCCGGAACAAATTGGCGACGGAATCGTCGGTGACAGTACAACCCCTAAAGCAATTTTAACTGCCGACTGTGTACCTCTTGTTCTAATTGGCAAAGACCAGCACGTTGTCATCCATGCCGGCTGGAGAGGACTGGCACAGAATATTTTAACCAATAAACTGATTAAAGAAATCAACCCAATCTTTGCTTTTATCGGACCTCACATCCGCCAGGGCAATTACGAAGTTCAAAAGGATTTCCTGGCAAATTTCCCTCTTCACCAGGAAGCTTTTAAGACAATCAATGGAAAGATTTATTTTGATCTTTCTTTTGTCTCAGAGGCGCAACTAAAAAGCGCTTACCCCGGTATGGTAGTAGAAGATTGTGGTCTTTGCACTTTTGCCGACCCTAAATTTCACAGTTACAGAAGAAATCAAACAGCAAGTCGAAACTGGAATATTTATTTTCCTGAATAAAAACGGAGTACCTTATGACAAAAAGATCTGTGTACAATAGCTCGATGAATACGACCATCGCTCTATTTGTACTGAGCGCTCTCATGATCGGTTTTTCAATCTACTTAACCGGCCACTACTTTGAACTTAAATTCCCAACTGGTTTAGAATCAGGCTCACTATGTAACCTGAATAGTTATTTTAACTGTGACAAAACAACTCTTTCACCAATGTCGAACATTGCAGGTGTTCCAATCTCTGTTTTTGGGATCGTGGTGGGAGCTCTCGTTATGCTTGGGCTTTTCATTAAAAATGAAGCTTACGAAAAAACAATGTACTTCGCCCTGATGATTAACATGCTTGGGTGCGTGGTTCTCTTTTTCTACTCGCTTTTTGCCCTTGGCGGTCTTTGTCCTTTCTGCTCTCTATATTACGTCGTTTCAGGTATTGCTCTTTGGATGTTTTATAAAAACAGTGAAGACTACAAACCAAACTTTGCTGTTCTTGGCGGTTTTGCTGCTGTTATCCTGGTTGCGGCCTTCATTACAAAATCAACTGTAGATAAAAAAACTGAAAATATTTCTGCTGTTGCCAACGACCTGATCAGACAGTACTACGCACTTCCAAAACTGGGTGAACCTAACCCACCGTCGGAATACAAGATCGCGACTGCTGAAAATGCTCCGATTCAAATGCAAATTTTCTCTGACTTCGAATGCCCTGCTTGTAAAGCGCTTTCTGAAGTCATGCCTCAACTGCTTCTTCGTTACGGCGGGAAAATCAATATCCAGTATTTTTTCTACCCACTAGATCACAACTGTAACCCGTCAATGGAAAGACCGCTTCACCAACAAGCTTGTCGTGCAGCTTATTTCGCAACTTGTATGCCGGCCGAAAAGTTTGGCACTCTTCACGATGAAATCTTCCACAATCAGGAAAGACTTCCTGACTTCCTGGACGACGCTATCAAGAAAAACAATGTCGCAAAATGTGTTGCCGATCCAGCAACAAAAGCAAAAGTTGTCAGCATCATCAATGCAGCTACTCCATTCAACATCAGATCAACTCCGACGTTTCTTCTAAACGGAGTTAAAATCGAAGGTGTTCTTCCTCCTGATCAGCTTTTTGCAATCATGGATGAAATCATCAAACGTGGTGGGAAATAAGATTTAACACTCAAAGCGGCAGTCATCCTGCCGCTTTTTTTATCCTGGATCGCTCATTAGAGCTTTTTTAATATATGGTGTGATTTTTTCGCTCAACTGCTTTAGAGTAAATGGCTTCACCAGAATATCTTTAATCCCGCCTTCAATCGCCTTAAAAACATCCTCTTGAGACAAGGCCCCGGACATCAGAATAATCGGAGTGCGCGCATACTTAATAGAACGGCGAAGAAAAAGAGCATAATCAATCCCTGTTTTCACGGGCATAATATTATCGATTAGAATCATATCGAAATCTTGATTGGAAAGCTTCAGCCCCGCCTGCTGAACATCTGCGGCCGTCACACACGTCACCTCTTCACTTCTTAAAGTAAAGAAGGCCTGAACCAGCTCTCTGATTTTTGGGTCGTCATCGACCACTAAAATAGCATATTTTCTTTTTGCATTACTCATCTACAATTGCACCAATGGCCCCAACCAATTCTTCTCTGGTAAATGGTTTCAGGATGATCCCTTTTAAATCCAGTTCATCTTTCATTTTCTTGTATTTTTCAACAAAGTCTTTCGATGTCATAAATAGAACAGGTACTTCGATATTGCGTTTTCGAAGCTCCCTGATAAAACTCTCACCATCCATTTCCGGCATTTTAAAATCAGTGATAATAATATGCACGGGTGTACGTTCTACTTCTCTTAAAGCTTCAGTTGCACTTGAAGCCCCCAAGAAAGCATAACGACTCTCGGACAGAAAATTCATACACAGGTTCAAAATGTTAATTTCGTTATCAACAACTAAAACACGGACAACCTTATCCCCTTCGTTGATCAGTTTTTCCCAATTTCCATTAACTAAGCCGGCAATACCAATGGCCGGAAGAGTGATCCTGAAATGGGCCCCTTTATCAGAATTAATCAGGTCTAATTTCCCTTGATGAGACTGAATAATCTGCTGGGAAATAGACAACCCAAGTCCTGTCCCTTTTCCAATATCTTTAGTCGTAAAAAAAGCATTAAAGATCTTTTCGCGGTTTTCGTCTGTGATGCCAGCTCCATTGTCTTTCACATCAATGCGAATAAAGTTTCCACTCTTCTCTGTTGTCAACTCAATGGATACGGCCGGGTCCTTTACGTTGGATTCTTTTAAAGAATCAATGGCATTTTGAATCAAATTAACAAAAACTTGTTCAACTTTAATTCTATTAACTAAAAGAATTGGTGCTGGTCCCTGAATATTTAAATTGACCTTGATGGCCGTGTCTTTTAATGAAGGAGCTGTAAAGGCAATTGATTTTTCAATGATCTCTTTAGCATCACTGTATTCTTTTTTATCTTCACTCTTGTGTAAGAACTCTTTCATATTAGAGATGATTTTATTGATTCTCTCCAGCGAATGATTGACATTATTGTTGTATTTTTCAATATTATCTTTTTGATTATTCAGGTCAGCTGTTTCCAGGCAAAAAGAAATTAGTTCAGCGTTCCCCACTGCGACCGTAAGTGGGTTATTAATTTCATGAGAAATATTCGCTGTCATTTCCCCAATAACCTTAAGTTTATCAAATTGAAGTACTTGAGCGTAAGTATTCTTTAACTCTTCCATTTGTGCGCGGTACTTATCGTTAAGCTGCTTTTCAACTGTTACATCTTTAAAAACAAATAAGACATAATCGAGTTCCTTTTTAGCTCCTTTGACAATCAGGGTATTCATCTGACCTTCAAAGAAGAAATTTAACTCCGGAGTGATCGCCTGCCCCTCTGAAGTAACTCTTGCAAAAAATTCTTTGAAGTCCGGAATAATGATTCCTAGATACTCCAGCAGGTTTTTCTGCTTCTGCATAAGCCTTGGTGTCGTCTTAAAAAAAGACAAAAAACTGGCGTTGTAATAAGCAATAGAGCCATCAAGCTCCGTCACCACTACCGGCTCAAATAAATCGTCTAGGTACTCAAAAGCATCCATCTTATTTCCCTTGGCTTAAAAAACTAAAATACTGTTTTTCAATCGCATCAAATTCCAGTTCCGTTTTACAAGTATTGCAATGTTTCAGGGGTGGTTTACTCCCTGAGACTTCCGAACTCTTTAAAAGAATCTTCTTTCCCGTGTCGCAATTTGTGCAGAAATATGGAGCATAAAAAGATTCTACCGCTACACCTTTACGGATAAAGCCATGAACCATATTCACTTGCTCGATAATAATCTGTGGGCAATTAATATAAGTAATACTTGCTGATCCCAGCTCGTCTAAGTACTTAATCCACTCTCTAATCCCACATGAATTAATCATGCTGACATTGTTAAAGTCAAAAACAAACTGATTCATTCCCAGAGACTTAATCTTATCGAAGTTGGCGTCCTCATCAATCACTCCTTCCAGTGCAACATTTGCTGTAACATCTGTAATTCGAGTTGTGATAGTTAGTTTTTCGCTCATGATCGGATCTCCTTGGCCATATAATGAAACGATGTCACTCGTTCTTTGGCCTTTTTATAACGATTAAATTTTTCAAAAACACAGATAATTTGCCCGGCATTTGGCCCACCGTTGATCACCCAGAACTGGTTACTCTTTTCATAGACCATATAAAGCCCAAGCCCGGCCCCTCCACTACCATCCAATGGGGCTTTTTCCTTATAGGCTCGGCAAATACTATTGATTAATTTTTCTCTCGAAGAAAAGCCGGTTGGCCCTTTGACTGAAACGATGACGTTTTCATTACTAACTGCAAACAAGAATTCCACTTCTCTATCCGGAGTTAGAAGAATTTCTTTTCCTCTTTCCGCCTGGTCGCCGTTTGAATGATAAAAGGCATTAGATAAAAGCTCTTCGGCCACGAGTTTTAAAACATCGGCCTTAATTGCTTCAGTAAAATCATCGTTAAACTTCTGGCCCATTTCCTTTAAAACGGCCGGGATTTTAAAATTGCTCACAAGATTCCAGCTCTGCTTTTTATAGCTATCATCTATATAGTCTGGAAGATAGAATTCTTTTTTGGACTCCAGCACTTCCACCAAACGAATCTCACGCTTCAAATCCAGCGTATTATGTCCAATAAGATGGTTAATCTTATTGCCAGTTAGAAACTCCAGGTTTTCCTGATTCGTTAATTTAGAAATGACATATAAAGAGTCATCGGTCTTCGCATTCTTGTCTTCAATAATCACGCGCTGGCCTTCAAAACTCACCGTGATAAGCGTGATGTCATCTTGTAATGGGGCATTCTTTCTATGCTCTCCAAAATCTTCCAAGATAGCGTTCAGAAGACCACTGGCTTCACGATGGCATCCCTTAAGAACACTTTTTAAGAAATTTCTCTGTCCCCAGGCCTTCCCTTCAACTTCCATCTCTGTTAAGCCATCTGAGAACATTACAATACGGTCACCTTTAGTAATTGGCATTGATGTTTCTTCATAAGACGATGTGATCTTCTCACCAACTCTCGCCCCATTATTTCCAATGAGTGGATCAACGCCTTCCTTGGTGTACTCATCATTGATTTTATGAATCAAGAAAGGATTCATATGAGAGGCATTTGAATATTTAATTTCACCTTTCTCTTCATTAATTTCCAGGACAAAAGCTGTCATTAGGATTTCTGAATTCATTGAACAAACAACTTTATTGAGTTTCTCCAAAACAACTTTTGGAGAGATATAAGTTTTTTCTGAATCAATTCTAAGTGTAGAAATGCAACTGTGAGCTGCCGCGGTAATCAAGGCCGCAGGAACTCCATGCCCAGTGGCATCACAGACGATCATAGTCACAATCGGCCCTTGCTCAAAATACCCCCACCAGTCACCGCTACACTCTGAAGCTGGCATATACCTTCCATCAAAACTGAAAGTCGACTTCACCATAGCGTGCTTTGGAAAAAAAGAATTCTGAACTAGTTGAGCTACTTTTAACTCACTTTCAATTCTCGCCTTCTCTTTCATCTCATCCATGAACATAAGAATCTTATCTTTCATGTCGATAAATGAGTCTGTCAGGGCGCCGATCTCGTCATTTCCTTCAGCAGAAGGATTTACATCGAAATTCCCTTGCGACATTTGAGTTGTCGCTTCAAAAAGAGTCTGCACATTTTTAGTCATTCTCTTGGTAAAAAGAATACCGACAATCACAGCAACCGACAGAATCAGGATTCCAAAGAAGAGGGATTTTTGAATCAATAAACTCGAAGCAAGAAAAGCTTTACTCTCTTCAATCTCGGTGATTGAAATAAGCTCCAGCCCCGGGACCTTCGAGAAGGCCCTGATAACAGCAACTCCGTTATCATCAAATTTCTTTACCCCTTGCTCGATATCAACCACTGCCTGGTCAGTGACAATTTTTTTTAAATCTTTTGGAACATTAATATTGTTGAGTTTAAAGAAAACCTTTCCACTTCCTGTCAGGATATAAGTCCCATAGTTAAGTGTTTCGTTCATGAGAGGCATCAACTTTTCATAGGAAATATGTAGAGCACACTTTAAGTTTTGCTCCAATGCTTTAATGATAGTGAAGTGTGAAGGAAAACCCGTTACTGCGGCCATCTCCACTCTGGTTGCTCCTGTTGGAATGGATTTCATCCACTCAAAAGCACCGTGGGCCTGATCAAGAATTTTTTCCTCATCATTGCCCGTTAGCTCTGCCAGTTTTTTATTGTTTTTAGCGCTTAGATAGTTTTCATTATTCACCAGACACTCGACACCCAGGATTTCATCGTGAGTTGAGGCCATGGTCTGCATCTTCTGCCCAATATCATCACCACTCTCACTGTCTTTAAGTGAGTTTAAAAGATTGGTGTCTTCATTGATTAAAAGTTTTGTTCTTTCTGCTACGGAAATGGAATTAGTAAGTGCGATTGAATAAACATCAGCGGCCTTATCTTCTTTAAAAATGTTTAAAGCATAGGAAAGATAAAATCCCATCGTCAACAGTAGCAATACTGAGATCGCCACAACGAATTTGTATTTCAAAGAAAATTTGACTTTTCTAATCAAGATTATTCTTCCTAGCTAAAAAGTTTTTGTAGCTTAATGTTACAATAACTTAGAAGAAACCCAATATGCGGCAAATTTTTGAGACTTAAGACTTTTGACAATTTTTTACTCGTCTTTATGAGTGCGCTGGCGCTTATGAGCCTCTATGTGCTCTACGCGCCTAAATCTCAGGGGAATGGCGATGAAATGAAAGTCGCCTCAATCGTAGAACAACTCAAAACCGTAAAACGAAAACGCGATTTTTATCAGGGATGGATTGATGTAAAACCCGGCGATTCCCTCTCTCAAAATGATGAAATCTACACTCATGGACAATCTTCAGCGAAGATTAATTTTATTAATGGCCCGGAAATCAGTCTCTTTGAAAACTCACTTCTTAGGATAAAAACCGTAAATAAAACGAACACCTTCAGTTTGGACAAGGGAAACCTGATTGCTAAACTTAACAAGGACTCCCCTAACCTGGATATTGAATTAGGCGGGAAAAAGTATTCATTTAAGTCGGATAATGCCAACATTCAAATCGAACAAGGCTCAGGGGAAAATAAGTTTCTTCTGCTCGATGGAAAGGCCCGCCTGAAAGATCAGGAAATTTTACCCAACCAGGTTGTTATCCAGGATCTTAAAACGGGAAATATTAAAGTCAAAACGATACCTTTTATCCCTGAATCTCCTGTTCACAATCTGCGCCGCTACTTCGTTAAAGACACCGCACTTGAATTCTCCTGGAAATCTGTCGTTGACGATACACCGGCCACTTTAACCATTGCCAAAGATGCCAATTTCAAAAAGATTTTTTACTCTGAAGAAATAACTGCAAACCAAAAGACTCTGACTCTTTCTGAAGCAGGCACTTATTTCTGGAGACTCACCGGAAAAGACCAGGTTTCCGGCCCGATCAAGACTTTTACATTAATTGAAGAAATGCCAGTCGTCGTTAATGCTCGCGAAAGCATTCTCTATAAAGGGCCAAAACTTACAGATAAGGCCTTCATTAGCTGGCCAAAAAATAATGTTGCGAACTTCCTTTTAAGACTTGAATCACCTGATAAAAAGACTGAAGAGATTAAGCTTTCTAAAAGCAATTATGAATTCACTCCTTCTGAAGTTGGGACTTATCAAGTTTCAGTCAGAGTCGACTCTCCTGAAAGGCCGCTTGCTCTTTGGAGCTCTCCTCTTTCACTAAGTGTGATGGAAGCGCATCCTGTGAGCATTACTGCGATCACGCCACCGCTCTTGGAAAAAGTAAATTATAACGACCAACAGACCTCTCAGGTTCTTTCATGGACTGGCCCTTCATCTGTTCGCTATAAAGTCCGCTTGATTAAAGACGACATTGTTCAAGAGTTTGAAACTGAACAAACATCATTGCCTATTAACTTAAAAGACAAAGGTGAATACAGCTGGGAAGTTCAAGGAGAAACACTTTCCGGAGTGACTTCAAATAAGATTGCCGGAAAAATTGTTATCAAATCACCTCTTCGTTTAGCTCAAATGCCAAGTGAAGGTGCAGTCATTGAGCTTGAAAAACCAGACCAGCTTGTCTCTTTTAAGTGGGACAAAGTTGAAGCCTCTGCTCTTTATCAGTTTGAACTTTCTGACGACCCCGCCTTTAAGAAAATTATTGTCGCTAAAGATGTAGAGACGAATAATGCCTCAACCAGTCTGGCCAACACCGGAAGATACTTCTGGCGAGTGAAAGTGAAAAAAGGTGAAAATGTTGAGTACTCAAGCCCGGTGAGTGTTGAAATTAAGCCATCTCCTCCACTTTCTCGTCCGGAAATCACTCCAAGCTTAAAAATAAAACTGAAGTATTTAGAAGAGTCATCGTCCTTTAATATTTTTGATCTTTTTATCGGCAGAGCTCACGCTGAAGGGCCAGTAGCTGTCGCTGAATGGGATCTACCGGCCAACTCCCGAGCAAAAAGTTATATCGTCGAAATTTATAAAGATAGTGACCTAAAAACTCTGATTACTAGAATTGAAACTGAAGTCCCTCATGTTATTTGGAAAAATGCCACCCCGGGGGTTTTCTACTGGCGTGTTTCTTATGTGGATTTTTGGGGAAGAAAAACTGAGTTCTCGCGCGTTTCAACTTTAGAAGCTGAAGTGAATCCTGAGCTTTTAAAACCTGAGCCTGTTGAGATTCAACTTCTTTTACCAAAGCACCGAGCCGCTATTATGCCGGAAGAAGAAGACTCCGCACTTTTAAGCTGGGAAGCTATTCCTGAGACCAAAACTTATCAAATCTCTATCTCTAGCGATTTAGAATTCACTCACATTCACCTTTCAAAGAAAGTCAATTCTACGGACTTTAAAATCAGCTGCAAGATGTTTGATGGCCGCGCAGGTGAATATTATTGGAAAGTAGAAGCACAGGAAAATGCCTCAAAGCGCCGCATGTTCCAAATTGGATGTGCACCTAAAAAAGTTGCCCCTCCAGTAGTCGTTGAAGAGAAGCCTCCTGTCGTCGAAGTAAAAATGGAAGTTAAGCCTGTTGTTGAAAAAGAAATTGAGCACTACCTAAGACTTGGTTTTAAGCCTCATAAATTGAGTTATGAAAATAAAGCAGATCAATACACTGCTGAAGTAGATGGAGCCGTTTTAAATAGCTGGTCTGTTCTTTATCAAAAACCAATAGGAATGAAATACTTTCAATTGCTCTCCCCTTCTTTTTCTTTTTCTCGAGGAAAAGTTTTTAAAGAGATCACTTTCATGGACATGGACCTGAATCTCAAGATGATCAGAAAGGGCGATAGTTTTTCATGGGGGCCGATGATCGCCTTTGTCAAAAAGACGATTTATGTAGAGTCTAATTTAAAAATCGCTGATGAAGGTTTTTCTTCTCCTGTTGCCGGAGCTTTCATTAGAACAAAGTTAGGAGCTATCGATTTAAATGCAGAAGCAGGTTTTGGGAAATTGTTTTCACTTCATGCTGATGCCATGGTGAAAATCAAGTCTCATTACGGAGCTGGGATATTCGTAGACAATGTCTCTTTCACTAAAGAAGAAAATAAGCACTCATTCATGAGTTTTGGTTTGATGTTCAATTACACTTTTGATTTTTTAGATAAAGAATAATGAAGAAGTGCCGCTGCTAAAAAACCAACCAGCATATTGATGACAAAAGAAGGTTGAGATTCATCCAGTGCGACTTTTGCACAAGAAACAGAACTGCTGTATTGTCTTGAGACTCCCGATGTTCCTGATGAAATCGGAGTTGGAGTAAATGAGGTGCTATAAGGAGTTGGCGACACAGAAGCGGGATTAGCAATAGTGACGACACCATCAGCATCATCGAGACGAATGCGTCCGTCTCCACCATCGCCACCAAATCCATCAGAGAAAAGGGAATCGTTAGTTCCACCCGCTCCTCCTGTGGCATTGATTGATCCTGATGCACTGACAGTCAGAGTTCCTCCGGCCTGAAGCCAAACAGCTCCGCCTGAACCAGCTCCACCACCCCCACTACTCGTTGTTGTGCCATCACCACCGCCGTTTCCACCATTAGAAACAATGGTCCCATCAACCGTAATATCACCACCAGCAATAATACGAATTGCTCCGCCGCCACCGCCACCAGAACTTCCAAACCAAGTTATTGAGCTTGATGCCAGGCCCGCTCCACCTGCAGCTCCACCAGAGCCTCCAACAAAGCTTGTATCAAAAGCACTTTCTGGTCCGTATGTCGTTCCGTTTGTTCCTGCTGTAATCGTTGTACTGTTGTCGTTGTCATTACCTGCAGAAGGTTGAGTTGCTGAAGTGGTTTTATAACTTCCACCACCGCCGCCGCCTCCATATGAGTCAGTGATCCCTGAACCTGTACCATACTGCCCACCAGTCCCGGCGCCACTTCCATTTCCACTATTGCCAATAGAGTTCGTCGAATTCCCACCGGCAAACCCGCCAGCACCACCTCGTCCACCTGTGGCCGCAGAACCGGTTGATCCGTTACTACCATTCTCTCCACTCATATCGACGGTTACACCTACGGCAATCGTAACGTCTTCTTGAACCTTGATAATTAAAGGAGAGCCATTAGAAGCAGATCCACCGCCTTTAAAAGCGTTTAAATTGGCGTCGATGTTTAATGATTTACATTGATAAGTTCTTCTTGCAGATGTGATCTGAGTGTCAGCTCCACCAGTGATATTGCAAACACCATCTGAGCCATCACCAGAGTCGATAGCAAAAGCTGAGGGAGACAAAAGAAAAAGGATTAACATGCATTTCATACATACATGTTAACCCAAATTTAATTTTACTTCGCTTTAGTAATTTTTACCTGAGTATAAACTTCATCTACTCCGAAACTCACCGGGCTACCAAAACCTACAGTGGCCATCGTGCTAGCGCATCTGTGTTTAATAGCATAAGTTGTTGCTTCGGTAATCGTCACTGATCCCAGGATTTTTGAAGGCTCCATACCACCGGCCACGTTATGGCTTCTGGCATTTGATCCTAAGATCACCATCTCACCAGTTCCCGCATTAACCAGGACAGCTTTGTGAAAACCATCTAAATAAGCTGGAGCTTCAGCTTCAATCACATAAGTTCCTGCTTGAAGCGTGAATTGATTTGAGGCCAGAGAAACAAACGATGTGTCTCCGCTGATATTATTTAAATCGCGAACCTGCTCCCACCCTTTAGATGAGTCACACGATCCGCCGTTAGTGCCATTTGCTTTAACGTCTTTAATGAAGGCAACTTTTGAAACTGCATCTGGAACAATTGAAGCTGGCAGTCTTCCATTTGATCCAATCACCGGGATTTGCCCAGCAGCTGTACCAACGTTAACGGCAATCGTTCCACCGTTACCAGAAATAGTTCCACCAACAATCCCTGCTCCTGCAGTTAAACTGACAAGACCAGGGTCACCTTTTTCACCCTTGTCTCCTTTGTCTCCTTTTTCACCCTGAGCTCCGGCCACTCCTGCTGGTCCCTGCAGACCTTGAAGTCCGGGCTCGCCTCTTTCTCCCTTATCTCCTTTTTCACCTTTTTCTCCAGCGATCCCTTGAAGACCCTGCGGCCCTTGCGGTCCTTGAGGACCAACAGCTCCGTCAGCACCATTGTTACCTTGTGGACCTTGAGGTCCAGTCGCACCAACAGCACCAGCTTCACCACGCTCACCAGCTGGACCAACAGGCCCCTGTGGTCCTTGTGGACCTACTGCTCCTGTTTCACCTTTATCTCCTTTCGGACCTTGAGCACCAACGGCACCGGCATCACCGATTGCACCAGAAGGACCTACTGGACCTTGAGGACCCGTTGCACCTGTATCTCCCTTATCTCCTTTTGGACCTTGAGGACCTACTGCTCCGGCCGCCCCAGTGTCACCCTTTGGTCCTTGCGGACCAACAGCACCTACTGGACCTTGAGCTCCTGTTGCTCCTTTTGGACCAACAGCACCCGTATCACCTTTATCTCCCTTGTCCCCTTTATCACCTTTGGCCCCAGCAACACCAGCTGCCCCCGCAGCTCCTGCTGGACCTTGAGGACCGGCCGGACCAACCATACCAGTTAAACCTCTTTCTCCCTGGTCTCCTTTATCACCTTTGTCTCCTTTGTCTCCCTTATCACCTTTTGAACCTGCTCCACCTGAAGTTAACTTCGAAGCTGTCCAACCTGTCCCATCCCAAACCAGGACATCACCTGCGGCCTGCCCATCTGGAATGTAATCAGTCGGCACCCAAAGCTCTCCATCAAAGCGAAGGATTTGTCCTTTTTCAGAATCTAATTGAGGAAGAGTGATACCTTTGACGTATTTTTCTAGAACTTTAACTGAAGCGTACGCCGTTGCTGGAAAACCTTTTGTCTCTTTTAGGTATAAAGAGATTTTTGAATTTACACGAATGTCTTCCCTCGCGCGGGATCCATCAGAACAAGCGACAAAAGGATAAGTGAAGTTGAAAAAAAATCTTGTGACTTTCGTTTCGTACTTACACTGAACATTATCAAATACTAAATAAACCGTTGAAGGTCCTTCTCTTAATAAACCAGCATTCACCTTAATTGAATCCGGAATTTGAACCGAACCATTAAAGGTTACATTACTCACTTCACCTGACTTACTCGTCATGCGAAGCCACGATTCATCCTTCTTATTGTTCCAGCTCTTTGGGCTAACGATATAATAAGCATAATCATTATTATCGTTATTATTGTGAGCAAAAACAGGAAGCGAAGTCATCGCCAGGGTTACTAACATAGCCGCTGTTTTAAAAGTATTTGTTGTCATGTCAGCATTATAAGGCCTCTTGAACAAATACTGATCAGGACACCCTTTTATATAAAGAATGAACGCGTATCTAAGGAGTTAAAGCGTCTAAATAAAAGCTCATTTTAAAGGCAGGCCTTCTTTTTTTAGTTAAATTTTCAGCTCAAAAAGTTGGCAGATTAGTTGTGTTTAAAGAGAAAATGCTTATTCAAATTTCTCTCATAATCTTCACTGCTTGCTTTGCTCACCACACAGTTCTTTACACTTACCAAGTTCCAATTTAGCGCTTCTTCCACATGGAGTTATAATAAAACCTAAAGATGGAATGAGTATGGATATGGATAGAATAGATAGCAAAGCTAACCTTATATATGAACTTGTTGAAAAGTTCTTGAATAATAAGGCGATTCTTTTAATCGATGATGAGGAAGAGATTAAGCAGTTAATGTCTAATTATCTTATTAAATCGCGAATTGAAGAAGACCGCATTGTCACCGCCTCTGACGGTAAGGAAGCTCTATCTAAAATTCAGAACCAGGATTTTGGTCTTATTATTGTCGACATCGTGATGCCAAGGATGAGCGGACTGCAGCTGATTAAAGAACTCAAGGCGCGAAAGAAATATAAGGACATTCCTATTTTGATTATCTCGGGAACTATCGATGCTGATAATGTAAAGTCAGCTATCTCAATGGGAATTAGCAACATTATTGTCAAACCTTTTACCTACAATATATTCCTCGATAAAATCGGTCGAACCCTAGGGGTTTAAAGCCCATATCAACTGTGCTACTATAACTTCCATGAGTAAAAGTCGTCGCGAAATTCCTATTCCAGCATTCCCCATCATTGAAACCCATTTCCATTTGGATATGCTAAAGACCGCTTCGCGCGAAGATGTTGTTGCAAAAACAGAAACTCATAAAATTGAAAAAATGATAACGATCTCAACTTCTCCTAACAACTTGGATGAAGTGATCGCCATTACAAATACCTTTCCACAGATTTACTGTACACAGGGTCTTCATCCTCATGAAGGAAAAGAATGGAATGATGAGGTGAGAGCTCACGTCATTAGAAATTTAAAAAATCCTGAGAATAAAAAGATCGTTGCTGTTGGCGAAATTGGTCTTGATTATTATTACTCAAAATCTCCTCGCGACGAACAGATCAAAGCTTTTGAGGAGCAATTGCAGATCGCTGTTGATTTCAACCTTCCGGTCGTTATTCATACAAGAGATGCTGATGAAGATACGATTGCTGTCTTAAAAAATTTCTCTACGACATTAAAAAGAAAAGGCGTTATCCATAGTTTCACTTCGGGGTTAAACCTTGCGCAGTTTTGTTTGGATGAAGGATTCTATATCGGCTTTAATGGCATCATCACTTTTAAAAATGCTGAGAACGTCAGAGACGCTTTAAGAATCACTCCCATGGAGCGAGTGCTCTTGGAGACGGACTCTCCTTTCCTAACTCCCGATCCTTACCGTGGAGTGGAAAATGCTCCTTATTACCTGCCTTTTATCGCAGAAAAAATAGCTGAAGTTAAAGGTGTCACTTTAGATGACGTTTTAACTAAAGCTTATAAAAATTCTGTCGATCTGTTTCACTTCTAGATTCATATCCAAGGAGTTCTTATTAAAACATCACTTATGTTAATGGCGTTGACCCTGTTTGCTGGTTGCTCTCTCTTTACTCCAACACCTGAACCAACTGCAAAACCAATGACCTTTCATGATAAGAAGAACTGTTCTCCTAAGGCCTATGAATATATCAACAAAAGAGATGAAGCTCGCGAAAAGAAAATCACTCTGTATGAACACAATCAATTACAAACTCACACCGTCGATTTCTTCCTGGAAAAAGAAAAAGATCTTTTAAGTTGCTCGCAAGGACTTAAAGACAACTATGCCTGTCTGGCAGTAGGAATCAATTCAAACTCTAAACTGGAATTTGTCGATGTGGCCGATGAAGTCAACAAGCTGGATGAAAGTGTAAAAAACTGTCTGGTAAAAAAACTTCAGTCCTACGACTACCGTTCTTTAAAGGCCAAATTTGGGAACAAATTTATCATGCCTTTAAAGATGGCTGCGAAAAAAGATTAGAAAAAAGATTAAAAGAAAGGTTAGTCGACTTCGTAATACTCTTTAATCACCTTGGTGTTGTTAATGACATTGGGATCAGTCGTATCCCCTTTGATCTCTCGCTTAACTTCTTTCAAGGTTTTTAAAGCACTGTCAAACTCGGCCATTTCATCTTCGCGAAACTCATACGTTTCATTAGTGTCAGAATTCTCAAACTTAAAGATAGCCTCATTGTTAATACGTTGTCGCTGAAGCTCAAAAGGCTGAAGCTCTCGCTCTTGTCTTTGTCCAATAATTTTAGATTTTGAAACGGGCTGAAGTTTGCGGTGTCTACTCTCGCCCATGAATTCTTTTTCATGCAGCAGAAGATAAATGGCAAGGGCCATAAAAGCGACAAATGCAGCAATGGAAATGACCTTCATCAAGCCTCCAATAAAAAAGGCCCTCTTTCGAGGGCCCTTTTATTAAAAACTAGTTTTTGTAGAAAGACTATCCAATCGTTGCAATTAAAGAAGCGATTAGAAGCGATACTACTGACATAACTTTAATTAGGATTGCTACACCTGGTCCAGATGTATCTTTGAACGGGTCACCAACAGTGTCACCAACAACAGCAGCTTTGTGTGTGTCAGATCCTTTTGGGTGACCTGGAATTCCACCTTTTTCGATGAACTTTTTAGCGTTATCCCATGCTCCACCAGCATTTGCCATGAATAGAGACATTGTAGCACCTACAGCTAGAGATCCTGCAAGCATACCAGTTAGAGCTTGAGGTCCCATTGCGAAACCAACAACAACTGGAGCTAGAACAGCGATGATACCTGGAAGAATCATTTCTTTTAGAGCTGCAAGAGTTGCGATATCTACGATTTTTGCTGGTTGAGGTTCAGCTTTACCTTCACGAAGACCTGGGATTTCTTTGAACTGACGAGCGATTTCTACTACGATCGCCTGAGCAGCCTTACCTACAGCAGTCATAGTTGTTGAACCAACTAGGAATGGAAGGATTGATCCGATAAGAATCCCTAGAAGAACTCCAGAAGAAGTTAACTCTAGTGACATCTTAGCAAGACCAGCAGTTTCTCTTACGTGGTTTACTTCCATTGTGAAAGCAGAGAAAAGTGCAAGAACTGTTAGGATAGCAGATCCGATAGCGAATCCTTTTCCGATAGCAGCAGTAGTGTTACCTACAGCATCTAGTTCATCTGTAATATCACGAGTTGCTTTTCCAAGACCTGACATTTCAGAAATACCACCAGCGTTGTCAGCGATTGGCCCGTAAGCATCAACTGTCATTACAACAGCTGTACCAGCAAGCATACCAACAGCAGAAAGAGCGATACCGTATAGACCTAAGTATCTGTCAGCGATGTACGCTGCAGCTACAACAAGAAGCATTGGGATTGCAGTTGATTCCATACCAACAGCTAGACCTCTAATAACACCTGTACCAGCTCCAGTTTTAGCAGCTTCTGCTGTCAGACGAATTGGTTTACCAGCAGTGTAGTACTCAGTGATCAGACCGATGAACATACCAGAGAATGCACCAGCAGCTAGAGCTACAGTTACACCTTGAGAAATTCCAAACATTGGAACAAGTACGTATGAAGCAATTGTTAAAATGATTGGTGGAACAATTAGAGCGTTTCTTAAAACCGTTGCTGGCTTTGAGTTTTTAAACATACGAGCAAGGAAGATTACCGCGATAGAGATAACCATTCCTAGAGCTGAAAGAAGAAGAGGAAGAGCAACACCCGCCATGCGAGCGGCTACTTCATCAGCAGTTGATACAAGATTTGTTAAACTTGCAGCCGGGATTGTAAGAGCGATTGCCATTGCTGCAACGATTGCTGCAACCATAGATTCATAAATATCAGCTCCCATACCTGCTACGTCACCAACGTTGTCACCAACGTTATCTGCAATTACACCTGGGTTACGTGGATCATCTTCAGGAATGTTTTCGACAACTTTACCTGCGATATCAGCACCAACGTCAGCAGCTTTTGTATAGATACCACCACCGATACGAGCAAATAGCGCGATTGATGAAGCCCCTACTGCGAAAGCGTGAAGGATTGTTGAAAGATCAGCAGAGTCTTTGAATACAACGTAGATAACTCCTAGACCAACAAGTCCAAGAGAAGCTACTGCAAGACCCATAACCGCACCACCATCAAGAGCAACTAGAAGTGCTGCTGCTTTTGATCCAGTTGAAGCTGCTTGAGTTGTACGAACGTTAGCGTATGTCGCTGCTTTCATCCCAGCAAAACCTGCTAGAAGAGAAAGGAAAGCTCCAACGATGAATGAAACAGACGAAACTGCTCCAAGACCGAAATAAAGAGCCGCTGCAACTACCACACAGTAGATTGCAAGAACTTTGTACTCACGAACTAAGAAGGCCATTGATCCTTCACGTACGTAAGATGCGATTCTTTCCATTGTTTCGTTTCCACCTGGCTGTGATTTTACTCGGAAGTAAAAAAACGCGGCGATTAATAAACCAAAAACCCCAACGTAGATCGGAGAATTGATCAGTGTGCTACTGAACATTGCTGTACCCCATGTTTGAAATAAGTAATAAAATTCGAATACTTAGAATTACCCTAAGCGACAAAAACCGTCAAGAATTTGTATTTTCTTTTGCCCGTGTTCGCAGTGAGTAAAGATGTTGAATCTATGTAGGAATGACCAATAAAAAGGCCCTCTTTCGAGGGCCTTTTTATTATTTAAGAAGTTTTTCTACTAGAATTTGTGACTGTTGGTCTTTAAGCGCCGCTGGCGAGTTGTGAGGGTAAAGGACAAGGGCCCTCATATTCCCTAGACCTCTTCTCATCGACACGTGCTCAAGATCGTTTGCACCTACTGTTACCACTTCTGGCATATCGTAGAACGCCAGAGAGTTCTCAGCAAGGTTCAGTGATTGCCACTTCTCTCCATGGTTAGCTAAGAAGTCATCACCTTTTGAATCGGCTTCTAAGTGAGTTACCGAAAGCTTGATTCCTACTTTTCCGTTTTTCCCTTTAGCAATCTTAGAAAGATCAGCTTCTACAACTGCAACGTTTGAGTGGTTGTAGAATTTCATTTCACGGGCATCAAGGATGGCCGGAAGGTAGTTTTCTTGAGTGTTCGCTGGGTCCATTTCAAACGCCATACGAAGGTTTCTTGCCATCTCTGCATCTAGAAGAAGAGAAGCGAAGATATCAGCTGTGATCCCACTTACATAGTTAGCTTTGATTGCCAGAAGCTCCTGGTCAGCGATTCCATCGTTGTTGGCATCAATCTGAAGAGAGATGTCACATGGCTGCCAGAAAGTCATAGCATCGTATAACTTCACCCCAACTTGAAGAACTTTTGTTGTTTGTCCTTTGTCAGTTTTTTCGATAATACGAATCCCTGCTGCCTCAAGGTCACATAGAGTTGAAGCTGACATATTGTTTGGATTTAATACCGTCTTTCTCTCATCTGTTCCCAGAAGGTTGAAGATAAGAGCATCACCAGAAGACTTAGCTGAATTTGTCAGCGTCACTTTTACTTCTGATCCGTTTCTATCTACTTTCGAGTCAGTTTGAGTCACAAGGTCTGAAGCCTTGATGTCACTTACTTTGTTAAGTACTGCAAGGAATGGAAGAGAAACTTTTGATCCATCGTCTGCGTTTGTTAAGATCACAAATCCGTCTGCTTCAATGTTGTTTTGAGCAGCGTTTTCACGAGCAAGAGTGAAGCTTACTGTAAAAGTAAGTGAGCTCTTTGCCTTAACTTTTAGAGCGCTTTGCAGAGACACTTTAATGTTCTTGCTGTTGATCGCTCTTGTAGAGAATAGAACATCTTTATCAGATGAGTTTGTTAATGTTACTTTCTTCGACACAGTCTTTGTTGAAGCTACTGGAACTTCTCCAAGAGAAAGAGTCGCTGGCATTGCTAAAACTTTCGCTTTAAGAGCTTCTTCAACCTGAACGCGTCCAGCACCTTGACGAGAAACTGCTACGTGAGCACCGTTTGCCATCATGATTTTAGCTGTGTTTAGGATGCGAGCTTTTAGTTCCTGAACTGAAGCTTTCGGGAAAGCTTGTCTCATAAGGGCCATAACACCAGCAAGGTGTGGTCCTGACATAGATGTTCCTGAGAACTGAACTGATTCAGCACCTGTACCAAAAGCAGCCGAGATAACGTTTGCCCCTGGACCAGAAATTTCTGGCTTAATTAAAGAGTCGATTGAACGAGGCCCTCGAGACGAGAAGTTTGTCATCGTATCGATAAGGTCGTCACGGTTAATGATTTGTCCTGGAGAGAAGTTAAATACTACTTCTGATTTTTTCGCTAGAGCAGCTTTAATCGCGTCCCCTAGAGATTTTGTAACCATAACAGCTGGGAAGTCATACTTTCCTTCAGATCCCATCGCAATTGGAGCACCATCAACGTTGTTAACCATAACAACACCTGAAGCACCAAGAGCTTTAGCTACCTGGAATTTTTGTTCAAATGAAATAGCCCCACGGTCCATAAGAGCGATGCGCCCTTTAACCTGAGTTTTTACTTCTTCAGAAATCGCTTCCACACCTGTTCCGATGTGAACAAGAGCACCACTTACTTTGCTTGAATCAGCTGGGATCGTTCCGTTCCCTTCTACTTTCTCAACTAATTTCGAAGCTCCTTCGATTGACACTTCAACCGCTGGAACAGCGATGTTTTGTGGCATGTAATCGATTGAAGCAGCCACAGAGATTGCCTCATCAGAAGTTGCCGGAGCACCTGTGATATATGGGTTGTCTCCTGAGTTACCAGCTGAAGCTACTACGATAGTTCCTGCTTTTGTCAGGTTCTTGATCGCTTCAGTGTAAAGGATTTTTGGTTTACCGAATCCACCACCAAGAGAAAGGTTAACGACATCAAGACGGTTTGTTGGTTCGATTTTTTCACTTGGGTCAGCAGCGTATTCCAGGGCCTGGATAACGGCGATATCAGACGTGCTTCCTTCTTTACCGAAAACTTTTAGAGCGTATAGTGCTGCTTCTGGAGCTACACCTGAGTATGAAACAATGTTGTCACCGATACCAGCAACTGAGCCGGCAACGTGTGAACCGTGTCCACTTTCATCAATTGGGTTTTCATCGCGCACTGGAACTTGTTGTTCAAGAGAAGCTCCACCTGCAGAGTATTTTGATCCTACGAAGTCAGCTCCACCAACAACTTTCGCGTTCGGGAAGAAATCATTTGGTGCTGAAGGATCGATTGAATCGTAAGTTTCTTTTTTACCAGTCCCACCAAGCATCGCGTGAGTGTAGTCGATACCTGTATCGATAACCCCTACTCTCATCTTCTGACCAGAGATCCCCATCTTGTGAGCTTTATCAGCACCGATGAATGATACAGAGTTTTTATCTTTTAGGCTTTCGATTGCAGCCGTGACTTTCTTCTCAAGACCTACAGTTTGTGGTCTAGCGAAGTTTGTGTTCTGGATAAGTTTGTTTACGCCTTCGATCCCTTCGATCTGGCCGGCCACTTCACTTGGAGCTACGAAAGCTACCGCGTTTAGAACCATCTTATATGTCGCCACGATTTTAATATCTGGTGAAATATCTTTTAGTTTTGAGATAACTTCTTCTTGTTCATCAAGAATTGCTTTTTTTAGCTCTTCATCGATAACAGGTTTACCATCAACTGTCTGCGCTTCAGCTAAAAGTGCTGGATGAGATAATTGAACGATCCCCACATATTGTGTTGGAGTCTGTTGTCTCATGCTGAAATATTTGCTGGCGATTAAATCCAGTGATGATTGATTAGAATTCTTCGGTGCACATGATGCAAGTAGCGCCAAAGACAGAAGTAATGATGCTGAATATTTCATAAGTTCCCCTTGCTCTTAAATAAGCGAAAGGGACTATATCGTATAAAAAATTGATGTCAAAAAAATGTCGCTGATATTTACTCAAAGTTGAGATTTTTAAGTTTTGGGGCCCTAAATGTTGTAAAAATCACCACAAGGAGTGTCATTGTGCCACCAAAAATCACCGAAGGAACTACCCCCATAATCTTTGCGGCCGCCCCTGACTCAAATGCACCAATCTCATTGGATGAACCAATAAACACAGAGTTAACTGCAGAGACCTTTCCCTTCATATCTGGAGGTACAAGCGTCTGCATAATAGTCCCGCGAACAACCACAGAGATGTTATCGCAAGCCCCACTTACAGCGAGAATGAAAACTGAAAGATAAAAGTTTTTTGAGAGTGCAAAAATAATCATGCACACACCAAAACCAAACACAGCAAAAAGCAATTTCTTTCCCGTGTTTTTTACAGGAGGCCAATAAATATTAATCGCGGCCATAATGAATGAGCCAGCACTTGGCGCCGCTTTTAAAAAGCCCAGACCTTGAGGACCAACTTTTAAAATATCATTGGCAAAAATCGGAAGAAGAGCAACAGCTCCACCAAATAAAACTGCAAATAGATCCAGTGAAAGGGCACCTAAAAAAACCTGATTCTTAAAAACGTAAGAGATCCCTTCTTTAATTGAATCAAGCATTGGTGCACGCTTTTCTTTGGTCATCAAGTGAGGTTTTGGCGAAATAAAACTAAATGAAATAATTCCGCAAAGAACCAATACGCTCACGACCAGATAAGCATCATAGCGAATGTAAGCGAATAAGAACCCACTCACTCCTGCTCCCAACATATAAGCAATCTGCCAGATCGTAGAGCTCCACGAAGTAGAGTTGACGTAATTGTCTCTCGGCACACACTCAGTAAGAATAGAAAACATTGAAGGAGAAAGTGTTCCGCGGGCAAGACCCGTTATCGCAATCACCACATAAAAGAGTGAGAGCTGTTGGTTGTTGTCGGGAACCATGTGAGTGATGGTATAAAGACCAACACCACTTAACATCACGACAAAAAGACATGAGATAACAATTTTCTTTCGGTCGTAGATGTCGGCATAATGGCCGGCAAATAAAGTCACCGCAAAATTCGGCAGAATTTCCACCAGTCCAATCATCCCCAGTGACATAGGGTCTTTAGTAATCTCGTAGACGTGCCAGCCGATACTTACCACCTCAATTTGCAGGGCAATCGCCAGGAAGATCCTGGTTAAAATGTAGAATCGGTAATCGGGGTATCTAAGGGCCGCGTACGGGTCTTTTTTAGTTAGAATCGGGGTATTCATATGAGTATTTCCGCCCACTTAGCAGGCTCTTTGAGAATTTGCTATACTGTATATTAGCCAAGGCTTTTGATCCAGTACAATTTTTAACATAAGCCGTCCTTACGCCGATACGACTAGCATGAGCAAAATGGGGAATAACTTTTTTTCAGTTTCTTTCGATCTGATTTTATTGGATAAAACGATTCCCTATGATCTTTACGTAAACTCTTCGGCCTCTTCAGAGCGTGAACGTTTTGTTCGCATCTATCCAAAAAACGACATATTAAGTTTAGACGACCTGAAGCTCTTTAAGAAAAAATACTTCCAGCTCTACGTGCATGAATTTCAGCGCGAAGACTATTTAAAGAGTTTAATTCAAATCAGCGGCGTTGCTGATACGACGAAAACAGAAGTTATTAAATCATCAGCGATTCACTACCTCGATAAACTCTTTGATAAAGATAAAGAGTTTACTACAGAGCTTCTTTCAGAAACTATTTCTGAGTGTAAAGTGGCGGTTGAATCAATGGTAGACGTCATTAAAGACTACGACGTTTCAAAGCTTCAAGGGCTGATTGCTTCTTTAAGCTTCCATGACTTTTACACTTACGATCACTCTATTAACGTTTCAATGTATTGTATCTCTCTTTATAGAGCGGCAAAACCCAATGCCACAAAAGATGAAATCGTTATGGCCGGTCTCGGCGGTCTTCTTCACGATATTGGTAAAATTAAAATCTCTACCGACATCATCAATAAGCCAGAGAAACTTTCAGACGAAGAATTTAATATCATTAAAACTCACCCTGCCTTCGGGTTTGAACTGCTTGCAGAAAATCCATGTGACTGCGAGGGTGTGGACTTCAACATCATTAAACGTGTTGTGTACGAACACCATGAAAATTTCAATGGTAGTGGTTACCCGAGAAAACTCTCTGGTGCAGACATTCACCTGCTTGCCCGTGTCACCGCGATTGCCGATTTCTTCGATGCCATTACGACCAAAAGAACTTATCACGAAGTGCTCTCAACTGAAGATGCCATCGCTGTTATGGCCAAAACAGTCGGAAAAAAACTCGACCCACAACTCTTTGAAATTTTCACAAAAAGTGTGAAACAGTTAGTCCTTAATGGAAAATTAAACAAAGAGCTTCCAGAAGACTTTGATCCATGTCAGCCACAAAACGTTTTACCTTTTAGAACCCCAAGAGGATATAAGGTAGAAGGATTCGGTGCTGGAGATAAGCCTCAGTCATTCGGGAAAATCAAAAAGAAAGTCGGATAGAATGCGCAAGCACTCCCTAGATATCCATTCCCTTAATCAATTCTTCAACTTGTGATTTTGTATTGAAAACGTGGAAAGAAAGACGAATGTTCCCTTGACGAACAGACACGTCGATATTGCGCTCTTTGAATTCTTTTTCAAGCGCAATACTGTCTCCACTCACTGACTTCATACACACGATATTTCCCATGTGATCAAGAGGTGTAACCAGGTTGTATTTCTTCTTTGGGTAATTCGCTAGGAAGTAGTCTCTGATTTCAGCATTGTATTTTCTGATGTTCGAAAGACCGATTTCCTGAAGGAAACTTAAACTTCCTTCCAGGCATCCAGAACACAGAAGGTTTGCCGCCTGTCCTCTGTCATACTGACGAGCACCCGGAAGTGTTTCAGTTGTATAGTCCAGCAGGTTGTAAACTTGTTTTGAGTTCGGGCTTAGAATCCAGTTAGCATTTAAGTGATAGATTGAATCCTGTGCTTTCTGACTAAAATAAGCAAAGGCATGTCCGTAAGGCCCAAGCATCCACTTGTATGAAGAAACAGTCAGGACATCAATGTATGAAAGTTCTTCTGTTGTGATCTCCATTCCCCCAAGGGCCTGAGTGGCATCAACAACAAAAAGAATGTCTTTTGATTTTAGGAATTTTCCGATTGATACCAGGTCCATCTTCTTACCAGTATCAAACGTCACATATGACATGTTAAAAATTTTCGTTTGAGGCTTAAGGTTTCTCTCTAGCCACTCCGGAGTGGGAACCACTTCACTTCCAAGATCAATCATATCGAAAGTAAACTTTCCATGTCTTTGGGCCAGCATCCACGGCAGGATGTTGGATGGATAATCTTTGTTGATCGCTGCTACCCTATCTCCACTTTCGAAGACAAAGCCGTTGGCGATAATATTGATAACATCAGATGAAGATGTTGAATGAGTAATCATGTCTGGAGACACTTGAATAAGCTCAGCAAACTTCACACGAAGTTTTTCTGAAATACTCATCCAGTCATCATAAGCATAGAACGACGGATCTAATTCGCGGTTCATTGCTTTCGTGATGGTTTCTTTCGCACGAATAGGACTAGGCCCGAAATAGGCTGAGTTAAAATAAAGTGTTTTTAAATGTGCGTACTCTTGATCGATTAAGTTTCTGGTGGCCGCGTCCATGGTGCCGCCCTTTCTTACTTCGTCGCTGGCGTAGTTGCAGGCGCCGTCGTTTCTGGTGCAGCTGGTGCCGTTGTTGTTGGCGCTGGAGCTGTTGTTGCATCAGAGTTTAGTGGACGAGACACTGGAGCTTCAGAATCCAGGATTGATTTTTGGAATTTTGAATCCTGAAGACGAGCTAGGTAGATTGAGTTAGCAAGGAACAAGAACGCTAGAACACCAGTGATCTTTGTCATGATGTTACCGCGAGTTGAACTCGACATGATTGATTCAGAACCAGCAGCAGTCATTAATCCCGCTTCAGCACCTTTACCGAATTGAAGTAAAACAGTGATGATAAGAAGAACTGAGATAATTGCTTGAAGTACCATTAATGCTGTAGTCATGAACTTTTGTCCTTAAAAAAATAAATGTCTTAAATAGATAACAAAATTGCCGTGTTTTTCCAATTATTTTAAGCGTTTTGGCTAGATTACACTAGCACTTGTACACAGTTGCTTGAAATCCTTCGCCTTTAGACTCGCCCCGCCAACAAGAGCACCATCAATATTCTCTTTTCTTAGCAATGAGTCAATATTGTCTGGCTTCACTGAGCCCCCGTAAAGAATGATGGTCTGCTCAGCATTTTGAGTGAGTTTCCCTCTAATGAAGGCGTGAACTTCTTCGGCCTGCTCAGCTGTTGCTACTTTTCCAGTCCCAATGGCCCACACTGGTTCATAAGCAATTAAGAGTAAGTGCGCTTTATCTGCCGGAACATTTTTTAATCCAACAGCAAGTTGTTCTTCGATGACTTTGAATGTCGTATTTGATTCGCGCTCTTCAAGTGTTTCACCTACACAGTAAATCACTTTTAAATTGTGCTTCAGAGCTGCCAGAACTTTTTGATTTAAGATTTCATTGTCTTCTTTAAAAATAGTACGTCTTTCAGAGTGTCCGATGATGACAAACTCAACTCCGATATCTGCAAGAGCTGCCGGAGAAATTTCTCCTGTGAACGCACCAGAATCAGCATATGAACAGTTTTGTGCTCCCACTTGAATAGCTCCAGTAGTGAAAGCGATTTCTTTTAGAATAGGAATATGCAGGGACTGAGGAGCAATCCACGCTTTACACTTAAGCTCCATTTTCATTGCAGTCATCTGAATAAAAAACTCGCTGATCTCATGCAGAGTTTGATTCATCTTCCAGTTTCCAACAATGTGAATTTCGCGCTTCTTCATAATAATTCCTAAGTAAAAATGTAATACTAAGTGATAACCCAAATAGTACCAAAAAACTAGACAAAGCAAATTTATTAATCAGATAATTTTAGCCATGACAGCAGAAGAAATCCACAAGCAGATTGTTTTGCCCGCGATCGCAAAAGCTGAGCGCGAAATTCCCAATCTCAACTTCAAAAGCTTCAACGACACGACTCCACTGTATGGGCCACCCGGCGCAGTGCTGGATTCGCTCAATTTAGTAAGTTTTGTTTTCCTGCTGGAAAACTTCATTGAAGGTCAGTTCAAGAAAAAAATTGAAATCACTACGGCCGATGTTCTCAACGGAGACAGACCGCCCTTTGCCAACTCTCTGGCCCTGAGCGAGTTTCTCGCGGAAAAATTAAAGTAAATGGAAGAGCTATACAACAGCTGGAAGCATTCATCTAAAATCTTCAATATTTCCGAGAGTGGGAAAAAGACTTACGCCGATTTTTTCAACGATCTGGAAAAAAGCCGTGAGCACCTGAAAAAGACCTTCGCCCATACACAACTTTTTGTTTTAGAAGCTTCGAACGATTACCAAACCTACGTTAAGTTTGTTTCATGCCTGCTGGAAAAGCACTGCGTGTTTATGTCGGCAACTTATCAGTTTGTCGATCCAGAATTCCGGATACTTTTAGAAAATGAAACTCAATCGAGTTTTATCTATATCGCTGCAGAGGAAAGCTTTAATGACATTTCAAATGCCAGTGCGACTAAAAATCCTATTATTCTCCAAGCTATCCAAGATAAGCTCTCTCCTTTTTTAGTCAGAACATCCGGGACGTCTGGAAATAAATTTAAATTTATCTGCCATAGTGCTGAAGCTTTCGTTAGAAAGTATCTCCAGGTTCAAAATCATTTTCAAACAACCATGGCCTTTTCTCCTGCTGATACGATCGCAGGGATTGAAACGTTAATGGAAGCGATTACTCATCAAAATACTCTGGTGAGCGATAGAGAAAAAATGACTCCGTTAAAGGTTTCAGAGTTGATTGAAAAAGAGCAGATTGATTATTTTCAAACAACACCTAGTTTTCTTAACTTAATGCTGATCTCTAAGGCCTTTAGTCAAGAAAAGATGAAAATGCTAAAGAAGATTGCTTATGGTTCTGAGCCCGCACTTTCATCTTCTTTGCTCGCAATAAAAGAAGCTCTTCCTCATATTGAATTCAAACATACTTATGGAATGAGCGAGATTGGAATCCTCTCAACTACGACTGATCAAAACGATCCTGCACGCTTTAAATTCAATCAAGACATTAATGACTTTAAGATTGAAGAAGGTGCTCTCTTTATTAAAACAGAAACCCGAATGCTGGGTTATCTCAATTACGTCAATCAAGCGCCGGGTTGGTTTAAAACAGGCGACGCAGCCGAGCTCGATGGCGATGGCCATATCAAGATCCTTGGCCGCACGGATGATCTCATCAATCTGGCCGGAAGGAAGTTTTACCCTTATGAAGTAGAAGACCTGCTCATACGTATTGAAGGCGCAGAAGATATCAGTGTGACGGCAGAGAAAAATGCACTTATTGGAAGTGTGATTGTCGCCAAGTTTTTACTTGCCGCGGATTACGATGAACAAGATTTTAGAGAAAGACTTAAAGTCTTTTGTGAAACTCAACTTCCAAGTTTTATGTGCCCACATAAGATTTTAGTCACACGCGAGCCTTTTATCACTTCTCGTTTTAAAAAGGACAGAAAGATATGATGTATTCGACTGTCCAATTTATTTTTTATACGGCCTTTGTTCTCCTCATCCTCTACTACACTCCGAGGAGATTTAAACTCTGGTGTGTTTTTCTGGCCAGTATAATCTGGTATTTAAACTGGGGCGCTCTTTGGTTTAGTATCTTTGCAGGGATTATCATTTTAAATATTGGAATACTTTTCTTGTTTAAAAAGCGCTCGGATAAAAAGCTTTTCCCCTATCTTGTCGGACTAAATGTTTTTATTTTTGTCCTTTTGAAAGTCCTTCCCGAGTTCATACGTTTCAGGACTCCTTACGGCACCAGCTTTTTTATGCTGATTCTTTTAGGGATGATTATTGATTACTGGAGAGAAGAAACACCAATTCAAAAAGAAGATATTCTTCCTGCGATGGTCATGCCTTTATTTTTTCCTGTATTAATGGCCGGCCCTATTGAGCGCAGGAAGCATTTTTTTCCTCAATTAAAAACAATTCCACCTTTTTCATTAAATAACCTGGTCGATGGTATTCTTATTTTCAGCATTGGGTACTTAAAGAAATTTCTGATTGTTGATCCGTATAGCAGATCAGTTTTAAGTAGCAGTGGAATAGATAATTTTATTTACCAGGGATTGCTCGATACATTTATCACTTACGTTTTATTTTGCAGCTACAGTGAAATGGGAAGAGGTTGTGCCAAGGCGATGGGAATTGACCTGGCCATCAGCTTTAGACCATTTTATTACGCTAAAAACCCCAATGAATTCTGGCAGCGCTGGAACATCACGCTGGGAACATGGATGCGAGACTACGTCACTTTTCCGGCGATGTTTAAATGGGGGCGAAAAATCAATCCTGATTTCATCATCCTTTTTTCTTTTCTCTTAATGGGATTGTGGCACGGGATTGGATTAAATTGGTTATGCTTTGGTCTCTTAAACGGACTGGCCATTTATGCTTTTAATGTTTCACAGAGAAAATGGTCTTTGCCTGGGATCGGAGTCTTCTTATCTGTCTCTATATGGGTTGGGAACGGTCTTTTTCAACACAAAGACTTCTGGCACAGGATGACTCGCTCTTTTGAACTGATTCCTGAATTAAGAGTCCACGACATCAACTTGTCCTTATTTTTAGGGGCCATAGGCCTATTATTTGTTTTTGAATTCATTCAGGAAAAGAAAAATAAAAGTGATTTTTTTACCAGCTGGTCTCTGTGGATTAAGCTAACCATTGCTGTTCTTGTTCTCTTTTATTTTGGATGGAAACTTGACGACAACTCTCTTATTCAGACTTTTGACCTGCCACCTGTCTACTTTAGGATTTAAAGTTTCTAAATCGCCTGATGCATTCTTCGACGTGCAAAAAATCTTCGTGGTGGAAATCTGTGATAAAAAACTCGTATCCATAATCGCTATACTTCTTTAAAAGCCCTGCGCACTCATCGTAGCTTCCCACTATAAAAGGTGCCGAGGTCCAGAAGTTTTTCATCGCTGTTAAATTAAAATCATCTCTTTCTTCCGGGTTCCTCTGCAGATAATCCTTCATCCACTGGCTCCAGGAAGTCTCGTGTCCTCCTAAGACCATATCAAAAAGCATCTGCCCTTTTCTATCTTGTGGGTAAAGCTTCTGCATGCTGGCCTGTGCTTCTTCATTAGTGGCCCTGGCACAAATCCCCAGCAAGAGTCCTTGACCTTTCCCTTCACTTTTTTTCATTTCACTTAGAGGCTTGATACCTTTTACGTAGTTGCCCGACAGTTCTGACGTTGCGGCCACCCCAGAATAAAACAATTCAACATCATCCTTTAAAGGAGGAAATAACTTTGCGTCTGTCACTTGGTAGTATTGGCCTTGAAAACGGCCTGTTGTTTTCTCTTTAAAGAAGTCTTTAAGAACATTTGAAAAATCTTTTAGACGAGAAAAGCGTTCAGCAAAACTTAGTTCATCATGAAGAGCGCTCATTTCATTTGGGAATGACCCCGGTATCATATTGAGGGCCATTGGCCTTGCATAAAAATCCTGTAGTGATGCAAGTTTCTTCACAATGTGAAAAGGATGCTGATGAAGTGGATTCACTGCAATCAATGGATGAAATTCAGGGTTTTTCTCCATTGCCCTTTGGGCCACAATCCATGGATCAAGGCGCTTATCACCTGCTGTAATGAGGGTGTACTTAAAAAATTCTTTTTTCGTTTTCCCGACATAATGATCAAGCTGTGAATGAAATCCTTTTTCATCACGACGGTCATTTGATGGGGCGACATTAATAAAAAAAGTTTTTGTCATTCATTCACCTAATTATGTTGAGCAAGGATCTTCGTCATTTCATCACCGAGCCATTCGCCATAAAGCCTGTAGCCATAAGATGTTAAATGGGCCCTATCCCACCACATATTCCCATTTTTGATATGATCGTCGCGATTTAGGTATGGGTTGGGATTTAAGACAATTAATCCAAACTCTCGCGTCCAGCGATCAGTCATTTCCTTTTCTTTTAAAGAAGTCTGCTCTTCCATTGCCTTGTTAAAAAACAGCAGATCGAGCTTTACCTCACTATTAGTTCTCATAAAGCTCTCGGGATTCTTTTGAAGTGAAAGATAAATGGGAGTGACTCCCATTGGAGTGACTTCTTTCAAAAGTTTCTTAAACCCGCGGTCCTGATCTGGAATAACTGAAAAATCTGTATTTTTTGTCAGAAGAAGATAATTAATTTTTTCTTCCTGCACTTTCTTTAAAATGCGCTTGCGATCTGCTCTATATGAAAACTGATCGATTGAAAAATTGATGCTTTCAAGATTATAGCGATCCTTAACTGACTCATAAATTCTTTTATGGGCCACATTCATAAAACCATCACCTGGATGAGTGACTCCACTGCTATAACTAAAACTCGCCCCAACTAAACCAATTTTTACCGTAGGCTTGCCATTATCAAGGGCCTTAATCGCTCCACGTTCTTTGATTGACCCGCACTTTTCATTAAAACAGTAAAAGTAGCTTGGCTCAAATTTTGATTCACCAAACCTCGCAACAAAGGAATGAATGTCAGAACTCTTCCCACCCCAGGCCTCATACCAGGCCTTAAAAACCCTGTAGCGTCCAACCTCAAAATCGTAGTCTTCTTCGGCCAAAGATATTCCTCTAATCCTTCGAGTCGCGAGCTTCTTGTCACTCCAGTCACTTTCAAGCCTTGAGAAATAAAGGTAGTCAAAGGCGAGCCATAGACCACCAAGAAAAAAGATAAAGGATGTACAAATGGCAAATGACTTTGAATAATGGATACCTCTGATTTTTTTTACAACAAAAGCTATGATTAAAGCTCCCGCTAAAATAATGAAGAAGTGACCAATGAAATGTTTTTCATAATCACGGTTGTTTTCAAGAGAAGTCCCAATCTTAATTCCTGAAACATCCAATGCTTCAATATTCGAGACAAAGGCCCCGCGCATTCCGGTTTTAAAACCAAACTGGGCCCACTGGAAATGGTCATTCTGAATGACACCTGCTTTTTGCCCATCGACAAAAAGAGTGATGCCTTCTTCACTTTCTTGCACTTTTACTCGAACTTTTCCGGAGGTCGGAAGATCAATATGAAATGCCTGCACAGTTAAAAAATCTCCTTCACGCTTGCTGTGATAAGACATTGAAGGAAAAAGCGAGCTGCGGCTTAAACGGAAAGCTGTCAGGTTCTGATCAGTGACGTTAAAGATCACATCAAGGTAAGAATTTAGCGGGATTGAAGCATCAAAGCTTAGAGATGAAAGTTGGACGGCCTGGACTGAATTAATTTCATTGGCGCCATAACCAGCTCTCAAATTCAACTGATTGCCCGCAACGTTCGAGCGCGAAAGTGCTGAGCCGGTAGAGCCCATCATGTTCGACGTAATCATTTTGCTTTTTAGGTTATACCAGTAGGGATTGTTAACCATGTAGGTCTGCGAGATATGCAGCGACTTCGTCCATGCCCAGGCAGCAAAAAACACACACAGAATTCCTGTGAGCCAGTAATTATGAAAAATGTCTTTTAACTTTTTCACAAAACTCTCCGCTTTGTCTTTTTTGCGCTGATAGTATTAAATACTTCTCCAGCTCTTTATTCATTTCATCACTCAAAACTGGTCTTTGAATTTTTCCAGATCTTGCGAGAGCGAAAGAATCTTCAATATATTTTTCGATGTTTTTCACATCGCCAAAATAGTGAATCAACTTTATTCTTTGAGCTTCGGTCACATCAATTTTATCACCGTTTGTTGAAAGATGTTCAAATTCTCTCTCTCCTATTTTGCTTTTTAAAATAGGAGTAATGATTCCCGGGATAAGCCCCCATTTTTTCTCCGGTAAAGAAAACTGAGAAAATTGATCGCTTACCACCACATCACTCGCGGCCACGAGCCCCATTCCTCCACCAGAAACCTGTCCCTGCACCTGGCAAATAACTGGCACGCGGCATTTTAAAATCTGCTGGTACATGCTTTTAATTTTGGCCATGTCTTGCAAATTTTCTTGGGCACTTAATTCACAGGCGCGCTTCATCCAGTTCAAATCTGCACCTGTGCAAAAGTTTTTCCCTTCTGCGCTAAGAAGAATTGCTTTAGCTGATGATGGGACATGAGAAAAAGCACTTGCAATTTCCTCTGTCATGTCTGCATCGTAACAATTTCCTTTTTCAGGATTATTCAAGGTAATGAAGTAAATATCATTTTCTTGGTGAGTTAAAACGTTTTTCATAATCACCAGGTTAAAAGGGCCATTTCAATTGTAAGCCCAGGGCCCATGGTAATCATGATGCCGTAATCCCCTTTTTTAACACTTCCTTCATTCAGCAGTTCCTGATAGCTAAAAAGAAAACTTCCACTGGAAATGTTGCCGTAGTTTTTTAGAATCGTGCGCGTGTGGCGAAGATCCGATTTCTTAAATCCTAGCTTCTCTTCGATGCCATCAAGAATGCTGGCGCCCCCCGAGTGAACAATCCAATGGGAGATATCTTCTTTTTTTAAGTTAAAACGCTCTAAAAGAGTAGTCAGTGGCCTCTCAACTTCTCGGGCCAGAAACTTTGGAGTCTCTTTTCCGATAAAAAAGCGGTAGCGGTTTTTCTCTTCGTCCCAATCAAAGCGAAGCATTGGAAGTGAGTCCGGGATTAAGTAACTTTCAAATCCTAAGATCGAAGCTTTTCCACTCTCTTCTTTTTGTTCAACTAAAGCGACGGCCACACCATCTCCAAAGAGGCTATTGACTAATGCCGTGCTCTCGCTGTCATCTAAAGTGTAGATCGACGAACAAAGCTCACAACAAATGAGTAAGGCCTTTTTTTCTGGATTAGTATTCACCCAGCTCGCAACTGCATTTAAACCGTTTAATCCGGCATTGCAGCCCATGCCGACGATGTCGAGTCTCTGAGTATTGTTTCTGAATTTTAATGGTTCTAAAATAAGTGCAGAAAGTCCTGGAACAAGAAAGCCGGTTGAAGTCACACAACAAATATAATCAATGTCTGAAGGACTTAGACCTTTTTGTTTTAAGGCCCTCTCAACAGCGACGCCGATAAGTTCAATCGCATTTTTTTTAAACTTCTCACGAAGGTTAAATGCAGACTCTTCAGCGAAATTGTTTTTAGATAAGGTCAGGTAGCGGCTTTCAATGTGTTCGTGTTTAAAGAAGCGTTTTGATTTCTCACTCGTCACATTCATAAGAGTGGCAATTTCATTCTGAGAGAACTTATTTTGGGGATGTGATAAACCGAGTGAAAGAATTTTAGGAGTGGACCTATGCATTGCCTTTTACCAGAATGTCGTTGTGTTCTAAATATGAAACAACTAATTCTGCTAAAAGGCAATAATAAGACTAATCAATACCGAATTTAAGAGCTTGAATACCAGGAAGAGTCCCGTTTTCAATATACTCAAGAGAGGCCCCGCCACCTGTAGAGATGTGAGACATTTTGCTCGCAAGACCTGACTGGTTGACAGCATTAACTGAGTCTCCACCGCCTACAAGAGTGAAAGCGTCTTTTAGCTCAGATAATGTTTTTGCAATTCCTAGTGTTCCTTTTGCGTATGCTTTGTTTTCAAAAAGACCCATTGGACCATTCCATAGAACAGTCTTAGCGTTTCTTAAATAATCATTGTAGTTAACGATTGTCGATGGCCCAATATCCAGACCAATCAGATCGCCTTCGATGTTTGTTTGGCCAACATCAACCGGCTCTCCACCAAAAGTTAATGAGCACAGGTGATCACTTGGAAGAACAATCTTATTTTTAGACGGCATACCAAGAATTCTTTTTGCTAAAGTGACATCTTCGTCGGAACAAAGTGACTTACCGACAGTGTGACCTTGAGCTTTTAAGAACGGATAGGCCATCGCTCCACCGATTAAAAGCTTATCAACAGAAATCAGAAGCGCTTCGATGATCTTGATCTTGTCACTTACTTTTGCTCCACCAACAACAGCAACGAAAGGCTTCTTAGGGTCTTTTACGATGCGGTCCAGAGACTCAACTTCGCGCTTTAAAAGAAGTCCGCCGTAAGCTTTGTTCTTGAAGAACGCATTGATCTCGTAAGTTGAAGCGTGCTTTCTGTGAGCGGCACCAAAAGCATCGAACACAAAAACGTCTCCGTAAGTTGAAAGCTGACGAGCGAATTCACGGTCGTTGCCTTCTTCCTCTGGATGGAAACGAAGGTTTTGAAGCAGGATGATTTTTGATTCGTTAAGGCCCAGAAGAGTTTTGATTCCACGGTCAAGTGCCGTTTCAGTCAATGTCACTTCCATTCCCAGTTTTTCAGCAAGGCATTTTGCCACTGGCTCAAGTGAATATTGCATATCCACTTTTCCTTTTGGTCTACCGAAGTGACTCATCAGGATGACTTTTTTTGCCCCGGCCTCAAGGATAGCTTTGATCGTCGGGATCGCTTCATCGATTCTTGTCGTGTCAGCAATCACCGCTCCATCTTTTTTATCCATTGGAACGTTGAAATCAAATCTCGCCAGGACTTTTTTGTCCTTAGCGAGTGTTTTAAAACTTTCTTCAGTAATAAATTTTAAGGCCATGGATTATAGTCCTTTTGAACCGATGAACTTAACAAGGTCAAGAACACGGTTTGAGAATCCTGCTTCGTTATCGTACCAAGAGACAACTTTTACAGTGTTTCCAATCACGTTAGTTAAAGAAGCATCTAAACATGAAGAGTGTCTCATTCCCATAAAGTCTACTGAAACAAGTTCTTCTGTTTCATAACGTAGAATTCCTTTGAGTGATGTTTCACTTGCTTCTTTTAGAGCAGCGTTGATTTCTGCTGCACTTGCCGGCTTCTTAAGAGTTGCAACGAAGTCTGTTAGAGAAACGTTTGGAGTTGGAACGCGGAAAGAGTATCCATCCAGTTTCCCTTTTAGTTCAGGAATGATTTCTCCTACAGTCTTAGCTGCTCCTGTTGTCGTTGGAATAATCGACATTGCAGCTGCACGAGCGCGACGAGGATCAGAGTGTGATCCATCAAGAAGCATTTGATCAGATGTGTATGAGTGAACAGTTGTCATGAATCCAGTTTCAATTCCAAATTTTTCGTTAAGAACTTTTACAATCGGAGCCAGACAGTTTGTTGTACAAGATGCATTTGAGATCACGTGGTGTTTTCCCGCATCGTAAATGTTGTGGTTAACACCCATTACGAAAGTTGCATCAAGTCCTTTCCCGGGAGCACACATAATAACTTTTTTAACAGTTCCGTGCATGTGTTTTGAAAGACCTTCTTTATCTTTGAATACACCTGTTGAATCGATAACAACTTGAACTCCAAGATCTCCCCAAGGAATTTCTGATGGATCTTTTTGAGAGTAGAACTTTAGAAGTTTACCGTTAACACTCAGGCTATCACCTTCAAGATGAACATCACCTTGAAATGGTCCGTGAACTGAATCATATTTTAAAAGGTGAACGTATTGTTCTGCTTTACCTGGGTTGTTAACTGCAACGATTTCGAATTCAGATTCATTGCGGTTGAAAAACTCGCGTAAAACAGTTCTTCCGATGCGTCCCATTCCGTTAATACCAACTTTAATTTTAGTCATAAAAACTCCATGAAATATGTAGGCGTATAAAGCGAAAATTCGTCAATTTTTTATACTTGTAGAGAGTGTAGTGTAAAAGGTCAATGGAAGTTTTGACAGAAGTTTTTGAGAGGAAAATTAGACCTGAAAAACGCACCGGGCCGTACCCGGTGATTAAGCATGATTTATTTAAATAATGCGGGGCTTTCGCCCCGGAAATTGACTGAAATACTTCGATTAACGAGACAGAGAGCGCCCGATAGACTCAAAGAGCTCTTTAATCCACGAGAAGAACGACTTGAAAAGGCCTCTGGCCGTGTCGTTGATTGACGTTTGAGGCTTCGAATCGACAACGACATCTCCTCCTCTTTCTTCATTTTTCTTTTCATCTGAAACATTAGGTTCGCTCTCAGCGAACTGAAGCTTTTTGTCGACCCCTTTGGAAATAAGAAGCCTTTCAACAATTCTCTCAAGCGGAGCCCCAAGCCCTGCGTCGACATTGTTCATAACAGTAGAAGTCCCTCCCGGGTGCCATGAATATCTAGGAGTCTTGGCCTTGTTGCAGACTTGCCCACGATAAAGGCCAGTTGGCTCAGCAAGAACCATAGCTATTGTCGTGTTGTTTTGTGGAGCTTGTTTTTTAAAATCAACGGCCCCTGTTCCCAGCTGCCCGGCAGTGGTAATCGGAGTTGTTGCTAAAATGTCACTATTCCAAGGAATACTTCCTCCGTGCAATCCTTTAGCTTCAGGGTCACTCCCATAAGGTGGTACTGGTGTAATATAAGCTAAATTAGGAGTGCTTCTTTCTCTTTCGCAATAAATCTCTGCTTCGCTGGCACTGTATTCATATTCATCGCAAAGACCAAGAGTGTGCATATACTCGTGCAACATTGCCCGCGAGCTCGTCCCCGTTGTAATGACCGGCACTCCTCCACCAACAGAACTTGACCCACCCCATTTACTCATATTTTTTACAATCATCGCCTGATCACCACCACGCCTGGCCGCTTGGGCCTGAATGCTGTCAGAATTTTTACAAGTCACCAGACGGTCAATTCCCAGAGAACTTCCGCAATCCAACTCCTCAGGAGAGACGCGAACGATTTCTACTTCCACATCAAACTTGTTGAAGGGGTAAGTTGATTTCATCATCTCTGCGACTTCTTCTGATTTTTTTGTTATTGTTTCATCAGTGTAAATGACATACTTGTAAGCATGCACTGATTGGGTCATCCCCATAACAAAAGTTGCTAATGCGATTTGTTTAAAATTCTTTTTCATAACTACCACTTTATTTTTTGCATTTCGTAAGTCTTTTTATCTTCAAGCGATTCAATTTTATATTTTGTAATTGTTCCCATTTCTTTAGAGACCGGGAATTTTACAATACGCGAGTTTGCATCTTGAGTGATCTTTGTTTTCTTAATCGCCCCTGGGTCCTTTTTATCAGTGAAGCCTTCGTGAAAAACCATTGGATTTAAATAAACACGCTTGTCGTAAACAAGTTTATCTTCAGCGTTGTAGAGCCTAATAATGAAATTAGCATTCTCTTCATAGCGACCATTGTCACAGAACTCATCTTCTTTCATAAAAGCGCCATCGAGCACTGGTGGTGCTTTTTGTGCGATCTTAAAAATAGCGCTCATGCTCTTTCCACAAATTCCTAATTCTTTCTTTAGCTCTTGCCCAAAAGAAGTTTCAGAATTAAAAAGAACAACCGATAAAAATGTGATTAAATACATTAGTTTTGACATGAAAATCTCCTTAAAGATTTTCGGTTTAAAAAGCACAGACCTTTAGGAGTTCCCACTTGAATAAGACCCAATTCATCAATCAGCTTGGTTCAAAAGACGATGTCCTCTCTCCTTTTTTGGTAAAATACATCAATAGTGCCGAAGGAAAGGATGGAAAAAGCTATCTCAACATTATTTTGGCCGATAAGTCTGGAGAAATAGAGGCCCGCAAGTGGCATGGGGCCGAAACGATTATCGGACAAATCCGCTCAGGTGATGTGGTCATCGTCAATGGTAAGATCAATCAATTCCAAGGCCGTCTCCAGCTCATCGTAAATGAACTTTCTAAACTCGGTGAAGAGCAATTCAACCGCGAAGACTATATTCAAAAGGCCGGAAGTGCTCCGGAAAAAATGTTTCAGGAACTCTTAGAGATCGTCGACTCACTTGATGAAGTCTATATTAAGGACTTGTTGAATTCGATTCTTCACGACCCGGAAATCGCTCGCCGTCTTAAAATCTGGCAAGCGGGAAAGAGCATTCACCATGCTTACCAATCAGGTCTTTTAGAGCACATCCTCTCATGTACAAAACTCGCAGTGATTCTCTCTCCTCATTATAAGGTGAATAAGTCTTACGTTGTGGCCGGTTGTATTCTGCATGATCTTTGCAAAATTTACGAACTCACTGAAGGCCCGGTTGTCGATTACACAGAGGAAGGAAAACTCGTTGGTCACCTGGTGAAAGGACTTGAAATCGTCGATCACTACGCTGCTAAAATTAAAAATTTCCCATACAACATGAAGATGCATATCAAGCACATCCTGCTTGCTCATCATGGTGAATACGAATACGGATCTCCAAAAATACCGAACACATCAGAAGCTTACCTGGTTCACTTAATTGATTTAATGGACTCAAAGATGGGCTCACTTGAACAAATCAAAAAACACGATTCGAGTACTGGGCACTGGAGTGGGTTTGTAAAACACATGGACCGCATTGTGTATAAGAGCGAACTTCCAAGCTTCACTCATTATGTTGATGAAGACAAAAAGCCTTCACCTGCAGTGGCCCATGAAGCTCCGCAAGCTCCTAAGGCCTCAGGTAACAATAATAAAGAGTTAAAATCATCACTTGGGAATCTTTTAAAGGACTTCAAAGTCGAGGACTAAACATTTAAGGATTACTATCGCCTGACGATAAGTTCCTTATGAAAACGTTTAAACATTCACTCTTCTTTTTTTGTATTCTGGCAGTCCCTGCGGTTGTCAGCTTCCACTACTTTAACCATGGGTATAGTCCATCGAGGGCCATTGCTCAAGTTCACTCACCTGATGGTGAATATGAAGTTGTCGGTGTGAGCGACATTAAAGGTGAATACAGTGGGCGTGCCTGGGTTCACGGCGGAGTCGTCCAGCGTATTGTAAAATGGAAAAATTACTCTTATCAAGGCATGGCCGTTGAATCAGTGTGGTCGGGAAAAGTTACACCGAGTGGTTTTGATTTTTCTCTTTCACTTTCAAATGTCCTGACTCGTTTTGAAGACTACGATGCCACCAAAGAAGAACTTATCCCGGTAAAAGTCACTCTTCCTCTGGAAGGATTAACTTCAGAATTTTCTGCAACACTTAAAGGTGACGGTGTTATTAAGGAAACATGGACGCGCTTAAAAGATGCCAGCCAGAATCCATTATGGGTGGATCAAAGAACGAGTTTCGTTGGAAATGGAGACAAGCACCCTTTCATTACGATGCTTTCAAAAATCGCCGGAATGTACAAAGTCATTGAAGCGTATAGAGAACTTCCACAAATTAAAATTTACGAAGATAAGGAAGTATTCAAAAAAGGACAACAGATTTGGGTTGAAGATAAAACAGATGCTGACTTCTATTTAAAAAATCCAAACGTTTTAAGAATTACCAATAAAACAGTCAACCCTCTTTCACTTGCCGAAGCCGTAATGAGAAAAAATGCTTACGGACACACTCTGACTTATAAAGAGAATTTCCTGACGAATGAAACTCAAAAATTAAATTTGAACGATGCCGGAATGCTGGAAGTCGCACGCATCGATAGTGCCGGCAACAAAATCGGAATGGGCCCTGAAGGCGACTCTGCTCTTTGGACCGGGATTTATGGATGGTCGCAAGTCATTCGTTACCAAATGACCAAAGACCCTGAGGCCATGACCAACTTTAAAAAAGTTTTAAATGGAACTCTGACATTACTTGAAATCCCTAATGACCCAAAACAATTTGCCAGAACACTGGCCATCTCTGCGGCCTCAGAAGTTTGGAGTGATGAATGGATTCAGGGAACAGGTCAGTACTCTCATCTAAAATGGATGAAGAGAGGAAACAACGACATGGCCAAAGGAATTTTCTTGACCCTGGTCCTTGCTCACAAGATGGTTGATCCTTCTGAAGTTCAACTCATTGAGAGAATTAAAAAGGCCGTTAAGTCTTTTCCTTCTGCCACGGCCATCGAAGAGCGCAGCTTTAACTTTGGGATCGCCAAAGGTCTTGATGCTCTTTGGAACAAAGACGAAGAAAGCTTACTGACGTTTCAAAAGAAGATGCTTAACTTCGAATCATTCATTTCAAACTTCACTCATCTTGATGCCGGACTTTATATTGAAGGTATTGCTGACTGGTCTGGGATTCACCTGACGATGTCTTCGATTATGTCTCAATACTTTGTTTCAGAAGAGTTGATCAAAGTTTTCCCAAATGAGTATTTCAATAAAAAAATTCATGCAAAAGCAGAAGCGAGTTTAATAGAGCTTGATGAAGTTTACAAAAACGGACACCGCCGTTTTGTGACTCTCGTCGCTTATACTTATTCTCCAAAGGCCCGCAAAGATAAAAAATTTGAAGCAAGAGCGCGTGAAGCTCTTTGGACATTAAAAGAAGTTCCTGCTCCAAGATTTGTTGGAAACGCAGGCGCTGATCTTCCGAAACGTCCGGATTGGTCGATCTCGGCCTGGCCTCGCCAGCCCTGGAAAGGTTTAACTGGTTTTAGAAAGATGAAAGAAGATTTCAATGTGGCCGAGCTTCAACAAGGAGCTTACTTTTACCCTTACTTTGAAGGTAGCACTTGGAATACAACTTATTACTGGAAGGACATCCCTTTCCCGGTACATATCAATTCTGACAAGTCTACGAAGTCCTTCTCGTCTGATTACCTGATGCTTTATTGGGTCAGCCGCAGCTCTGGGCTCATAACTGCAGAAGATTAAACTTACTTGAGTGTCATAGTCCAATTTAAAGGCCAGTGAGTATTTACCTATGTAGGATTAAAACTCAGAGGACCTTTATAATAGGGCTATGACGACGAAAGTAGCAGATAAAGCTCCCGTAAAAAATTCCAATCTCCAAAACTTAAAACCGTTTCGAGGGAATGGAAAACTTCTGTCTGAAACTGCCAATGCTACTAAGACTGCTGAAGGTCTGCCAAAAGCAGAAATCACTGATCAGGCAAAAATGCTGAAAGCTCAGGAGACGACAACTCCAGCAGAACCCGCGCCTGAAACAGCACCAGAGCAGCCATCGTCATCACCATCAACTCCTTCTTCATCGGTAATGGATAAAGCGGCATCTGTGGCTAAAGCGATTGCGAAAGCTCCTGTTATGCCAGTGGTTGTTCCAAAAAACACGAAGTCTATTGAAAATAAAATCTCTGATAAAAAACCAGATGCCCCACCTCACTTCATTAAAAAGCCAGCTGTTATTTTCATCGAGGGCTTTTCAGCATTTGGGATTTCTAATGGCGATGGCATTAAAGAAATGTCTGATAACTTTCCAGGCGCTAAACGCTTTGACTGGACTGAACACGACCAGATCGTCGGCGAAATCAAAAAGCACGCTCCAGATCAACCTGTCGTTCTCGTAGGACACAGCTTTGGTGGAGACACGGCCATTGAAGTGGCCAATGAATTAAACTCAGCGAAAAACGGTTTCCGCCCTATTGACCTCCTGGTTTCAATCGATGCCGTTGGGATGAATAAAACCATCATTCCTATTAACGTTAAAAGTAATCTAAACTTCTTTGGCGAAGGAATTCTTCCTTTCGTTCATGGCGACCCGACGGTTGCCCGCAACACAAAATACACTGACGTCACAAATGAGTTGCGTTCAGATATGCACTCGAAGATGGACGACAGTCCTGAAGTACAGTTTGAGATCTTCCAGAAAATTAATGAAGTTCTGGGTAATGCAGGACAGGAAGATATCTTTATTGAGATTAGTGAGACTAGTCAGATTAAAGATGTTTTGGATGCGATAAAAAATAGTCTTTAGAGTCTAAAAAGTTTAAACTCTTCTCCAATGAAAACCTTATTAAATACCCTGACGTTTTTAACTTATAAACTTCCACGCAATATTATTATTGGGGCCATTGCCCTCTACACTCTCTTTGGTTTTTTCATCGTTCCATTAATCATGGAATCCCAGGTCGAAAAATTCATCGCAGAAAGCTACAAAGAAAAAGTTCAAATCGAAAAAATCTTTTTCAATCCCTATACTTTTGAATTAGAAGTTAAAAAATTCGCCATTCCTGATACGACATCAGGAGGAATCGATAAAAATCGCCTGATGTTTGAGCGCCTCTATCTCAACCTTGAAATCTTCCCTCTCTTTGTTAAAGAGATCACTTTTAAAGAAGCAAGTTTTGAAGGCGCTCACGTTTATTTAAGTTTTTACAAACAACAAAAAAACAATTGGACATCTTTTGCACCTAAAAAAGCTGAGGAGAAAAAAGAATCCTCAGGAGCTCCCTGGACTTTGGTTTTAAAGAAGCTTTCTTTCGATAAAGACTATTTCCAATTCAGAGACTTTAATTATCCTACTCCTGTTAATCTTCCTCTTGGACCTTTGAGTTTAAAGGCCTCGAATGTTAGTACGACGATTGGAAATCAATCCGCACTAGAGAGTCTCTTTATCAATCTTGGAGACCAGGGAAGCCTGCTTCTCAAAGGAAAAGTGAGCCTCTCTCCTCCTTCGGCCGATATTCACTTAACGGCAAAGAAGTTCCCACTTAATTTCCTAACGGCTTATATGTCGAATACGACTTACTTAAGCCTCAACCAAGGCAGTCTCGATTTTAATGGAAGCATTGATTACGAAAAAGCCGTTTTTAGCATTAAAGGTGATGCGCAAGTTAATAACTTCTCTCTTATTTCAACAAAAGATCAAACTGACATCTTAAAGATTAAGAAGGCCGATTTCCAATCGCTTTTCTATTCGACAGCGCCAGCGAAGTTTACCCTTGAAGCGATGGTCTTTGATGAACTTAAAAGTTATGTTCTTCTAAAGCCAGATGGAACTTTAAATTATAAAGAACTGATGAAGCCAACTCCAGCCTCTCAAGTTGCGCCGACAACTTCTGAAACTGCAACTGCCGAAACTAAGAAGCCTGGTTTAAATTACAAAATTAACAAGATTAAACTCATTAACGGCCAGCTCGACTACAACGACTGGCAAATAAAACCGAAGTTTATCGCCCACATTCACACTCTCAATGGTGATATTGGCCCTCTTTCTAATAATCCAGAAAATAAAATTGATATCGCCCTTAACGGAATGGTGGAAGACCAAGGAAAATTCACCTCAAAAGGTTATTACTTCCAAAGTATCAAACCTCTCGACTTAAACCTCGATGTGAAGTTTGCCAATATTGAGATGACCACATTCACTCCCTACTCGGGCCACTTCATGGGTTATGAGATCAAAAAAGGGAAGCTCTTCCTTGACGTCAATTACACTCTAAAGAAAAACCGGATTGTAGGGAAAAACAAAGTTCGCCTAGATCAGTTTACGTTAGGAGAAAAAGTTGAAAGTAAGAACTCAACCAATCTTCCTCTAAAGCTTGCCGTCGCTCTTTTAAAAGACCGCAAAGGTCAGATCAAATTCAATCTTCCTCTTGAAGGGGAAACGAACTCTCCCAAGTTCTCTTACGGCAGTGCCATCAGGACTGCGCTTTTTAATATGATTGTTAATATCGCGTTGTCCCCTTTTGATTTTCTGGCAGATGCTTTTGGAATTGGAAAAGAAGTCCAGCTGATTGAATTTGAAAATCAGCTAATTACTTTTAAGGCCGGGAATGAAACTAAGATTGACAGTGTCACCAGGATTTTGGAAGAAAGGCCGGAGCTTCGTTTGGAAATCTTAGGAACTTGCTCTGAAAAAGAATTTGTAGTTGAAGGTGCTAAAGAGCAACCGGTTATTGAAGAAGCCCAATACAAAGAAATTGGACTTAAGAGAGCTCAGCTCGTTCAAAACCTTCTTGCTAAAAAAGGAATTAGCGCCGAGAGACTTTTTGTCATGGCGGGGAAAAAGAATGATGATTCGATTGGGAAATCGGGGGCGGTTTTAATCTTTAAAGCGGATTAATTACACTCATCCCCAGTCTCACGTGTAATATAAAGCTCACTATACTCAGCATCAAGCCCAATACACACCGGAAGATTTTCTTTCTTGGATTCAATCAAGTAAGTGACAAGTTCATCACACATGAACATATCCAGATAAACATTGCTCTTTAGCTGGCCCTTATCAGAAAAAGTCATCCCCGTGACAAGGCTCTGGCAATCGAGTAAGACTTTATCAAACTTAGTGGTCTTTATTTCATAGATGTAATCCATATCTGGTGTTGGATTAAAGTCTTGCACTGGCATTTTGATAATGTCGTCTGCAATCGCAGTCATGGACATCAAAAGGCCGATCAAAACGATCATCTTTTTCATAAAAAACCTCACTTGTTTAATGAACAAGTCGGGCTTTGAAATAAAAAGTTGAGCAAAATAATAGAAAAAATGAGAAAAAATTGCCGGGGAGTCAAATATCTGCCACTTAGGCTTTTTCAAGAATGTTTCAAATTATCTTAATAGCTAAGCTAAATCATAGAGGCCCATCCCATGAAGTGAGATTATCACTATCAAGGAGAGACACTATGAATGCTGAAAGTATTATGTCCAAAGACCTCATCACAATTAACAACGACGTCCCTATCATTGATGCTTATAGATTGATGAAGGAAAAAGATATCCGCCACCTTCCGGTTGTTGATCACAATCAAAGGATTATTGGTATCCTGAGTGACCGCGATGTTCAAAAAGCAATGGTCGCTAAGAAGCTTGATGAATACTACTGTGAGACTCCAACGGATAACAAAGTTTCAAGTTTTATGAACTCACCTGTGTATATGGTGAATGAAAAAACAGACTTGAAAGCCGTTGCTAAAATAATGATTAGAGAAAAAATCTCTTCGCTGATTGTTGAAAACGATGAGCACGATATTACTGGTATCGTGACAACAACTGATATGCTTGCCTACATTCTTCAGACACTGGAAAAAATGGATCACAATCCGAACTGGACTCAGTGGACGATGTCTTACTATTTAAATAGTCACAAGAAATAAAAAGGGCCTCAATCGAGGCCCTTCTTCTTTTTAGATTAGTTAGAAAGCTAAAGACTAAAACGGAATGTCGTCAGATGTGAAGTTTGTGTCTGTCGAAATGTCGTAATCTTGGTTAACCATGCTTGAGTCGTAAGATGGACCGCTTTGGTTCATATCTTTACCTGCTCCAGCATTTGCACCAGCACCAGCAGTTGCTCCACCGATGAACTGAATAGTCTTAGCGTTGATTTCTGTTGTGTAACGTTTTTGGCCGCTCTTATCGTCCCATGAACGAGTTTGAAGTGATCCTTCAACGTACGCTTGTCTTCCTTTTGTTAGGTATTGGTTGCAAAGCTCAGCAAGTTTTCCCCAAACAACAATTCTATGCCATTCAGTTCTTTCTTGTTTTTGTCCTGCTTTGTCTGCCCATGATTCGCTTGTCGCTAGTGTGAAGTTACAAACTGCCATTCCACCTGGAGTGTATTTCAACTCTGGGTCTTGTCCTAGACGTCCAAGGATAATTACTTTGTTAACACTCATTGAGATCTCCTGTGTTTTTCACGGTCAATACTAACGTATGAAACTGACCGCTACATTGTGTGTGTTTAATGACCGCCATTAAACTTTAAAAGTTACAGGAGCAAAAGAGGAAATGTCTTACAAATTGTAATTGGCCGAAATAGCTAAGAAGGCTTGGCCTGATTATTAGAAACTGACGGGTTAACCGTCTGTTTTTGCGCCCAGAATTCCGCAACTTTTTGACGCGCAACTTTTACGTCGCGCTTATACCAAGTTGCATCAAATCCACAGTGCTGGCAGGGGATCTGTTTTTTATAATCCGAACGAACGGCAAGCTCAAAAGCTCCCCAGATCGCAAAAAAGATCACGAAGCTCTCTACCCCAAAAAATGGGTATAGAGCGGCCCCTAAAACGATAGTTGTCAGGGTGATTTGCAGGAGGTTTTTCTTAGTGAGTTTAGGCGATACAGTGACGTTTCTTTCTGTACGGCAAAGCGGACAGAAAAAATTGCGGTCTTTGTTTTTATATTTGTATACGCGCTCTACTAAGGGTTTTGGTTGATTTCTCACATGATCCTCCATCTCCTATTCTACCCAATGAAGACGGGCATTTTTAGAGGGCACATTTTTTCCCATACCAGGAAAGTCGGGCAATAAAATAAGGCGAGCCAGAACCCCCGCGGGTTCTGGTGTTTGAAATTGTGTGGAGTGCACCGTGCACGGTATGAAGAAGGTAGTGATGGGATTTCCGAGATACAACCAACGTTCCGCTTTATCTAGACTCGGTCTCTAGAACTGTTTTTATCAACTTCAATAATCGGGCCAAGTCATAGGACCACCAACTGGTCCTATGAGCACCTGATTTCAATGTATTGTTTGACCATGAATTTCGCCTTCGGTAGCATTGAGACACTACAGTGAGTTTTATAGAGTGATTAAAAGTAACCGCGGACAGCTCAGTATCTTCATGGGTGTCACCTTATTGCTGGTGATGGGAATGCTTGCGTTTATCGTCAACGTAGGACTTTTCGTAAAGGCCAAAATCAACCTGCAAAACGCTGTAGACGCCGCCGCCTTCTCAGGGGCCGCAACTCAGGCACGCCAACTCTCTAACATCGCCTACGTAAACTGGGAGATGAGAAACACTTACAAAGAATGGATGTTTAAATACTACATCCTAGGGCAGATGGGTCTGGTTAAGGGAGTAAACAACAATCTTTCAGACAACGTTCTATCATCGAACACTCGTGTAAATTATATTTTAAAAACACCTAACGCCGACGTCTCAGGATCAAACTTAGGTTCAGGTGGAAACGCTTACGATAAATACAACGTTCCTACGATCTGTATTCACAACAACTCTTCTAACGACATCTGTACACTTTATAACCTACCGGGGATCCCTCGCTTCCCAGCAATTGGAGTAGCAGGAATTTCAGAAATTCACGAAGCATTCGTCAACAAACTGGTAGAAGAAAAAGGGGCCAACTGTTCGGCAAGAACACAGATTAACTTCCTTGCAGCTCTTTCATGGGCCTATAGTTCAGGATTAAAAGAAATTCCTGGTGCACCTCTGATTGCAACAAACAGGACTGGGGCATGGCCAGAAGCTCTTGAGCTGGCAATGAGAATGAGAAACCTGGAAATGATTGTTAATCGTCCTCCGGTAGCTGAGATCACTGCAAACAACATGAATAACTTTGCCTCCGTCGGACAAAATATTGGACTTAACGAAAGACCAACCAAGGCCTTCATGTCCGCCTTCAGGAACCTGGGTGGAGGAAAATACAAAGACAACATCTCTTCTGGTGGTGTTGCTCAAGATGAATTAGCAGCGACTTTTAAGCTCACAGAAATTTCTCCACAACCTTTTCAAGCACCGGAGAAATCAGTCTCAGGATTCTTAATCCCTACGACATTCACCTACCCAGGTGAATCAAGTATGACTGCTTTGACTAAACACTATCTCGATCTACAGGCCGTGCCAGTTAACTACGCTACGATGTTCTCTACTTTTGCGACGACTCGAAATGAGTTTGAATCAAACGTAGCAATGGAATCGAGCTGCTTTGTTTCTAAATCAGCAATGCCTGTTCCTGGTTACCTTTTAGGGTTCGTTAAAAATCCTGCCGTCGTGACTTACTATGCAGTAAAAGGCGAAGCTGAGTTCACCGGGCTTTTCTTCCCTCGCTTACAAGGCGATCAATCAGGGTCATTTAAACTGACTGCCTATGCTGCTGCTAAACCATACGGTGGAAGAATTGGTCCAAGACTTTTTAACTTCACGGATGGTGACAGATCAGTTGTCCCAAGAGAAGACGAAAACGCGAGAAGCAGTTCATATATCGGAGGGATTAGAATCCAGGTATCGACTGGGTATGCTCCGGGTATGCCAATTCCTTCAAGCGAAACTTTCTGGGCCAATGACCTCAACTCTCTGGTTGGTGGAGTTCCAGGTTCGGGTTCACCGATTTCATACGGTATCCCTAATATGATTTACGATTTCGACACAGACAGCGACCTTGCAGCTCAAAACACTGGTGGGGTCACTCGCATTCAGACTATCACTCCAAGAATTTCTGCTTTTATGAGCACTCAAGAATCACAAGGCCTTTATAACTCTTACCAGGTAAGAAAGTTAAAACAGGCACTGGGTGGAGATTTCACTGGTAAAAACATGACGTCTTCTGATTTGATCCGCGCTCTCGTCTCGGCCAGAAGAGTGACAAAATACGATGCGGCCAACTACATGATCCCCGATTTTTCTCACGATGGTGAAGCTAAGAGTAATGCTGCTCCAAGAGTGAAAAAAACGCTGGACCCGAATACTGGAATGCCCAACTCATTTCAATACCAGCTCTTTGCTCCTTTGCTTGGGCCAGAACTTCTCTACAAAACATCGTCTGAAGTTGGAACAATCGTTATGACTTACATGAGTGCCAACCAAGGCGCGATTGAAGCCTACACGGCCGCTTTACTTGAAGTGGCCAGAAAGATTTATAGCCTTGACCAAGGGAAAGGAAACTCAACTAACCTCAGTGCCCAGGCCGGTCAAAGTATCCATGCCAATGCGGCCGGTGGTAGCGCAATTCCACCTGAAATTTCCAGCCCTGACCCAACTAGTCCTGCAGGTTGTAACCACGGCGATATGGCCTCGAAGTTTTATCATTTTTTTACGAAATCTCAGATTCAATGCGGGATCGTTCCGCTTGAATCGCTGATGATTGAGTACATTGACAAGAAGGTCAACCAACCTAACGGCGACCTATTCTATACGACCAGCTACTACAACCCACTGCCGAATAATACGACAATGACTGCGTATTACCCGGGAATGCGCCAAGGTGGGGGGGCCGATGCGACCGCTCAAAATCCTATTGGGGTTACTACTGACACGGGGACCTACTCATTGCGCAGAAACTTCTATTCAACTAAGTTTGTTGCTCTAAATAAGCTTATTAGCGGTTATAAAGACAATGTGTACCTTGAATCAGACACAAAGCCCGTCTCAGACCTGCCTGTTTTGCCAATGCAAAACCCGGTCAAATCTGATGCCACAACTAATCTTAACAGCCCCTTTTTTCTTGATTTTTAATTCTTGAAAAAAGTTCAAATTTCCATATATACTCTTCTCCAGTTTTGAAGAAAAAACCCTTCCTAATCCGAGGATATCAGAATGGCCAAAAAAGCAGCCCCAAAAGCAAAAAAGGTAGTCAACAAAAAAGCCGCTCCTGCAAAAAAAGTAGTAGCTAAAAAAGCCGCTCCTGCAAAAAAAGCAGTAGCTAAAAAGGCCGCTCCTGCAAAAAAAGCAGTAGCTAAAAAGGCCGCTCCTGCGAAAAAAGCAGTCGCTAAGAAGGCCGCTCCTGCTCCTAAAAAAGCAGTCGCTAAAAAAGCCGCTCCTGCTCCGAAAAAAGCAGCAGCTAAAAAGGCCGCTCCTGCTCCAAAAAAAGCAGCAGCTACAAAGTCAGCACCAAAAACAGCTGCTAAAGCAGTGGCACCTAAAAAAGATGTTGTTCTTTCAAGAGAAGAAGCTATCAAGAAATATAAAAGCGCCATCGCTACTCCTGTTAGTGCAAAAGGCAAACAGAATGATTACTTCGATGACGAAATGGAAGATGACTTCGATCTGGACGCTGATCTTGGCGACGATGAAGACACTGAGACTGTAGACGAAGCTATGGGCGACGAAGACTTCGACGATGAAGAAGAAGGCGAAGGCGGCGGAGGGAAGTTCGAAGAAGAATTCGATCCTGAAGACGATGAAAGTGGCAGTCAGGCAGAAGGGACCTATTCTTATGGATGGGGTTACAACGACGCTTTTGATAAGCCAGAAGACGATGACCTGGACCGTGAACTTGATGAAGATGAGCAATACGCTCTTGGAAAGAAATCAGGTGACGATGAAGATTCGTTCGATGACGATGATGATTACTAGAAAGTAAAACCATAGAGGGCTTCTTCGGAAGCCCTTTTTGCTATAAAGGCCATAAAAAATGAAAGCCCCTGAACTAGATTTTTATTACTTCGACTCTTGTCCTTATTGCCAAAGAGTTATAAATGTCATTAATAAGCACAAAATTAAAGTTAACTGGATCGACATCTATGAAGATCTAAATGCGCTCCAAAAGCTTATCCAGATCACGGGAAGAAAAACTGTCCCTTGCCTGTTTATCGATGGAGATCCTATGCATGAGTCATCAGATATCATGGCATGGTTAGAAGCAAACGTTGACCGTCTGACAAAGACAACTTAAGGAACAAAATGGAAATTCGCGATCCCGTTCATGGCTCTATCCACATCCTCGATGAAGAAATTCCCATTATCCGTGATGATTTTTTTCAGCGTTTAAGAAACATCAAACAACTTGGTTTTTCTGAATACGTTTTCCCCGGAGCAACTCACACCAGATTCATTCACTCTATTGGTGTTATGAATATTGCCAACAGTGCTTTTGACAGACTTTTCAAACACCGCTTGCAAGACAAGAACATCCAGAGATTAAAAGAAACTTTTAAGCTGGCCTGTCTTCTTCACGATGTCGGACACGCTCCTCTGTCTCACTCGACAGAAACAGTGATGCCGAAACTTTCAGAACTAAATATTCCAAAAGACTTCCTTTCCCTTAAAGATCAAAAAAATGACCGCCAGGCGACTCACGAGGACTACACAATCAAGTCTATCGTCGACAGTTCATTTGCCGGTTCATTCTCACTTGTAGAAAAAAAATTCGGACTAGAGAGAAAACACATTGCTGACTTAATCACTGGACATACAAGTGACCCGGATTATTTTAAAGTCGATGGAATTAATTACTTCCCTGTCCTGTCTCAGCTGGTTTCAAGTGAACTAGACTGTGACCGCATGGACTACCTGCTTCGCGACAGTTATTTCTGTGGAGTAAGCTACGGTTCATACGACCTGGATTGGATGCTGGATAACCTAGAAGTGTGTGTGGAAAACGACATGGCCTACCTGGGGATTAACGAAAGGGCCGTAGTGACTTTCGATGATTTCCTACTGTCTCGCTACCACATGTTCATCATGGTGTACTTCCACTACCGTGCTGTGTGCTTGGAGCAATTGCTCTTTAAGTACTTCAGGACTTCACCTTCTGAATACGTCATCCCGGCGAGTATTGAAGAGTACATCGAACACGATGACCAATTCCTGATGAAGGTTTTAAGAAAATCGAAAAACAAATATGCTGAAGCGGTTGTGAAGAATCAAGTTCCGCAAAAAATCTTCGAGTCTTTCAACGATAACCAGGAAAAGAAGCTCACTGAAATCCTGAACTACCTGGCACAGGAAAATATCGAATTTATCAGAAGCTCTTCAAGCGGACGCCTTTCAAAATATTATGTGGATGAAACAAGTATTTCGAAGTACCCGATGAAAGTTGTCAGAAAGCTTTTCGGAAGCGACCAAAAAATCACTTTCGATATCAACGAAGCCACTGACCTCTTCACTAAATTTGCTAAATCTCACGCGGTTAACCGCCTTCACTGCGATTTTGAGACCCTGACTCCTGTTCAACAGAAAAGGATTCTGGAACTCATCCACGCCCGCTAAGAGGCCCGCCTAGAAGCTTTTGCCCGACTCCCCCAGTGGTGGTCTTCCCCTGTAGAATAGAAGGAAGATCACACACTAGAAGGAGTCGACTGTGGATTTAAAAAGCTTCCAGATGCTAGAGTTTATCAATTCAAGATTGAACAACATTGAAAAGAACATTTCTCGAATTGATGAAAAGCTGGATTTCTCCATCACTCTTCAAAGAAACCATTTAGTGCGTGTTAAAAACGGCGAAGAAATCGACGACCACATGATCCTGATGGGAAGACCTTATAACGACATCTCTCCTCAAAGAGCATGGAGCATTTACAACAATCCCAATATCGATTTTTTTGTTCTGGATGTGACGGCTAAATCATTTAAAGGAACAAGACTGGAAGAAGCAGTTCACATTCCTATTGAAGAACTGCATGTTCGTTTTTCAGAAATCCCAAGTAAAACTGTTCCTATCCTGGTTATCTCAGAAAATGGACTGCGCTCTATTTCGGCCTGTGAGTTGTTGGTAAAGAAAGGATTTTTTAATATCAATAATATTTCGGGAGGCTATGAGTTCTGGCCAGGAAAATCCTCAGAGAAGAGTGCACCTGATAAAGATGCACCCGTTTAAAAAATTTTATTTCAATAATTGATAAGCAATCGTTGCTCCGGCATAGCCCAACAGCCCCATGTAAGTAAACATGAATGCCGGGTATTTCCACGAGCCCATTTCTCTTCTTAGAATCGCCAATGTACTAATACACTGAAGAGCAAAGACGAAGAAGATCAGAAGACTCCATGCCACGGCCGTATTAAAAACAGGTTTTCCTGTGGCCGGATCAACTTCAGATTTTAATCTATCGCGAAGAGAACTTGATTCTTCATCTACATCCCCAAGTGCGTAAACAGTTCCCAGAGTCGAAACGAAAAGTTCACGTGCTCCGAAGGCCACGAGAACCCCAACTCCCATTTTCCAGTTCATCCCCATCGGTTTGAGTGCAGGCTCCATGAACTTTCCGGCCTTACCAAGATAAGAATTTTCAAGCGTCAACGCTGAGACCTCTTCGGGTGTTTTATTGGCCATTTGCTCTTCGCTTAATCCAGGGAAAGTCGAAAGAATCCAGATAAGGATAGAAAGCCCTAAAATAATCGTTCCGGCCTTCTTAAGAAACACTTTTCCTTTTCTAAGCGCCTGTCTGGCCGCAAATTTATAAGATGGTTTCTCATAATGAGGAAGATCAATAATGAAGTTGCTTGTTTCACCTTTATAAATCGTCAGCCTGAAAATCTTGGCGATGATTAAGGCCATAAAGCTTCCCAGAAAATAAAGGAAGAAAAAGGCCAGTGCCTGAGAATTTAAAAAGCCCAGGTAAGTTACACTTGGAATAAATGTCCCGATTAAAAGAACATAAACCGGAAGTCTGGCGCTACAAGTGATCATTGGAATCGTCATGATCGTGCAGGCCCTTTCTTTGTGATCCGGAATACTTCTTGCTGCCATGATTGCTGGAATAGCACAGGCAAAACCAGACATATAAGGGAGGAACGCTTTTCCGTTAAGTCCAAATGTTCCCATTACTTTATCAGTTAAAACGGCAGCCCTTGAAATGTAGCCTGATTGCTCTAATAAACTTAACAAGAAAAAGAGAATCATGATCTGAGGAAGAAATACAATCACTCCCCCCACTCCGGCAAATACACCGTCAATAACAACACTTCTGATAAGTCCTTCAGGAAGATGTGGTCCAACCAAATCACCTAAGGCACCCACTCCAGATTCTGTCAGGTCCATGATTGGACCGGCCCAAGAATAAATGGCGTGGAAAATGATATAGAAGATAGCGATGAAAATTAAGCTTCCCCAGAATTTGTGAAGCATAATAGCATCTAACTTTTCAGTAAACTTAGTTTTAGAAGAAGAGTGGGAGTAGATCCCATTGATAATTTCTCTCGCCTCTGCCTGATGAGACTTAATCGTCTTAACAACGTCATCAACGGCGACTTCTACAAAATGCTCCTGCGATTTTAATTCAGGAATATACTGAGTCGACTCAGGGTAAACTTTGATTTTTTCAAAGGCAGCATCCGCTTCTTTTTTATCTGTTACGAATTTACGGATGAAATTATCCAGTTCTTTTTCATCGTCATTGATCGCCGAGATACTTAATACTGGATAACCAATTTTGATTTCAAGTTTTTTAGCATGCTCTGCTGTGAAGAGCAGGTGATCATTTTTGTTAACGATAACAATGATATTTTTCTTTGGAAGAATCTCTTTGACCGCTAAAAGCAGCGACAGTGAGGCTTCAAAGCGATCAAGGTCCAGAATCATGGCGATCGCTTTGTACTTTGACATGTCTTTAATGAGTGAAGTTGTTGTGACTCCTTCATCAAGACTTGTCGGCACGAGGTTGTATACACCCGGAAGGTCAACCACGCTTATTTTTTTATCATTAATTGAATTTGAAATTAATTCTGCGTTTGCTGAATCAACAGTTACACCCGAGTAGTTGGAAACTTTTCTCAACTGGCCTGTCAGCATATTAAAAATGGTTGATTTACCAGAGTTCGGAAAACCAACGAGCAATACGTTTTCCATTTTATTCTCCCAGCTTCTTTACAATAATTTTATTAGCGTAATCTTTTCTCAGTGCCAGAAAATTCCACTCTCCATGTTTAAGAGCAATCGGGCCACCAAAAAGACTTTTAGATTTGATTTCGACATGATCTCCAGGAAGAATCCCAAGAGAAATAAATTTGAATTCATAAAGGCTCTCGCCTTCATAACCGACAACTTCGACCTTAGTTCCAACAGGAACATCTGCAAGAGTTAAACTCATAAACCGTCCTAATAAGGTAACAGTAATTCCAACCTAGGAATAAAAATTTGAATAGGCTAACTTGCCGCATACTATTATTAGTACGGAGGATAATCAATAGGAAGTTTGCTGATATAACTCAGTGGTCCGAAAAGTGCTCGAAAAGCCCTGGCTGAACTAACAACTTAGAATGAAAGTTCTTTAAGATGAGTTCCACACGGTTGAGTTCAAGGTCACCAATTAAGTCGGTGTACTTTTTCTCAATATCGCCAATGCATTCAAACAAGTTCAGTTTAAATTTCAGGCCATATTCCGTAAGGAAGATATTTTGTTCGCGTTTGTCGTGGGAGTTAAGTCTGCGCTCGATATAGCCGCGGCTTTCAAGCTCATTAAGATGAGAAGTCATCGTCTGCTTCTTTAGGCCACAACCAGTACCGATTTCTTTAATAGACGGTCCGTCGTGCTCACAGATGAATAAAAGAACTTCTAAGAACGATGGTCTTAGGTCAGTGAATCCTCTTGATTGTAATGAGACTAGTAGTTCTGCTGAGTAAGTTCTGTAAATCTTTTTTACTAAACTTCCGATACTCGAAACTTTCTTCATGAAACGTCCGTGGTTATGGTTTTATTTAGTCCCCTACTGAGACTAAAATAGTTTCCCACGAAGATTCCAAGAGAGTCAAGTCTTACAACAGTACTATTAGCGAAATGCCAGACTTTAAAATAAATTTCTCGCGTTGCTGATAGATGTCACGACGCCGCAACACACTCCGAATGTCAGAAGGTTTGATCCTCCGTAAGACATGAGTGGGAGTGGAATACCAACGATAGGCATCAATCCGGAAACCATGCTCATATTAATGAGGGTGTGCCAAAAGAAGATCCCTAACACTCCGACAACAACAATGGAATCGAACATCTTATTGACGTTGGAAGCAAGCCACAACAATCGATAGAACAGCGCCAGGTAAAGGGCAATCAGGAAGACTGATCCTACAAAACCGTGCTCTTCATTGAAGATCGCAAAAATAAAGTCAGTATGATTTTCCGGAAGATAGTTCAGAGCTCCCTGAGAAGACTGGCGGAATCCTTTTCCAAAAAACTGTCCCGAACCAATAGCAATTTTAGACTGAATCGCGTTGTAACCAGAACCTTTGGCATCGAATTCCGGATCAAGGAAAGTAATGATCCTCTTCTTTTGGTATTCGCGAAGACCAAAGTTATACATAACCGTCGCTGAAACCACTCCAATCATCCCGATAATAATAATCGTTTTCCACTTTAGCTTTCTATAGAAAGTGATCATGAAAAAAATAAGAAGCGTTAACATCCCTGTACCAAGATCGGGCTGAATAATAACCATGATCGCTGGAACAAAAGTAATAAGGAATGGAATGATGAGTTCTTTAAAACCAGTTTCTTGCTCCGGAGAAGCTTTTGAATACCATCTGGCCAGTACGAGAACCACGGACATCTTAACAATCTCCGAGGGCTGGAACTTGATGCCACCAACGTTAATCCAGCGCTGTCCTCCCAGGGCCGAGTGACCCACAACAAGAACCATAATCAGAAGCATGAGACAAACAAGATAAGAAGGATAAGCTAGACGGTAAAAGTTCTTTGGTTGGATAAAACTCACCCCGATTCCCACCATCCAAGAAAGGCAGAACCACATAATCTGAGTTTTATAAATCCCCTGCTCTGGACCAACACCGTGTGAATGAGTCGCTGAGTACAAGTTTAAGATTCCGATCACGAAAATCGCGGTACAAATTCCGAAGAACGAATAATCGTAGCGCTTGAGTTCTTCTCTAAAATTAATCATTATTCACCATCCGTCCCCGCTCCTTCTTTTATTGGAGCAAGAGGCGCGCGTTTGCCATCTCTAGTTAATACATAATTGCGTACCAGAACCCCTTGTTCGTCGTAGAAATCAACTGGGTTTGTCTCTGGAACCATCGGGAACGGGTTGACTCTGTTGTCTTCGATAGCTTCTTCAAAAGTCATCTTATCTTCAGCAATCAGCTTTTCCTGATATTTTGGGAAGTACTTATTCATGTAAGCAGAAACCATCGCGCGGGCAACTGGACCTGCGGCAGAACCACCGTGACATCCGTGTTCAACAACAACCGCAACGGCGATTTTTGGATTCACACTCGGAGCATAGGCCGTAAAGAGACCGTGGTGGCGGAATCTGTATTCCTGATTCTCACACTTACTGAAAATCTTGTCTGCCGAGAAACTGATAACCTGGGCCGTACCCGTTTTACCAGACATCTGAATCCCCACTCCTTTTTGTGAGTAAGCTGTACCACCCGGTACGTTTACTACGTCAAATAGAGCACGTTTTGTCAGATCAAGTGTCTTCTTAGAAATTTTAAACTCATTGATAAGTTCTGGCTCGTATCTCTTTAATACCTGTCCAGTGTTAGAGAAAACTTCTTTAACAACGTGTGGACGGTATAACTTTCCTTCGTTTGCTAATGTCGAGTAGAACATCGCCAGCTGAAGTGGAGTTACGTTAACGAAGGACTGACCGATTACGCACGAGAGAGTCTCTCCTTTTTGCCACTCAACTCCTGTGCGTTTTTTCTTCCATTCTTTATTTGGAATTAAACCTGAGGTTTCGCGCGGAAGAATGATTCCCGATCTCTGTCCCATTCCAAACATCGTCGCGTACTTATAGATAACGTCGATATCGATCTTATTTCCAATTGTGTAGTAGAAAACGTCACATGAAGTTTGCAAAGCTTTAATAACGTCTACAACACCGTGACCTTCTTTTTTCCAACAGTGGAAGACCCTTCCTCCCATTCTATAACCACCACTGCAAACAACTTTCGTGTTTTCGTTGATGATTCCTTCTTCAAGGGCCGCAATGTGGGTCAGTGTTTTAAATGTAGATCCTGGAGAATAGTGCTCCTGGATTGTTCTATCGCGAAGAGGTCTCTTCTCATCCATAACTAGTCCACCCCAATAGTTTGAAGTAAGACCTGTCGAGAAGTTTCCTGGGTCATAAGCTGGGCGAGAAACCATGGCGATAACTTCACCAGTTTCAACATCAAGAGCAACAGCGGCTCCGTCTTTTCCATCAAGCGCGTGGTAAGCTGCCAGCTGAACATCGCGGTCAATTGTCAGACGAACGTTTTTCCCTGGCTCGGCCAGTTTGTTTTCAATTCCTGAATAAAGGTCATCAGAGCTAACGTGTCTTCTTGCGCGTCCTCTGGCATCAACTTCCATGAACTGGTAACCGTCTTGCCCTCTGATTTCTAAGTCAAACTGCTGCTCAATCCCTGCTTGCCCGATAAAGTCACCTTGTTTGTAATCGTACTTATCGCGCTCGCGCAGTTTTGGCAGTTTTTCTTGAGAGATTTCTGAGATGTATCCCAGTAAGTGAGCACCGGCATCGCGGTCGGTGTACTCGCGGGAAATGAACGTTTCAACCGAAACCCCCGGCAGTCTTGCCGATTCAGTTTCAATGATCGCTACTTCTTTTCTTGAAATGTTTTTCTTAATAACAACCGGAATGTATTTTGCTTGTCCCTGGTAACGTTTTAAGATTTTCTTGATCGCATCCGGAGTCATCTCCAGGATTTGTCCAAGGTAGGCCACTGTCTCATCCGAACTTTCTAAATACTGAGGTGTAACGATCGCATCAAAGCGCGGAACGTTGTGAGTAAGAAGAACGTTATTGCGCGAGAAAATCATCCCACGTGGAGCGCGAACGACGTCCTTTCTCAGGCGGTTTTCCAGAGAGTAGTTAAAGAATTGCTTTCCACGATAAATCTGCAAATACCACAGGCGGGCAAGTAGGATCGCAAAAGCTATAACAATAATATTAAATAATAAATCTGCTCTTTCCTGATGGGACTTGACCAGATCGTCTTCACCGAACATTAGACCTTATCTCCTAGCATACCGCGATCATCCACGTTCCAGATTCTATTTAAGATATAGAAAAAGATCGGCGATAAAAGGGCGATAATGACGGACTGAGGAAGGAAGCGCCAGCCTTTTTCAAAAATGTAATTCAGACTTCCAAGCTGAATATAGATAAGAATAGATTGTACAAAAAACCATAACAATTGAAAGACCTGGGTAATTAGGATCGTCATCGTCCAAGACGAGAAGTGGATCATTTCTCTTACGTAAGAAACGACAACACAAATCACGATTCCGGTAACTGTTCCCATCTCCCAACCTTCAACGGAGAAAAATCCGTGAAAGTACTGAACAATCATAATAATGATGGCCAAGTATGGTGTTTCAAGTCTTAGACCAAGGAACAATACCAGTAGAATATTGAATGGAATTCTATAGTGTAGAAGACCAATATTCGGGAACACCGCCGTCGTCATCACTTCTAAAAAGAACAGAAGGATGAGTGTTTTGATCAGTGGAACAATAATATCTTTTAAATTTGTTTTCATCGCTTAATCTCGCCTGCTTCCGGCTCTTGGTCTAAGGCCTTCCACTCGAGTTGTTTATCTTCTTCTTGTTCTTGAACTAGAACCAGAACTTCTTCAAGTTTAGAGAAATTCACGATGGGCGTGATTTCTACGTGCTGAGTGATCCCGTAACTTTCGCGCTCAATACGCGAAATGTATCCGATCTTAAGACCTTTTGGATAAACGTTCCCCAGACCTGCAGTTAAAACGATATCATTCAGAATGATCGGCTCTGTACGGTTAACATATTTCATAATACAGCGACCGCGGCTGTATCCTTCAACAACACCATGAGAGCGAAGGCGCTCGACTACACCGTCAACGCGGTTGTTGGCATCAAGAATAGTAATAACGTCAGCAAAGTGTGCAGTCAGACGGTAAACATAACCAACCAGACCTTCCGCGCTCACAACGACAGAGTGGAGTTTCACCCCGTGTTTAACCCCTTTATTGATACGAATAACTTTGTAATCATCAGCTGAATCCCACGAAACAACGCGGGCAACGATTTTCTTTCTCTCTAACTGCTCACCATAATTAATCAGCTCGCGAAGACGGTCACTTTCTTTAACCGCTTCCTGGTAGCTGAAAACTTCATTTTGCAGGTCCGAGATCTTATTTTTTAGAACTTTATTTTCTTTGCTCGCATTAAGATTTGCCACGTAGTGCTCGACGTATGAAGACATGCCTTCCTGGATACCTGTCACAAAGCTTTGCACAGGGGCCATAAGGTCAATAATGACTCTTTCGGCAATAGATGTTTTTTGGAAAACGTAGTCTCGCTGCGACATCCCATACAGGGAAATCGCTAAGATTATGCTATTAATCACAATCTTGGTTTTGCGCTCTTCTGAATCAGACAATCTCAAGTGATTCACTCCGTAAATATTGATGGGAAAAACAATTAATAATTAAGCTTAAGTAATCTTTTTTAAAAAGCCAATAAACTTTACGAACTTTACTTTTAATCGTTACAATAGTTAGAAATTTTTTAAAGCGCGAACCAAAGGGAAAAAGTTATGTCTGAATTCACAAAGAACAAAACGGCCGGCGTTTTTGCTACTGTTTTAATCGGTCTCATCATTCTTGCATTCATGTTTACTGGTTATCAGCAATTCGAAGGCGGTGGATCTGTCTCTCAAGTTGGATCAGTTGGTGGAATGCCAATCAAGCCTGAAGAGTACCAACAAGAATACAATCGTCAGATTGAGTTCTATAAACAAATTATGGGTGGAGAGCTGACTGCAAAGCAACTTGAAGGCCTGAAAATCAAAGAAAGCACGATTAAAAACATCGTTCAAAGAAAGTTAATGGTAAAATTCGCGAAAGATCTCGGAACTTTTCCTTCAGATGAAGAGGTTAAGGCCGAAATTAAGGCGCTTCCATACTTCCAGACTAACGGTCAATTTGACGTTAACCGCTACAAAGGAATTCTCTCTGCAAACCGTCTGACTCCACTTGAATTCGAACAAGATGTTGTCGACCAGATCAGAATGAAAAAAGTTCAAGAGCTAGCTGGAAACTTCCCGCTGTCAAAAGGCTACATGGCCGACATGGCGAAATTCCGTGAAGATCAACTAAACGTTGAAGTTGTTCAGATTTCAAAACACTCTCTTTCTCAATTCATCGACGTCTCTAACGACGAGCTGGCAAAGTTCCTTGCAGTTGAAACCAACCAAAAAAGAGTTGAATCAATGTTCAACGAAAGAAAAGACAGCTTAAACAAACCAGAAGAAGTCACTGCTCGCCACATCCTGCTTTTAACAGAAGGAAAAGATGAAGCTGCAGTAAAAGCACAAATTGAAAAAATTGCCAAAGAAGTGACTCCTGGAAACTTCGCTGCAAAAGCTAATCAGTACACAGAAGATCCGTCTGGAAAAGGTAAAGGCGGAGAGCTTGGAAGCTTCCAGAGAGGAAGAATGGTTCCTGAATTCGACCAGGTCGCATTCACACAAAAACCAGGGACAGTCTCTGCTCCGGTTAAAACACAATTCGGTTACCACTTAATCTTCGTTGAAAAGAAAAATGAAGGCATGACAGCTAAGTTGGCTGACTTCCGCGAAAAATTTGCTCGCGAAATCATTCAAAAAGATAAAGTTGAAGATCTAAAGAAACTTACTGTAGATATCGCCAACAACATGAGGAAAGCTCTTGAAGCTGGAAACGAATCAGAAGTTAAGGCCTTAGCTGCAAAATACAAACTTCAATACAACAAAGGAACTGCTAACCGTATCGATGGGCTCTCAACAGGAGCTTACGTTTCTGCTGATAACATGAAGGAACTATTCGCAGGAGACCTATCTAAGCCGAAGTTCAATTCTTTTGATGACGGTGCAAACCTGATTATGGTAAGAAGCACGGCGGCTGCAAAAGCTACAGATCTAAACGCTCAAGCGAAGACTGCAAGTGATGAAGCCGGCCTAAAGAACGCCCTAGCTCGTAAAATGATGGACAACATCCTAAAAGAGCTGGAAGCGAACACAAAGGTTAAAATCAACCACAATGTTTTACAGATGTAATAAGAGATAAAAGAGCAATGGCCGACAAAAACTCAAAATGGGATCTAAATGTACCGGGGAAATTCTACGTTGATGACCAATGTATCGCTTGCGATGCTTGTGTTATGGAAGCCCCGAGTTTTTTTACCATGAATGATGATGACGGCCATGCTTTTGTTAAATTACAGCCAAAAACTCAGGTAGAACTTGAAGAATGCCTGAGCGCCATGGAAGCCTGCCCTGTCGAAGCTATCGGCAACGACGGTGAAGCCTAAGCCACCTTTTTCCCTTCAGATAATTCAACCGCACTAACCAGAGTTTTATCCAGAATTCCTGAAATCTCAGTCGCTGATTTGGCGCTGACTTCGGTAAGTTTTTCAAACTCATTGATGACGAGTAAAAGATCCTTTCCACTTTCGCCCGACTTAACGGCTTCAACCGAGGCATTAAAAAAAAGCTGCTTGGCCTGAAACATACTTTCATTAATCGTTCTGTTTTCTTCCTTAATCGCGTACATGGTCTCGATCATTTCACTAAAATACTGGTTACTTTCAGTTTCGGCCGGGGCCTTTCTCAAATATTTATTTAAGAGCATAGCTGATAAAAACATCAAAAGCCCCATCAAGACGCTCATGCCTTGAAAAATAAAAATCCTTTCCTTATTCTTTTTTATCTCGCGCTCCAGACGGGCCTTTAAGATCTCTTTTAAATCTGTCACGGCCTTAGTGAACTCTGTCGAAAAATTTTGATAAATCTGATTGTGCATCAACCTTTTTGCCAGGTCTAAATTCGGCACACCTTTATTTTTATAACCACCATTAACGTCGTGATAAAAACCTTTAACGGCGTGGATGGCCTCATCTTCAATGTTCATTAAGTCTTTTGAAAGCTTCAGCGCCTGCTCTACTTTATTTAGTTCATTGCGAGTGAATCCTTGCTGATTAAGCAGTTCTTTTTTTGACGATCTTCTTTTGTCATACTCATCTGCCCATTTCGTCTCACCTGTCACAATATATAAACGCGCAAGACGTGTCAGATCATCAGAATTTTTTTGCAACTCCACAATCCCCTCCAGAGAAGTGTGCCTGAATCCATTTAACTGACTTACTTCAAAAGAGGCCCACAATGAAGCACCAATCGAAGCTAAAAGAAGAGCAAGCAGAATCATATTGATTCTGGAAATATTGCGGTAATTAAGTAGTTTTGACATCAGAAAAGACCTCAAAAGATTCGGCAACGAACTCCTATCGAGACAGAGGGGGTTTTTCTAAACTTAAGATTTTAAAAAAGATTTATTAGGCTGGCTAAACAACAAGGCCTGCACGAAAACAGGCCCTGTTAGAAGTGGTATCTAAAGATTCAAAAATAATTGATCTATCAATGTATTATCTTGGTTGAACGTCTCGATCTTCAAAGTACGGTTAGAATATTTTACTTTAGTAAAAGTAAGCGCATTTGAGTCGAATTTTTGTACATATGGATTCTTAAAAGTTGGCTTATTGACTCGTCCACCGGCAGGGCCAGCGACTAAATAATGAACACCATCTTTAAATGAGCGCTCGTACATATGAGTGTGTCCACTTAACACCAGTTTAACGCCGTATTTTTCAACCATCGGAACCAGCTTTCTTCTTAGCTTCATAACTGCAAAGCTTGTGAACTTATTTAGTGAAGATGAATACACCGGGAAGTGAGTAACAAAAATCAATGGAGTGTTGCTCTTTTGGGCTGCCTGCATTTTTTGTTCAAGCCATGTCCACATTTGATCTTCTTCATCGCTCTTAAGATCGCCGACATTGCTGTTCCAGATAACTAATTGAAAGCCTGGCATTTCAAAGAAAAGGTTTCCGTTTGCCGGACTTCCTTCCCATCTCATGTATTTCTGGAAAAACTTTGGAAGAGCGTAATCAATTTTATGCCCGCGGTAATCATGGTTTCCAATCGCTGCGATTTGCGGAACATCCATCAGATAAGCTTTCCCACCAAGGAAGTACTCAATCCATTCTTGTTCGTCTTTTTGTCCGTTTTGAACCACATCTCCACCGTTAATTAAAAATTGAAGTGGGTCCATTGAGTGGTGGTAAGCAATAACTTGGGCAATCGCTTCATGACGGTCTTTATACTGTTGGGTATCGCTGATAAAACCAAATGTGTAATCCGGAGCTCTCGATCCTTCTGTGCAAGAGAGACCTTCGTAATTTTTGGTGAAAACAACTTCATTTGTTCCGGTATCGCGGATGCGCAGGTCTTTGCTGACTCCACACTCCTCTTTTCCCAGTTCCGTTTGATAATGAATTCCTTTTTTGTATTCAAAAGAACGTTTGATCTTCTGCCCGTCCTCAATCACCAGTTTCTTATCTTCATTTAACTGAAAATTTAAAAGAAGCTGTCCATTAGTGTGCTTGAGTGTATAAGGGGCCACCTTAAATAAATCGGCCGAAAAGGCCTGCGCAGAGCCGACGATACAAAAGGCAAGAAGCCCTAGTCTTAAGTTCATCATTGAAATCATCCTTGATTTTTATTTATTACTTAAGAGTTTCGCTTAGATTTAAAAAGAAAACAAGATGCGTGGATGTCAGGAAATCATCAGGTCTGTGTTGGAACAAACCTGATGACCGGTTGATTTATTTTTCTCTGAATACTTTTCTTAGGCCTTTTGGGTTTGTCTGACGATATTGATCCAGTGTTGAGCGAAGCTCCTCTGTCGTCATCCATCTGCCAGTCTTCTCAAAGTGTTCCTGGTCAGCCTTAGTGACAACTGGAAGTAAGTTACCGCCAATAGACTTTAAACTCGCCATTGTCGTAATCGTTAAACTTGGAACATCTTTCGTGAAGTCTTTAGGGATTCCTGAAATTTTCGACATCATCCCCCAAAGTCCCGGGATATATCGTGTCGACCAGATCACTTTCGCAGCAACGCTCGTCATATTTTCATAGATGCGGTAATCGTAATCCTGAATCCATCTGAACATCTCTCCTAAAAGAGCATCCTTTCTCCATGAATCGCGCATCACGCGGTAATCTGTCCAGTCTAGCACAACATCAAAGCGTGAATCTGTTTCCATGTCTGTTGGAACCATCATCGGCCCTTTTTTAACGCCGACACGCTTTAAGAATTTTGGGTCATCTAAAAGAATCTGTGACTCCATTTCCGGAATTATCATAGCTCCGTTGGAGACCGTTTTATAAGCATCGTAGGCCACTTCTTCACATGACATTTTGCTATTGTCAGAAAAATCCAACTCATAATCATACGGAATGTACTTCTTTTCAGATTTAAGCTTTTGAACCTTGTTGTACATGTAGTTGGCCGCTTTCGAGGCCAAGGCCTGGTCTTTTGCTCTTAACACCAGGATGCGGGCATTTTCGTTTTTAAGCGCCTCTTCAATCGGGAAAATGCTCACACCTTTTCCGACATATGATTCAATCGTTGTCACTTCTTTTGTTTTTTCATCAACGTGAACAAAAACAATATGGCTGAAAACGGATTTAGGTGCTGCTAGTTCCGAAATCGTGCTCGAAACAAAGCTGATCCCTTTAGTGATCATGATATCGCCGTTTTTAAACTCGAATTTAGCCTTTGGATCAATCCCCGCTCCTACGTGATAGGGACGGTATTTATCGACCTCATAAACCGGCACAGGTTCTTCCTGATATTTAATCGAATCAGCAGAGATCTGGGCATCGCTATAGTAGTGAACTCCAACATAATCCTCCACCATGCGCATTTTCAGGTAAAGGTCTTTAACTTTTGCCTTACATTCAACCGGTAAAACATCCAACATAGAGTGAATGGCCATTCTGGCATCAAAACTTTGGTCCAGGATTTCCTGTCCTTGGTTTTTAATGACTTCGATATTCAGAGTCTCTGGCGCTTTACTATATTGTTCAATCAAAAGGTCTAAATCGCGGCTACAGCTTTGAACATTAAAATCTCTCGTCGCTACCCGATCAATGATTACCTGGGATTTTTCCAGGAGATCCATTGATGTTTCTACACTTGAGGGCTTTCTCCAGCTTTTCGGCCAATAGGCACAAGAGGAGAGGACAAAAGCGATTAAAATAATTAAACAAGTATTTCTTTTCATATTTGTTCCAGTATTTTCCCAAAAAAAAGGGGCCCTTCCTAGGCCCCTTTATTATTTAGCTAGCTAAAATTATCTCTTAATCTGAAGAACTTGTTGTAGCATTTCGTCTGCTGTTGTTAACGTCTTAGCGTTAGCCTGGAAGTTTCTTTGAGCTGTCATCAGGTTAACGAATTCGTTTGCGATATCAACGTTTGAAAGCTCGATTGACTTAGAAAGAACTTCTCCACGTCCAGACTCACCTGGTTTACCAAGAGCAGCTTGTCCAGATGCTTTTGATTCTTTGAAAAGGTTCTTACCAATTTTGAATAGACCTTCGTTGTTTTCAAACTTTGCTACAGCGATTTGAGCTACGTCTCTTGTTTCACCGTTATCGTATGAAGCAGTTAAAATCCCTTTATCGTTAAATGAAAGAGAAGTTAATGTTGCAGCTGAAGCTCCATCTTGAGTGTGGCGGGCCATTGCTGAATCAGATCCGTACTGAGTAGAAGCATCAAGACCGTTTCCACCTTCTTTAATCGATTGACCAAAGTTGAAAGTAATTTTTTGGTCTTTAGCAGCACCTTTGTTGAAGTTAAAAGAGTTTTTAGATGTTTTCTCTTCTTCAAGTTGTCCCTTATCATTGAAGATAAGAGTACCAGAAGCTTGCTCATACATTGTATCCGGCTTTCCACCTTCAACATCTTTTCCATCAACAGCAATATGGTATTCCCACTGATTGTTATCTACTTTGTTGTAGTAAGCAGTTACAGTTCTAGCTGTACCGATGTTATCGTAAATTGTCATTGAGTTAGAGAAGTTAGAAGTTTTCTCTGGGTTTTCGATGTTAAATTCCATCTTGTTCATACGAGAATCAAGGTTCATCGACATTAGAACTTCTTTTGTCGCTTTCGCTGGGATTGTTGTGTTTCCTAGTTTAATAGCGTCGATTTTGTTAACCATTTTTCCGTTTTCATCGGCCTGGAAACCAAGAACTTTGTATCCGTCCATCGTTGTTAACTGACCTTCTTTATCGAAGTGGAATGATCCATCACGAGTAAACGTTCTTCCTGCTGGAGCTTCAATTGTGAACATACCGTCACCAGAAAGTGCAAGGTCTGTTACTGAATCTGTTCTTGAGATATCCCCTTGAGTCATTAGAGGCTTAATGTGACCTAATTTTGTACCGGCACCGAATTGGTCTCCCCCTTCGATTCCTTTAAGTGATACTGCTAATACGTCTTGAAATTCAGCTCTAGAAGATTTAAATCCGTTTGTTCCGGCGTTAGCGATGTTATCACCGATTACACCCATACCTTGACCAGAAGCATTTAAACCAGAAACACCAATTGTGAATGAACGTAGAATACCCATTATGTCCCTCCTAGACCTAATCGCTTAAAGATGTTTATAGCACTACAGGCTTTAAACTCAGGTTTCCGGAAAGGACCAACCGTTTTCTTTAAGACTTTTATTATTAATTTGTTAATTCATTAAAATCGTAGAATCAATTTTCGTAAAAACGTTTTCTCCAATACTTTCTTTATCAATCGCAGTTACAATCGTGTTTTTCGGAACATCTACTATGTACGCCGCTTTACCCGTAATAACTAACGAATCCTGCCCTCCTTTTAATTTCAGGCGATCCATTGCTGTTTGTAATTTTGTGTATTCATCTTTATCAATTGAAATGTTTCTTTCTTGAAGCCTTCTCATCGCGTGAGTTGAAAGCTGAATGCCTTTTTTTGGAGCTAGAGCTGACTGACCTTCTTGCTCTGCAACCTGTGAGTCTAAGAGTCCCTTAAACTCTGACGTTTCCCCTTGCTTTAACTTATTAACGTCATCCGTCTTCTTCTGCGACGGCAGCTGCGTGACGTTCGGAATAAGAATGTTGTTAATTTTAGGATTCGCCATTTTTCTTTCTTTTTACCTTATATTTTTTCTTATATTTTTTTTTGCAAAAAAATTATTGTTTCTCTACTTGATTATAAGCTTGCGCCGCTTGCTTTTGCAATGCAGGAATATTTTTTCCCTGATCATTATTTTCCGCTACAGAAAAACTTTGAACATCTTTTAGGAAAACTTTTTTTCCATTCGCAAGATCTAATACAGTTTCACCGTCTTCGAAATGTACACCTTGTACTAAACCTTCAGAGCGAGTTGAACCGTTAAACTTATTGTTGTTTTCATCGAAACCAATCACCTCAAAGTGATATGTTTCTTTCGCTGCAATTTGTCCGTCGAATCCAATTCCATCCCACGTTACGTCTTGCATTCCTTTTTGTAAATTCTCTCTTTCAATTCTGGCAACAAGCTGGTTCTTGTTATCAAGAATGTTGATAACTGCGGCCTTTGCTGGCTGATCAAGGAAGAAAGGAACTCTTACATCTTTCCCGTCACCTTTGTAGTCAATGCTCGTTCCAGATGTCACAACTTTTCTTCCTAAGAAAGCTGCTCCTTGAACACGTTTATCATCAACTGCATTTTGGTTAACAGCATCCATTTTTTTATTCATTGCTGTCAACTGCTCTAACTGCGAGAATTGAGCAAGGTTGGCCGAGAAATCTTTTTGATCCATTGGCTTCATTGGATCTTGATTTTTTAATTGGTGAGCAAGAAGTTTCATAAAACCATCTTGACCAAGTTCTTCTTTTTTTCTTCTGTCAACAAAACGCGCTTCAGGTTTATTTCCGGCGATCTGGTTTAATGAATCACCGACTGCTCTGTTAGTAACAGCGCCATTTCCTGCCGACGGTTGTCTGTTGATTTTAATATCCGAGAATGGGTTTTGCTCTACTGGTCTTCCAATTTCTGGCATACCTTAAGCTCCGTATCTTTGTTGATTATCGCGGGCCTCTTGCCATAACTCTCTTCTTCTCTGAGATCCATTTGACGAGTCACCTGAATCAAAGCTCATAAATTCTTTTGGAGCTTGATTATATTGAGAGTTCCCAGATTGTCTTGAATCATTTTGAGCGAAGCTAGAAGATTCACCACCAGAAACGATTCTTAAATCTGAAAGCTGGATTCCTGCTTGAGAAAGATTTTTCAGAAGGCCTGTTTCATTCTTCATAAAGAACTCATGTCCTTCTGCTGTTGATGTCGTGATTTGCATATCCATTTGGTTCGATCCAGGGATCGTTGGTTTTGTCACCTGAATCTTGAACTGTCCAAGAGCATCGTGCTTAACTGTTAAGTCGATACTATCCTGATTTGCGACTTGGCTTTGTTGAACGTAATCACTGATACGTTTAATAACTTCTTCCGTATTTGATGCATTCATTTTAGAAAGATCTAAAACTTTTCCAGAATTTTGCGTCTGCATACTCTGTCCCATTTCCTGCTTTTGCTGCATTAAAGGGATGAACTGCTCTTTTACCATCGCAGTTTCTGCTCCGATTTTTAAATCCGGATTTTTCAACTCATCAATTGCCGACTTTGGCTTTGTTTCTTTAAAGGCCAAGTCTTTTGTATTTCTGATGACGTTGTCACTTAAAAGATTTTGTTTTTGCCCGTAAGCTTTCATCGACTGGTTTAATTGTTTTTGCATCAATGCTTTTGGATCGAAGTCTAAAGCAGCGTCGCCTACCAATTGAGCTGGAGCTTTTTCAGCTTTTGCTTCTGTCATGTTCTTGATGAAGTCTTCACTTGAAAGACCAAGCTTCGAAACAGATTCAGGATTTGTTGCCAGAACTTTTTCAGTTGTAACTGCTGCGCTTCCTACGTCCTTAGACTTTGATTCCTTGATTAAGAAATCAAGAGCGCTTCCTTTATTGTTTTTTGTTTCTTTAGAGTTTGTGTTTTGAAGTGTCTCACCTTCAACACCCTGAACGTTTCCTTCTTCACCTTTTAATGTTTTTAAAAGCTGGTCAAGATTCGTTGAAGCCGAAGTGATTTTTCCGTCAAGGGCTTCACCTTTTACTGGTGCACCTTTTTGTCCTTCTGCTGAAACTTGAGTTTTTGCCAGAAGGCCGTCGATATTTTTTAAGACTTCAGGAGACAGTGCCTGCTCAGTTGTAAGGGCCGTCTGCTCTGTTTTCTTATCTTGTTCTTGTGATTTATTTTTTAGAAGAGCATCTACTTTCGCTTCAGAGTTTGAAGCTTTTGTTTCTGTGGCCACTTCACCTTTTAGAGTCTGTGGTTGAGCTGATCCTTCTGCAGATTTAGTTTCTGAGTTACCAAGAAGATTTCCAAACAACGAAGCGAATGCTCCTTGCTCTGCCTCTTTTCCTTCTTTATTTTGACCAATAACACCTGCAACTTTGCCATTAGCATTCACAGATGCCGCTGCATCCGTTTTCCCTGTAGCTGGAGCTACATTTTGTGCTAATAAATTTACTGGCAATCCTTGCATACGTTCCTTTTAATCATCCTAATTAAAGTTTCAACGCCTCTTGTTATATTAACTTACTTTTTCATTTGAAGAAACTGCTTTTGAAGTCGGGCAGAAACTTCCTTATCCATCAAATTGAAGATCTTTGAAGCCTTCGTTGAATCCAGTTGGCTTAATATCCTAACAGAAAGGTCAGGATCTTGAACCGTCAGGACATCGGCCGCGTTTTGTGGCTTCATACCAGAAATAACATCCACCATCTGAGACACTCTTTTATCGGCCTGTGCGCTTTTTTCGTCAACGCATCCTAAGAACTTCTTTTGCGAGTCCTGGAACTCCACCAGCTTCTTCTTAAAGTCGGCCTTGTTCATTTCTAGCTCTTCTGATTCTTTTTTAACTGCAAGCTCTTTTACCTTGATAGCTTCTTCTTTTTCTAAAAGCTCTTTAGAGAAATCCACCAGGTTAGCGCTTCCCGCTTTTTTCATTAACTTTGTCGCTTCTTCAAGCACAGCTGCTTTAAATTCTTCTTCCGTGTATTCGCGCTTAGCGGGAGCGGCCGGGGCCGCTGGAGCTTTTTTAGCTGTTGCTGCATACACCAGACTTGCTACTGTCAACATAGCTACGATTGAAGTTGTATATAAAATTTTTCTCGTTTTCATAATATTTCCTAGAGTAATCCCTTAGAGCCATTTGATCTCATCATCAGAATTTCTTCGATGGCTTCCTGTTCTTTTTTATTTCTTTCTTTAGACCACTCGTCCTTCTTTTTTTCTTTGAAGTTCTCCATGACCTTTACTTCACCGCGGGCCTGTGCCAGCTCGGCTATTTTTTTATCGTATTTTTTTCTCAGAGACCACAATAGGTTCTCTTTGTTTTTGATGTCTTCTTTTTTTCCTTGAATGAATAACGGAAAAAACTGAAGCATTTGTCCTGCTGAAGGATCTTTCATGAACGTTTCTTGCGCTTCATAAGTCTCTTCAATTGCCTTATTGGCTTCAGCAATTTTGTCTTCAACAGCAGTGATCTCTCTTAGGATTTCTCCCAGCTCGATCTTAATTTTCTTTTCTTTAAACTCGCGAACCTTTAGAAGACCGTCGAGTTTGAATTTAAACTTTTGCATCTATTTTTTTACTTATTAATGTTTTCAGCTTTTCTTGCAATTTCAACCATGCGGTCAAAAAGCGCATCAATTGTTAAGAACTCTGTCATCCCCTGAGTTTGCTTCAGAAGAGTCATTAAATCGTCATAAATCAACATCGCCTTATCAACCTTAGGGTTTGATCCCTTGGCATAGGCACCAACGTTAATCAGGTCCTCATTGGCCTTATAAGCGGCCATTAAATCTCTTAAGTGAGATGAAACAATTCTGTGTTCCTTCGAAGCAACCTTCGACATAACTCTGGATAGAGATGCCAGAACATCAATTGCCGGAAATTGGTTTCGTGAAGCAAGCTCTCTTGATAAAACAATGTGTCCGTCGGCAATCGCTCTTACCGCATCGGCAATCGGCTCATCCATATCGCCCCCTTCAACGAGAACGGTATAAACTCCAGTGATTGATCCTGCTCCGGTCTTCGTTCCTGCACGCTCCATCAGTTTTGGAAGTTTCGCAAAGACTGAGGGTGTGTACCCTTTCTGTCCTGGTGGCTCACCAGCTGAAAGAGAGATCTCACGGTTTGCCATTGCAAAACGTGTGATTGAGTCCATCATCAAAAGAACGTCAGCGTTCTGATCGCGGAAATACTCGGCAACTGTTGTCGCCACGTAAGCCGCTTTCATTCTCGTTAGCGCTGATGAATCTGAAGTTGCAACAATAACTACCGACTTCTTTAAACCTTCAGGTCCAAGGTCGTGCTCAATGAATTCTAGAACCTCGCGACCACGCTCTCCGATAAGCGCGATAACGTTGATGTCTGCACTTGAGTTCTGGGCGATCATACCCATGGTTACCGACTTACCAACACCCGAACCGGCCATGATGGCAAAACGCTGTCCTTTTCCTGCTGTCATAAAACAGTTAATAGCGTGGATACCAGTATCCAGCGCCTCACTGATTGGCGGTCTTTGAAGTGGGTTTAAGGCCACACCGTAGATGCTTCTCGCTTCTACACCTGTTTGTTCAATCGGGCCTTTTCCATCGATAGGATTTCCCTGGAAATCGATAACACGTCCAAGGAATCCTTGTGAGATTTTAATTGTTGTTGTCAGGTCTTTTAAGTAAACGCGAGTCTCTGAGTTAATTCCTGAAAGTTCATCGTATGGCATCGCCATACAACGGTTTCCATTAATCCCTACGACCTCACCTAAAGACTTATCCCCGTATTCAGTAACGAACTCAACGTTCGCACCAATAGGAGCTCTTGGAAGGTTAATTTCAAAAACCATTCCTTTATTAGCAAACACCTTTCCGATTTTCTGGAAAGGAGAAGCGTATTCGTAATTTTTATGGATTGAAGAGAGATCAAGATTCTTGTCCATTTACTCCCCCTTTAGACTTTCGCCAGTACGTCTTCAAACAGTTTATCAAGTGACTTGAATTGCTCTTCCATTGTCGCGTTGATAATTCCGTTTTCTGACTCTACTACAATTCCTCTTGTCGTAACCGATGAATCGATTTCCACTCTCACGTTCTTCATTTCACCTAAACGACCTTGAACATGATTCAGGACATCCGGCATTGAAGCAAAATCATCTGCATTCACCTGGATTAAAAGATTATGTCTTGCTTGCATTTCTAAAAGCAGTCTTTCTAGTAGTCTTTCGATGTATTTTCCATCGTCCTGAAGCTCTCTTAGGACGATCCACTTTGAAAGATTTCTCAGTAACTGATACATTTCTGTTTTTTGGTTAAATAGAATTTCTTCCTGAGTCTTTAAAACAGCTGTCACCATTTGTGAGAAATCTTCAAGCTTTTCATCAACAGCGCTTCTCATCTGGTCAAAGATCTCTTCGCGCCCTTGGTTTACACCTTCATCAAATCCGGCCTTAAAAGCTTCGTCCTGGATTTCAGCAACTCTTCTTTTAACTTCTTCTTCTACACGGTGTTCATATTCACGGTCTTCCTGGTCTCTTAAACCACGGAACTGCTCAACGATAGGGTTAACTTTAAACTGAGAGTTTTTTGCAAACTCTCTTTCAGTTTTAATAACTCTTTGGAATTCACTTTTCTCAATGGTCTGAGCTGCAGTAAGCAGTGGCTTGAACTCGAATAACTTAACAGACTCGTTCCCTTCTTCCACTTCTGTGAAACTCTGAAACTTGTATTCTGTAACTTCGCCGGTCGCTTTAACCATTTTATAAATTCCTTATTTAAACTATTAAACCAGAGAATCACCGTCAGAACCACGAGCGATAAAGGCTTTACCTTGACCTTCAAGTTCTTTAACTTTAGCAACCATTTCAGCCTGTGCTTTTTCAACATCTGAAAGCTTAGTAGGTCCAAGGGCCTCAAGATCTTCTCTAAGCAGCGTAGCCGCACGGTTTGACATGTTCTTGAAAAGCTTTTGCTTGATTTCGTCTGGTGCCGTCTTCATTGCAATAACCAGCTTTCCGTTGTCCACTTCGCGAAGAAGGTTCTGGATACCTTTGTCGTCCACGTATAGAAGGTCTTCGAAAGTAAACATAAGTTTTCTGATCTCTTCTGCCAGCTCTGGATCTTTTTCTTCAACACGAGACATGATGTTCTTCTCAGTGTTTTTATCCATAAGGTTAAGCATATCAGCGATCGGCTCAACACCACCAAGCTGGTTAGTGTCGATAGAACCAAGAGTTGAAAGTTCAGTTTTAAGTACGTCGTCAAGCTGAGAGATAAGCTCAGGAGAAACGTAGTCAAGGTTGGCCACACGAAGAACAACTTCCGCCTGTAGACCTTCAGGAAGACGTCTTAGAACGTCTACTTTTCTTTCTGGTGCAAGGTGAGCAACGATAAGCGCGATAGTTTGCGGGTGCTCGTTGATTAAGAAGTTTGATAATGTTCTTGTATCTACCAGTTCAAGAGATTCAAGTGTATTTGATTGTCCAACTTCTACGATCTGACCAAGAAGTTGTTTTGCTCTATCTTCACCAAGAGTGTTGATGATGAAATCGCGTCCGCGGTTTTCCGCGAATAGTAAGTCGTTTTCTTCATTTAGTTGCTTGTAAAAATCCTCAAGAACTCTCTTAACCATCCAGATTGGCGCGCGCTTAACGTTCGACATCGCGTTGATCATTCTCTTAACATCATTATCTTTCATGTTTTGAAAGATAAGCTGGGTAATGTTCATTCCCAGTGAGCTCAAAAGAAGTCCCGCTCTGTCCTGGCCATTTAGGAGGCCATACTCTGTGTCGGGATCTAATTGGTTGTCGTTCAGTGCTGCCATCGTTTATTCCTCAATAAGGATTAATTACGCAATTTGTTTATCTGATTCAGAAGAGTGGATCATCTCGTGGATAATCTGAGCTGCTTTACCTGGATTGTTTTCAACCAGAGCAATGATTTTTTCACGAAGCATGTTCCCTTCAATCTTCTCAGGGTTAAGTTTTTCTTCAATCTGCGGAAGAGCATCCTCAAGACCTGGTAGGCGTTGGTTGGCCTGAACTTTTTCAAGCTCTTCAAGTGTACGAGGTAAGAAGTCTTCCACTGTTTCGATCGTGTTGTCCGTAACCCATTGGATGAAAGGACGAACTACCAGGAAGAAGAATAACGAGATCGTTAACCCTACGGCCAGGTACTTTACGATGTTTCTGATAAGTTCACGGTTAGCTTGCTCTTTTAAGATGGCATCAGCTACCGTCATGTCTTCTCTAGCGAATTCCATGTTCTTGATGATCAGCTTGTCACCGCGCTTGTCACTTGTTCCAAGTGTACTTGCTACGATTTGCTGGAAGTTCTCAAGATCAGCTGCAGACCACTTCTCATACTTCATAACAGGGTTCCCCTGCTTATCAAGTTGAGCTGCTCCGTTTTCATCTAATACTGGAACTCTTTTACCATCAATCATAACCGCAGCAGAGATTGCTTTTACGTTTGCTGCTGGCTTCTTAGACTGAGTGACTTTTGTTGGAACATTGAAGTTTCTCGTCGTAAGTTCTTTTGTTACGTTATTTTTTGTTTCAGCTACACCTGCTTGCGGCTCTTCACCTGGAAGATTTGCGCGAGCTCCAACCACTCCTTGAGGTGATGGACGTGACCCAGCAAGATTCTGAGAGTTCTTCACTTCAGACACTACCGCTGCGTTTTCGTTGTCGTAAGATGTCTCCGTTGAAACTGCTTCTGTGAAATCCAGGTCAACTGTTACTTTTGCTACAACTTTTCCATCTCCAACAACCTTGCTTAGGATGTCTTCGATTTGTCTTTCGTATTTTTGGTTTAATTGAGCCTCAAGAGCAAGTCTGTTTGCCGTTGTAGCCGTCATCGGGTCACCGATGTTTTCAGAAAGCTTCTTACCGCGGTCATCTAGGATAACTACGTTTTCAACTCTCATTTCTTCAACTGAAGAAGCAACTAATGAAGCCACCCCTTTAATTTCAGCTGGAGTTAATGACACTCCATTATTTAATTCAAGAACAACTGAAGCTGAAGGAGCTTTCTTTTCAGCTACAAATGGAGAAGATTCCGGGATTGAAATGTGAACGCGAGCGCGCTTTACACCCTGGATGTACATAATCGACTTAACAAGCTCTCCTTCAAGAGCTCTTTGCTTATTTACTTTCTGAACGAAACTTGTCGTCCCGAATGATTGTTTATCAAAAACTTCATACCCTACAGTTCCCGAGAAGCTTGTTCCAAGCTTCGCGATTTCCAGACGCCACACTCCAACTAGATCCTCTGGGATCGAAATTGTTTTACCGTCATCTGATGTTTGGTATGGGATTTTCTTCTCTTCAAGAATGATGGCTATCTTTCTTGCATCTTCTTTATTTAGATCAGTGTAAAGAGTGTCATATCTTGTTTTAGAAGCCCAAACAACAATTCCCACCATCGCAGCTGCAATCATACAGGCAACAATGATGAAACCAAGTTTTTTAGTGGCATCTAATCCATTAAAAAATTCTTTGAAGTTTCTAACAATCTTTTCCAAAATATCTTGCAAGGGAATCCTCCTGATAATCCAATTTCACATCCTATGAAATCTTATATCGCCCTAGTAACCAGTAACCGAGTAACCAAAGAAGCTGTGATCCAAAATCACATTTGCATTCTCATAATTTCTTTATAAGCTTCAATCACTTTCATACGAACCTGGTTCATAGTCTTGAAAGCAATTTCCGCATTTTCTACCGCAAGCATTGTCTCACTGATATTTTTAGTCTGTCCTGAAGCTAATTTCTGAATCGCTTTATTAGCTTCAACCTGCATGCTATTTACTTCAGCCAGTGATGAGGCCATGATTTCAGAAAAGCTCTGAGGAGCTGCTGCGCCTTGAGCTTGTCCAGCTGTTAGTTCATTGAAGTTTGGAAGGCTCGCCTGATCAATCGAAGCACTTTTCGTCCAATCCTGAGTGCTATATTTCGATAGCATCTTGTTCATGTTTCCTACGTTTTCAATCGACATCTTTGTCTCCTAATACTCAATATTTTAAAAAATTAATTTCTACCAATTTCAAGATCTTTAATCGCCATACTCTTTGCAGTGTTCATGGCATTGATGTTAGCTTCATAGGCTCTTGAAGCTTCGATCATATTGGCCATCTCTTCCATCGTGTTGATGTTTGGGTAGGCCACATACCCTTCAGCGTTAGCATCTGGGTGGTTTGGTTCATATTTCATAATCGGCGCTTTTTTGCTGTTGGCAATTTCCGTTGCGTGAACGGCCTGCGCTTTTTCTTCCAGCTCACCTTCTAAAATCTCAGCGAAGTTCTCTCTTGCCGGCTCTGACCCAAAAACAACTTCTTTTGGCTGGTAAGGTCCGCCTTCTGCCGTTCTCGTTGTTTGAGCGTTAGCAATATTCGAAGTGATTGCTCCCATTCTTTTTTTGTTGGCAGCTAATCCTGATGAGCTAATTTTTAAACTAGTTAATAAATCCATTCATCCCCCTAAACTACTGCCCAGAACCAATGGCATATTTTAATAGGCCAAGTTTTTTGTTAATCAGCTGAACTGTGGCATCATACATAACTTTGTTTTCTGCCATTTCGGCCATTTCCTGGTCGCGGTCAACAGTGTTTCCAGTTGGATCTACGATTCCATTTGAGTCTTCGTAAATCTCTGGTTGTAAATTATTAAAACCACCGCCTCCAACATTGAAATGTTTAGAGTCGGTAGTTTTCATTGTTAATTGTTCATCTGTATCAAGAGCACGGGCCAAAGCTTCTTCGAAATCAAGTTTCTTTGCTTTGTATCCTGGAGTTTCAGCATTAGCGATATTCGATGCATGTAACTCCTGACGAAGCTGTCTGAACTTCAGTGAAGCTTGTAGGGCCTGCATTGTTTTATCGTTAATCTCCATCGTCCCTTCTCCTCTACTCTAAATTATCTTAGGTTAACGAAGTATGAAGAACCTTCAGTTCTGTACTCGTTGATCTTGTTTCTAAGAGTTCTGATTGATACACCAAGAATCTTAGCTGCTTGAGTTCTGTTTTCTGAAGTGTGGATAAGTGCTTTTTTGATCAGAAGCTTTTCAGCATCTTTAAGCGACATTAGTCTTACACCATCAGAGTCGTCTTCACTCATGAAGTTAACTGATTTTTTATCAGAAACTTCATATGCACTTTCGTCTAGTAGAGATGAATTGTTTGAGATTGAGCTAGAGATAACTTGCTTTAGCTCATGGATGTTGTTTGCCCAGTAGTGAGAATTGATTCTATCCATCGCAACTGAATCAATATTAACTGTTTCATTTTCAGTCATTTCACTCATGAAGTGACGAGCAAGACGCTCAAGGTCTTCTTGTCTTTCACGAAGTGCTGGGATTGTTACAGCGTTATTTGAGAAGATTGTATATAGACCACGGTAGAATCTTCCAGCTCCAACAAGCTTAGAAAGGTTCTTTGTTGTTGTCGCGATTAAACGAACGTCGATATCGTAGTCTTCAAGTTCATTGATAATTTTGTGAAGTCTTTTTTGGAATTCTTCATCAAGGCAGTCGATGTTAGCGAAAACAACAGTTCCTCTGTTGGCCGCTTCAAGGATCCCTTTATTGAATCTTCCAGTAGCATTGTCTCTGTGTCCAAGAATGCGGTTTTCAACTTCTTGCGCTGGAAGTGAACAGTCTACAAGCTCGAATGCTTGAGCTGATCTTCCTGAATTTTCATGGATGTAGCGTCCTAGAGTTCTTTTACCAACACCATTTTCGCCAACAATTAATACGGCAGCTTTGCTAACAGATAAGTTTCTTGCTTGCTGAACAGCTCTTTCTACTCTTGCATCTGTTCCAAAAAGTTCTACCCTAATCGCTTCCATCTGACCTCCTGTCATACGAATCTCGCTTCCATCCTGAAGCTAGTTATAAAGTTCTTTCTTTAAGATTTAGTAACCCTAGTTCACTCTTAGCTAACTCTTTCAAATAGTCTGAGGTGTTTTTATCATTAACCAGTGATGTGAAGATCTCTCTTCCCTCTTTCACTTTCTGGTTAGCCACCATCGCTTGCCCCAAAAGATAGTTCACTCGTCCTGTGTAAATCGACTTTGAGTAAGCTTTTTTGAAATCGTTAATCTTTTTTTCAAATAACATATAGTTGTTTAGTGTCCCTTTTCCGGCGGTTATTTCGATACCAAGGTAGGCAATTCTTTCCCGGACATTTTGAATATAAGCATTATCCGTGCCGAAAGAAGTGGTGTCATTTAAGATTGCCTCACTAACTTTCAAGAATTTATCAGTCTGCCCCAATTCATAGATGGAGTCAGTATAGGCCCGGATCATATCTGCTACATCCGACGGGTCGTAAATGATTCTCTGATCTTGTTTAGAGAAGAAGTTCTCCAGGTGAGTAACCGCTCCTGCATAGTCTTTTTGGTTAAAAGAAACCAGACCTTTGTAGTAATTTGTCTTGTTGTACGCTGGGAGTTTCTTCTCAAAAGCAGCAATGTTCTTTTGAACCAGATCCCAGTTTTTTAGTTTAATGTCTTTTACGATCACTAATTCGCTTAATAAGTCACTTGCCTTTAGCTCCTGGTTGCGAGCAACCCAAATAGGAAAAGTCCTGTTAGGAGTGTCTTTAAGCTTCTCAAAAGCGGCGTAAACATCGTCAAACCCTTTGTAAAGGCCAAGCTTTACATAAGAGCTTCCCACCACGAAATTCATGTATGGGTCCATGGCCACCTTATCGATGTATTTATCTTTGTACGTCTGCCATGCTTTGATAGCTTGTGAGTATTCTGCTTTTTGGTAGAAGTCCGAGATGATCCCATAAACAATCTCCGCTCCGTCACCGTCAAAAATGCGAGCGTCGATTTTTGCCATACCAATTGTTGGGATCAGGCTTAAGTAAGCTAGTGCTTCTTTGTATTTTCCATCAACGATAAGAGTTCTTAGACGAACCTGCTGAAGAAGTTTTGTTAAGTTCTTATCAGGGCTCGTTGCATTCTTATCTTGCTCTAAGAAAATTCTGATTTCTCTGTCGCGGTCATCAAGATCTCTCTTTCTCACGCTTCTAAAAGCAACGTAACGAACACGGGCTTCGTAGCTTACTTGTCCGTCAACTGAAGTATCGATTGCTCTTTTGTACAGGTCCAGAGTTTCATTGTAGTTTTTGTCCATCAAGTCTGAACAAAGGGCCATTCTTAAATAAGCATTTGAAGCTACATACTCATATGAATAATTTTTCGTGAACTCAGTATATAAGTTCATCGCTTCCTGGAAACGACCAACTCTGAAGTAAGCTTCAGCAGTGTTATACATAATAACCGGGTCGATAGGTTTAGCTAGAGCAACTCTGTTTGTTTCATAAAACGAAATCAGTGCGTTTAAATCTCCGCCTCTTAGGTAAGCGTAAGATTGGTAAGCCAGAAGAAGTTGGGCCGGAAGGATCTTCTTCATCGTCTTTTCTTGAGAAAGCTCTCTAATCTTATCAATCTGACCAAGCTTTGCCAGAGAGTTTAACATCGCTTCTGCCGGGATAATTGACTCTTCGAAATCGAAATTGTCTCTTGTTCCAGCATAATAAGTTTTAGCGATTTGAAGAATCTTAAGAGATTCATTCTTTTCGATATAATAACTTAGAAGGTATTTATAAATCGCCTTCTTTAGTTCATAGTTATCTGATTTTTCAGAAAGATTTGTGAGCATAGTCAGAGCGTTTTTGAAAAGCTCTGGATTTGGAACATCGACGTTTTCTCTTAAGATCGCGTTTGCCTTAATGAATTCTAAAAGCTCCCACTCGGCCGTAGCACCGTATTTCTCAGTGAAAAGCTTCATAGACTTGTACATCAATCCCCACTTCTTCTTGCGGTATAGATTGATTGTTAATTGAAGGTGGGCTTCTTTATCGTCTTTTTTAAAGTTGCGGTTAGCAATTGGATAGAAGATCTCAGGGATCTTCGTCTTTAAGTTCACCAATTGTTTGTAAGCTGGTGCGATAGGATCGTAATCCCAAACAAAAGTCGCTCCGTATCTAAAGTCTCTATAAGGTTTTTTTGAAGCCTCTTCTTCAGCATCCAGCTCTGCCGCTGATTTTTTGCTGATCCTAGAAGGGTCAACTACGAAACTTGAAAGAACTTTATCCGCTTCAACTTTCTTTTCCAGGGCAACGTCTGCTTTTGGCATTGGTTGCTCTTTTGCGATTACTGTTGTTACTTTTGACTTAGCTGCAACAATCTTTGGCTCAGTCATTTTCGGCGCAATCTCAATTTTAGGTGTTGGAACCGACGCCGGAGCCTTAGTCGCGACTTCAGCAGTCTTTATTTCTTCTGGCTTTAAAACGGCTGCTTTTCCTAGCGTGACGGCATCAGAGCTGTCAGTCCAGAAGTCTACAACATACTTCTTATCTCTTTCGCGGTAAAAGCTGAACATTTCAACGTTCGCATCTTTTAACTCGATTTCTACGGCCATAGCATTAAGAGCATTGGCGCCATTAGCATTATCTTTGAATTGAATAGAGTTTAAATACTGAGGATCAAGTCTTACGTCTGATAATTCGTTTTTTAAGTTGTTAAATAGCTCAACATTAAGAGTCTTAATAACAACTTTATTTCCAACTTTTGAGAATTGAAGCTGGTCTCTGCCAGTAAAAAGGTTCCAACGAAGATAGGTCGTCGCTTTTTCTTGGTCTAAAAGTGCTTGTGAAAAGGCATTATTTGCCAGAACAATGGCAAAGACAAAAACAATCGTCAAAAATTTGAAGAATTTTTTCTGTGGGCACATTTTCACGAAACATCCTGTTCGCATCAAATTGTCCTAAAGTTTAAGGCTGTATTTGTCCTCTTCATCCTGAAGTGACTTCTTATTAATCTTACCCTTTTTTGGATTTTTTAAAAGGAAAATTTTTCTCGCAGGCATAAAATGCCGGGTCAATTCCTTGACAGATGAAAGAAATAATCTATTTACAATCATTTAGAAGAACCTTCTAATAAAGGTAATAAATTTGGCAGTAACCGAGTACTTTAGACTGTTTTATGAAAAACTTCTTCCTTATATCACTCCTCTTTATAATCGCTTGTTCATCAAGTGAAACCGACAGCGGTGCTTATACAAAAAGTACTACTGTAGAAAACAATTTAACTAAAACACTCAAAGCTCCGTGGAAAGAAGTCGACAATCAAGGTTCAGACCTTGCTTTAAGCAATACAAAAACAAACAGCTTCTTTATCTTTAATAGTGCTTGCAGAAGATACGATCAAAGTAATCTGCCAACTCTTACGAACTCTATCTTAAGCGGCATCAGCAATGTTGAGATTTCAGAGAAAACCATCGTTTCTCATCAAGGAAGAGATGCTTCTCTTGTTATTGCCAAAGGTGCAGTCGATGGTGTTGAAAGATACTTCCGAATTTTAACAACTCAGAAAAATAACTGTATTTATGATTTCGCTCTTATCTCTACAGGTCAAAAGAACCTGGATAAAGATACACCTGACTTTAATAAATTCATTGAACTGTTAAAATTAAACTAAATGAAAGCATTGATCCAAAATACAATTGACCGAAGAATCGAAAAGGCCCGTGAGTTTTTTATTTTCATGGGCGAAATTTTCGAGCTTCTCTACCAAACGATAAAATGCACTTTTAGCGGAAAATTTTATGTTTCAAGACTAATGGAGCAGATCAACCAGCTGGGCTTTGGCTCAACTTCTATTACTGTAGTTATCGGATTAACCATGGGTCTGGTTATGACCCTGAACTTTGGTTATGGTTTAACAAAATTTGGTGGGACTCTTTATGTTCCGGCCGTTGTGTCTTTATCTCTTGCCCGTGAGATGGCCCCACTCTTTACTTCCCTGCTGGTTGCCGGCCGGGTCGGTTCAGGGATCGCTGCGGAAATCGGAGCGATGAACGTCACTCAACAAGTAGATGCCATTAGAGCACTGGGAACATCGCCTGTCAGAGTCCTGGTTGTCCCTCGTTTTTGGGCACTGGTTATTTCGCTTCCTTTATTATCGGCCCTTTCATTTGCTGTCGGGATTTTCGGCGGAATGATCGTTTGTATGTCTGAATTCGACATCATTCCTGGCTTTTACTTTTTCAAAGTTTTTTCAACCGTAAAGTTTTACGACTATATGTCAGGGATTGTGAAGTCTGCGATCTTCGCCGGAATCATCACGATCTTTGCCTGCTACAAAGGTCTTCATACCAAAGACGGAACAAAAGGAGTTGGAGTCTCAACCACATGGGTTGTAGTGACTGCTTCTATTTTGATTCTGATCACAGATTTTTTTATCAGTAAAATCTTCCTGGTTATCTGGGGATAAAATGAGCGACGTAATATTAGAGCTAAAAGACATTCATAAAAGCTTTGGAGACAACGCCGTTCACCGCGGGATCAATCTCACTCTTAGAAAAGGAGAGAGTCTCGGTCTTTTAGGGGGCTCAGGAACAGGTAAGTCTGTTCTTCTTCGCTCGATCATTGGGCTTGAGCGCATTGATAAGGGCCAGATCCTTTTTCACAACGAACGTTTTGATCACCTGGACGAAGATGACCTGACTCCTTATAGAATCAAAATCTCCTACTCTTTCCAGAGTGGGGCCCTCTTTGATTCAATCAATGTTTTTGAAAACATCGCCTACCCTTTATTTGAACACACTCGTTTTAGTTACACACAAATCAAAGATAAAGTCGCCCAGATGCTAAAACTTATCGACCTCCCGGGAAAAGAAGAAATCATGCCTTCTGATTTGTCCGGAGGGATGCAAAAGCGCGTGGGAATGGCCCGTGCTATGATTTTAAATCCTGAAGTCGTTCTTTATGATGAACCAACTGCAGGTCTTGATCCGGCCAACACCCTGAACGTTGTCTCGCTTATGCAGCGTCTGAAAGAAAAAGGCCTGGCCTCTATTTTTGTTACTCACGACATCCCTTCAGCATTGAGCCTTTGCGATCGCATTGTCGTTCTCTACCAAGGGAAAATTATCTTTGATGATACCCCTGAAAAATTTCAAGCTTCTAATGACCCTGTTGTTATGAAGTTTCACGTGCATAAGGAATAGATTATGTTTAAGCCATCTGATAAAAAAAATTATCTTATCTCTGGTATTTTCATCTCGGTCCTCCTGGTGGTTGTGATGGTGACAGTCTTTATGCTCAATAAAGAGAACCCGCTTTTTTCCAGCAAGGTTTATATCAGCACTGAAGTTAAGAGTGCTCAAAACTTAAAAGAAGGGGCAGCTGTTCAACTGAGAGGGATTAAAGTTGGAAGTGTAAAGTCGATCGACTTTAAAGACCTGGACACTCTGATCATTACTATTGGTGTAACTGAAAAATACAGCACATGGATTAAACAAGACTCAACAATGACTTTTAAAACTCAAGGAGTTTTAGGGGATAAATTCCTTGAGATCTCGGGTGGAACAGACTCTGCTCCTGGAATCAAAGACGGTGACGTTCTAGCGACCAATGAAGCTTCTCAAATTGATCACATCATCACTAAAAGTGAAGACCTAGTGGTTGCAGCAGGCAGCATCCTGACGAAGTTTGATAAATTAGTCTCAAGCATTGAAGACAGAAGATTGGATAAAATCCTAAGCAACATCGAAAGCCTGACTGCCAATAGTAATAAGGTGATGATGAGCTTAAACGACAAAAATCTTGGACAGTCGCTGGCAAATCTTAAAGCTTCAAGCGAATCTATCAGCCGCATGACAAAAAGAATTGAAGAAGGACCAGGAACTCTCCACGCGCTCATCTACGATCAAGGCCTGCATGAAGACCTAAGGTCGCTGGTTGGTGGGGCCAATAGAAACAAGGTTCTTAAATTCTTTATTAGAGAATCTATTAAAAAAGAAGATAATAAGTAATCTATTTTTTCTTCAGGAAATTCTGGCAATCACCATACACTAAGAAACTCTTAATGCGCTCGACCTGGTAATAATAGTAATCACTAAACACACAAAGGTCCGGCGCAAACGGGTGCGGATGAAAATCCACCACCATATATCCTGCTTTACATTCAGGTGAGAAAATTTGGTAGCGGTCATCACCACCTTCAATCCTATGCATTTTAAATTCTTTTACTGGCGTTTTAAACGTCATGTGTTTTTCAATACGTTTTCTCATGTCATCCTTGCATGTATTTCTCGTGGTAAAAGCATCAACCATAGCCTCAACCAGCTCCTGAGAACGAACGTAAACCGGCAGCTTAAATAGATCTTTATACTCATTGATCTTCTTTAGATCTTTTTTCGACAGTGGAGAAAAGGGACGAGACTTCTCCCACCCATAACCCCATCTCCATGTAGTTTTAATTTTCGGAGTCCCACCAAGTGAAACACCATAATAGAAAATGGTACTTAGCCAATTCCCCATTTTGTTTTTTTCCAGGCAGGCCTTAAAGGCCATATCAGTCTTCTCTTTTTCTTCTACTGTTCCACCCTTCCAATAGTTGATATCGTGAGGAATACAACAATTAAGCCAGTCATTATTGCTAAAAGGCTCTGAATCCGGAACCATCGAACAGCCATCCGACTCAAAGGGATTAAGCCTGTTTTCCTCTTCCCCAAAGACCTGTGAGTTCATAAATAGCATTGCGAATGCCAGCAATAGTGTTTTCATATGACCTAAGCTATTGCAAAGAAACGACCAAACTCCCCTCCTAAACATATCCAATAGATAGTCCCCTGTCCCAAGTGTGTCTGATGCTGTGTCATTGGTCATATGCCTAAAAGATAAACATCAAAATTCACCTGTAAATTCTTCAATTCCCTTGAGAAGAAACCTTCTTAGGAGTACACATGCCCTATATGAAAAACGTAGTGATGGGAACTCTTTTACTGGCCCTGGCCGGATGTAATTTTATCGATCCTGATAAAGGCCCGCTTGCTTTTTCATCGGGCAAAACAATCATCAATCCAATCAAAACTGACACTGATAAACCTGAGACTGAAGTTGAAAAAGACCTCGTGTACCTCGACATCAAAAAGAACCTTTTTGATATGAGTTGTACGAGATGCCACAACCCTGAAAACGCCGTCAAAAAAGGCCGTCTCGATTTAACAAAGAAGGAATTGATCTTGGAAAATTACGACGACATCATTTACCGCATGACTGATGCTTTCGATCTTGGCATAGATTATATGCCACCTAGAGGAAACCGCGTGTCTCCAGAGGTCATTAAACAGCTTAAAGCATGGAAGGCAGATCAGGCTTACCTAAACATCCAAAAGACGGTTTTTGAAGCAAGCTGTACAAAATGTCACAACCCAAACAACAAACGCCGAATGGATTTAACTTCGAAAGAAGTTATCGTTGAAAACTACGATAAAATCCTCTATCGCATGACTGATGCTTTCGAAGAAATGAACCGCCCGATGCCACCGATTGGAAAAGGCGAAAGAGTTTCTGCTAAGTTGGTTGAAGAACTTAAGGCCTGGAAAGCTTCTCTTTAATAAAAAAACTCTGACGAAATAAAAAAGGCCGCTTTAAGCGGCCTTTTTTTGTTTAACTATTTTACTAGTTTGTAATTGATTGTTTCTGACCATGGGTGTGAGTGACATGTATCGTTTGTCACTTCAGTGTCTACAGATACAGCTAAAGATTCTGCACTGATTTCACCGTAGGCAAGTTGTCCTTTAACGTTAAGCTTTGCAGAGATCCCGTCTCCACATCCTGACTCCCAAATATCAACCAGAACAGCTTCTGCCTTAAAGTTAAGTCTGTCTTCGTTGTGACGGCTAGTTTCCGTGATTTTTAGAGCAGCAGGAAAGCTTCCATCTAAGCTTACAACATCTAATTGATTGTAAGTTGTTCCATCCACGATTGATTCAAGACAAAGTACACTTGGCACTTTGTATGGAGTAGCAGTTTCTGCTTTGTAACAAGTTGTTCCGAATGCAAGAGCTGGCATAGCTAATAAAAAAGCGATTAGTTTCATAAATCCTCCAATTTTTTGTTGGAGGACTTATAACTTATAAAGTGCGTTTTTGAGTATTAAGATTCAGTTAATATTTAATTTAACTGTAGGAATCCTTTCTTTTTCATCTTTTCAATTAACGTCGTGCGGTTCATTGAAAGAAGTTTAGAGGCTTGATTCTTATTTCCACCAGTTACTTCAAGGGCCTGGTTAATGAGCGAGTCCTCGATGTCTGAAAGAAGCTGCTTAAGGTCAACTCCCTCGTCTGGTAAAGAAATAATATTTTTATAGGCTTCGACGTTTTGTGGAGACGTCTTTAAGAATTTTGCTGGAAGGTCTGAAACCTTAATCTGGTTTCCACCTTTTAAAATGACTAATCTTTCAATGAGGTTTTCCAGTTCACGAACGTTTCCTGGCCAGTCGTACCCGATAAGAAGCTCTAGTGTTTCATCATCAAACTCAATATTGTTTCTTCCATCCGCACTTACGAATTTCGACAGGAAGTACGAAATCATTAGCGGGATATCTTCGCGACGCTCACATAGTGCCGGGATCTTAATCGGAATAACATTTAAGCGGTAGTATAAATCTTCTCTGAAATTTCCTTCAGAGACAGAGTCTTCAAGATTTCTGTGAGTCGCAGTGATGATACGAACATCGATTTCAGTTGTTTCAGTTGACCCAACTCTCTCGATCACTCTGTTTTGAAGCACGCGAAGAAGTTTTACCTGAAGAAGAAGCGGCATATCCCCGATTTCATCCAGGAAGATCGTTCCTCTGTGGGCCATTTCAAAACGTCCCTTGCGAGAAGAGATCGCTCCAGTGAAGGCTCCTTTTTCGTGTCCAAACAATTCACTCTCTAAAAGCTCCGAAGGAATCGCTCCACAGTTTACTGAAACCATGTTGTGCGCTTTTCTTGGAGAAAGATTGTGAAGAGCGTTCGCTACCAGTTCCTTCCCAGTCCCTGACGGTCCAGAGATAAAAACAGTTGAATCACTCGCTGCTACTTTTTTAATGCGTTCAAAAACCTGCTTCATCTGCTTAGAGCGCCCAACCATGCCACAGAAAATATCATCAGGCCCTGGTGCTTCGATCTTAAACTTTGATTGGAACAAGTGAGGCGCTTGAGTCGACTGCGAGACAACCGACTTCTGGGCCATCGTTTCAGCGGCTGCAAAGGCAGAAGCTGGAACGTTTAATTTTTTGGTGAAAGCCTTCGTTACCAGGTCAGTTAAGACATCCAGCTCGAAAGGTTTTGTTAAATAGTGGAAGACCCCTTTTTTAGTTGCATTGATGGCCGTCTCAATTGAAGCGAAGCCTGTCATAACGATTGAAACAAAGTGGTGTCCACGCTCTTTTAAAAGATCGATAAGAAGAAGTCCATCTGATCCACCAGCTTCGAAGCTGATGTCTGTGATTAAGCAAAATGGCTTTTGGTTAACAACTGTTTCTGCTTTGATTTTTTTATCGAGTTCTAAAAGGCATTCAGTGGGAGTAAGGAAAAAGTGAACATTGAGATTGAGTTTTCTTTCCAGGTATTTCTTAATCGTCGTTCCTAAAACGCGATCATCTTCGACCAGATAAATATCCGGGAGCTTCATTTGATTTGTCAGCCCAGACCCCTTTTGATCCCTCGTGGGATCTTGTTCGTAAGAAGTATGGAGAAATTGAAAATCATTCACTCTTCGCGTCCTTGAAAGAAATTATGAAATTAAAGCTTTACCAAAAAGGTCAATCCATTTGACCTCGTAGAAAAATGCTAGCAATGAAATGGAGTCAGTGTCAATTTCTCAACATCCGAATTTAAACAGGGCAACAATTTCCGACTGATTTGATAAGATAGGCTAACTAGCTAAAAGCTTGAGTTAAATTCTTTGTTATTCCATCTGGTCCACCCATCGCAAAATAAACGGCGATAGCTGTAAGACAAAATAAGGTTATTCCTACCCAAAAATACGCAATGTCTCGGTAGTCCTTCAACCAAAATGTATAAGCGAAGTGTAAGCTGATGAGCCCTGAAGGCACGGCCCAAAATGGAATATATTTACAAGTGAAAAGAACGATGTCGAAGATATTCAAAGAAGCTGCCTCATCTGGTTACTGTCTCAGTCTTAGGCGCTTCTGGGCGAGTGTTTTCCAGCTCAGTGTTTGGCTTAGCCTTTCTCTTTCCATCGAAGTTTTTATCAACCACTGGACCTGGAGTTTTTGTTGTGACGGCCGAAAGAGTATTACTACACGCAACCGCTTCCAGACTTTTTAACTCTTCCATTTCCTCTTCTTCAGCGGAGTTCATGCACTTCTTCACTTCTTTACACTGCTCTTTTTGAACTTCCATTGCATCCTTTTCCTTAACAACTTCTTTGCCGTTAATCACAACTTTATAGGTCGTCGGAATGTCCAGGTTACATGAGCCATCAAGCACAGCTGGAGAGCGCGAATTCTCTGCGTGAGCCGAAAAAGAAAGTATGAATGTGAATAATAAGAATTTATTCATCTCTAAAATGTTGCCATTGGATTGTTTAAGGAGCAAGGGGGGAAGCGTTGCCCCTCTAAAGTTTATTCAATAATTTAGATAAAAAAAAAGCCCTCTTTCGAGGGCCTTTTATCAGAAATTAGAAGTGTGATTTTAATTCTTCTAGACGGTCTAGTTTTTCCCATGGGAATAGATCGCGTCCAAAGTGACCGTAAGCAGCTGTCTGAGAGTAGATCGGTCTTAGAAGATCTAGTCTTTGGATGATAGCCTTTGGTCTCATATCAAACATTTCGTTGATAACAGCGTTTAGCTTAGTCATATCAACTTTTTCTGTTCCGAATGTATCAACTAGGAAAGAAACTGGCTTAGCAACACCAATTGCGTAGGCAACTTGTACTAGAGCTCTCTCAGCAAGACCAGCAGCAACGATGTGCTTCGCTACGTGGCGAGCAGCGTATGCAGCTGAACGGTCTACTTTTGAAGGATCTTTACCAGAGAAAGCTCCACCACCGTGAGCTCCGTGACCACCGTAAGTATCTACGATGATTTTTCTTCCAGTAAGACCACAGTCTCCCATTGGTCCACCAATAACGAAACGACCTGTTGGGTTAATGAAGATTTTAGTGTTGTTATCGATTAGGTTAGCTGGAACAACTTTGTTGATAACTTCAGCTCTAACACCTTCTTCGATTTGTTTAAGAGTCATTTCTTCTGCGTGCTGAGTAGAAACAACGATAGCATCTAGACGAGCTACTTTTCCATTCACGTACTGAGCAGAAACTTGAGTCTTACCGTCAGCGCGAAGAAGTGGAAGAGTTCCATTCTTTCTAACTTCAGAAAGTCTACGAGCTAAGTTGTGAGATAGATCGATTGTAAGTGGCATGAAGCTAGCTGTTTCGTTAACTGCGTAACCAAACATTAGACCTTGGTCCCCAGCACCTTGTTCAAGGTACGTCCCTTCGTTTTCGTTAACACCTTGAGCGATATCTTGAGACTGCTTTCCAAGAGCAACAGTCACACCACAAGTATGAGCGTCGAACCCTTTTCTTGAATCATCGTATCCGATGTTCGCCACAGTACTTCTTACGATTTTTTGGAAATCAACGTTAGCGTTTGTTGTCACTTCACCTGCTAGAACAACTAGACCAGTAGTGATTAGTGTTTCACACGCAACACGTGATTTTGGGTCTTGAGCTAGCATTGCATCCAATACCGCATCAGAGATTTGGTCAGCGATTTTATCCGGGTGACCTTCAGTAACAGACTCAGATGTAAAGATGTAATCTTTTAACATAAACGTTTCTCCGCAAATTACAGGTAAATAAATCCTACCTAAATAAATAATACTCTAGTGTATTTCGTGGGAATATACACCCACTAATGGCCTTGAGCAACTATTTTACAGGAGCGAAATAACGAAATTGATTGGGGTTACGGTAGTAATAAACCTGTTTAGGGTTACTAAAGTCGACCACATAGGGCCTTCCCTGGATTTCCACTACCAAATAGGTCTTTTTCTTATCGGCCACCGTGAAGTCATACAGGAATTTATAGCGATCCTGTTTGAAGAGTTCCGCGAGTTTTTTAGTGTTGCGGGTCAGTTTACCAGGTACTTCACCCAGAGGTTTATAGCCGTCCCACAGAGAGTCCATTTCAATACGACCGTACATGCTCATGCGCGAAAAATAACGAAGGGCCGGAAAGTTCTTGCGAGGGTTATTTAAAAGCTCAAGAGCAATGCGCACATTTTCTCTTCTCAAGAACTGGCCCACTTTAGTCATATCAGGACAGTAAATATGAAGGTTTCCCGGAATATAAAAATAAGTAAACGAAAACTCCCCTTCCTTGAAAAGAACGTTGAGCCATTTGTTGTCCTTGGTCTTCATGTCTTTTGGGAGGTAATCAAAAATGGAATCAGCTGAACTGATTTCACTATAAACCGGATGAGAGAAACGATTAATCACAACTTGGGCCACATCTCTTCTTTCCAAAGCATCCGGGGCATCAATGCGCCCAACCTCTGCATAGAGAATCGTTTCAATTGCGTATAGGTATTGAAAGAGCTCTGATTTTTTTGACCAGTATGTGTAGGCTTCAGCTTCCTTCTTTAAAACAAATTCTTTTAAATTATATAAAGAGCGGGCCCTATCCTCTAAAATTGTAGCGATATCTGCAGCGCTTACTGCTCCATCTGATTTAATCTTTTTTCCATCGGCCAGGTCTTGATAAAAAGTTAAACTGCGCTCTGTCCTTGAGGCCCATTCATCATAACGAGATACCAGCGTTTCCTTACCTAAATCCAGCAGTATTTTAAAATTAGTCAGAACATATTTAAAATCTGCTCTTTCATTATCAGTTAAAAATGTGCGGTTTTTGTCTTTATTGAGAGAAAGATAAAGTGTATCAAACCCGGCACGGATAACAGAATCATTGCGAGTCAGGTTTTCATCGTAAGAACCATCCTGAACAATACGGCGATAAAGATAAATAGAGTTCGCTTTTGCCCTGGCTTCTTTCGTATTCATTCCTTTAAATTTTTCGTATTCTGCACGAAGCTCCAAATGATCCAGAGGAAATTTAAAACTCTGCAAGTAAGGAGCTGCATTTTTAAGATTTTCAACTTCCTTCATCATTTGAGCGAACTGCTTTTGAGCACGTTCTTCAATATCTTTTTTCTGGTCGTTAGTTTTAGCAAAAAAGAAATCTTTCTTGGCTTCTTGTAAAACCTGAACCTCGTTTTCAATTCGTTTTAAAATCTGTAGCACTTCTTCAAAACTTGGAGTCTTTTTAATCAACTCTGACTGCGTTTTAATCCAGGCGATTTTTTCTTTGATTAGAGGGAGGTTTGCTTTAACCGTTTTTTGATCTACTTTTTGATCAAACGCTACAGGGATAAAGTTCCCGTCACCACGGTACTTCACATCCAGGTCTTTATAGGTCTGTTCAGTGGCCAGTCCACAAGTTGTCTCAGCATACTCTTTTTGGATTTTTAAGTACTCTGTCAGTACCGCTTGGTCGAGTTTGCTCTTCGCCCATAATTCCTGGGACGCAAACAAGAGCGAAATGATGTGAACAAAAAAATACATTCTTATTTAGAAAGATTTTTAACGAAGTCAGACTCCCAAAGCCCCAGACAAGTTCCGTTACTTAAAATAAGTACGACGTTTTGTGGCCCGGTGATTTTTTCAATCTCAGTCATCAATTCATCAAGGGTCCCGACAACACTTCCCGGTCTTCCCGATTTCTTAACTTCTTCAACGATTTTATAAATGTCCAGGTCACCAACGTTTTTAACACTTGTTGGTCTTGTTGGTTTAGTGAAAATAACCGAAGCTGCTCGTCTTAGAGATTCTTCAAACTCTTTCTGGAAAATCGCACTTCTTGCTGTCGCCGAATTTGGCTCCATAATAACGTGAATATTTTTTCCAGGGTATTTTGTGATGATTCCATCAAGAGTTAATTCAACTGCACGTGGGTGATGAGCAAAGTCATCGATCACCAGAGCACCTTTATACACTCCGCGAACTTCCTGACGACGCTTAACCATTTGCAGGTCTTTGATGGCGTTGGCAATTTCTTCTTTAGTAAAACCTTCTGTGAGAGCATAAATGATAACAGCAGCAAGGTTTAAAACGTTATGCTTTCCAATCAAGTTTGTTTGGAAAGTGTATTCTTCTTTATTAAGTTTTAACTGGAATGTTGTTCCTGATGGATCGGCCGATAAAATTTTTGGTCCAACCTCAGAATTCTCGCCGTACTTCATCCAACGAGTCTTATCACCGTTGCTGAATTCACTAAAAAGTTCATTCGCTGCCACATAGTCAGATGTGATGATGAATTTCTTTTCAATATGTGGGATGGCCGCTCTAAATTGATCCTTGATTTCTTCAACTGAGTTAAAAATATCAGCGTGATCAAATTCAAGAGAAGTTAAAATCAGGTTATCAAGAGAGTATGACCTGAACTTAGAGATCTTTTCGAAATAAGCAGAATCATATTCATCTGATTCAATGAAGAAGTACTTCCCACTTCCTAGCTTTGAAGAAGGACGCCCTTCCATGACCCCACCGATTAAATAACCAGGAAGTGCATTTAGATTTTCAAAAACTTGTGTAGCTAAATAAGTTGTCGTCGTTTTACCGTGAGTTCCGGCAATTCCGATAACATTCACATCACTTAAAACCAATGCACCAATGGCCGTTGGGAAAGATGAAAAATTCACACCAAGCTCTTCAATCATGCGCGCATCAGGTCCGCCATTTGGAACAACGTTACCGACAACAATCAGGTCAAATGACTTTAAAAACTCCTGAGTGATTTTATCAAGCTTATGTAATGGGATACCAGTTGACTCAAGATAAGTGCTCATCGGTGGATAAAAATTAATATCCCCACCTTCAACGTCATATCCTTTTTCTTTTAACAAACAAGCGGCAGCTCCCATTCCGGTTCCGCACACTCTGTAAAAAAACACTCGCTTAATATCTTTTTGCAGCTTTCTTAAAGCACTATAGTCAAGTTTGTTTGCTAAATTCATGAGTTTTCCTGTCAGGTATAAGTGAATTCTACCTGTATCTTAACATATTTAACCCTAAAACATAAGCCAAATGTTACCGAAGAAACACTGAGGTGTTGGAGACTCTTATGAAAAATCTATTGTCATTATTCGTATTAAGCATGTTGCTTATTCAGGTAGGATGTTCAAGTTTCACTGAGCGCTCACCTGCTCAAGTTGATAGTGAATATTTTCATAATGCCTTTTCTTTTCCAGCAACCGTGAAGGGAAAAACAAATCATAAAGAAACTATTGAGAAAGTCATTTCAGAGAATATCAGTCTCGGAGCTTATAACAAAAAAGATATTCCGCGCTCTGAGTTCGTCGCCAGCAAATCTCTCCCAAAAGGTGAAGCTTTCCACCTGGAATTAGATGTTGATCCAAAGACGTCTCAACTCGTCTATAGAATCTATCATGCACCAGGAGCGCTTCAAGATGATGTCGCTAGCTATGCACTCATGGATTTTTTTAGCAAGATTATGGACTCCGGCAAACTGGATACGAGACAAGCTGTTTTTGAAATGTACTACAACGCCAGACAAGGCGATCCTATTGCAATAGACAATTTTTTAAAACTGCGCGATTCCGAACAGCACTACATTCACGGGATCGACAACGGCGTTTTCAATAGCGATGAATATCAAAAAGCCAGCAAAGAGATAAAAAATCAAAGAAGTATAATCGCTTCTGAAATCAAAGCGCTTAAAGCTCAAAGGGCCAAAGATAAAGCCAAAAGAAAAAGTATACTGGACGCTTTAGATAAAGCTCCAGAGGCAAAACAATTCAGAACTCTTATTGCAAAAAACGACCGCGCGGGAGCTGCTTCCATTTTAAAAAAGTATCTTCCTTGGGAAGAGATGGCCCCATTTGAAAAAAACTTCTGGGAAACGTATTTAGAGGTTATTGAAAAGCCAGTTCCTCTTGAGCAAAGAGTTTTAATCTACCGTGGACTTGATGGGGACTATATCCATCGTGGTGTGATCAAAGGAAAAGAACTAACACAAAAAGAGGCCATTACTCAGAATAAGGCCTTCATCATGTCATCAGGCATGGTTAAAAATCAAGGATCATGGAATAGAAGACTTCGTTCACTTGAATCAATGAACGAGAAATTTATTGCGACAACGTTGGATGGAAGTAATGAATTTGCCCAGGCTGCCAGAATCAGCACAATTTTTAAACGTCACTCAGAAAACCCGAAAGGAAGCCCGTTTCTTTCCTACACACCAAATTTTGACATTGCTGATAGTTTTGGAGGAGAGAGGGTTTCAGCCTATCTGTTGGACCCAAGGCTTTTAAATTTTAATTATGCTTCAAGTTTTGACAATGAAATCGAGTATCTTGTCCCGTTGAATACTTTTCCTGATGAACTTGTAGGTATTGCAGACATCGATCTTCTACCAGAAGATAAAAAGTATGCACGCCTGGATTACCTGGACGCTCAATTAGAAAAGCTCATTACCAATGAATACGGCGAAGCGAAGAAAAAAGAAATTCTGCTTAAAATTAAAAAGAACACTTACGACTTCTTTAAAGGTGAATACGCTGACATGGTTGCTGTTCCGGGGAAAAGCCCGGCCGCTTCCAATCTGACCTTTTATAAAAAATTCTTAACGAAAGGTGACCCGAAGCCGCCCATCTCTCCTAAAGGAGACATGAACTGCAAGGACCTCATCGAACTTTTCTGGATGGCGAACTGATATGAAATTTACATCACTACTTCTGATTCTCTCTCTCTTCATCACCAGCTGCTCGAGTGTGCAGTTTGGAAAACCAGGCATGGCAATTCCTTCTGTAGAGCGTCTGCCTGCTTCAAGCGTTGAGGAAATTGCTTATTACTTATCTGTGGATAAATTCAAATACTATTTGAATGAATACTCAGTCGCGCAGGAAGGAAAAATTCCTGAACCGATCATTAAATATCTTCGTAGTGTTGAAGTTCAGGACATCATGAAAATGAACCTGGACACTGAGGCACTTAAAGATGCCAACAACTACGATAAGATTATTTGGGACCTATTAAAGGATGAAAAACTCACTGACGGTGTCACTCAGACGCAATTAAAGTGGGGTTACAATTTCTTTAAGACTAAACTTAACGAAGCATTCAACTTAGCTCCTAGTAAACTGGATATCGCGCTGACATTGCCAAGTACAAGCACTGACATCAATGCCGGAACTGTACTCAATCCGGAAATCCTGGCACCAGAAGATATGACTCTGGATTCAGGACATTATATTTCAAATAGAACGACAAGAGCTATCTTTTGGGAAGCTAACGAGAATAACCGCCCTATCGAATTCCACCTTGGGGACAGCCGTGAGTTTTTAAAAGAGCTAAAAGATAAAAATGGTGAACTTCTTTACGAAGTTAAGCCTTTTGCTAAAAACTACAACAAAATTTATATCATCCAGTACCCGGGTGAAAAAACTTACCGTTACGCTATCACAAATATTGGTGGACAAGACCGTCTAGACCACTTAACTCACCAGATCTCTCTTTCTAACTTCTCTGGTGGAAAACTAAAGAGCAAAGTGATTGTTAAAGGTGATATTAAAAAATTTCATGCGGCCAAAGCTGAAGAGCATGCTATGCAACTTCGCCTGCTTCCAAAAGCAGACCGTGTTATCATCGGACAAAAAGAATCTATTGATGGAAAGTTTAACATCTTCTGGAAAATGGGAGCACTGAAAAACTACTATCAAAGCAACCGTGCGGCCTTTGAAAAAAAGGTTGAGTCTCTTGGAACAAAAGAGCGCGAAAAGTTCTTTATGATGATGAACAGTGTTGGTGGACACGAGGCAATCTTCAAAGACAAAAAAATCATCGAAGATGCCTACGCCCTATTTGAGACAGAATTTACAAAAGATCCTTCAATGCTTCCAGGTAAGTTTAAACTTTATAACTATGACAACTTTACCATTGAAATGTGTGATTACGTTTTTGAAGGAAATGATGGAAAACCAGTTCGCTGGCGTGTTGTTTCTAACGTTTGGGGAGATGAAGTTATTCCTATCGCCCAGGCCCTAAAAAATACCGGCCACACAAACGTAACATACATGGGAACAGCAGGTGCTTTTGCCAATAAAGAATACAAAGTTGGAGACCTGGTTTCCCCGGCCAAAGTAAGAGATGGTGAAGCGGCCCTCCAGATGATGTCTCAGCCTATGAAAATTGAAGGCGCAAAATACGGTGGAACTGTAGAACACGTTGGATCTCCTTTTGAAGAAAGCCATGCGTGGCTAGCAAAAGCTCAAGCACGTTCTGAGTTTGTTGAAGTTGAAACGTCTTACCTGAGAAGAATTTTCAATGGTCCCAAAGACAATCTGGAAATCTTCCTTCTAATCTCTGATATTTTAGGAAGTGAAACTGAAACTCTTGCTCACGCGACTAGTTCGAAGAGAAAGAATTCACAAAACAAACTTCTGGCAAAACTTTTTGAAAGAGATTCGAAAGGAATCCCTGCAGCAACAAAGTACACTCCTCCAACACAATTGGAAGGAATTAAAAATTTAGTTTTAAGAACACTGGAAAAGAAAACTCCGGCCTTCCGTTACTACGCTTACTCTAGCTTAAAAGGGAATAAGAACCTGACTCAACAGGAGATCCTGGCCTTCGCTGAGAAAAAAGCTTCTTTCACTGACAGCTTCCTTCTTGATCGCTTAGTGAAAATTGGTGAAGTGATTCATGAAATGAAAAAGAGTTACCCAGAAGCGGGAGAATTCGAAGTGGCCTTCTCCAAGTCACTTGTTGAAGGAACATGGAACCCTAAAGAAGATAAATTGGCCGTGACTTTTAAAGCAAAAAGCCCACAAAGTGAAAAAGTCATGAAAGAAGCGTTAAAAGAAAATCAGGCCTTCTTAGACAAGATGAAAGCTTTTGCAGTTATCGACGTTAAAACGGCCATTGATGATCCAAGCATGGTCTGGTTAAAAGTTCCGGAAAAAACAGATCCGGATTTTCTGGTGAAGATTTATTCACTTTCAGGATTTAAGAATGCCGGTCTTTACAAAAATGTCACTTATAACGGTAACGTAACACTAGATTTTCTTCCTACAAGCCAGACGGAAAACGCTCTGGAAGCTTTCTATCAAGGTAAAGGAGCTGTCCCCGCAGTTAAAGGCCTTGATGTTGGCGGAACTTGTATGGAGGCAATGTCGAGGTTAATGAAGATCTTATAGTTTTCGGGGAGCTGTATGATTTCCTACGGCCGCACGGCCTTATTATTGTGTGCCTTGGTTGTAAGTTGTGACAGCAATGTCACTATCTCAACCCAATCATCAAAATATTTGGTGAAGGCACACGTGACTGAGCTGACGGCCCAGGACGCCCTTCCACAAGAAGTACGCACGCTGCTTGAACGTGAATCCTTAACCAATAAAAAGCCCGTGAAATTTCCTCTCGCATACTACCTGATTCAAGAAGAAGACACCAAAATGTTATACTCTTCTGATTTTGAAATAAAGATCACCGGCCAGCTTTTTCTTGTGGTGAGTGGAACAAAATATTACAAACTTTTTGTCCATCCAGACCTGGAAGGCAGTTACTCTTTTCTAAGAAACGCCTACAGATATATTGGTCCTGATCAAACTGAGTTTATGGCCACTCCGACTACAGGAGAAAGAACCATGGCCGTTTGGAATCGATCGCATGAAGGCAAAATGCCTTTCATCGTAAAAACAGAAATCGACGAGCGCACTATTAATGTAGGCAGCACCCGCGTGCCGGCCAGTTTATCACAAACCGTTCTTCCTGACTCTATTCAAATGATCTTTCACCGTCCTATAAGAGGAACTAAAGAGCGCATTGAAGGTCAGCAAATTACTAAAATCCCTTCCTACAAATAACCATTAAGCTATCCAAATTCTGTAATTTTTACAGCTAAAACCACCTTTTTCCCCTTTTTTTCTAAGCCTCTCTATAATGCCGGCACAAAACAAAACCTATTAGGAGTCTTTATGAAGGCATTCGCTCTTGGACTATTAGTTCTTACTCTATCAAACAACGTATTCGCAGACACTGAAACACGCACATATAAAAAAGTTAGTGCTACTGAAGCAACAGTTACTATCAAGACTGAAGAAACAGATGGAACTCAAGCTGCTGGTTATGTTGATGCTCAAGAAAATGAGAAATTCATTAACGAACTTTTAAAAGACCCTGCTTCTCCACTTTATAAAATCGCAAAAGAAATTGAAAATGACATGTGTGACGCTGAAAGCACTCCAGATAATTCTTGGATCGATGGATGTGGTGAAGTGACAATCACAAAAGAAGTGAGAACGTCTTTTGGTAGAGGTGGATGGGCTTCTGCTGGTGCCGGTTATACATTCTTCATCGGTTTCACAAGCGATGGTACAGGAAGATTCTTTGATGTTTCTCACATGGTAACAATCGGTGAATCAGCTGACGCTCAGACTGATGACAACGGTGAATACAATGGGATTGTGCTTAAAACTCTTTCGCTGGCAGAAATCAAAAAACTAGAAAACAACTAAAATAAAAAGGGGCCTTAGAGGCCCCTTTTTTGTTTTAATCCAAGTAAAAAATCACCTGACTTACAACTCTCACCTTTTTCTTTAGCGACGAATCAGCATCATAATCATTAATCGGCGACCCAATTGAAAAAAGCCCTTGAGAGGCATTTTTAATGTCTCCGACCTTTGCACCAGCATTGGCCGCAAAACTCTGAGCTGCCGCTCTGGCGTTTTTAGTCGCTTCTTCCAGCATCTGAGGTTTGATATCATTTAAGGCCGTAAAGTAATAACTCACACGGCTTCCTGAAAGAGCAACACCTTTGCTTAAAAGCTCATCGGTCTTCTGGCTGGCAGCAACCAGCTTATCAATTTTTGTACTCGTCACCACGAATCCACCACGGGCCACAAAACGCGCGCCTTTTCTCTCACCGTACTCTTGCGCTTCTTTATCTGTGATATTTCCAGCGTCTTTAATAATTTCGTCTTTTGTAAAACCCTCAGCTTCTAAAAAAGCTAAAGTTGTCTTTTGAATGTCGCTAATCTTCTTATTAAGATCGCTCATGTTGTCTGAAGCCACATTGTAAGTCAGTGACCATCTCGCCTCGTTGGCATCCACTACGCGTTCAGAAAGTCCTTTAACTTCCACCACGCGGTCTAGTTTCTTAAATTGAATAATCCCGTTACCGATAAAAAATCCGCCTAAAGCAACTCCAAATGCAACAACTAAACTCGACACTGAATTCATTAAATCCTCCAGATAGCTTCACCAAGTGTTTTTCTAAGATGGGTTAATCCCGATCGTTCATACCAGTAAGTTTGAGTGGCGTTAGTCAGAATGACTGAACCTTTTTGTTGTTCAAGATCTATCCAGAACGATGTTCCGGTAAATCCTAAATGACCAAATGTTTTTGTCGTAGCTCCCTTTCCTGCCAGTGTATTTTCCGGGTCCATGACATGGTCAAAACCCAGGATAAAACGGTCTTCATTTTTATGTGACTTAAAGGCTTCTGCAAGCTGATCATTTAGTTTGATCGTCTTATTCCAATTAAGGAGCGAACGGCACAGGCCTCCGACAGTCGCAAATAAACCAGCGTGAGAAATAAACTCGCCAATGTTGTAGCAATTATTATCATGAACTTCTCCACTTACGACGTGCTTGTTTCGGATTCCATACTCTGGTGAAAAGGCCCCGTCTGGAAGCTCTTTCCAGTGAAGCATTTCAGGATCAAAATAATACGAACATAAATCCTTTAATTTTTTCCCCGACTTTTTTTCAATCTCCAGCATGCAGCGAAGGGATGAGTAATCAGAGTATAAAGTCGGAGACAATTTAATATCGTAGGCCAGGAGCTCTTCTCTCCATGTATCTTTTGAGAGAAGCCCTCCGCTTGGCAGGCCCGCAATGTGATTTAATAGAAGCGAATTCTTTTCATCAAAAAGTCCTGGCTCCTTTAATCTCACCGCTGAATTCGTCAGAGGTTTAGTTAAACTTGCCAGGTCAAAATATAAGTAAGGCTTTGGCGATACAACATTCGTAGCAGCGATCTCAAAGCTTTCAAATGAGTTATTCTTAAAATCAATCACGCCAACAGCAAGTGAATCGAAGTGCTGCTGATCTAAAAGTTCAAGGCCTAAATTTATTAATTCGTTTTTCATACTCTCGTCTATCTTAATGGGGATTTAAAAAACCGGCACGGTCAAAATAGGAAAAACGGCAGGAAGTGTATCCACTTTGCGGACACCCTGCCGTTTAAAAAGATTACTTCATCAACTTTAAAATGTTTCCGTCAACATCTTCAAACACCAGCATATGGCCCCAAGGCTGCTTGTTTTCGCTTAGGATTTTCCCGCCGTATTTTTCAATACGTGCGCGGTCCTCTTCGATATTGTCTGAAGAAAGGGTTAATGTTCCTCCATTTTCCTGCCCGTGATTATCGCGTACAGTTTTTGGAACGTCCTGGCCTTCATTCCAGTGAAGCCCTAAACACAGGTTACCCACCACCATGCTCGTCCAGTACTCATCTCCTGTCTCAACAAACATCTGTAATGCTTCTTGATAGAAGGTCACGGCTTTTTTCATGTCTTTAACATTGTAATAAATGTCTTTGTACCCTGTGATCATATTATTTATCCATTTTAAAAACTTGTTCCATGACTTTTTGGGCCACTTCAAAAGTGTCACTGACTACGAAGATTTTACTTTCTCTGTAAGCAATGACTTTGTTGATTGATTTAGGTTTTGGCAGAGAATTTATCCGGGTCTATTTGCGAGTGGTACACTAAAGTCACCAACCCTTCTTTACTGAACATTTGAGGCATGTTCCCTTTGCTTACGATATAAATCGGAGCTGAAAGGAATTCACCACTTCTTTGAGCAATAAGCTGCCCATTTTTTTTGAAGTAACTAATCACGTTCTTATTCAGGTAAAGTGCATACTCACTTTCAGCATTTTCTTTTGTCAGGTCAGCGTCTTCAACCGCCATTGTCATCTCATCAGAGATTGCGCTGTCGATAGAAAGTTTTTTTCCTGTCAGCTTTGAAAAAAGCTCTGAACAAGCATTAAACCCTTCGCACTTTTCAGCATATGAATTCGCTGAAAAGGCCGTCAACATAAGGGCAAGAATCATTCTCTTCATTCATCCTCCATAAAACGCAAAAAGGCCCGCACGAGGCGAGCCTTCTAAATATTTACTATTTTGTGTTCTTGATTGCAGCTTGCGCAGCTGCCAGACGAGCGATTGGAACACGGTAAGGCGAACAAGAAACGTAATCAAGTCCAATCTTGTGACAAAACTCAATTGATTTCGGCTCCCCGCCATGCTCTCCGCAAATACCAAAGTGCATATCCGGGTTTGTTTTTCTTCCTTCAGTTACAGCGTGTTTCATTAGGAAACCTACACCATCTTGATCGATTGAAACAAACGGATCAGTTGGGACCAGTGTCTTATTAACGTACTCAGGAAGAAACTTACCTGCATCGTCACGAGACAGACCAAACGTCGTCTGAGTTAAGTCGTTTGTACCAAACGAGAAGAACTCAGCGTGCTTAGCAATTTGTCCACCCATGATCGCTGCTCTTGGAAGCTCGATCATTGTTCCAACTTTGTACTTAACTTTCTTTCCTTTTTCTTTAAACACGCGCTCAACTTCAGCGATAGCGTCTTCTTTAAGGATTGTTAACTCCCCTTCAACTGCAACAAGAGGAATCATGATCTCTGGAAGAACAGTCATTCCCTTTTCTGTACAGATCACTGCTGCTTCAGCAATGGCCTGAACTTGCATGCGGTAGATTTCCGGGAATGTAATTCCTAGACGACATCCTCTGTGTCCTAACATCGGGTTGAACTCATGAAGCTGCTCGCCTCTGTGTTCAATCGTTTTCATATCAAGACCTAAGCTATCAGCAAGTTCTTTCTTTTCTTCATTTGTATGAGGAAGGAACTCGTGTAGAGGTGGATCCAGTAGACGAATATTTACCGGAAGACCATTAAGCGCAGAAAAAATCCCGACAAAGTCTTCTCTTTGGAAAGGAAGAATTTTTGCCAGTGCTTTTTTTCTGTCTTCAAGTGTGTTGGCGAAAATCATCTCACGAACAGCAAGGATTCTATCTTTTTCAAAGAACATGTGTTCTGTACGACAAAGACCAATCCCTTCAGCTCCGAACTTCACTGCTACTTTTGAATCTTCTGGAGTGTCAGCATTTGTTCTTACGCCAAGTTTTCTGAACTCATCAGACCATTGCATGAAAGTTGCGAAGTCAGCTGTGATAGCAGCATCAATTGTTGGCACGATTCCTTCGATAACTTCTCCTGTTCCACCATCAATTGTCAGTGAATCGCCTTCTTTGTAGCGTTTCCCATCAACTGTCAATGTCCCGGCAGCGTAGTCGATCATAAGAGCAGAACATCCAGCGACACATGGTTTCCCCATTCCACGGGCAACTACCGCCGCGTGAGAAGTCATCCCTCCACGAGCTGTTAGAATCCCTTGAGAAGCAACCATACCCGCGATGTCTTCTGGTGATGTTTCCTGGCGAACCAGGATAACTTTTTTCCCTTCTTCTGCAAGCGTGTGAGCGCGCTCAGAAGAGAAAGCAATAATACCAGCTCCAGCACCAGGAGACGCTGGAAGACCTTTTGCAATCATTTTCTTAGTTGCTTTCGGGTCCAGGCGAGGGTGAAGAAGTTGGTTTAGGTCTTCAGCGTTTACACGAAGAAGAGCTTCTTGTTTTGTTAAGATCCCTTCACTTACAAGATCAACGGCAATCTTGATTCCAGCTGCTGCTGTTCTCTTTCCGTTTCTTGTCTGAAGGATATAAAGTTTTTTGTTTTCAATAGTAAACTCGATGTCCTGCATGTCTTTGTAGTGACCTTCGAGTTTCTTGTAAACTTCAGTTAGTTCAGCAAATGCTTTTGGCATAGCTTCTTCTAAAGTCTTGAAGTTTTTGTTCGAGTCGTTTTTAGAGAAGTTGTTGATCGGTTGAGGAGTTCTGATCCCTGCTACAACGTCTTCGCCTTGGGCGTTGATGAGGTACTCACCGAAAAACTTCGCTTCTCCAGTAGATGGGTCGCGAGTAAAACATACACCTGTTGCGCAGTCATCGCCCATGTTACCAAAAACCATCGACTGAACGTTAACGGCTGTTCCCCACGTATGAGGGATGTCGTAGATCTCGCGGTACTTCACAGCTCTTGGATTTCCCCAAGAGTTAAAGACGGCTGCGATTGCCAGCCATAGCTGCTCCATTGGATCAGTCGGGAAAGACTCCCCTGACTCTTCAAGGATGATTTTTTTGAAAACTGTCACTAGTTCTTTTAAATCCCCAGCTGAAAGCTGAGTATCATCGTGAACACCACGAGCTTCTTTTAAATCTTCCATCGTCGCTTCAAGAAGCGAGATATTGAAATCCATAACAACGTTTGCGTACATCTGGATGAAACGTCTGTATGAGTCCCAGGCAAATCTTTCGTTGTTTGTTAGTTTAGCTAAACCTAAAACCGACTGATCGTTAAGACCAAGGTTTAAAACTGTGTCCATCATCCCTGGCATTGAAGCGCGGGCCCCTGAACGAACAGAGAAAAGTAGTGGATTGGCATTGTCACCGAATTTTTTTCCAGTCAGTTTTTCAACTTCTGCAATGGCCTTCAACACCTGAGCTTTTACGTCTTGGTTGATTGCTTTTTCATTTTTTTCATAATCCAGACAAGCTTCTGTCGTAACTGTGAATCCTGGAGGAACAGCCAGTTTTAAAGAACACATCTCGGCAAGGTTTGCACCTTTTCCACCAAGAAGATCTTTCATGTCTTTGTTCCCTTCCGTCTTTTCTGCGCTAAAGAGATACACCCATTGTTTTGTCATACTTTCCCTTCTGTTAAAAAGGCCTCGATTAATTGAGGCCTTAAACTAAAATTTAAATTTATCTTTTAAGTAATTTTGTACGTTAGCAATCGCGATTCTTTCCTGAACCATTGTATCGCGGTCGCGAACTGTAACAGCATGATCGTTTAGTGTATCGAAGTCCACTGTAATACAGAATGGAGTTCCGATTTCATCCTGACGTCTGTAACGTTTTCCAATTGTACCCGCCACATCGTATTCTGATTTATAAACGCCACCGATATCTTCAAATAGCTTTGTCGACACTTCTTCTAGTTCTGATTTTTTAGAAAGCGGAAGAATTGCTGTCTTGATTGGAGAAAGGGCCGGGTGGAATTTCATTACTGATCTTTCCTTGTCCGCATCACCTTCGTTTTCTAGTCTGTAAGCGTCACACATGATCGCTAGTAAACATCTATCAGCACCAACCGAAGTTTCGATTACGTACGGAAGATATTTTTCGTTGTTGACTTGATCAACATAGTTCATGTTCTTCCCAGAGTATTCCTGGTGTTGTTTTAAGTCGAAATCTGTACGAGAGTGGATCCCTTCCATCTCTCCCCATCCCATTGGGAATTCGTATTCGATATCTGTTGCAGCGTCAGCGTAGTGAGCGAGTGAGTCTGGTCCGTGTGGTGCCCACTTGATCTTCTCTGCGCGCAGACCGTTTTCAAGGTGCCACTTCCAACGGATTTCTTTCCACGCTTCCATTGACTCTTTTTGTGTTCCTGGTTTTACGAAATATTGCATTTCCATTTGTTCGAACTCACGAGTTCTGAAAATGAAGTTACCTGGAGTGATTTCATTTCTAAATGCTTTACCGATTTGAGCAATACCGAATGGTAATTTTTTTCTCATCGTCGTTTGAACGTTAAGGAAGTTTACGAAAATCCCTTGAGCCGTTTCTGGTCTTAGGTAAACCATAGAAGACGTATCTTCCATCGCTCCCATTTGAGTTTTAAACATTAAGTTGAATTGGCGAACGTCTGTGTATGAATCTTTTGATCCACACTTCGGACATGGTTTAGTCATGTCGATGTTGTCCGCTCTGAATCTTTCTTTACAAACTTTACAGTCAACCATTGGGTCAGAGAAACCATCAACGTGTCCTGAAGCTTTCCAAACTGTCGGGTGCATAAGAATTGAAGCATCAACACCTACAACATCCTGACGAAGAGTCATCGCTTTCCACCAACGGTTCTTTAAGTTATTTTTTAACTCAACTCCGTAAGGACCCATATCCCAACATGAGTTCAATCCACCATAAATTTCTGATGATTGAAAAATAAATCCACGTTGCTTACACAGGGCCACTAAATCACTCATTGATTTTAAATTGCTTTCATTAGACACGGCTAATTCTCCAGGCTGAAATTTCCTAATTTTGACTCACAAAGATTACTTTTTACTGGGCTTTTTGTAATTAAAATTTTTGCTTTAGTTCCGGGAAATTAGCCAATCATTGACGCGTGACAGGGTTTAACTTTAAAGGCACTCCCTGCAAGCGCGGCCCAAGGTAAAGATCATAACCACGGGCGAGAGGATATGCGCGCATGTTCTGAAGTTTCGGAATCAAGCAGCTCTGAATGATGAGCCTATTAGGTGTGTGCTTCCAGTACTCTTGGATGAGCACTACGTCAAAATCCAGGGGACCCTTCCCACAGACTTCCACTAAGTCTTGGTAAAGATAAAATTCCAGACCCTCTCTCCCTAGAACCTCCTCCAGTCTCTCCAACGAAAGAATGCGATAAGGTTCTTCATAACTCGTCTTTGGTAAACTCGCGACAAGTTCGTGCATTGGCCTGTTCACCTGGCCATTGTAGCCCCTAATCGAAGGGAAATTGATCCCAAGGTTCTCATCAAAGTCTGGTTTGCCGATGAAGTAGGCCGGGAGGATCAGTGCAAAAATAACAGGAGTGAGCCAGTTTGGTCGTTTGGAGTTGAGCAGGAAGCTCAAAAAACTCAAAAATAAGACGTAAAACATGATGATGTAAGAGTCTAAGAAGCGAACCACAAGCAGCAAAAAGAGGGCCGCCAGGTAATAAACTTGGTCATTTTTGATGTTTTCCCAAAGCGCTTTTAGGTTTTCTCTAAAAGGCCTGATCATCACCACGATCAAAATAAAAGCGTTCATCAAAGTAAAAAAATAAATCTTGAGGGTCGAAGCAAAAGTATGAGTCACGTATTGAGAATACCGCCCAATATTACTCACAAACAGAACCAGGATATTAAAAAACTGATCCCATAAATTAAAAGTACTACCTTCTTCACTTCCCAGAGAGACCGCGACCAATTCTTTCATCCCCGGAGCAAAACGATAAATCAATCCCACTGCGAGAACTCCAGCGAGAAGTCCAACCCCTGAAAAAATAAAAAAAGACTTTCGGTTTTTTCTCATCCCGACTAAATCACCGAAAGCGAAAACTGCTGCAAAAGCAAACTCCATCCTAAAAAAGGCCAGGCCAATAAAAGCCACCATTAAAAAGATTTTGCGCCTGACCCCTTCAAACCAATCTCCCATCAGGAGTACTAAAAAATAAAAAGCCGGCGCCCAAAAATGCATTTTCCTTGAGAGCGCAATATTGAGCGCACTCAACGCGAGCATTGAAGTGAAAAATAGATTTGTCGAAAGCGAGACCCCTCTTTTTTTGTGATAAAAGAAAAAGGCCACGGTTAAAAGAAAGTTTGAAAAAATAAAATTCAAAGTAAAAATGTCATAAAAGTTGCGGCTTAGAAAAGTAAAAAGAGAAAGGAAGCGCACATGCAAAGTATTGGGGTATGTATGCTTTCCCATTGCTTGTAAAATAGAATGGTATTCGTCTTGGTAGGGGTAATCGGAAAAAGGAAGCATCCAAACCTGGATGTAAAATAAGAGACCGATAAAAATCAGCACGCTGATCATCGTCAAGGTTTTCTTTTGCCCCTGACTTATTTCCATAACAAGTAATCCTTAATCACCAGGTAATCCATTTCGGTTTTCATAAAACAATCAACGGCATCATCCACTGAAAGCACAATGGGCATACCGTTAATATTAAAGGAGGTATTGAGCAGAATCGGACAATCCGTTAGTTTGTAAAACTCTTTAAGCAGTTCATAAAACTCCGGACTATGAACCGAAGACACTGTCTGCACTCGAGAAGTGCCGTCTTCATGAACAATGGCCGGAGCAAGTTCTTTAGTCACATCTTTAGCATGCAATGTTTCAATCATAAAAGGGTAAGAAGTTTTATCAGTTTGATAAAAATCCTGTAACTTCCCTTCTGGAAAACTTGGAGCAAAAGGTCTGTAAGGTTCACGAAACTTTACTTTTTCATTGATAATATCTTTCATCTTTTTGTCGCGAGGATCACCTAAAATACTGCGATTTCCAAGTGAGCGATGCCCAAACTCCATTCTTCCTTGCATCCAAGCGATGACTTTTCCTTTTGCCAAGAGCTCAGCCACTTCGCTGACATGAGAGATTTTTTTATGCTGAAGATTTTTAAATGAACTGATTTGAATATTTTCAATTCCCGGGCCAAGAAAAAGATGATCGACCTTTTTCATCTCCATGCCAGCTTGCATCTGCACCCATTGAGCAGCGCCGAGAGCTGTCCCATTATCATCGGCCACTGGAAAAAATGTATAACTTTTAAAAAGTGAACTCTCTGCAATTTTCTGATTCAATAAACAGTTGAGGAAAACTCCACCGGAAGCAGAAAAAGAATCTGAATGAAAAAGTGATTTATTTTTTTCTAAAATCCCAAGCACAATAAAGTTCAAATGATCTTGTAGCGAACGGGCAAAATCCATCCGGTCACTTTCTGTCTTCACATCCGCAAAGAGTTCATAAAAAGCCTCAGAGAAAAACTGATTCCCTTTTTTATGAATCTCAAAATACTTAAGGTTCAATTCAAAATGATTCTCATTAAAACGATAAAGCTCTTTAAAACGCTCGTTAAAACGCAGGCTCTTGGAATAGGCTGCAAGTCCCATAACCTTAAATTCATCGCTATCTGGAGTAAAACCTAAAAACTGCGTCGCACTTGAATAAAGCACTCCCAATGAATGCGGAAAATGGTCTTCATAGATTTTGCGTGCATCGGGCCCTTTAAACTCAAACAGGCTGGTAGAAGCAAACTCCCCCATTCCATCGGCCACCATACAAATGCCATCTCTTTTTTCTGTCTGCACATAGGCCGATACCGCATGGGCCAGGTGATGATCGACAAAGGAAATTTCTCCTTTGAATTGATAGCGTTTTTTTATTTCATTTTTTAGATTGGCGATGAGAAAAAATTTATTAAAGCGCGAACGTTTTTTGGCCCCTTCTCTTTTTTCCAGAAAAAAGCGCAGTGATTTTTTGTGTAAACTTTTTAGCTGGCCAAGTATGGTTAAGCGCGGAGACCAGCCAATAGCGATGTGATCAATCTCTTCGAAAGAAATGCCAAGTTCTGTGGTCAGGTACTCAATGGACTTTTCGGGAAAAGCATCATCGAATTTCTTGCGGGAGAAACGCTCTTCCGAGACCGCTCCTAGGGTCTTGCCATCTTTTACCAATGCAGCAGATGATGAATGTCCCTGATAACAGATAATCCCCAGCGAAATCATGGTGCTCTTTTTCCCTCATTTTTCTCACGTAAAATTAGTTTATGTTATAATGCTTTTTATGAATATAGTTATTATCAACCCGCCGGATAAAAACACCATCGTCGAATTTCCCGACGAAAAAGGCGACAGTTTTTTAGAAGCTGACGACTATGGTTATTTTCCTCCACTGGGTGCACTCTATGTTCTGTCTTACTTAGAGAAAAACACCACAGGTCACAATCTTCACTTCATCGACTGCGTGGCCGAACAAGTGGATCACGATGCTCTTATCGAAAGATTAAAAATCATTCAGCCTGATGTTTTAGGAATGACCAGCTTTACGATTTCTTTAGTCGACATCAAAATGGTTGCTGAAAATGTGAAGGCCAATTTTCCCAATTGCCACATTTGCCTTGGTGGACACCATGCGATTTCGTATCCAAACGAAGCTGCGGCCATGCCTAACATCGACTCGATTGTTGTTGGTGAAGGTGAAAAGGCCTTTACTGACTTAGTGAATTGCCTGGAAAAGAAAGAGTCGATTGAGCACATCCTAGGGGTCTATACAAAAGAATCTATCAAACGAGCAGAAGAACCGAAAAAAGACAATCGCTTCCTAAATTCTGTGATCGTCAATCCTGCGTATGTGGATGATGTCGACACAATTCCTATCCCCAATAGAAAATTTATTAAGCACATCAAATACAGCAGTATCTTAGGAGTAAGCAGTAACCTGGCGACGATTATCAGTAGTCGTGGATGCCCTTACCTTTGTACATTCTGTAATGTTCCTTACAAAAAATACCGTGCGAGAAGCCCGAAGCTGATCGCCGATGAAATCGAAGAGTGTTTAAAACTTGGTTACGATGAATTCCATTTCTACGATGACCTCTTTAACATCACTCCAAAACGCCTTATTGAAATCTGTGAAGAGTTTGAGCGCAGAGAGCTTAAGATTACCTGGGATTTTAGAGGACGCGTGAATTCACTCACTAAAGAGGCCCTGGCCATCGCCAAGAAAAATGGATGCCGCTTAATCTCATTTGGAGTGGAAACCGGAAGTGATGAAGGACTAAAAGTTTTAAAGAAAGGCTGCAATGTTGAAAAAATCCAGAATGCTTTCCGCTGGTGCCGAGAGCTTGGAATTATTTCCGTGGCCGACTATATGATTGGTCTTCCTCATGAAAGATCAGAGGCCGATATCATCAAGAATATTCAATTCCTTGTCGATTTAGACCCGGACTATGCTCAATTTAATATTATGACTCTATATCCACATACTGAAGCCTATGACCAGGCCGTGGCCAAAGGATTAATTGAAGGCGGAAGATGGCAGAAGTTTGCCATGAATCCGACCAAAGATTTTAAAGTGGATCACTGGGAAGAGTATGTGCCAATGAAGAGACTGGTAGAGCTACATAAGTATGCTTACCGCAAGTTTTATTTCAGACCGCGCTACATTTTCAGAAGCGCAGTCAAAACCAAATCACCTTTTGAATTTATGAGTAAATTCAGAGGGGCCTTAAAAATCCTTCGAACCTAAGCTTTAAGCGAAAGCTCATAAAGTTTTTTGTACTCACTGTTGTTTGACATCAGTTCGTTATGAGTTCCTTCTTCAACCAGACGTCCGTCCTTTAAAACGAAAATGCGGTCGTAGTCCTGAATCGTCGAAAGCCTGTGAGCAACAGCAATAACGGTTTTGTTTCCAGCGATGGACTCAAGAGCTCTTTGAACAACTTTCTCTGATTCGTTATCAAGCGCACTTGTTGCCTCATCGAATAAAAGAATGTCAGTGTTCTGCAAGAACGCACGAGCAATCGTTAAACGCTGCTGTTGTCCACCAGAGAGTTTTGCGCCTCTGTCCCCTACCACTGTATTTAGGCCTTGAGGGAGTTTATTCACAAACTCTGAAGCGTAAGAAACTTCAAGGGCGCGCTGGATTTCTTCATCACTGAATGTCCCACCGATCGTTAAGTTTTCTCTGATCGTATCGTGGAAAAGGAAAATATCCTGAGACACTAGCCCAAAACGCTTTCTTAATTCTTTAAGTTTAATATCTGAAAGTGACCTTCCATCAATAGTGATTGAGCCTTGTGAAAGCGGGTAAAGACCAAGCAGCAGGTTGATCAATGTCGACTTTCCAGAACCTGATAAACCAACAAGAGCGATCTTCTGGCCTTTTTTAACTTTAAGAGAAAAATCTTTCAGGACATCGGCTTCACCGTAACCAAAAGTCACGTTATTAACCGCGATTTCATCGTTAAACGATTTAATCTCGTAAGTCCCTCTATCAACTTCTTCTTCCAGATCAAGAATCTGGTTAATGCGATCTGCAGCCGCTAAACCTTGTCCAAGTTTTACGTTGGCCTGAGAGTACTTTCTGATTGGATCCATTAAAAGAGCAAGGGCCGCTACGAACTGGATAAAATCCCCGACAGTCATCGCACCTGATTTAATTCTGTAGTAAGCAAAAACGATAACCAGAGAAAAAGCGATCGCCCCAATAAGTTCAACGAACGGGTGAGCGATCTCTTCGACTTTCGTCGTCTTCATTTGAAATTTAAAATAATAATCCTGGGATCTCTCGTAGCGCTCCATCACGAATCTTTGCAGGTTAAAAGCTTTGGTCACTTTATGGCTTGAAAGACCTTCAGCTAAGTTGTGAGTTAATTCAGCTCGCCCTTCCTGTACCTGACTTTGGTTGGCCTTGATTTTCTTTCCACTGATCTGAAAAATCATAACGAAAAGTGGACCAACAACTAAAATAACCAGAGTTAACTGCCAATCACTGTAAATCGCAAGTCCAAGGTAGACCAGTGCCTTTACCGGCTCTCTGATAATATCAATCAAAGCTCTAAACGATTGCGCGAAAATTTCAGCGTCGTTAAGAACAGTTGAAAGCATGCGGCCTTGTTTGTTTTGGTTATAAAAACTTGTCGGCAGTCTTTGAAGTTTAGCAAAAAGAGTTGATCTCATGTCTGAGTTCATTTTTTCGCCAACGTATCTCATCCAGTAAAAGTGAAAGTATCTTGCCGGGAAGTTGATCACACCTAAAAGCAGTAACAGACCAGAGAGAGTGAGGACTTCCTGAAGTGTCGCTGATCCCGATAGACCGCTGTCAAAAATAGGCTTGATAAGTTTTACCTGCGCTCCCGTTAGGGCCGCTAAAACGAATGATAATAAAAAGGCCGCAAGGGCCATAGATTTATATGGCTTAATGTAAGGCCATAGCTGCTGGATAAGTTTTTTAATCATGCCCCAGATTAGCCCATAAGAGGCTAAAATACCATAGGAGCGGTCTTAAAATCTTTCTCTTCAAAATGGAATTGGAAACAAAAATAGTGGAAGAGCATTTTAGGAAGTGATTTGTATTCCAGCTTAAGCCCATGAAGTTCGGAGTATTTCGTGTGGGCGATGTGACCGACAATTTCCCAGAGCTCGCGCCCTGATTGCACGGAGTAAGACTTTCTCTGATTCATGCAAGGAGGACAAGAGAAGCCTCCTTCTTCTGAAAGCAAGTACATATCATTGAATCCACCCAACTCAATGCCACACAACGTGCAGTGCTCGCGCTCTGGAAAGACTCCCAGATGAAGTAAGGTCTTAGTTAAAAAGATGACAGCGTGCGAGTGAATATAAAATGAATTCTCTTTAAGGGATTTTTCCAGGTGCACCAAAGCATTACTAAGCGATGTAAAGAGCCCTACCATCTCTGTGTTTTCCTCATGTACATCATGCAGGTTCTCTGTCGGAGAAATGCGGTTAATGACTTCTAAGAAAAAACACATCAGGTAAAAAGCACTGTGATTAGAGCGAATCAGATCGTGGTGCCAGATCAGGTTCCACTCTTTAGCATGATAAATATCAGAATGATTTTTTGCTTGAGAAAGTTCTACTGAAAGCATGAAACCAAGTTCGATAATCGAAGACTTTTGTTTTTTCCCGCCACCGCGTCCACCGTAAAAGACCACGGAAATTTTTCTTCCAGTCCTAAGCAGAAGATGAGCGATAATGTGACGTTCATCATAAGGAATTTTCGAAAGGACTAGCCCTTCAACTTTGGTTTGCATCCTCCCATCTTACCTGAAGGGGAAAATGTTTGTCTCCTAGATTTCAATTCCCAAGAGGTCTCCCAAAACGATTTTTGCTTTATGCTTTAGTCTTTCTTTTTTAGTCGTATGAAAACGATCAGTTGTATAGACTTCGTAACCACTCCCCCTTCTTCCACCCCGGCCAATCATCTGCAGCCAGAAGTCGTAATTCTTCACTTCATAATCAATAAAAACTTTTTTAATCTCCGGAAGATTCACTCCGTGACTTAAAGTGGTCGTCGAAAAGATGCAGTCGATCTCCCCTTTATTCTCTTCTACGTTTTCTAAAAAAGACTCCACTTCTCCACCGACACAGCCCAAGGCCTTAAACCCCAAACGGTTTGCCCGATCGGTGAGTTCATCCACCTGTGAGCGGTAAGCACAGAAATAAAGAAAAATATGTTCACTTTCTTTCTGTCTTAACTCTCTCCAAAAAGCTTTTTGTATATAGGCCGGCTTCATCCCATAAAAACTCAGCTGTTTTTCAGGCTTTCTATGGAGAGCATGATTGCCGTAATCGATATGAATCCAGAAATCCTGATAATACTCCAGGTCTTTTTTTAATCCCGCCATCACTTCCTGATCCATCGTCGCGGTTACGGCCAGGACAGGAAAGCAGCAATTCAAAATAGCGAGGAAGCGGTCATGAAGCACAGGACGAAACCCTTGCCCCCAATAATAAAACAAGTGGAACTCATCAATGACAAAAATAACTTTCTCTTCAAGCGCAAATAATTCTTCCAGGAACTCTTCACTCAAAAGCTCCATCGTTGAGACCAGAAAACTCTTCTTCGCTTTAATAAAGCCTTTTAAACAATCCTCCAACGGTGTTTCGCCACCAGCGAGAAAGATATGTTTTTCCCCGGACTTTTCTAAATTGGAATGGACTTCATTGGCGAGAGCTCGCAAAGGAGAAAGATAGACGATTTTAAAATCCTCTTCACGGTAAAACTCCACTACCATCCTGGTTTTCCCGGAAGCAACAGGAGCTGTCAGTAGTGTAAAACATGAGGGAAAAAATAAAGCGGGGATAAGTTTCATGAAGTGGCATCATTCAATGCTACCTCATGCCCCTTATCCCCAAACTAGGAAGATTATGGACGTGACTCCAGATGAACTTCTAATCTTTATATTTTGATTTCATTTCTTTCATACGAGTTTTCATAGCTTCCTGAAATTCTTTATTCTTTTTCTTCAGGACATTTTCTTTAAACTCTTTTCTGTTTTTCTCTTCTTCTTTTTTGAAAGAATCTTGTTTCTCTTTAATTTGTTCACGTAAAGCTTTGTTGTGAGTTTTATCACCCGGCTTTAATTGTTTATAAAGCTCTTCAAGCTCTCTTACATTGGCCAGTTTGCGGTCATACATTTCGTTAATATGTTTAACGTGCAAATCACGCATTTCCTGAATGTGGTCTTCACGGAATTTTGAGCACTCTTTAGAAAACTTAGCGACGTCTTCTTTTACCTGGTCATCGGCCGCAAAAGTCATAGCGCTTCCCATTAAAAGGACCAGGGTAAAAATAGCGTTTCTTAGCGCCCCTAATGAAATCGTCATGTTAGAACCTCCGTTTTTGTTCTCTTAACCATTTTACGCCAGCATTTCATAAAAGTTTCACGAAACTTTTGGGCAATATTTGCGTATTATAGGTGAATGGAAACTGCCAGGGCCACAAAAGGCATTATGTCCGACAACCAGTTAATGCAGATGTTTGCTGATCACGATGATCAGGTTGCGTTCGAACGCCTTTACCATAAATACAAAGAGTCCCTGATTAGATTCAGTTATGGATACACTTTTAACCAGGCCCGTGCGGAAGAAATAGTTCACGATACCTTTTTAAAGGTCTATCGCTACAAAAAAAATTATGATCCACAAAAAACATTCCGAACATGGTTGTGGACCATTTGTAAAAATACCAATCTCGATGCTCTAGATAAGAACCCACTTAAAAGGGAGCAGAGCTTTGAAGATATCGAGACTGAATTCACCGATCAGGATGAATCAGTTTTAGAGAAGATGGTGAATGAATCCACCAAAGAAGAAATTAACAATGTAATTGGCACTCTTCCTCTCACTCAAAGAGAAGCTCTTTTGTTGTGGATGAATGATGACTTAAGTTTTGAAGAAATGGGAAGTGTTTTAAATAAATCTCCCCAGGCCGTAAAAAACCTGGTTCACCGTGCGAAGTTAGGAATGAAAACTAAATTAGGAGGCTCAAAATGAGCAATCAATTAAAAGATGCACTTAAGAAGAAAATGGATGTCACTCCATCATCTGACTTTGATTCAGCTTTTTTTGAGAAGCTTGAAAAGAGCAAAAAGCCTCGCCTGTTTAGCAATTGGGTTACCTGGGCGGTGAGCGGTTGCGCGACAGCTTCAGTCCTTTTCATTGCTATCACCAACTACAGCGTCCCGGGACCCCAGCGTGTAAACCAAAGGGAATTTGTAGAAAATGCCCTTGAAATCCAGGGTGCCCTAAACGAAGGTATTTCCCCTATCGAATCTGACTTGACGGTCTCAATCTCTGATGAGATTTAGTCATGCATGAATTCATTAATCCTAAAAAATACTGACGGAGTCATCACCGATCCAAAAGTCCTCGCGCACATGCACGAGACACTGAAAGCGAAAGCAGGTGACACATTTAAGTGCACTGCTTTAGGACAAGGACTCTGCCAGGGAAAAATCATCGAACTGGCAAAAGATAAATGCCTTCTTGAACTCTCGCCCCTGACAAATGCTCACCCCCAATGGTTTAACTTAGTAGTGGGTATTTCCAGACCACAAACCAGCAAAAAAATTCTCGAACACGCCACAACTTTTGGCGCTAAAAATATCCACTTTTTTAAAGCTGCTCTGTCTGAAAAAAGCTACCTTGACTCAAAGGTCTTTGAACCCCATGAATGCGAAGAATACCTGCTCGCAGGACTTTCCCAATCGGCAATCTATGGAGAGCTTCCTGGTGTTAAGGTTGATAAGTATAACCCAGCAGATCACTATAAAAATGAGCCTCAGAAGTTCATTCTTGATCTTTCAGGTAAAGAGAACTTCCTTGATTTAAAAGAGAGTATTAACTTTGATACTGCCATTACGTTAGCTATCGGTCCGGAAAGAGGTTTTATCCCTGAGGATATAGAGCGTTTTCATCAGGCAGGCTTTAAAAGTGTCAAGATATCGTCTAGCATTCTTAGAGTGGAACATGCTATATATTCGGCGGTTTCTCAGTTAGAATTGATTAGAGGAAGATATTAATATGATCAGAAAACTAGAAAATTTATTTGATGAACAAGTTCGCCCGGCACTAGCTGCTCACGGTGGTAACGTGGAAATCGTCGACCTCGACAACAACGTTCTTTTCCTTCGCCTTCAAGGTGGATGTCAGGGATGTTCAAGCTCTAATGCCACTCTTAAGCAGGGGATTCAAACTTTGGTAAAACAAAATTTTCCAGAAATCACTGACGTCGTCGATATTACAGATCACGAGAGTGGAGAAAATCCTTACATGTAGTAGTGATGGCCTCCATCACTTTCTCCGGCGTAAAAAGTTTCAAACATTGCATGTATTCATCTTTTAAATCACAAACTGAAAGACCACAGTAGTGATGCACTCTCGTTCTGCACGCTAGTTCTTCCACATAAAAATAGGGATGTTTTTTAGAATCATATGGATGCCATTCATTGGCAGGCTCTGGTCCAAAAAGAGTAAAACTTTTTAAATCAACTGCAACTGCAATGTGCTTAAGCCCTGTATCGTTTCCAATATAAAAAGCAGACTCCTGAAAAAATTTCGGCAGCTCTGCTAAAGGAATATGGACGATAGAAGTATTAGATGGAAGACCTAAGGCCTCCAGTTCATTTTTAATTCTTTCATCATCAACGCTTTTTGAAAGAGGAATGACTACTTCAAACTCAGGAAAGGCCAGGGCCATAAGTTTTGCCAAACTAATGTAATTTTCCAGAGGCCACATCTTCGTTAATCTGGTCGCCACCACTCCAAAAATAATTCTCGCTTTTTTAGCGTTGGAATTAAGGATATTCATCTTCGGTGGGTAATCCAAAAACTTTGGAACCTCTTTTTCACCTAAAAAAGAATACACACCATCAAGGTCTCTTTGGATTAATGGCTTAATCACACCTTGATCGTGAACCCTTCCACCCTCTTTTAAATGGTGATTGTGGGCGGTGTATTTAATCCCCATAAAAAAAGCAATCAGCTTAAAGGCCTTGGCCCCTCTCCCCGACTGGTGCATCTCATGGATATGGTCGACTTTTAATTTTCTCAGGTCCCGGTAAGTTTTAAAGAAATCTTTAAAGGACTTTAGCGAAAGTGGGTAAATAGAATCTGCCGCTGTTTCAACATTTTTATAAAGCGGAGCCACCCATTGAGGAACAGCGTAAATGATGTTAGCCTTGGGGTACAATGCACGAGCGTAAGCAACCGAGCTAAGCCCCATAACGGAGTCGCCTAAAGCACGGTTTTTAACTAACAGAATGTTTGAAATTTTTCGCATTAGGTGCCCAAAAAGAGATACTAAAGAGATACCAACGATGAATAAATTAACAGTGGCCATCATAACTTACAACGAAGAGAACAACATTGAACGTTGCATCACTTCAGTTAAAGAAATCGCCGATGAAGTCCTGGTAGTGGATTCATTCTCTACGGATAAAACTGAAGAGATCGCGACCCGCCTTGGCGCCCGCTTTGTTAAAAATCCATTTGCCGGTCACATTGAACAAAAGAACTTTGCTTTAGATCTTTCAACTCACGACTACGTTTTATCTCTCGATGCCGATGAAGCTCTTTCACCTGAACTTCTTACTCAAATCAAGATAGTCAAAAAGAATTTCAATATGAACGGCTACCGCTTTAACCGCTTAACAAATTACAACGGCCACTGGGTCCGCCACTGCGGTTGGTACCCGGATACAAAACTTCGCCTGATTAAAAAAGGCAAAGCTCGCTGGGGTGGAGAAAACCCACACGATATTCTGCAAATGACTGTCAATGAAGGAACTGGTTTTTTAAACGGCGACCTTCTTCATTACAGCTACGACTCAATCACTGCTCATGTTACTCAAACAAATAAGTTCACGACAATCGCTGCTCATGCTGCTTTTAAACAAGGCAAGCGCTCAAGCGTGTTTAAAATTGTCACGAGACCAGTCTTTAAATTCTTCCGCGACTATTTCATCAAAGGTGGATTTTTAGACGGGCGATACGGTTTCATTATTTGCTGTATCAATTCACTCTACGCTCTCTTGAAGTATTCTAAGCTTCACGAGCTGCAACTTGGTAAAAAAATCTAGGATCTTTATGAAAATAGTTTTCTCTCACTCTGGCGTTCTTCCGGTAATTGGTTATGGCGGAATCGAGCGCATTCTTTTCTGGCACATGGTGGAGCTTGCTCGCCTGGGCCATAAAGTCGTTTTAATCGGGCATCCTGATTCAAAAGTTAAAGAATACGGCATCGAACTCATCCCCATGAAAATGGAAGGAAAAGAGTGGACGACACAAATCCCAGAGGACGCCGACATTATTCACTTAAGTTATAACTACCGCGTTCCTGGAAACATTCCGACGATCATTACTGTTCACGGCAATGGTCAACCGGGAGAGATTTTTGATAAGAACTCTGTTTTCGTCTCTAAAAGACATGCTGAAGTTCATGGCTCTACTCAATTTGTTCACAATGCAATCGACCTGGCCGAATACCCATACCAACCAAAAAAGAAACGCGCCTGGAATGACTTTCTCTTCCTGGCCAAAGCTTCATGGCGAGTAAAAAACTTAAAAGACTCGGTTAAAGCAGCAAGAAGCACTGGCAGACACTTGCACGTTGCTGGGGGACGTTGGTGGGGACTGTCTCGCTATGTCCACAACCACGGAGTTGTTGGCGGCGATAAAAAAATGGAAATCATCAGAAACTGTGACTTTATGGTCTTTCCGGTTCGCTGGCCAGAGCCATTTGGAATCGCTGTCATTGAAGCGATGTCGCAAGGTTTGCCAGTCATTGGTTCTCCTTACGGAAGTCTTCCTGAACTTATCACTAAAGATGTTGGTTTTATCGCTCACAACTATAGCGAGTTAGAAAAGTTCGTTCGCGAAGATCATTCAAAAACTTTTGATCCAGATAAAATCAGAAAATATGTTGAAGACAATTTTAATGTGAATCAACATGCTTTAAGTTATCTGGAGCTTTATAAGAGAGTGATCAATGGAGAGAGTCTGAATCAGACGAACCCCACTTTTCAATTTGCTGAAAGGGCCGAGAATCTACTACCTTTTTAAAACAGAGTAGCTATGCCATTTAAAGAACACGTCGAAAACACACTTCGTATCAATCCCGAGCCGACACCGCTCTTTAAAATGCTTCTTTCCGCCTTGGCCATCACTACTCCATTAATTATCGGACATTTTAATCATGAGCTTTTTGTCTCAATGTTCGGCTCACTTATGGGTCTGGTCTTTTATTTAAACGATCACTTTGATAGTTTTTTTGTCCGCACCCGCCATCTGGTTGTCACTTTTATTCTCTTAATGATCAGCTTAGCAGTTGGCGCAGCTTCAGTTGGCAGCCTCTATACTGTTGCGATCATTCTTTTCATTTTGAGTTTTCTTCTGGGGAAATCAAAAGATTATGGAATTGAACTTGAACGCATGATGCTTTTTATCACACTTCAATTCTTAACAGCTTCAGCTGAAGTTGTTATTAAGCTAAAACTCACTTCACTTCTTCTTTATTCAAGCATTGCTTTTCTCAATTACCTGTTTTGGGCCTATGTTATTTTTAAAGTCACAAAACATGAGACTAAATTAACGGTAAGTAAAAGAGCAACGGTAAAAAAGATTATTGCTCATAACCGCGGGATCAAATTTCCTTTGGTGTGCGCTATCTTTTCAACTCTTGGCTATATCCTTGCTCAGGTTTTTGAATTCGCTCATGCAAACTGGATTGTGGGAACTGCACTTATCGTGATTCTTCCCGACAGTTATCAAAGCATTTACAAAAGTGCTCAGAGAGTCCTGGGAACAATTTTAGGCGTTGTCATCGCTTCAGTTATTTTAACTTATGCCCATAACCAGCTTCTGCTTATTTCTTTTGTCTTTATCTGTTCATTTTTAATGCCACTAGGTCTTTCTCAAAATTATTGGGTTGGTAACATCTATATCGCGGCGATGATTCTCTTTTTCCTGGAAATCGCAGCTCCTCAATCAACAGCGACTCACCACTTAGCTTACTGGCGCGCGATTGATATCATTCTTGGATGTTCTATCGGAGTCTTAGCTGCAATTTGGCTCAAGCCAGACATCGTTAAAAAGTCGATTAAATCTCTCAGACATTAATTTGTCACATTTGTGTTTTGTTTGGCCGATAAGACCTCAATTGGGGGTCTATGTGAAAATTAATCTACTTCTTCTTTCGTTTGTTTTAGTGCAATCGACAGTCTTTGCTCAAGTGCAAGACCTGGATCAATACAATCAGTATCCAGGACAAGAACAGCAACAGGGCCTTCAAAAAGACTCTTTCAATTCTCCTTCAAACACTCCTTTTGGTGGCGGAATATTCGGAGGAATGACTGGTGGATTTCCGGGAATGGGAGCAACCAAAATCAATCCTGATGATCATCCCCAAATCACAGTTAAACTTGCCAACAACCAATCCTCTGTAAAATGTAATCTGGATAAAGAAGTCAAAGTTTACATTTGTCCTAATGGCGATAAACCAGTGCTGGTTAAAAACAGTCCATTTGGTTTCACAGCTCTTAGCAGAGATAAAGAAAATGCACCAGCATTCGCTCCGATTGAAAATGTCGTAGCGGATGGAAAAACTCTCTATGCTGCTCCAACGATATCTCCAGGAATGGGAATGGGTATGGGTGGTGGGATGATGGGAGGTTATGGTGGTGCAGGTGCTTTTGTAAAACCGAGCGACCTAAGCACTAAATACAATGAAAGCGTCATGCTGATTGATGCTTTTTTCACCAACCCAGAAAACCGCTCTGATAATTCATTAAAGACGAAAGGCTCTACTCAATACAAGTCCATTGTCCAGGCCTACATGCACGATAGAGAAGAAGCGAAAGCAGAACTCGACAGGGCCTACAACGAAAAGTCATACAAGGTTCAACTCTTTAACGGTCAGGAAATTTCATGCGAGCGCGGTGAAACCAGAGAGCTGACAAATCAAGAAAGAGATTATCAGCGCCAAATGAGTTACCAAATTAAATGCGGAAGCTTTAAATGTGATCCGGTGACAATTGATGGAAAGACATACCAAGCGACAATGCTTTATGACTCCGCTCCAAATTCAATGATCCAGGGGACCATTCATTTACTAGATGAAAAAGACGGAATCGGGCCAACGGCTACGATCAAAAAAATCACATCTCCAAACTCGAAAACGCCATTGGTGGATGTGCCTTACGACTATAAAAAGCTTCCGATGTACGGCGATTACATCAAAGCGAGCGTTCCTCAATCACTTGGACAAGACCGCGATAAGGTTGTGACGTATAAAGATCCCAATTTTGAGCAGGCCATCGTTTATTATAAAAATGTTTGTAAAGACAACAAAGCATTAAACGATTTGGTTGACGGAAAAAAGAAAGTGCTTAAAAAACTTGGCGACCTTGAACTGGCCGAGTTCATTCAGGTTATCGGTAATGGAAACCTGGTCGGGACTTTTGTCGATCCAAAAAAAGCACCTGAATTAGGATGTATTTATCAAGGTGTTTTCCTAAATGCTGAAGCGGCAAAAAATCTTGAGCGCATCAAAAAGAACATTCACCCAGACAGAAGTGTTGAACAAACCATTACGATGGAAAGAGCGAGTGAGCTTTTCAAAAAAGCACAAAAGATGGATGACATTGCCTGGAAATATAAGCCAGACGGTTGTTATGCCCGTGCTCACTTAATGGCGAGACGTTTTGAAGAAGAAGGTGTGCGCGTTGATAAGGTCTGGATCAAGGGAGACCTTTATGTTCCGGGAACTGAGCCTCTTATTCAGTGGAACTTCCACGTAGCTCCTATCGTGTATGTTAAAAATGCCAAGGGTGAAACACAAAAAATGGTTATCGACCCTTCTCTTTTTGATAAACCGGTAACAGTTGAGGAGTGGGATAACAAGATGTCGAAAAATACAGCTCGAGGTTCAGTTGTGACAGCTTTCCCTTTCCCGGAAAATGCCGCCATGATGGAGAGATCAGCCTTATCTTTCTCAAGCTCTGATCCTTATCTTCCTCGCGATAGCATCTATCTTTCAGAACAAGAGAAAATGGATATGGCGAATGAAACAATGAGAATGTACAAACCACTGGAGCCAAGATAATGAAAACATCAATCCTTCTTTTAACACTTCTGATGTCCTCTCTCACACTTGCCCTGGAGGCGGGCAAACGTGAAGAGAAAACAATAGAAATCAAAGCTCATATTGCTAAAATACTGATGACTCCTAAAAAGGTCTATCGCCTGGAATTAGTCGAGCTTGCGGCTGCCTACTTCGCTGAAGAAAAGTTTGCACCTTGTCTGCAAAAAGCGATGAAGGAAAATAAAAAGGCCACTTTAAAAGTGGCCGCATATTCGCTAAGTGTTTTAGATTGCAAAGTCGATTAATAAGGACGATTCATGAGAACTGATTTCCTGATGAGTTCAATCTTCGGGAAATCAAGTTCTACCACTCCTACCTTCACACCTTCTTGAAGATCCATAAGAATGTCTCCCCACGGGTCAACAACTAATGAATGACCATAAGTTTGCATCCTATCGTTGTGGTGTCCCCACTGAGCAGCCGCAATGACAAAACACTGGTTCTCAATCGCGCGGGCGCGAAGAAGTGTATGCCAATGAGCTCTTCCCGTCGGCACTGTAAAAGCGGCAGGGTAAGTGATAATGCTCGCTCCTTCTTTTCTATAGTGAAGGGCCATCTCCGAAAAGCGCATATCAAAACAGATCCCCAGACCTATTTTAACAGCGTTTAAATCAACGACTTTATAATCAGAGCCAGCAGTATAGTTTTTTGCTTCTGAAATTTTCTTATCCGGAAGATCGCAGGCAAAAAGATTGATCTTATCGTAGTGACCAAGGTCTTTACCATTCTTATCAAAGTTATAGGCGCGGTTAACCACTTTCCCATTTAATAAAGTTGCGGCCGAACCACCTATCTGGGCCATACCGAAATCCGTCGAAAGCTTCTGGATTTCTTTGTAGTGCCCATTGCCCTCTTCAACTAAATAAGGTGTAGGAGTGATTCCATCGCTCATTGAATAAAAAACTTCCGGCATAAAGAATGCTTCGGCCCCTTGAGCTTTAGCCTCTTTTAAAAGGCCTCTGATCGTCTCAAGATTCGTTTTATAATCAAGAACAGATGTTAACTGTAGTACTGCGATTTTCATTTAATGAATTTCCCAATTGCGTAGTAAGTAAATCCTTCCGCCTGAACTTTTTTCGTGTCGTACAGGTTTCTTCCGTCAAAGATAACGGGCTTGTTAAGCTTCGCTTTGATCTCTCCAAAATCAGGAGTCGTAAATTCTCTCCACTCAGTGACTGTGATAAGAGCATCAGATCCTTTAAGGGCATCATACTTATTGTCGAAGGCCTTAATTTTGCCTTCACACTCTTTGTATTGACTCATTTCATGCAGGTAGTTTTCAGTTGCTACTGGATCGAAAATATTAATCGTTGCACCTGCTCCAATTAACTTTCTTGCCATGGCAATTGCTGCTGTCTCGCGAACGTCATCAGTGTTTGCTTTGAAAGCTACACCCCAGAACGTGAAGACTTTACCAGTAAGATTGTCACCGTAGTGTTTTTTAACTTTTGAGAAAACATAAGATTTTTGTTCATCGTTAACTTCTTCAGTTGCATTGATGATTTTTAAATCCATTCCGTAGTCTTCAGCTGTTGCCACTAGAGCTTTTACGTCTTTAGGGAAACACGACCCACCGTAACCTGGACCTGGGTATAGGAAGTGTCCACCAATTCTCTTGTCAGATGAAATCCCTTTTCTCACTTCTTCAATATCTGCATTTGTTAAATCACAAAGGCGAGCAATTTCATTGATGAAAGAAATCTTAGTTGCAAGGAAGCAGTTCGCTGCGTACTTACTCATTTCAGCTGAAAGGTTGCTCATTCCGTAGATCGGGTTACCTTGGCGAACAAGAGGAGCATAAAGCTCTTCCATCACTTTCATCGCACCAGCGTCCTGGTGACCGATGATAACGCGGTCAGGGCGCATAAAGTCTTCTACCGCTGATCCTTCTTTTAGGAATTCAGGGTTGTTAACCAAATGGAATTTTTTTGTCGTTTTTTCTGCAATCAGTTTTCTGATTTCAACTGATGTCCCAACAGGAACCGTTGATTTAATAACAACGATTGCTCCGTCAGTTAAATTCTTTGCGACAGCTTCAGCTGCGGCACGAAGATACTTAAGATCAGCTCTTCCGTCATCTGCAGATGGTGTTCCAACCGCTAAGAAGATTGATTGAGCAGAAGCTACAGATTCATACCCTGTTGAGAAATGAAGTCTGCCCGCTTTAATATTTCTTTCCAGAAGTTCTGTTAAACCTGGTTCATAGATTGGCGATTTATGTGCTTTAAGCATCTCGATCTTTTTTGGATCGATATCAATACATGTAACATCATGCCCGATTTCAGCAAAACATGTCCCGCTGACTAATCCAACATACCCAGTACCAATAACAGAAACTTTCATATTTTCCTCTCTCTCAAAATTAGCAATTTCCCCCTACAATAGCATTATGCGAGGGAATATGCTAAATTTTTATAGATGAAAACCACCCTCAAATTCTTCCTGGCCTTCGCCTTATGCTATTGGCTTTTTAAGAATGGTCAGCTGGATTTCTCTCTCGTAACAAAGACCTTGAATAGTGGTTATTTATGGGTTTTCGCAATAACCTTACTGGTTGCTCGATTATTTATCGCCAACATCCGCTGCCAGATTCTCCTGGAAACAAAAAGTGAAAACAAAATATCTTTTTCCAAGCTCTTTGCGTTTAATGCGATTGGTAATTTCTTTTCAGTGATTCTTCCGGGCTCTAGTGCCGGAGATGTCATAAAGTTTTTCTATTTTAGAAACCTGGATAAAAGTCTCTCGGCCACAACCGTAGCTTCCATTATCGCCCTCGATCGTTTTGTAGGACTTCTTGGTCTATTGGGGATTGGGATTTTTATTTGCTGTTTTCAATACCAAAGCATCATGGCACTCAACCCTGCGCTCTTAACTTTCATTATCATGAACGTCGTTCTCTTTGCCGGGTTAGGGATTTTTATTGTCGTCATCTTCAGCAATCTGATCAACAGAGAGAAGTTGGTTTCTAAGCTCACTCATTACCTCGCCAGATGGCCTAAAGTCCTGGGCCCTTTAATAGATATGCTTTCCATCCGCTTATCGTTTAAACCATTTTTTTACACCTTCATGCTGAGTGTACTTAATCAGTTGCTGCTCTTTATCTGCATCTGGCTTTTAATTAAGCCTTTTATTCCTCTGGAGACTTCAGTCTTAAATATCTTTAGCATTCTTCCCATCGGGATGATCGGCGCAGCTCTGCCCATTACGCCGGCAGGTCTGGGTGTTGGTCACGTGCTGTTTGAAAATTTATTTAAGATGCTGCAAATTGATCATGGCGCTTCATTGTTCAATTTATTTTTTATCGCCAATACGCTGGTGAATCTTACGGGAGTTATCCCCTACCTGTTCGTTAAGTCTGAACTTAAAGACAGGCAGGAGACACCTTAATCATTATCTGTGCTGGCTTTCTTTCACCGAGTTAACCGAAGTTAAAATGGCTTCCTGAATCTGGTCTCTCATTCCCGTTACATTACTTGAACTGTATGGAACCATGATTGTATTTGAGTGAGAGTTTTTACTCATGGCCTCTAGTGCATCATAGTGTTGAGTAATCAGAAGGATAGTCAGAACCTCTTCGTTGTTGATTCCTGATTGTTTCAAATCCTCAATAGAAGCTTTCAGACCAGAAGCAATTTCTTTTCTTTGGTTGGCCATCCCCAAACCTTGAAGACGCTTGCTTTCAGCGTGAGCCTCGGCCTGCATAACGATACCAATCTTTTCAGCTTCAGCTTTGGCCATCGCTGCATCTCTTAATCTTTCAGCTGCGTTGATTTCGTTCATCGATTGCTTAACTTTTTCATCCGGATCAATATCTGTGATTAGAGTTTTAATAATCATAAAACCAAAATCATCCATTGATTCTTCAAGCGATTCTTTAACTGCTAGGGCAACTGTATCTTTGCTGACAAATACATCATCAAGAGAAAGCTTAGGGATTTCAGAACGAACAACGTCAAAAATATAACTTTCAATCTGCGCGATAGGATCAGAAAGACGGTAGTATGAATCGTGAACCTTATCTCTGATGATCTGATACTGAACTGAGACTTTTGTTCTTACGAATACGTTGTCTCTAGTTTTCGTTTCAACTTCGATATCCTGTTGAACAATTTTTAAATTTCTTCTGATAACAATTCTGTCGAGAAAAGGCAGCTTGAAGTTCAGACCTTCGTGAGCTGTGACGTGATACTTCCCAAGACGCTCGATAATAGCAGCCGTCTGCGAGTTAACAATAAACAATGAATCAAATAAGCAAATAGCGATAAAAATCAGAAGTACAATCAATAGTGGTTCCACATAGACCTCTCAAATTAGTTTCCTAGATCATAAACCCTGAGAGGCCTTCACAAAAGCCTAAATGCAAAAATTTGTTTCCCTGTAAGATCCGACGCTAAGAAGGATCTAAGATGGATGGCGAAAGCCGACATGTCTGCTTGATAACTGAAAAATCAGCTTAAAGTCATCACTCCACTTGCGGTGAAGTTTCGACTTCATTTCCAGACCTGGCTCTGCTCTCTTAAAAAGGTAATCAAACAATCCAGGCTCAGTTAACACCATGGACTTCTTTAAAGCTCTAGGAACTTCACTGCTCGTAGCAAACCATGAAACCTTTTTGGCCCCAATTGTTTTAAGAAGAGCTGGAGAATATTTTTTCGGGTCTCCCACAATCGCCACTTCAGAAACTTCCGGAAGCTCCCAAATATCATTCATGCGCAAGATGCGCTCTTTCATCACTAAAGGATGAGTGCCAAAGTACTCAATACATTTATTCTTGCTGGCGTTTTTCTGACCTTTAGAAAGTTTTTCTTCCAACACCTGAGCTTCATGATAAAGCTTCCCCATATCGCGGATTTTTTCTTTATATGAATCTTGCTCTCTTACGTGGCCGTAATGAAAAATCCGCGCCTCGGTGAAGAAAACTTTAGTCTGGTTTCTAAATCCCTGGGCATCACCCCACGATTCAATATTGGTCTTTAGTTTGATAGCTCTGATTTCATGCGGGTACCATTTTTTAGAAACGGCCACATGGTGATGGGTTTGCCAGAAATGGAAGTAGCGAAATGAAATTGCATCACAACCAGTTTTCTGTGCTTCTTCAATATCTTTAATTAATCTTTCGTAATCGTCTTCGTGTAAAACTTCATCGGCCTGCAGGTAAATCCCCCAGGCATTGTCTTCCTGCCCGTGATCTTTTCTCAAGGCCTCTAATGCTTTGTTGGTTTCCACAGAAAGCACGAGTCCTTTTTTCAGGGCCATATCCCAAGTGCTAGGTATGATTTTTACACCGGGAATCTTCTGTGATTCTTCCAGTGAATTGTCATCACCTTTATCCAAGGCAACGTAAACTTCCTCTGAGATATGAGATAATGACGTGAATGATTCTCTAAAAGAGTAATCGTATTTCACGCCATTTCTTAATAAGGTAAAACCGTATAACTTAACTAAATTTGAAGATTTTTGTGGCATCGACGTGTCCGTAGCGGATCCACTTCGTCTTAAAAGATTCGATCTTCAGAAGGAATTTTAGCTCCTCACCAGGATTTTTAAGCTTTCTAACTTTTTTACATTCCTTCTTCAGGATACCGCGAACATCTTTTGGAATAACACAAAGGCCACTCATCAGATAATTTTGGTTTTCATAAGTCAGAACGCGCCCAACGAAAATATCATCTTTAATGATTGATGGAAGCGACTCTCCTTTTGGAAGAGTGATTTTTTTATCGTGAAGCATATCGTACAGAGTATCGTATCCTCTGAAGTTTTTACCGACATACTCAAATAGAGAATAGTTAACACCTGAAAGTGACTTCGCCAGGAAATCATCTACCGGGTTATTGATCAGGTAATCGCTAATAACAGTTCTAGTTCCACGCATAGAAATAAACTGAAGAACGTACCACTCGTTAAACGAGTTCATGCGCGCCTCAAAATCATCATCGTCGTCGTTAGCTTGACCAGTGATTGTGAAATACTCTTTCTTGGCCTCTAAAAGCGTGTCGTAATGTACACCTTGTGTATAGATGTCCAACGCTTTTAAAAAATGTTCTTTTAACAGTGGGTGCATATAATCCTTTATATGAATCTATTTCATCAATACCATCTTCGTCGTCTTTCATCGCTCAGTCGTGCGACGTGCAGTAGCACGCCTCCTCCCTCACTCTTCAACTCCTAGAATCTGGCATCGCTGAAACAGCTTCCAATTCTTAACTTATTCATCAGTCGAAAGAACAGCGAGGAACGCCTCTTGCGGAACCTCTACAGATCCTACCATTTTCATGCGCTTCTTTCCTTCTTTTTGTTTTTCTAGAAGTTTGCGCTTACGTGAGACGTCACCACCATAACACTTGGCAAGTACGTTCTTACGCAGGGCCTTGACTGTTTCTCTTGCAACTATTTTAGCACCAATTGCGGCTTGTACCGCAATATCAAATTGTTGGCGATCGATTAATTTTTGAAGTTTTTGCACAAGGTCACGGCCTTTATAGAAAGAATTGTCGCGGTGACAAATAATCGACAGGGCATCAACCTTGTCTCCATTCAATAAAATATCAACTTTAACTAAGTCGGCCTCTGCGTAATCTCTGAACTCATAGTCCATCGAAGCGTACCCTTTAGTTAAACCTTTTAGCTTATCGTAAAAATCAAAAACCATTTCCGAAAGTGGCAGGTCGTAAATAACCTGAACGCGGTCTTCAGTAATGTATTTAATCTCAGTTTGAATCCCTCTTCTTTCTTCGCAAAGAGTGATCATACGACCTACATATTCATTCGGAACGTGAATCGACAATTGAACCATTGGCTCACTGACAGATTGAATTTCTCCCGGCTCCGGCATCTCTGACGGGTTCGAGATCATGATTTCTTCGCCGTTATTTTTTAAAACTTTATAACTCACCGATGGAGCTGTCGAAATCAGGGCCAGACCAAACTCGCGCTCAAGTCTCTCCTGAATAATGTTCATGTGCAGAAGTCCTAAGAATCCGCAACGGAAACCAAAACCAAGGGCAGCAGAACTCTCCGGCTCATAGGTGAAAGAAGCATCGTTAAGAGCAAGTTTCTCCAGAGCTTCTTTTAGATTTTCATAATCAGTAGACTCAACAGGAAAAATACCACAAAAAACCATGGGTTTGACTTCAACGTATCCAGCGAGATTTGGAGTCTCTTTTTTGTTGGCATGAACAACAGTGTCGCCAATATGAACGTCACGAATAGTTTTAATCCCACAAATTACCATCCCTACTTCACCGGCCGTTAATTCATCAAGCTCAGTGAAAAATGGCGAGTTCACCGCCAATTTTAAAACTTCGTATTCCTGGCCTCCGGCCTTAAGGAAAATTTTCTCGCGTTTTTTTAATGTCCCTTCAACCACTCTCACCAGAATAACTACACCCTGATAAACATCAAACCATGAATCGAAAATCAGTGCCTGAAGTGGGTTGGTTGATTTTCCAGTTGGAGCTGGAATCTTTTTAACAATTTGCTCTAATAAAGCATCAATACCAATTCCTGATTTTGCCGAAACTTCACAAGCTTCGCTGGTATCGATTCCGATAATATCCTCAACTTCCTTCTTCACTCTTGGAGCGTCGGCGTGAGGTAAATCAATTTTGTTAATAACCGGAAGGATTTCCAGGTCGTTGTCGATGGCCATATAAACGTTGGCCAGAGTCTGAGCCTCTACCCCTTGAGAGGCGTCTACAACTAGGAGTGCTCCATCACATGAAGCTAAAGAGCGCGAAACTTCGTATGAGAAGTCTACGTGGCCCGGAGTATCTATCAAATTAAAATAATAGGTATTGCCATCCTGCGCCTTATAAGGGATACGAACAGCCTGGGCTTTAATGGTAATTCCTCGTTCGCGCTCTAGATCCATGTTATCGAGTAAACGGTCTTTCTTCTCACGATTTGAGACAGCGTTTGTTGCTTCCATAATACGATCTGCGAGAGTCGATTTCCCGTGGTCAATGTGAGCAATGATAGAAAAATTGCGAATAAATTTTTGATCCATAAATCCCTAAAATTAAAGATAGCAATCACCATAGCACTAGATACTTAAAAATTGAATTTATTATACGAAACTTAGGGCACCTTTCATGAAAAACGAGTTCGAAATCCAGCATATTGATCCTATTGGGCAAGGCGTTTCTAAACAAGAAGGCAGTGTAACCTTCATCAAAAAAACTTTGCCAGGCGAAATTGTCACTGCGGAAGTGTTCTCTTCGAAAAAAGGGGTTCAATTTGCCAAACTTTGCGACGTTGTCACTCCTGCACCGGATAGAATTGCACCACTATGCCCGCACTACAACGAGTGCAACGGCTGCGATTTCCAGCACACTAGTTACGAAAAGGAACTTGAATACAAAAAAGCTGCGCTTGCCCGCCACATGTACAAATTCCCGGAAGTCCCAGTAACTGTTCACGGTGCAAAAAGAAGACTTTCATACAGAAACCGCATCCAGCTTCACTACGATAAAAAGAAGAGACAGCTCGGACTTTTAAACTATAAAAACGAAATCATCCCAGTTCCTGAATGTAAGATTATCGAGCCAAGTGTCGCTTATGAACTTCGCGCTCTTTATGCTGCCGACAATTGGCTAAAACTAGTGACAAAAGAGCCGGCCAAGGGCCATATCGAGCTTTACTCAAAAGACAACCACACTGGCGGACACAACGTAAAAGTGTCAGTGAATTATCCATATGCTAATGGCGGTTTCACTCAGGTAAACGCAGAAATGAATGAGCGCCTTCGCGTTTGGATCGAAAAAAAGGCCCATGAAATCATTCCTCCAAAAGCCGTCGTGTACGATCTTTTCGGCGGAAACGGGAACCTTAGCGTGAAGTTTAAAAACCCAACTCTAGTTGTGGATAAATACCGTACAGCTCCTCAACCTTCGGCCCATCAGAAGTTCTTTTCTCTCGATTTATACGACAAAAACGCTGTAAGAAGCCTCATCGCTCTTAAAAAAGACGGTTACCCTCGCCCTGACTGGTTAATTATTGACCCACCTCGTTCGGGATTAAAAAATCTTCAGGATTTTTTAAATGAATTTAAACCAGCTGGATTTATCTTCATCGCCTGCGAAGCGACCAGTTTCACTCGAGACACGCTGGCGACTTTGAGCAACTACGATCTTCAGAGTGTGGAAATATTCGACCTTTTCCCTTCTACCCAGCATTTTGAAACAATCGGCATATTTACAAGAAGAGCATAGCGCGATTAAAATAGACTCATATCTTAATGGATTGAGATGTGAGGATCCCATGCTAAAAAAAGCGTTATGTTTAACTCTTACTACACTTGCCGTTGCTTCTTGTTCAAGCAATCAACTAAAAGACCAGACAGTTGAAGAAAAGAAGGCCGAAGTTTATTACGGTCGAGGCACGGAAGATTTAATTTCTAAAAACTACGCACAGGCCCTTACTTACCTGACACAGGCCAGAGACTTAAACCCAAAAGATTCACAAATCAGAAACAATCTTGGGATGGCCTATTATTTCAGAGAGCAGCCAGTTCTGGCCGAGAATGAATTAAAGGAAGCTATCAGCCTTGATCCAAAAAACAGCGATGCCAGAATCAACCTTGGCTCACTGTATATGGAAAAAAACAGATTAAAAGAAGCGCGTGAACAATTCGAGCGTGTGGAAAAAGACCTGACTTTCAACAATCAGTTCAGAAACTACTACAACCTGGGAATCCTCTCATTAAAAGAAGGCGACAGGCGCTCTGCTTTCGAGTATCTTGCAAAATCAGTGAAAGAAAGAGAAGACTACTGTGCCGCTCACTATAAACTGGGAGAAATGTACGCAGAAGAATACCGCTTCTCTCAAGCGCTTGAGGCATTTAAAAACGCCGGAAAAGGGACTTGTGTAAAAGAACCTGCTCCGTACTATCAACAAGCTCTAACACTTATCAATTTAAATAAACCAGCAGAAGCCAAAAGAAAGTTAATCGAAATTACAGACAAGTTTCCATCAACTCGTTTTAGCTCGATGGCCGTTGCTCAACTTCGCAAGCTGGAAAGTATGCCGGAAGGCCAATCATCAACCAGAGCTTCTCAGACTGAAGTGATTAAAGAATCACGTGCAGTCGAGACTCCGAACTTTTAAGAAACTATGACGGAAGAAAACAATACACCTGAAAATGGAATCGAAACAACGCCAGTACAAGAAACACCTGTACACGTTGAACCAAAGTTAACGATCGGACAACTGATCAAAAAAAGCAGAGAAGACAAAGGACTTAGTTTAAAAGTCATCTCTCAACAAACGAAAATCCACATTGGACTACTTGAAAGCCTGGAAGCTGACGAATTTGAAAAACTTCCAAGCAAAGCTTATGTTCGCGGTTTCGTAAAATCGACATCAAAAATCCTGGGCATCAACCAAGAGATGGCCCTTGAGCTTCTTGATACTGCTTACGCAAAAAGTGCCCCTCAAATGCACCACCCAGTTCCCAACCAGGAAATGAAAACAGAAGCTGCAAGAAACACTCTTTCGGCCATCACGACAACTCCACTGGAAACAGTAAAATCAGTAACAGCTTCTTCAACAGTTTTTCTGGCGAAGTCAGCAGTCGTTATCCTGATTGTAGGGATCGTTGGATTTAACGTTAAAAACTTCCTGGAAAAATCTTCTGAAGAGTCAGAAGTTAAACTTCCTGAAGTTCTCTCTACTCTTCATAAGAAAAAAGCACCAGCGCCTAAGCCGGTCGCTAAAGTTGAACCAGTTGAGCCTAAAAAAGAAGAGCCGATTCAGGTTAACTTAATTCAGGATAAAAACCCGAAGCCAGCTGAAGTGACTGTTAACGATATCAATCTTTCAACGATCTCTATTGCTGAAAAACAATTCGCTGAAGAAAAAATGGAAAAAGAGCAATACGATGAACTTCTTCCTGCGAAATACCGTATCCAACCGACAAAAGGCCAGGAAACGGTTTTCATCAATGCCAGCGAAGGCGATTCTTGGCTAACATACAAAGTTGATGACAAAGAAATTAAAAAATTTGTTTTACGCCAGGGAAGAACTCTTTTCCTTAGAGGTTCTTTAATTCGTCTGTTTGTTGGAAACACTCGTTCGTTAAAAGTTTTCTACAACAACAAGCCTGTGAATCTAACCGCTGGAGCAAAAGGCGGTGTGAAGAACATCGTTCTTCCGGAAGAAATGAAAACGAAGTACATGGCACCACTCTTTGTTTTCCAGGATGACGGCTCTGTTTTAACCAGTGATGAATACTTAAAGGTTAACCAGAAGAAAACGCCAACTCCTCCACCTGCACCAGCAGCAGAGGCCCCAAGAACAGACGGACGCAAAGTTAATAATATTTAACTTACCCGACCCAATCTAATTTTCGGAAATAATAAAGAGAGATACATAACAAGAGGACACTAGGTGAAAAGCTCGCAAGAGCAGCACCTATTGCTCCTCTTTGTGCCAAGCTGATCAAAAAGAAATAAAGTCCGTAGTAACCAAGAAGAAAGACAATAGCACGGATCGTGTTTCCACTTCCCCCGCCTCTTCCTTTTTTAATACCTAAAGCAAAACCTAAAAGCACAAAAAGGATAATTTGTGGAAGAGTAATAAAACGTCCGTAGTATTCGATTTGAGACTTCACAATCGTTTTTTTGGCTTCCTTCCTAATCTTTGTGTCGTCTTCGTTTTTGGCCGGAGTCTGCATCATGTAGTTGTAGTCTCTCAGCCTGCTTTCGATAGTCTTATATAACTCTTTATTAGTCTTCATACTGTCTTTATCTAAGCTGCTCGAGACAAAATCAGCATTAAAGATTGGAAAATCATACTGCTCAAAAAGCACCTTCTCTACCTGATCCCCGTCGCCATTGATCTTGGTAATGTTACCGTCTCTCAGGTGAAGCCTTAAGCTAGGGGCCTGTTGTTCATCGGCATAAAGTTTTACCAACGAGCCCTTTTTAGCAAAGATGATTCTCTGCTCTGTCCCCGACTTATCTTTTAAGTGAAGAAAGACCTCATCAAAATTGTCTCCATTCTCTGACACGTCCTCAGCAAACAGCGTTGCATTTGGAATGTCGGTAAAGAATTGTCCTGATTTAATACTGGTCAGCATCCCCGTTGATGTCAGGCGTAGGATGGTGTTCTTAAAGTTGGCGTTGGCCTTAGGAATATAAACACTATTAAGTGAGAAAATCATTCCCCCAATAAGTAAACTTACCAGAAGGAAAGGAAGATAAATCTTAAACTTTGTGATCCCAAACGAGCGCATAGCAATGATCTCAGAGTCTTCGCTTAGCTTGTTCAAAGTGTAGATAGTCGCGAAAAACACGGCCAATGGTGTCGCAAGAGGAAAAAACGAGACACTTAAATTAGAGACCATCCCCAAGACTGTTCCGATTTCAACTCCCTTATTCACAATAAGAGAGATAATCCTAAACATATAGAAGGTAATCAAGAACGCCACAAAGAACACAAAGCCTATGGCGAACGGAGGGATAAAATTTGCTGCTAAATACCTGGTGGTTACTTTTAACATAGACTGTGCTATTTTAGCCTGAATACTTTTTTTTAAACATCAAAAACATAGGAATGTACCGATGAAAATTAATTTAAGCTTCGCACCAACATCCGCTGAACTCAATGTTTATTCTTGTTTTAACAAGACACAGGAAGAAAAAGCGGCAAAAACAACAAAGACCTCTAAAAAAGCTCCGGCATCAAAGCCAAAGACTGAAAAAGTACTGGTAAAACCTCACTGGCCAGAAGAAGTTACTGAAGCTTTCGAGCACGCAGTAGCAAGCAAACACTACAAAGGTGATGTTGGAGAAACTTTTGCTCTGACTCTAGTAAACGGGCAAAGCGCAATCATTCTTGGTCTTGGTGATAAGAACAAAGTAACTAAAGAAACTCTAAGACGCCAAATCGCGCACATCTATAAAGCTGTGTCTGGAAGATATGAAGACATGAACCTTCACCTTGATGGATTCCTTCTAAAAGGTGAACAAGAAGAATCACTGGCCGCGATCGTTGAATCTCTTCACATGACTTCTTACGTTTTCGACCGCCACCTTTCGGCTAAGAAAACAGCTAAGCTTCAAACTATCAACCTGGTTACAAGCGAAAAGAAAACAGCTCAGAAGAAATTCGAAGCTGCTATCGCTGAAGCTTCTAAAATTGGTGAGTCTATCACTGTAGCTAAAAACTTCGTTAACGAAGCACCAAACATCCTTAACTCTGAAACATACGCAAAAGAAATCGAAAAAGACGCTAAGTCACTTAAGAACGTAAAAGTTAAAGTTCTTGGTGTTCCTGAACTTAAGAAAGAAAACATGAACATGTTCCTTTCAGTTAACGCTGGTTCAGCTTATGGAGCTCGCCTTGTTCACTTAACTTACACTCCGAAAAAAGCGACATCAAAAACTCGTCACATCGCTCTTGTAGGGAAAGGATTAACTTTCGATACAGGTGGATACTCATTAAAGCCAGGTGCTTCAATGATGAACATGAAATTCGACATGGCAGGATCAGCAACTGTATACGCTGCTTTCAGGGCCGCAGTTCTTCTAGAGCTTCCAGTAAAAATTTCTTGTTACCTGGGTATGACAGACAACGCTGTTAACGAAAAAGCAACTATGCCAGACTCAATCGTTAAAGCTCGTAACGGAAAGACTGTTGAAATCCTGAACACTGATGCTGAAGGACGCCTTGTTCTTGGTGACGTTGTTAACTACGCTTGTGACTCTAAACCAGACGCACTTATCGACGCTGCTACTTTAACAGGAGCAATCCTTGTTGCACTAGGAAACGAAGTTTGTGGTCTATTCTCAAACGACCAAAAACTTGCGGATGCTCTTTTAAAATCTGCTAAGAACTCTGATGAATATATGTGGCAACTACCAATCATTGATGAACACAAAAATGATATGAAATCAGTAGTAGCTGATCTTAAGAACATCGGTGGCGCAAGCTTCGGTGGATCTGCTAAAGGTGCTGCGTTCATTGAAGCTTTCATTGAACCAGGTATCTCATGGGCCCACTTAGATATCGCAGGTATCGGTGACTCTCAAGGACACCTACCATACTGTTCAGCCAAAGGAGCTTCAGGTCTAGTGATCAGAACTCTTGTTGATTACCTTCGTAAACAATAATGTCTAAATTTAAGATCGTATTAGTTGCGCCTGAAATTCCCGGAAATACCGGGAGTATCGGGCGCACTACGGTCGCTCTCGACCTCGAACTCATCCTGATTAAACCACTCGCTTTCGATATCGATGAAAAGGCAGTCAGACGCGCAGGCCTTGACTACTGGAAGTACGTTAAGCTTAAAGTGTATGAGAACTGGGAAGAGTTTATGGAAAAAGAAAAGCCTAGTGCTGATAAAATGTTTCTTTTCTCTCGCTTTGCCACTAAACCTATTTTTGATTTTAAGATCACTAAAGACAGCTATCTTATTTTCGGATCAGAGACCAAAGGTCTCCCGGCCGAAGTTAAAGATGCCTTCACCTCTCAATTGGTCACTCTGCCAATGAATTCTGAACACATCAGGTCTCTCAACCTTGCCAATGCCGCCACGGCCGCAGCTTACGAAGCTCTAAGACAAATTGATTTCGTAAAATAAAAAAGGCCGGAACTAAGTTCCGGCCTTATGAAGTTTTCTTAAAATTAGTTTCTTGGTTTTGGAAGTACACACCCTGGAATACTCAAGTCGATGTTGAAATCCGGGCGAAGACAGCTGTAAATGTTATAAGTCTGCTGTCCGTACTTTTTATCACGAAGAACAGTAATTGTCCCTTGCTCATTGATTTCGCAAGGATTGTTCATTGTACACTTCTTCCCACTTTCGTTAGCTGTATTGTTGATAGCGATAACTGAACGTGTTCCGCGAGAGATAATTGGAGAACCAGAAGTTCCACCAACTGTTGCACATCCATCTGTATAACGGATTGAATCTTTAAACGTGTAACCTTCTTCTTTCAAGTTGAAAATGAAAGCGTCGATCGCACAGCTATATCCACGTTCCCAGTATCCAGAAACGATATCAATATTCGTTCCTTCAAATGGTCGTACAGTATCCAGGCTAAATGGCTCAATTTTATATTTAGACATAATTGAATCGTATGACTCAGAAAGCTCATAAAGAGCAATATCAGTATCAGTCATTGTTCCGTAAAGCACGCGAGTAGCTTTAACCGGAAATGTCTTCATGTCTTTATTGAAGATCTTCATATCGCGAGAAATAGTTTTGTTATAAATCACTTCACCTGGCTTCATCATTCCACCAAAGACTCCAGCAGAGTAACAGTGGCCATTTGTTAAAACGACGGCCTTAGAAGATGTAGGTTGTCCCTGGAATCTAATTAAAGATCCTGAACAGTTGTTAAGCTTAATGATTCCTTCGAAATCATAAGTTTCAGCTTGAGTTGATTTTTCTGAATGTTCAATTGTTGTCTTTAGAGCATCAAAGGGAGCAGTAGGAAAAGCAAAAGCAGATTGAGCAAGAGCGAACGTTGCCAGCGTTAATAGAAACTTCATAAAACCATCCTTGGATTATATTTCTTGTGAAGTTAATCATAGGATTGTTAATCTGACTTTGTAATCCAACAAAATATCTCTTTTGGAGCTTAAAATAAAAAAAGCCGGGCGTTAACCCGGCTTTTTTATTATGAATCAATTCATTTAATTCAGAATTAGAACTTATAAGTAACAGCAACACTTGTTTCTAGGTTTTCAAGTGAAAGGATACCAACCTTTGGTGCATTAGAATCTGTTGCAGATTTTGTCTGAGCTCCAGTTCCGTTAGTTGCACTGATTAGACCATCAACTGAAATTTGTCCAAATGATAGAGTTGCACCAGCGTTTACCTGAGTAGAGTTAGCAAGAGATTTCTTTCCTGATCCACCGTAGATTTTAGAAATTAGGTTACTTGCAACTTTATTTAAACGAGTTCCGCCTGCAGCATAGTTATCCACGTTTTTGTTGTCTTGTTGACCCCAAATGTTTTGAACTACTGATCCGCGAAGAACTAGCCAATCTGTTGCTTGAGCTTCGTATCCAATTGTTAATGGAAGAGCGATGTGACGGATTTCACCTTTGTTTGAAAACTTCAAGTTGATATCTGTTTTCTTAGCTGCAAAAGAGTAGAAAAGTTTATCAGTTGTGTTTACATCTGTGTGAGATCCCCATCCAAGGTAGTAAGAAGTAAAGTCACCTTTTACAGTTCCTTGTTGTCCACCAATGTTTGCTTGTTGAGTAGCATTGTAACCAAAGCTATCCTTCTGCTCCCATCCATAGTGTTTAACGTATCCGAAAGCTCTGTTGTTTCCTGAGAATACGTATGAACCACCAACTTGAAGACCAAGTTTTCCTTCGAACTCTTGAGTAACAGCAGTTGAAGCAATACCAAGAGCAGCTGCTGCAATAGTATCTGTTGCTTCTGCTTTACTCGCCAGAGATACGTTTAAGTGAGCATCCCATCCAGAACCAATCACACCACCACGTAGAGCGATCGCTGAATCTTTTGCTTTTCTTGCATCATCTTTTCCGAAAGCTACAGTTGGGTTAACGGCCCACTTAAGATCGCTTCCACCACCGAAGAATAAATCAACTTGGTTATCAGCTGTCTGAAGCATTTTTGATTGAGGTGAAGTAGCAGCCCCTGTGTATGCGTTCATTGCTGAAGCTGCAGAAGTACCAGCAACTCTTAAAAGAGATGAAGTGTTTGACTCGTTTCCGAAGTATAGACCGTAAACGAAATCACCGTATGTCTTAAAAACCCCACCTTGAGCTTTTGGGCTTGAAGTGTTGTTGTTAAGAGTTGCTACAGATGTTGTAGCTCCAGCTCTTGCGTTTAGACCAGTGTCTCCCCACTCAAATACAGCGTGGTTAGAGTAAAGGTTAATGTAAGCTGGGTTTAAGAACATATTACGAGCGTCTGAAACGTGGTACATACCTTCGTTGTCAGTTTCGTTCATACCTAAAGCTAGAAGTCTAGCTTGAGAGGCCATAGCCGATGTCGAAATAAGTGATAGAGCACTTACGATTAATAAAGATTTTTTCATTGCAGGATTCCCCTTTAAGCAAATTCGTCTAGTTTAAAAATACTTAAAAAAAAGGCCCACCGTAGTGGGCCCATTGAATTCAGTTAAGAATTAGAAGTTATAAGTAACACCAACTCTTGTAAGAAGGTTAGATGTTGAAAGAACACCTTTCTTCCCGTTAGCTCCTGTTCCGTCAGTTGTTCCAACTAGACCGTCAACAGCAAGTTTTCCGAAGTTAAGAGTAGCACCACCATTTACAGTAGTTGAGTTAGCTTGAGATGACTTAACAGTTCCGTTCTTTCTGTTGTTTAGAAGAACGTATTGTCCTACTGATCCGCGAAGAGTTAACCATGAAGTTGCGTCAGCTTCGAATCCGAAAGTTACAGGTAGACCCATGAACTTGTCTTTAGTAGTTGTTTTTTCTTGTGTGTAAACAAAAGAAGCGTCAGCTAGAACTCTAGCAGTTGGGTTGATTTCCCAAATACGTCCAGCACCAACTCTGATGTCTGTATTTTTTGTTGAAGTTGTAGTTGTTCCTACTTTTTCTTCTACTTTTCCGTTAGAGAATTCACCGAAGAAAGTGTATCCAGACCAGTCATATGATCCACCGATTGTGAAAGATGGCTTTTGGTTCCACTCGTCACCAGCAGCAGCTCCACCTTCTGACTTGTCAGAGATGTCAATGTTAGCGTACCCTTCAGCAGCTCCCATTACCATACCAAGACCTACACCGTAAGCAGAGTTTTTCTTCTTAACAGTTCCTGTATCGTCTTTTCCAGATGCATAGTGAAGACGAGCTCCCCATTGCATACCAGCGTCACCACCTAAGAATAGATCAAGAGCGTTGTCTTGAGCCATATAGTTAGTTGTTCTAGTTGTATCGTTCTCACCATCGTTTCCTAGGTATAGACCGTAAGCTAGAGACCCAGCGTCTTTAAAGAATCCACCTTCAGCTCTTGGAGCAGTAGATGAATCAGCATTAACGTTGTCACCCCATTCAGTTACTACGAAGTTTTTGTGTGTGTTGATTGTAGCTGCGTTTCTGAAAACGTTAGCTTTGTCTGAAACGTAAAGGTTTGCAGCTCCATCGTTTCCGCCTAAAGCAGCTAATCTAGCCTTAGATGCAAATGCGTTTGTAGATAGTAGTGCAAGACCTGCAATTACTAATGCGCTCTTTTTCATTCAATCTTCTCCTTGAAGTTAAACTAAGTATGTTAATACTTGTCCTAATAAATCACGTCTTTCATTAAATGTTGTGAGCAGTCGATTCTTTTGTCAACATACCCTAGTCAAATTTTTTCGTATGGTTAGACTGAATGACAAGGGCACGCATCACCCCATTTAGATCTTTTTTGGAATATTCGAATGTATAATTAGCACACTGCTCGGTAGTGACCGGAGCATTGATACCAATGAAAAAGAGATTTTTCATTTCGTTTTTGCCGGCCTCTAAACTTTTTGCAAAAAGCTCGTCGTCAATTTTAAGACACCCAATTTCTTGCTCCAATGCGATGTATTCATGGCTTTTAATTTTTAAAAAATTATCAAAAATCTTCTCCATATTCTTCTTTAAGAGACGAATTATTCTTGAAACGTCTTCTTCCGACATCAAATGGTCTTCCATGAAGTGCATGAATTCGATTTCCTGCCCATCTTTAGAGGCCCTAAACTCTCCCACAAAATGCCCCCAATCATGGGTATAACTTAGAGGGATAAAAAGTGTCTCTCTCATGTCTGAAAGTGGTGTTTTATCGAAGACAAACTTCACAAAGAGGGCCGAAGAAGTCTTAGTGGTTTCACAGAACTCCATAAATCTGTCAGAAAACTCGCTCTTTTCAGAATAAAACTCCATATAATGATAAGGAGAAAGCCCAAAATAAAGGAACTCGCAGTGAAATTCAGTTCCATTGATACATTCAACGATGAATCCTGCGTTTTCCCTTTTAATAGACTTGATTTTTACCTGGTAAGCTTCCTTATTAATCCCTTCCAGATACTCATCAGAATGAGGGATGTTTTTAAAGATTTGTTCATAGTCCGGAGTGATTTGTCCGCCAGTATAGAACTCTTCATCGTACTTCAGAGCTTCAGACTTACTTCTTCCACCAAAACTCTTCCACGTCATATCTTTATAGAAGAGAGCATTCTCCGTCGTTTCAGTACGGGCGATATCCGGGAATGTTTCGTTGAAGAATTTCTTATTCACTTCTCCTCGGATTGTACTTGGTCCCTTTGGCAGAAGATCTGAACGCAAAACAGCATCCTGAGAAAGCAGGCGTACCTTGTCATCTCCATGGGCTTTTTTTAGATCGTTGTATAAAGAAAGAGCGAAGATATCTTTTCCAACCACGAGGTATGGAGTTGTGATGCTTTCTTTTTCAACAACCGCAATTTTCTTAAGTTTATGAAGATCTTTAAAGGCCATAGATATTTCCTTGAGAAGGGCACTCGGGAATTATTTTAAAAACAAAGTGTACTTCAAAGAAAATAAGACTGGGAAGGGGTTTTAAAACGAAAAATGGCCCCAGAGGGGCCATTTTTATAAGAGAAAAATTTTATTTAGATTACTTGATAACTAATTTTACGCCTGCATTAACTTTTTTCGATTTTTTGCTAAGGACGTCTCCGTTCGACGCTATTAACCGCTTCACTGATATTCCGTGTTTTTGTGCTACGGTGAACAGTGTTTCTCCCTTTTTTACGGTGTAATAGCGCATAGGCTTTTTTCTAGCTGCGTACCTCTTTGCTCTGTAAGCACGGCTGTTCTTTTTCAAAACTTCACGACGAGGTTTTTCAAATAAGTCAGCATAAAGGTTATTCGACGGGCTTACCAACTCTCCATCTCTGAATGGAAGCTTAACCACATCTCCTGGCTGGAAACGAGCGCCTTCTGAAACATTGTTCAGACTCGCAATTACATAATCTTTTCTAATTTTAAATTTCTTTGAAATCTGAGCAAGAGTCATGCTCTTCTTCCCACCTACGACATACTGCTGGAAGTTTGTCGCAACCAGGTTTGCCTTTGCACAACATTCTGCGAATTTCTCAGCTGTGTTTGGTGGAAGTCTTAAACGGTACTCTGCAATGTTTGGGGGAGTGAACCAACGAAGAACTTCCGGGTTCAGGCGTTGCATTTCTTCGAAATCAACTCCCATTAGCTCAGAGAGTTTTACTAAGTCTGTCGCCGCAGGAACTGTCACTTCATCAAAATCCAGTGGCTCATGGAATTCAACATCATCAAATCCGAATGACTTCAGGTTTTTTCCGATGATCGCAAGGGCCATAATTTTTGGAACGTAGTTTTTCGTTTCAGCTTTTAGGTACTTTCCTTTCGTTAAGTGCCAGAAGTCTTCAGACTTGTACTTTTTAATCGCACGTCCAAGCTTCCCTTCTCCGGCGTTGTAAGCTGCAGCTGCAACTTCCCATTGTCCGAAATCATCGTAAAGCTTTGTTAGGTATCTTGCCGCTGCAACAGTTGCCTTGATCGGGTCGCGGCGTTCGTCGCGGTACCAATCTTGTTCAAGACCATAAAGTCTTCCAGTGTAAGGCATGAACTGCCACGGACCAACAGCTGCCGCCCAAGATTTTGCTACGTTGTTGAATCCACTTTCGGCCATTGCTAAGAAAATAAGATCGCGGGGCAAGCCGTGCTCTTCAAGGATAGCTCCCAGAATCGGCGCATATCTTCCCGCTCTTTCAGTATAACGTTCAAAGAAAGGACGTCCTCTGTTTAGGAAGTAATCCATCCATTTCTTTACCTGATCGTTGTAAACAACTGGGATATCAAAGTAATTATTTTCAAGGTTCAGCTCCTCTGCACCTTCAAGATAATAAGTTTTCCCCTTATAGTTTCCAAGACCATCCAGAGTTGAAGCTCCAGTGATCATTGACTTTGATTGAGCTTTAGCAATCTTCGCACTTTCTTCTTCGTCGATTTTCTTATCTTGCTCAGTGTAATCCGTTTTCTTCAAACGCAGGTAAGCTTCGCGCACACTTTCAGAGGCAAAGCCATCTTTTGTGACTACATGAGAAGTCGTTGCTTTCGGTGTTTGAGTCGTAGATGCACATGATGTAAAGATAAGAGCGGCCGCAAGAAGAGATAATTTAGAAGAGGCAGATTGAATCAGTCGGTCTTTTTTCATAAATTTATCATCCTGATGAAGTCACAATAGGTGATCCAACGCTCCTGTTGAATCGAGCACAGATACAAATAAAAGTGTAACCTTAATTCCCCCAAAAAAAAAGTTTTTTCCCGGCTAGTGCGAAAATAAAGCTCCGCTTAAAATAGTCGAATGTACAACCAGTTTACAAAATATCTTTCGCTTATGCTGTTTTTAGCAGGGATTTCGATCATAGCGAAGGCCGAAATAAAATCTCCAAACTACGATTTTAATCTGGCGGTTATTGAATCATTTTTCCCGGGTAAAGGGATTGAAGAAGCTAGAAAAGACAAAGCAATCAAGTCTGATATTTTTGAAGACAACGGTAACATCAAAATCTGGCGATTCAAGGTTAACAAAAAATCCTACATACTCGACATCTACGCTCAGGTTAAGGACGACAAGATCACCGATATGTACGTGCGCCTTCCCCAGCACTTTTCCCACGACCAGGTTTTGGCAGATTTACAAAAGCGCTATAAGAAACAGGATAAATACGTCAACAAGGACATGAGTTCCCTTTATGTATGGATGAACCGCGATGGCAATAACGTCATCTATCACGGTTCGTGTTCTATAACTTGTTTCCCAATGTTCGTGGAAGTGGTGAGCACAGATAAAACCGTCACACCACTCTATCAGAAATTAAATGAAGCTTTGCCTAAATGGTAACGTTTCTTTTCTTCGCGTAAATGCCTACACCCACACCTACGATAATCATTAAGAAACAAAGAATCTGACCCATAGTTAAAAAACCAAAATAATATCCAAGTTGGGTATCTGGTTCGCGGTAGAATTCAACAATAAAACGGAAAATTCCATAGACAGCGATAAAGGCCGCAGAGATCATCCCGTATACTTTTACTTTGGATTTCATCATCCAAAGAATGATTGAAAGCACGATCCCTTCCAGAACTGCTTCATAAAGCTGCGATGGGTGTCTCGGGGCTAATCCTCCACCATTTGGAAAGATGATCCCTACCCACGAAGTTGTCGGACGTCCATACAACTCTCCGTTGATAAAGTTCCCCATTCTTCCAAAGAATAACCCTTGAGCTCCGGCCAGTGCGATACTGTCCATAACCTCAAACCATGTAAGCTTATTTTGTCTTCCGAAGATATACCCACCAACACATAGACCTGCTAGCGCTCCATGGAAGCTCAATCCGCCCTTCCAGACTGCTAAAAGCTCCATCATGTGATCAGCGTAATAATCCCAGTTATAAATGAAGACGTAAGCAAAGCGAGCACCGATAAACATACACACGATCATCGTGGTAATCAGTGAATCAATTTTTGCTTCTTCAACTTTAAAGAAATTGTCTTTGACTAATTTTTTTAACAGAACGCCGGCGATGATAAAACCGACAACATACATCAATCCATACCAACGGATCTGCAAACTTCCTAGATCTAAAATGACTGGATCAAGATTGTGAACGTAATGAGAGCCCATATATTATCTCTTTTTAAAAATTGATTTTTAAGAAGGATAACGAAGACTGACTATAATGACAAATCAGTTCTCGGCCTGAAGCTCTCTTCCGGATGAATCAATCCCACTGTCATTTTCGCCAGCGTTTGAATCATCTGTCTCACCGGAACTGAAAGCCCGGTATAATCCAGGTATGAACAATGTGCTGAGATAAAACTCAACAGCTCTTCATTAGTCATGCGGATGTTTCTTCCGTGAAGAGTTGGATCGAGTCTTAGCACTTTAAATTTCGGCCCTAGTTTTTTAATTCCATCCAGAGAAAGAATGCGGTTTCCGACGACGTCGACAAACACTGCCTCCCCTTTTGATTCAACAGATCTCTGCAAGACCATCCCATCATCTACTGTCACTCCCCACAGACCAAGAATTCCGTGGTGAACCAGTGCCCAGCTCAAAAAGCGGTGTATGATTGTTTTATGGGCCAAGCGCTTTGCCGAGTCCTTACTTGAACCAAAATCGTGAAAAGCTCCAAACTCCCACGATTTCACCCCAAATGAATAAACCATCAGTCCTTCATCTTTGTAGCGGTAAACTTGGTAGCCTGGTTTCGGGATCACACTTTCTAACCCGTAACGGTCGCTTTCCATGGTTGAATGGATTTGACGCGCAACAGCCGGAGTGGCCTCGGTGATATTTAAACATCTCGATGCGTTATTTTTCTTCATGATTTCCAGGGCCGCCGCTTCTTCTTTCTCCTGGAGCTTGGTAAATTTCATCAAAAGCAGGAAGTCATTTAACCCGGATTCAAAGCCTTGCGGATCTACGGCGATATAAACGGGCAACCCTAAATCTTTTTGGTATTGGTAAATGGTTTTTTTACTCATGGCAACATCCTCGTCGACTCCGGGGGTTTTCCCTCGGAAACTTATCCCTTTATCGGACGAGTATTCCCTTGACATTAAGGCGGTATTTGCATAAAAATCCAAGGTTCATAAATAGTGGTTAAAATTAGGGCCAACAAGTTTTATGCCTGATCAAAAAAATCAGCTATAAACCCCTGGATTTTACTATTTATAGTTTTAGGAGTTTTCATGTACGCAGTAGCAGAAATTGGTGGTCACCAGTACAAAGTTCAAGCAGGTGATCTAATTGACGTTGAGAAACTAGCAAAAGACGCTGGTTCACTAATTGAACTTGATCAAGTTCTTTTCATTGGTGGAGATAAGCCTCTTGTTGGTGCTCCAACAATCGGTGGTGCTAAAATTACAGCAAAAGTAATTATGCACGATCGTTCAAGAAAACTAATCGTTTTCAAGAGAAAACCAGGTGGATACAAAAGAAAGAACGGTCACAGACAACACTTCACAGCCCTTCTGATCACTGAGATCAACGACGGAAACGGAAATGTTGCTAAGATCGATAAAGCATCTAAGAATGCTACAAAATATTTAAAATAATTAATTAAGATTTTTTAGGAGTTATACAATGGCACACAAAAAAGCCGCCGGGTCCACAGCTAACGGTAGGGATTCAAACCCAAAAATGCGTGGAACAAAAAAATACGGTGGAGAAAACGTTATCCCAGGTAACATCATCGTAAGACAAAAAGGGACAAAACTATTTCCAGGTACTGGAGTAGGTATGGGCCGTGATTTTACAATCTACGCTCTAATCCCAGGAAAAGTTAAGTTCTCTTACTACACTAAAGATAAAAAGTTAGTTTCTGTAGTTCCAGCTTAGTTTTTTCTAGATTCATAGCAAAAAGTGTTATAAAGGGAATCCACTGGATTCCCTTTTTTTTTTGTGGTTTCCCAATAGGACAAAATGCGTTTTATAGACGAAGTACGAATTACTGCAATTTCAGGCCACGGAGGCCCTGGGGCCGTTACTTTTCGAAGAGAAAAGTCGATTCCATTTGGTGGACCAGATGGTGGAGACGGAGGCCGCGGAGGCTCAGTTATCTTTATTGCAGATGAAGGAATCAATACACTGATTGATTTCCGTGGAAAGAAAGTCTTTAAGGCTGAAGATGGTGAACCTGGTGCCGGAAGACAGTTAAACGGTGCTGATGGAGTTGACCAAGTCCTTCGCGTTCCAGTTGGAACAATCGTAAGAAATGCTGATACAGGCGCAGTTATCGCCGATTTAAAGAAACATGGTGAAGAAGTTGTTATCGCTGAAGGTGGTAACGGTGGGCGCGGAAATATTAATTTTAAATCATCTGTTAACCAGGCCCCACGTATTGCTCAACCAGGTCTTCCTGGAGTTGAGTTAGTCCTTGATCTTGAGCTTAAGCTTCTTGCTGACCTTGCTCTTGTAGGACTTCCGAATGCTGGTAAGTCGACGCTTATTTCGTCGATCTCTGCCGCAAGACCAAAAATTGCAGACTACCCTTTTACAACACTTGAACCAAACCTTGGAGTTGTCACTCTAGGCGAGAGATCATTTGTTGTCGCAGATATCCCGGGACTCATTGAAGATGCCAGCATCGGAAAAGGTCTAGGGACAAAATTCTTAAAGCACATCGAAAGAACATCAGCACTGGTTCACCTGGTGGATGTTTCATGGTGTCTTGATGAATACGAAGCCTTTGAGCAATATGTAACTGTGCGCACTGAGCTTGAAAAATACAGTGAAGACCTAGCTCTAAAGCGCGAGATCGTATGTCTGACTAAGATCGATGCGATGACTGAAGAAGAAATTAAAAAATTCCAGGACTTCTTTGAAGAACAACTGGATAAAAAAGTATTACCAATCTCTGGGGTTTCTGGACGCAACATTGACCAGCTAAAAGCGTTGATGATCAAGTGTATCGACATGGCCAAAGCAACAGAGAAAGAAAAGCGTGGGAAAAACCTAGACGGTATCCATGCGATTGATGAGGAATAAAAATGAATCGTGATTACATTTCAAAAGAAGTTGCTGCTATTATCGAAGACAAACACTTCGAAGCTCCATTAAATGCAGCGATGGCATCAGCTTGGATTATGGGAAACTTCAAAGGTCTAAACCTTAAGGTTTTAGATCTTCGCAAAGTTTCTGGGATCGCGGACTTTTTTGTCATCGGTTCAGCATCTAACCCTACTCAGGCAGGAGCGATGGCCGAAGAAATTTCTCACCAAATGAGACAAAATGGTTTCGAAGCTCTTTCTCGTGAAGGACTTAAAACAAATACAGACTGGATCCTTCTAGATTACGGCGATTTCATCGTTCACGTTTTCCATGAGCCATCAAGAACTGTTTACGATCTTGAACACTTATACAAAAACGCAATCGCTGTTGATATCCCTGAGTCGTACTACTTCTCTACTCCTGAAAGTGAGAGAAAAGGTGGAAGCGACGACGGACGCAACTACTTCTAGTTTTTTTAGTTCATGAAAGATCTTCACCTTATTGTTGTCGGAAAACTAAACGATAAAAATATTGAAGAACTTGAACGCGATTACTTCAAGAGAATCACAGCTCCTAAACTCTTCATCCATGAAGTTAAGGCCCATTCAGAAGACCTCGTTAAAGAGGCCCGCGAAGTCATGTCTAAAATTGATGATATCGCTAAAAACGAAAATCCCTACATCGTCCTCTTGATGGAAAAAGGCAAACAGTTTACGAGTGTGGATTTTTCTAAATGGCTATCGGGAGTTTATGAAAGGCAGAGCATGGTCTTTGTAATCGGGGGAGCTTCAGGTCACGGGGAAGCAGTCATTAAAAGGGCCCATTTTAAGCTGTCTCTTTCTGAACTCACTTACCCGCATAAATTGGCAAGGCTACTTTTCGTCGAACAGATTTACCGCGCTCAAACGATCGTAGCGGGCCATCCTTATAACAAGTAACTATTCAAAGCTTAATGGAATTTTATAAGTTGAAGCGACTCCGGCTTCACCTGCTTTACTTGATGTAATCGTCAGCTCTTTATACATTTTAAGTTCATTATCTTTGATATCGCATCTAAAGAACTCAGCTTCTTTAGTACACTTTACCGGGAAGTCTTTAGCTCCCTTTAGTGACATTGAAACCTGTGACTTTGCCATATCTATTTTCTTGAAATTAATATCCAGTAGATAAACCTTGGTTTCAGCTCCGCTCGATACTAACTCTACGTGATAGGCCCCAGGCATTCTTACATAACCACCGTTAGGTCCCGGTTTATTCATGCCATGAGCAAAGACCCCTGCTGAGAGAGTCATTAATAATGTCACAAATGCAAGTTTCATAGCGTATTCCTTTTGTTAAACTAGCTGTACTCAGTATACGACACTAAGGAGAATATGTGACAGTCAATAAATCAGTAAATTTCAAAGTTAATGGTATGCACTGTGGTGGATGCGCGAATAAAATTAAAAACAGCGTAGCTGGTCTCAATATTGAGCACGATCTAAACGTTGATGTGCCAACTGGAAAGGTCAACATTAAGTACAACTCTGAAGAAACTTCAATTGCCACACTAAAAGATAGCATTGCGAAAGCGGGCTTCCAGGTGGAATCAGTTGAGCTCGAATAATTTAAAATTTAAAATCGAAGGTATGACCTGTGCTGCTTGCTCAGGCATCATCGAAAAAGAAACAAGACTTTTAAAAGGCGTCGAGTCTGCTGAAGTTAACTTCGCTACAGAGTCTGCTGAGTTTAAAACGGGTGAAGGTTTTGATCTTGAAACTTTCCATGCTCTTTTAAAGAAGCTAGGTTACCGTGCGATTGATCCAAACGCAAAAAGCGAACAAAATAACGATACGATTTTTAACAGCGACTTTATCAAAGCCGCTATTGCGATTGTACTTGCTTCTATCACGATGTTTTTTGCCATGGTTGTTCCCAACAACACCATTCAAGCAATCTTAACGACGATTCTGCTTTTTGGATTTGGCTGGCCTTACGTCAAGGCTGTCATTGGTTTTCATTCCAATATGAACACGTTGATTGGTTTGGGTGTTTTAAGCTCATACCTCTACAGTATCTATCTTATTTTTGCCTCACCTCACGCTCACCCTTATTTTGAAGGTGGAGCTTTTATTATCGCCTTTTCTCTTGTCGGTCACTACTTAGATGGGCTGGCCAAAACAAAAGCGAGAAACAACTTAAGCTCACTGTATAAAATGCAAATTAAGTTTGCTTCCCTGGTTGTTGATGGAAAAGAAATCAACACGCCAGTAGTTGATTTAAAAGTTGGTGACGTAATTCGCCTTCGCCCAGGAGAGAAGTTTCCTCTTGATGGCGAGATCATTGTTGGTGAAACTCACGCTGATGAATCTATGCTTACTGGTGAATCACAGGCGATTGCTAAATCAGTTGGTTCAAAAGTTTTTGCCGGAAGTATGAACCTTGAAGGGTCTGTGACTATTAAAATCACAGCGACACTTCACAGTACTTTTATTTCTGAAATCGTTCACTTCGTTGAAAAAGCTCAGCTTAAAAAAGCTCCTATTCAGCAATATGCTGACAAGATCGTTAAGATCTTCGTTCCAATTATTCTTCTGATTGCCGCTTTGACTTTTGTCGTGTGGTACTTGATGACGAAGGATTTAGGATTCTCTTTAACTCATATGATTGCTGTTTTAGTTATCGCCTGCCCTTGCGCGCTTGGGCTAGCTGTCCCAATGGCCATTATGCTTTCAACCAGTGAAGCGGCCAAAAATGGACTTTTAATTAGTGGTGGAGACATCGTTGAGAAAGGGTCTCATATTGATACGATTGTTTTTGATAAAACGGGAACACTCACAGAAGGTCGTCCAGAATTAACAGAAATTGTAGTCTTCGATACGGCCTACACAGAAGAAGCGCTACTAAAAATGGCCGCCTCTTCACTTCAGTATTCAACTCACCCACTTTCACAATCAGTGGCACACGCTGCTGTTAAAAAAGATGTTAAGCTTGCTGATCCTGATAAGTTTAAAAGTTTAACAGGACTTGGTATTGTAGCGGAATTAAACAGCAAGAAACTCGCTCTGGGAAATGCTGATCTTTTAAAACAAGAAGGTGTTGAAGGTGCAATTCCTGAAAGCTTTTATAAGGCCCACGTAGGAAGTTATGTTTTTCTTTCTATTGATCAAAAACTGGCTGCAGCTTTTGTCATCACTGATCCAATTAAAAATGAAGCGCGCACTCTTATTTCTAACCTTCATTCATTAGGCATTAATGTCTGGATGTTAACAGGCGATCACCAGGGTGTTGCTTATAAAATCGGAAGTGAATTGGGAATTACTCCTGAATTTATCCGCGCAGGAGTTAAGCCTGTAGGGAAAGCTGACTTTGTCTCTGAGCTACAAACAAAAGGTCACAAAGTGGCGATGATTGGAGACGGAATTAACGATGCTCCAGCATTAGCGAAGGCCGATCTTTCAATTGCAATGAGCAATGGCTCTGACGTGGCCCTGGAAGCTTCTGAAGTGTCTTTACTCGATGGGAAGATTCTTTTAGTTGGGGATTTTTTCGCCCGCTCAAAACGTACAATGAGAATCATTAAAGAGAATTTACTGCTCTCTTCGCTTTATAACATTCTCTGCATCCCACTCGCGGCAGGTGTGTTTTATCCGTGGACAAAGATGTCTCTCACTCCAATGTGGGCGAGTCTGGCCATGGGGCTTTCTAGTTTTTCGGTGATTATCAACTCGTTCAGAGTGAAAAAACTCTAACCTACAATCTTTCTAACTTCAGCAGCGGCTTCAGTCGCTGCTGCAAATGAACATTCAAACGCCGGGTTGGCCCAGTTGTCCTGGTTAGCAAAGAAGATCTTTCCACCAAATGGCTTACACATCTTTTCAAGGTAACCACTTTCGATCAGACCTTTATCGGCCACAGGAATTGAGTGTCCCCAACGAGTCATGCGCATCCCTTTTAAGTCATTCCAGTTTACGCCGACTGTCTTAGAGAAGTTTTTTAACTCCTCTGAGATTAAACCTTTATGTTTATCGTGAGCTGCCGGATTAAATAGGAACTGTCGCGCTCCATCGAATGGAAGTGATTTGTAAACAGTCATGACGCCATTTTGAGTTTTATCATCCTGGGCCCATGTCCCGAAACAAACATCACTAAAAGCACGCTTTGATTGCTTCATGGCCATTGGGGCTTCCGGCATCTCGCCTTCAAAACAATAGACATCAAAACCAGCGGATTTAAATGGTTTCTTGAAAATAGCATTTGCCACCAGGTAACCACGGAAATTTAAATCATCCATCAATTTGATTTGAGATTCAGGTAAACCAGGAACGATTAATTTAGCCACAAACTTTGGAGAAGCTACAATACAGGCTTCAGCTTCAACTGTCTTAATAACTCCCAGACCATCTTCATAAGTGATCCAGACTGAGCCATTAGATTTTTTATCAACCTTTAAAACAAAGGCCTGAGCACGAAGAGAATTGGCAGTTGTCCCCTCTTCTAATTTTTCAAACATTCTTTGTGTGATCGCGGCGTTACCACCTGGAAGAGTTAGAATGCCATCCACTTCAGAAGCAACAAAATTTAGAACCTGAAGAGCTGATAACTCTTCAATCGAACCATTAAAAGACGACCAACAATAAAGCTGGAAGTACTCCATGATGTGCGGGTGAACTTTTCCAAATTTGATTTCCAACCATTTCTCAAATGTGATCGTGTCTAAGTATAAATACTCTTCTTTTGAAATAGCACTGTCAGTTGTCCAAGGGATATCTGGATAAGCTTCATCATAAATTCTTCTTAACTCTGCTTCGACCTTAATAAAGTCTTGTGCATTTTTTGGATCAGTTACACCTTTCCAGAAATCCCCCATCAGGTTTTTCTTATAAGTGAACCTGGTCTCTTCTGATGTCTCATGTTTTAATTCATCCATTAAACCTAATTCTTTAAAAAACTTTTCAATGTCTGAACCTTCATCAGGAATCGTGACATAAGCGGCACCAATCGAATAAGTGGCATCGCCGTATGTCTCACCTTTAGAGTTTCCTCCAAAATTTGGGTCTTGTTCCAAGATAAGAGGATTTAAATCGCGAAGACTCCATCCGGCAACCAGGCCAGACATCCCACCACCAACAATAACAACTTTTCTTTTTTCAGTCGGAAGAGGAATCCCTCCTTTCTTTTTAATGTAACCATCAAGGTTCCATAAAATATCGTGAGGTCTATTAATATTGTCGCCATTGAAATCAAGACTCGCAAACTGATCAGCGCTTAACACCTGAATAGGCGACATTTGCATAAGACTCTTGGGAAGTAGTTTTTTGAGAACAGCTTCAGATTTTTTGGGCATAGCGAAGGCCATGGCCGTAAAAGCAGAGAGTTTTAAGAAATGGCGACGAGGATTGCTTTGAGACTCATTTAAATTCAATGACATATGGGTTATTTCCTTACCAAGAAATTTGTTTGAGGTATAAAACACTTCCCGTGTATTTCTGTCAAGAATTCCTATAAAAATGACGATAAATAAGCGTGATAAGTTTAGTAAATAGGCACATTCTGTTTCTCATCACATGGATGTTGATTGCTTCATGCAGTTCGCACCAGCTAGAGCTCAGTACGCGTGAACCTGCCGGCGAAAACAGCTGTGCAGACTTAATGTCCACACTCATTCAAAAAAATACTGCTTTAGACATCTCGCCTAAAGAAGCCCCGATTCTTCCTGAGCCTCTTGTCGATGTTCCTCTCACTCGGATTATTAACAAGAGAAAAAGTCTCAAAGAAAAATATATCAAGATTACTGAATCTATTCGCGACTTCCAAATTGGCAAAGACGTGCCAGTCAATGGAAAGACAAAACTTTTACTAGATGCTCGTGAAGGTTATCTGGCAAAAATCATGATGATTAGGAATGCTAAAAAAACCATCGACTTGAGTTATTACATCTTTAAAGACGATGATACAGGTAAGGCCATTTTACACGAATTAAGACTGGCCATAAAACGCGGTGTAAAAGTACGCATTCTCGTTGACTCCTCAGGATCAATCGCCAAAGCTCCATTTTACGATGACATCAAAGCCCTCATCGCCTTAAGCGGAAGAGCTATTCTTGATGAATATGGCAATCCGACTGGTGAATACGCTCACGCTGAAGCTATGCTTTTTAATCCCGTTTTTAACATACGCGCCCATATCGCTAACTGGGCAAAAACGATTCATAATTTATTTGTCAGCGACAATGAAAAAATCCCTCTTGCCACATTTACCATTAACCGCAGAAGTCATGACAAAATACTTCTGATCGACGCTCACTCTGAAACGGATTCAATGGCCATCATAGGTGGAAGAAACATCGCCGACAGGTACTACTCAGTCAATTCAGGTGAAGAAAATCCAATTTTGGATGCGGAAATTCTTATCAAAGGTCTTGCGACAAAAGATGAAAACGGAAATATTCAAAACTCCCTGGAAGACCACTATAATAAAATTTATTATTATCTCGCCAACAAAAACTTTGAAAATTTCCTTTTCAAAACCAATCGTGCTCAAGTGAAAAAAGAATTCAAAGAAATGCGCGTTAGTGCAAAAAATCTTTTTGATGAAGATGGTCCCTTACATGAACAACTCAAACAAATGGAAGAAGATAAATTTCTTGAAACGGATTTTGAAGACGGATTAATTTCGATCATTAATGAAATCCAAAACCTCAGCCGCACTAAAATTTTTCTGGCACCGCAAGGAGCTCACAATAAGAAAAATGGAAACTCTCTAGTGGCTAAACTTCATGCGGAAATCGCCAAAGCTGAAGATACGGTTGATATCGTCTCGCCTTATTTCTGGATCCCCGATGAGGAGATTGAATTTCTCATTGATTGGGCAAAGAAGCATCCACATCGAAAAGTGCGAATCTTTTCTAACTCGATAACAACCACAGATAATATTATTGCCCAGTCAATGGTGGATGCGACTTTTCAAGAGACAATTATTAAACGCATCAAGGGCACTCCCTATGAAAAACAATTTGAGATCTACTCTTATGGAAGAATTGATGATGAAATCCTGGGGGGCAATAAGCGGTATGGATTTCTCCATGCAAAACTAGTCATTACCGACAATAAGGTTGTTACCGTCTCAACCTCTAATTTAGACCCAATTTCGAGGCACTTGAATTCAGAAGTTGGAACAACCATTGAAAACCTCCCTAAGAACTCTAAGAACTTGCAGAAGTTGGTAAAATACATTGATGATTTGGAGAAAAACTCTACACTATGGGGAAGTGCTGAATGGGAAGAAATACGCAGGCATCCTAACAATAGGATTATGACGATTTTACAAGCCTTTGTGACTAAAATCATTTATGCATTAAACTTAGTTCCTATTATCTAAAAACGGGGCAACTAATTTCGATGTACCAAGAGAAAAAGCAATACATTGAAGATCAGTTGAGCAACGACTACGTCGTGAAGGCCCAAAATTCTTCTATCGCTTTTCTCCTCGGAGCCCTACTCTATTTTTTCTTGCACAGAGAGCATGATAAATACCAAGTTTATATCATTATCTTACTCGTTGGAATCGTCATCCTCTCTATTCTTAGACTCTACAATGCCAATCGCTATATCAATAAGAAAGTTCCTCTTCAGGATGCCGTTAAGATTGCCAGTTTCAGTGCTATTTTCAATGGACTTCTGTGGTCTGCCGTTGGCATTTTTTCTATTCTTTCATTTGATACTGTCAGCGTGCAGATCATCATCACATTTATTATTCTTATTAGTTTTAGTGCCGGCTCTCTCCTAACACTCTCTCACCGCTGGCCAGTTTTAATGATTTTTAACTTTTCTATCTTATGCCCTCAAGTTTTTTATGCTTTCTATCATCGCAGCGGAGACGGTGGCAGCCTTTGGCTTCTAGCCTACACTGCTGTTAACATCCTCTATATTTTTAGACAGGCCAATGTTGTTCAAAGCGAACTAAAAATGCGTTTTATATCTGAATACGATTTAAAAGAATCACTTGAAGCAATTGCTCTTAGTAAAAAAACGCTGGAAGTAGAAAGTATCAAGACCTTCCATGCTTCTCGTCTTTCTTCTCTCGGAGAAATGGCCGGAGGAGTGGCCCACGAAATCAACAATCCTCTGACAATTATTCAGGGAATCACTAAATCCATCATGGTTCATGACCAATTGAAAATTGATGACCAAACTCGTGAAAAGCTCGGCAAGATCCATGCTGCCAGCCAACGTATCGCTAAGATCGTAAAAGGAATGAAAACGATTTCAAGTAAGCATGATCAGATCGAACACGAAGAATTAAAAGTCAGTAAAGCACTGGAATTATCTCTGGGACTTTTTGAAGAGCGTTTAAAAAATGAAAGTGTTACATTTCGTTATGAGAATTCAACTGACCCAACAATCAGATGTAACCCTCAACAGATCTCACAGATTATTATTAACCTTTTAAGCAATGCCCTCGATGCTCTTTTGAAAAACGACAGCCAAAGCCATAACCTGGACGTTTTGGTGATTGAAGACAAGGCCAATCAAGCGGTTGACATCAGAGTTATTAACAGCGGACCTCTTATTGATTCTGAAATCGAAACAAAAATCTTTGAGCCTTTTTTCTCTACCAAGTCACTGGGAAAAGGAACCGGCCTTGGATTAAGTATCTCACAAACCCTCGCGGGAAATAATGGCGGGTATTTGAGTTATGAAGTGTATCAAGGTAAAGTATGCTTCAAACTTAGACTGCCAACAGTGACTGCTTAATTTATGAAAATTATCTGGCCCCTTATTCTGATTTCCTATGCCAGCCTTTTTGTTTTTGGAATTAGTGACAATATTCGCGGTCCTCTCTTTCCTGAAATCCTAAAAGACTTCAATGTCAGCGACTCAATGGGATCATTGATGTTTGCCCTCAGTTCAATTTCAGGTTTTTTTGCCAGTCACTTAACCAGACATCTTCTAAGACGTTATGATAGAAAATCTATTTTGCAGGTCGGATGCCTAGGTTTAACTTTTGCTCTTTTAGGTATGGCGCTTGCGCCAAGCTTTCAAATCTTTCTGGCATTGAGTGTGATCTTCGGGATGTGCTCTGGAATTCTTGGACTCATTCCCAATGTACTAGTTCCTTTAGGAGCTTCAACTGAAAAAAAGCAACAGCTGTTATCTGGTCTGCATGCGATGTATGGTATTGCCAGCTTGCTGGCGCCGATGCTCGTTGCAGCCGTTGGATTTTTCACCAAAAACTGGAGAATCACTTTCGCCCTAACCTCGATGACTCCACTAATTCTTTATTTTTATTCTCTTCACAAAAGCCATCATCCACATCACGAAAAACCCAAACTGACGGCAGAAGAACATAAGGCAAACAGGCAAAAAAATTTCAGGCCACAAATCTTTTTGGCGTTCATGGTGAGTTTTGCTGTTGCCGCTGAAGTCATGATGTCTTCACGCCTCGCTCTGTATATGAGACGTGTATGGAATTACGACCTGGAGATGTCGAGTCTCTATGTTACATATTTCTTTGTTGCTCTTCTTCTAGGACGCTTGCTTTTTACCGGTGTAAAGTTTAATCGCTCTATCCCTTTTCAGCTCTCGGCCTGCTTATTAATAACGGCCATGTGCATTTCTCTTGGTCTTTTTGTTCATCCCCTCTTTTTAACCGTAGCTGGAATGAGTATTGCTCCTTTTTACCCCCTGGCCATCGCCATGATTTCTTCAGAGTTTCCTCATGACCTGGACACCGCCGTGTCTTATATGATGGCAACAGACTCTATGATGCTGGCAATTATGCATGTGACGGTGGGAAAACTCAGTGATGAGTACGGAATTCACCATGCCATGTACTCTGAAGCCTTCTTTCTTACGGTTTCATTCGTTCTGGTGAACACCTATCATTTCTTTTTCAAAAGAAATGCGCAAAATCACTAAAGACTATTTTTTGATTCTGCTCTATCATTATTCTATGAAGTTTTTAATGAAACATTCATTAATGGTTATGGCCACTGTAGCCATTCTCATTACTCAATTCATTCTCCCATGGTCTGGAGTCAATGATGCTTACCCATTATTTAATTGGAGCATCTTCTCTTTTAGCCTTCCGACGACTCAAGCAACAACAATTCGCGTAACCTTCAAAGACAATATCGGTGAACACGTTTGTTACCTGACTCTTTGCCCGCGCGAACTTCGTACCGGCAATCGCAACGAACTCATTTGGAAAGCTGTTAATTGGGAAAAGGCCAGAGAGAGATCTTTAGCTAAGCCTACTTTCTTTTCTCATTTAGATGAGAGAATCACTCACTACGAGATTCTAAAAGTAGAAATTGACCACACGAAAGCTTTTGCCCCTGAAACGATTACGCCTATGCAGGTATTGGGGAAATGGAAGGAATGATGATGAAAAACAGAATCACAATTCTTTACCTAACTCTTTTTGTGCTGATTATGGCCCATGTCACTCAGTTTCTTTATATTCTTAATTTAAAGCCTACTGATGTTCTCTGGCCGGTAAAATGGATTCCTCAATCGAGTTGGTTTTTTACGGCTAATATAATGCTTGGGACTTCTCTTTTAAGTACTTTCTTATTAGCATTTAAAACAAAACACCGCTCACTGAGAATCATTTCTTTTGTTTCTGTTTTTTTTCTTATGGCCATGTATTTTTCCTATGGAAAAATCAATCATGGATTCCATCAATGGATCTATATACTTGCTGCTCTTATTTTCCCTCCGACTTTCAAAAAAGAATATGATGAGTGGTGGAGACAAAATCTTGCAGGGATTTTCACCTTAACCTATTTCTGCTCTGGAATCTGGAAGATCAGAGGTTTTTTTGATTTTGCGACTTCGTATAAGCAATACAGTTTAGCCGATTACCTTCGTATTCAAGTGAACAATGCAACTTTGGATAATGGGCCTTCTTACTTTATTCATTTTTTTAATTCACCTTCGAGCAATGTTTTTCTTATTTTAGGAGCTCTACTCGTCATTGCCCTCCAGGTGCTGCCTTTTCTTTTTGTCTTCAAGAAAAAATACATCTCGGCCTTTATCTGTGTCGCACTTTTTCATACGATGACACTCATCTCGCTTAAAGTTTGGTTCTTTCAAAGCATTATTCTTGCCGCAATTCTTCTTCTAGACTTCGATCAGCAAGAATATGAAATCAAAGAAAATTAAAAGCATCGTTTCAAAACTGACTCATTTACTTTTTTTAATTTAACTTTAAGTTCTCTTAGGTCCTATTAAGCTTCCATTTTCTCCTTGATAAGCTGAATTCAAGAGGGGCAATTCCCTCTCTCATGGAGGAAGAAATGAGTGCTGAGCAAATCATTACTGTTTCAGTTATGTGTCTTTGGTTTTTATTTCCCATCGGGATGTTTGTTTCAGTCTGGAGACAACAAAATGATGAAAAGCGCACTTTTCATCCAACTAAGGCAAAAAGGCCTTCTACCATTCACGTGGTTCCTCAGGCTTCTTACGTCTATGAGGACAGCGAAGACGATATAAATGATGAAGTTCATCAACAGGATTATGATTATACCAAAGTGCCAAAGAGAGACTCAGACAGGGACACTCATTGCACCAATAATTAACCTGTTTATGTAACCCAGTGCAACAGTTCAAAGTTAAAAATTCTAACTATAATAAATCTGTTAAATTTATTTAATTCGATTTACTATTTTTTATATCTAATTTTTAAATAGGAAGTCGCATGGGAATCTTTGATATTTTCACTAAGCAGTTTATTGATGTTATTGAATGGGTTGACGATGCTCCCGGTATTTTATCCTATCGTTATCCAATGCAAGATAGAGAAATTCAAAACGGTGCTAAGCTCACCGTTCGCAACACTCAGCTGGCCTTATTCATCAATGAAGGAAAAGCTGCCGACTTATTTAAACCAGGACTGCATACATTAACCACGAACACACTTCCCATTCTTACAACATTAAGAAACTGGGATAAAGCTTTTAAGTCCCCTTTTAAATCTGACGTCATTTTCTTTTCGACAAAAGATCAAATTGACCAAAGATGGGGAACATCTTCTCCTGTTATCGTCAATGATGTAAAATACGGAACGATGAGAATCAGGGCAAATGGGACTTATACATACAAAATTGTTAAGCCTGAGATTTTCTTCAGCAAGCTCAGCGGGATTCAAGAGCTTTACACAACAACTGATGTTGAAAATCAATTGAGGTCGATCATTATCACTTCATTTGCCAGCTTTCTTGGTAACTTGCAGATGAGTTTTATTGAACTGGCCGCTAATCAAGTCGAGTTATCGCAAAATTTAAAAAAAGCTTTAGCGGGACATTTTGCCAATTACGGGCTTTCACTAGAGAGCTTTTTTGTTCAAAGTATCAGCCTTCCAGAAGAAATTCAGCAGTATGTGGATAAAGCTTCTTCAATGAGTGTGCTTGGTGATTTAAATAAATACGCTAATTTTCAGACTGCCGAGAGTATTACTTTAGCCGCTAAAAATGAAGGTGGTCTAGCTGGTGTTGGGGCCAGTGTAGGTATTGGTGCGGCCATCGGTCAATCAATGCAGGGAATGTTGAATCAGAACAATTCACAAAATAATACAGATTCTGATCCAATGGAGCTGATCAATAAGCTGCATGATATGCACACCAAAGGCATTATCACGAAAGAAGAGTTTGAAAGTAAAAAAGCAGAACTGTTAAAAAGAATTAAATGAAAGAAATCTATACTTGTCCCAGTTGTGGCGCTGATATTGACTTCAAATGCTATTTTTCGATGTGCAATACTTGCTCTTCTTGCAAGTCTGTCGTCGTGAAACATGGTGTGAACCTGGAAACTTATGGGAAAACAAGTGAATTCCCACCAGATCTTTCTCCTCTGCAAATTGGAACAACCGGCATTTATAAAAATGACCATTTTGAAATCATTGGACGCCAACGCGTGCATTACGATAGAGGTTTTTGGGATGAGTGGTTTGTCGCCTTTGAAAATGGAGCTGATGGCTGGATCGCTCACGCTCAGGGCTTTTACATGTTCAGTGTTGAAGCTAAACATGTGCTCTCACCTCCCCTAAGAGAAGATGTCCAGGTCAATAAAATGGTCAGTGTTAACCAGGTTTTTTACACCGTTGATGATATTAAACGAGTGACTCACTCCTTATCATCTGGTGAATTGCCTATGTTCAACACAAAAGAAACAAAGCGCACTAGCGTTGATTTAAGCAATAATCAAAACAAATTTCTCAATCTTGAATATTACGATGGACTGACAAAAATCTTCCAGGGTGAGTATTGTGATTTTAAAACTTTCAAATTTCAAAATCTAAAGGAATTAGATGGCTGGCAATAGTAAACCTTACGTCAAAGTTTTTGACTGCCCTTCGTGTGGCGGACAAGTTTCTATACGCGCAAGCGGATACACATTAAGTGTTGTCTGTAGTTCTTGCGGCTCTATTATTGATGCGACTAATGAAAATTATCGAATCCTAAGCACTATGGCAAAAAAGATTCCACCGAAGATGACTATCCCCCTGGGAACGAGAGGAAAAATCAATGGAACCCTTTGGGAAGTTGTAGGATTCATGCAAAGAAGAGATAGCTTTGCCTATGACTGGCAAGAATATCTTCTTTTCAATCCCTATGAAGGCTATCGCTGGTTATCCGAGTATGAGGGGCATTGGAACTTTATCACGATGACAAAGGTTAAACCTGAAATTTCAGGATCCGAAGCCTTATTTAAAGACCGCGTATACAAAGCTTTTTCTGATTATAGAGCGAGAGTTCTTTTTGTTGCCGGAGAATTTTACTGGCAAGTTCAAAGTGATGACAACTGCACCATGACTGAATATATTGCTCCTCCTTTTATCCTGTCTTCTGAAAAAAATGAAGATGAGATCGTCTGGAGCCTTGGTGAGTCTATATCACACAACGAAATCGAAAAGGCCTTTAAGCTAAAAGAGATCAGATCACCAAAAGGAATTTCTCCAAACCAAGTCAGCCCTTTTGCTGACTTAAAAATTTATACATCTAAAATGTGTTTTGCTTTTGCCATTGTACTTTTCATCATTCAAATCACATACGTGGCCATGACTAAACCAAAAATCGTCTACTCTCAAGAGATAGCTGTTCCGACAGTATCCACCGAAAAAGTCGCAAGTAGTGAAAGCTTTGATATGCCATCTTTTATGAGTGCAATGGATATTACCATCCAGTCGCGCATTAACAATGACTGGATTGAAGTCAATGGCGAGCTGATCAATGAGAGTAAAAACGATGAATCTTTTGAATTCACTCATGGTGTTGAATACTACTCAGGATATGACTCTGACGGGAGATGGGCCGAAGGAACTCCTAATGCAACAATCACTCTTTCTAGCATCCCTAAAGGAAAATACCATATTAACTTTGAATCGGTAACAAATGGTGAACAAGCTAAAAATATAGCGATCAATCAGCCCACCTTCCAACTCATTGTCGAGAGCGACGTCCCTATTTGGTACAATTTTTGGTTCTCAATTCTAGTTCTTATGGCCTTCCCAATTTACTACGCCATTAGAGATTATCGTTTTGAAATGTCTCGCTGGGAAATGAGTCCATATTACGAAGGCAATTAATCAGGAAGAATAATGAAAACGTTTTATAAATATCTTGGAATTTTTTTATGCGCGCTGATGATTTGTGCGAATGCCCTCGGATGGCGCTATTTTGATACAATGAATGCGGCACCATTAGCTAAAGGTCATGCCGGCCGATCATACCATAAGTAACAACTATCTTTTTATATTAGGAGACACCATGACAGAACAACTTATCTCTTCAAAGTACATTGCGAGCGCTATCGTTTATTCAGTCCTAGGACTTATTATTCTATTTTTGTCTCTTATCGCTTTTGATAAGTTTACTCCTGGAAACCTTTGGCAGGAAATTGTTGAAAAACACAATGTGGCGATGGCCATCACTGTAGGTGCTATTACTATTGCAGTTGCTCAAATTGTGGCCTCTGCTATTCATGGTTAATTAAAAAATGGCCCAATTATTACTACTTTCTGTATTTGTCATTTCTACTTGCGGATTAATTTATGAATTGATCGCCGCCGCTCTTGCCAGTTATCTTCTGGGGGATTCAATCACCCAGTTTTCAACTGTCATCGGCGTTTATCTTTTTTCAATGGGGATTGGTTCTTATCTTTCAAAATTTTTGAATAAGAACCTATTGGAAAAATTTATTCAGATTGAGATTCTAATTGGTGTGGTCGGAGGTTTTTCTGCAAGTATCCTCTTTGTCTCCTTTGAATATGTGACATCATTCAAGATTATCCTCTACTCACTACTTTCTCTCACCGGAATCCTGGTTGGGGTTGAGATCCCGCTTTTAATGAGAATATTGCAAACTCATTTTGAATTTAAAGATCTCGTTTCTAAAATTTTTACTTTTGATTACATTGGAGCCTTAATTGCTTCGATTATGTTTCCTCTCTTTTTGGTCCCTCACTTGGGTTTTGTGAAAACAGCATTCTTGTTTGGCATCATTAACCTTTTGGTAGCTGTCTGGACCCTGACGATTTTTAAAGACAAAATAAAATGGATCAACGCTCATCGCCTTAGCGCAATCTTTTTTCTTTTAGTTTTAGCAGTGGGTTTTGTTGAGTCTGAACGAATCGTCTCTTTTGCCGAGTCTGCGAGTTTTCAGGATAATGTGATTTACGCCAAATCAACAAAATACCAAAGAATTGTTCTGACAAAATCGACTGATGATTTCCGACTTTTCTTAAACGGAAACCTGCAGTTTAGTTCAAAAGATGAATACCGATACCATGAAGCCTTAGTTCACGTTGGCCTGGCCAGTATACCTAATCCTAAAAAGGTTCTTATTCTTGGTGGAGGCGATGGGCTCGCTGTAAGAGAAGTTCTCAAATACCCAAGTGTTGAAAACATTACCCTTGTCGATCTCGACCCAGAAATGACTAAACTATTTTCTACCAACACTCTTTTAACGACACTCAATCACAACGCACTAAACTCTTCTAAAGTTAAAGTTATCAATACAGATGCTTTTTTATGGTTAAAAGAGAATCAAGAAAAATTTGATTTTGTAATCGTCGACTTTCCCGATCCAAGTAACTATTCTATCGGTAAACTCTACACAAATACGTTCTACAAACTCCTGAAAAGATCTGTCGCGGAAGGTGGATTAGGTGTGGTTCAAAGCACTTCTCCTTATGTCGCGAAAAAATCTTACTGGTGCATTGATAATACACTAAAGTCAGTTGGTTTCCTGACAACACCTTATCATGCTTATGTCCCGGCCTTTGGAGACTGGGGTTATATTCTTTTTTCAACAGAAACTTTTGTTGCTCCTGAAAAATTTCCAGAGAACTTAAAATTTATCACTGCAGATGTCCTGCATTCTTTAATGATTTTCCCGGAAGATATGATCGTTCAGACCACAGAAGTTAATAAACTTAACAATCAGGTCCTGGTGAAACATTTTGAAGAAGAATGGGCAAACTATGCACACTAAACCAAAGCTCAATCGCAGAGACTTTGCCAAGCTTTTGACTCTCGCTGCAGTTGCCGGAGCTAGTAGTATCCCGTCTTATATTAATTTCAGGAAAAGGCGCTATCCTATTGCTGGGCAAATCGTTGGTGCAAATTATAAAACAGGACATCTTCTTCGCTCAGGGCTATCTACTATTCCTGAAAGAACAGAAACTATTGATACTGTCATTGTTGGCGGAGGTATCTCAGGGCTTTCTGCCGGATGGCATTTGAAAAAAAATAACAAAACTGATTTTATTATCCTGGAAATGGATACGACGACTGGCGGGAACTCTCAATCTGGAGAGAACACCATCAGCAAATACCCATGGGGCGCTCACTATGTGCCTTTGCCTAACTTGTACGATACTAACCTTATAAAACTTTTCGAAGAATTGGGTGTGATTACCGGTTATGAGAAAGGTCTTCCAGTCATCAATGATTATTATCTTTGCTCTGACCCTCAAGAAAGGCTTTTTTTTCAAGGCAGATGGCAGGAAGGATTGATTCCCACACATGGGATAAGGCCTAATGAAAAAAAGCAATATGATGATTTTTTTCACTTCGTTGAATCCTTAAAAGGTAAAAAAGGAAAAGATGGAAAATACCTTTTTGCTATTCCTTTAGATTATAGTTCTCAAGATGAGGACTTCCTAGCTCTTGATAAAATAACCATGCATGACTTCCTCCTTTCAAAAGGATGGGATGCAGCCCCTTTACACTGGTATGTAAACTATTGTTGCCGTGATGATTTTGGAGTTTCTTATAAAGATGTTTCCGCATGGGCGGGAATCCATTATTTCTCATCAAGAAATGGACATTGTGCCAACTCCGACTCTCAAAGCACAATCACCTGGCCAGAAGGAAATGGCTGGCTGGCTAGAAAACTCAGAGATATTTCCAGCAATCATATCCGCTGCCAACAACTCGCTTACAACATAGAAGTTTCTCCCAATCAGAAAGTTTTCATAGATAGTTTTAACCCCACCACTAAGGAATACGTGCGCTTCATCGCTAACCATGTGATCTATAGTGGCCCACGATACACGGCCGATAAGGTGATTAAAGGACTTCCTGAAAAATTAAGTCAGGAACTTACCTATTCTCCATGGATGGTTGCAAACATTTCGTTGAAGAATAAACCTTTGGGACAAGGAGAACCTTTCTCATGGGACAATGTCAGCTATTATAGTGATTCATTAGGCTACATCAATGCCAATCACCAAAACCTAAAATTCAATCAGAAAGAAACTGTTATCACTTACTATTTGCCATTGGATAAATTAACGAGCAAAGAATCACGGCATCTTTCCTTTCTTAGGACTTTTGACGACTGGCTAGATGTCATAATTCCTGATCTTGAAAAAATGCATCCTGACATCACAAAAGACATTCTTCATGTTGACGTCTGGCTTTGGGGGCATGGAATGATCAGCCCGGGAGTTAACTATCTTTGGAATTCAAAAAGAAAGAAGATGCAGGAGCCTTTAGGTCCTATTCAATTTGCCCATACTGACATGAGCGGGATTTCCATTTTTGAAGAAGGCCTTTATCATGGATGTAAAGCCGCAGAAAATATTCTAAAGAAAACGAGCAAAGGATGAATCTCTCATATCCCTGGATTGGAAATAAACGACTAGACACCTGGTTCATCCTGGGACCAGCGTTCTACTCTGTTATCATTGCCCTTTTTCTTGCCCAATGGATTTCAGACGATACGTCATTTGGCCTTATTCCATGGATTATTTTCGTTTTACTTATAGATGTCAGCCATGTTTACAGTTCTCTTTATAAAACGTATTTGAATCCACTTCACTTTAATAAAAGTAAGAATCTTTTTATTTTAACTCCACTTTTGTCCTTTATCTTAAGTGCAATGATCTATTCCTTTGATGCTCTTTATTTCTGGAGGGCCCTAGCTTATCTCGCGGTTTTTCATTTTATCAGACAGCAATACGGCTTTATGAGACTTTACTCTCGAAGTGATGCTCAAAATAAGGCGAGTCAATGGATTGATACCATTTTCATTTATAGTGCCACATGCTTTCCTTTAATTTATTGGCATGCCCACCTTCCGAGAAACTTTAGTTGGTTTATTGCTAATGATTTTTTTATTTTTATTCCAGAATGGTTTTCATCGTTGAGCGCTGTGTTTTATATATTTATTATTCTTACTTTTTTTGCTAAAGAAATTCGCAATTCATTTCACCACCCAGTAAACATGCCTAGGATCATCTTTATGATAGGGACATCCCTATCCTGGATGACTGGAATTGTTTTATTTAACAGCGATCTCATCTTTACTGTCACCAATGTTGTCTCACATGGTATTCCTTATTTTGCACTGGTTTGGTTAACTGGAAAAAAAGAACTAAGCGACAATGAAGTTTTACAGAAGAATTATTTTCGCTACTTCTTTTCAACATACTCCCTTCCCGTTTTTCTAGGAGTTCTTTTCCTATGCAGCTTTATTGAAGAGGGTTTCTGGGCAGGATTAATCTGGAGAGAGCATTTAAATTTCTTTGTCCCTTTTTCTTCCTTGCCTCATATTTCTGCCCATGACTATTTAAAATGGCTAGTGCCTCTTTTGGCCCTGCCTCAAACGACTCACTACATTCTTGATGGCTTTATCTGGAAAAAAGACAACAATTAACGTTTTTTATGTTTTCTAAAATCATCCAACACTTTGATCTTTTGCTTTAATTTCAAATACCCCTTCCAAGGATCAGATCTTTTTTTAAGAAGTTTAGGCACTTCTTTAAGAGTGTAAGAATGAGCGCTCTTTAATTTTTTCGCCTCTGCCCAGGTAATTGGTAAGGCAACAGGAGCATGCTCTCTCGCTCTAACGGAATAAGGAGCGATCGCTGTTGCGCCATATCCATTTCTCAGATAATCGAGGAAGATCTTTCCTTTTCTTTTTGCCTTAGACACCGTCGTCGTATATTTTTCGGGATGAGTTGACTCCATTTGTTCACAAATCTTTTTAGCAAACTCCTTAATTTCATCCCAATCGTATTTTGGAGAAACTGGCACTTGGACATGGACTCCCTTCCCTCCACTGACCTTAATAAAGGATTTTAATTTCAATTTTTCCAATAAGGCCTTAAGTTCAAAGGCTGCAGATTTAACTTTCTCAAAACTCATTCCTTCATCTGGGTCAAAATCAAAAACGATCTGATTGGCAAAATCAATATGCTGATAATCGCCACCTCTCACGTGGATTTCCAGTGTGCCTAATTGAACTAATTCTCTTAGTCCTTTCATGGAATCTATATAAAGCACTTGTTCTTTCTTTTCCTTAAGTTTAGAGACGATGTTTTGACTCTTAATCCCTTCTTCATTGGTCTCTGCATGTTTCTGAAAAAAACAAGTGTGATCATAACCCGCCGGACATCTAAGGAGAGCAAGAGGTCTATCTCTTAAATAAGGAATAATCCATTTTTCAATCGCTTTATAATAATCCAACAGGTCTTGTTTGGTGATTTGATCTTCCGGGTAAAGAACTTTATCCGGACTGCTTATCTCTGATGTCGTTTTAATTTTCTTTCGAAGTACCGTTTTTTTTACCGGTAGCTCCAGTATGACCTCCGATGCTTTTTTATCTTTTCGCAATTCTTTAAAAGCTGCATGTCTCAAGATCTTATCCTCCGTCCAGGCTGCGAACTCAATATTGGCCACAAGGGTAGGCTTTACCCAGAGCTGCTTTTCTCCCTTAGGGGATTTAACCTCAAAAGGAGATTTGATTATTTGAAGTGTTTTTAAATTCTTTAATAAGTTGGTGCTAGTTTTATTGTTAAAACCAGTTCCAACCTTTCCGAGGTATTGAAATTCTCCTTTCTCGTTATGAGCTCCCAGTAAAACAGCACCAAGAGAAGCTCCATTTTTTTGCAATGTATACCCGCCAATAACAAATTCCTGAACATTTTTACATTTTATCTTTAACCAATTCTTCCCTCTTCCTGATAAATACTGTCCGTGAATATTTTTTGAAATAATCCCTTCCAGTTTATTGTCGCAGGCACTTTTAAAAACACTTGCTCCATCCTCATTCCAATGGGAGCTGTAAATAATCTTTTGAGATTTTGTTTTCTGGATAACTTGCTCAAGAAGTTTCTTTCTTTCAATAAGAGGAAAATTTCTGATATCAAAACCATTTAAAAAGAGGAGATCAAAAACATAATAAATGAGTTGTCCGTCCCGATGTGCTTCAAGAGCATTCTGCAGCCCCTGAAAACTCGAATGTCCTTGGTTATCAAGCCAGACGATTTCTCCATCCATCACGATGCTGTCAACTGGCAACTTTTCGCATTCTTTTAGAATGCTTTGGTATTTTTTACTCCAATCAAGTCCGCCACGGGTAACCAGTTGGATTGATTTTTTATCTTTTCGGCATAGGGTGCGATAGCCGTCGTATTTTATTTCATGGACCCAATCTTCACTTAGTGGAAGTGAATCGACCAGAGTTGCTAATTGAAGTGATCCGATCTCTCTAAAAGTCAAAGGCTCCGTTTTTTTAGGGCTTTTTTTTTAGCTGATGATTTTTCTTTTATTACTCTCTTTTTTATTGGAATTTTCTTTTTAAGCGTTTTTAATTCAACCCCACCTTCAAGATCTTCAATGGTGACTCCAGATATCACACTTCTGTCATTTTCAGTGATATCGACACCTGGTGCAGCGCCCTTATCATCTTTTTTCACGAGAAGCCAGTTCGGTTTTTTATTTTCTCCCTGTCTGGTTCTTAAAAGCATCCAGTGCCCCTCTAGTTTTTCACCATGGAGTTCAAAATCTAAATGCCCCTTCTTAAGCTGCTCATGAACATTTTTAGGAGGAATCCACTCGCCCTTATCCCACACGATGACATGACCTCCACCATATTCACCTTCAGGAATCTCGCCTTCAAAATTTGCATAACCGACAGGGTGATCTTCAACTTCAACGGCCAGTCTTTTTACTTTGGGATCCACAGAAGGTCCTTTCGGGACAGCCCAGCTTTTTAAAACCCCATCAAGTTCAAGGCGAAAATCATAATGTAGATGACTAGCATGATGCTTTTGAATAACAAAAATGTGCTTATCTTTTACCGTGCCCTTTACGCCTTTAGGTTCAGCTGTTTTCTTAAAATTTCTTTTTTCCTTATATTGCTTTAATGTCATGCTCTTGCTCGCTTTTTCTTAACAATTTTCTTCGCTGGAGTTCGGCTTTTATGACTGGCCTTTCTTTGTCCATGAGTTTCCCCAAGGCTTTTTTGCAAGAAAGGGAGAAGATCGAGAACATTGGTGTCTGTTTCCTGAGCCTCTTCTTCCAGCTCTTCATTTTCTTCGACATCGCCGCTTTTAATTTTCTTTTTAATATATTTTAAAAGCTCATCCTGATATGTATCTTTGTATTGCTCCGGTTTCCATTTAGCTGTCATTTCATCAACTAGCACTTTAGCTGCCTTTAATTCACGAGGAGAAATTTTAACTTTTTTCAAATCAAAATCATCCAAGAATTTTGCTTCATGGGTTTCTTGGATTTCATGAGCAAAACGGAGCATCTCTAAAACGAGGTACTCGTCCCGGGCCATAACTGCTACAAGGTGTTGCTTACTCCTTAAGACAAATTTAGCAATCGCTACCTTATTAGTGTCTTCTAGAATCTTTCTTAAAAGCACATACCCTTTTTCACCATTTTTTCCAGGAACCAGGTAATAGGGTTTTTCAAAAAGAAGCACATCCACTTCATCAAGAGAGATGAAATCTTCAATATCGATAGTTTTTGTGGCCTTAGGATTGGCCTTTAAAAAGTCTTCTTCGGTGATAATGACAAACTGATTCTTCTTATACTCGTAGGCCTTTTCAATATCTTTTCTCTCAACTTCTCGGCCTGTTGCTTTGTTGTATTGCTTATAGCCTATTGGGGCTTTATTCCTTTTATCGAGCATCTTAAAGCTGAGCCTTTCTTCTTCCTTAGCGCTCATTACTGCGACAGGGATATTTAAAAGCCCAAAACTAATCGCTCCGCTCCAAATTCCTCTTGCCACGCACACCTCCTTCGTACAGTGCTCCATTCATTGCCTTGCATTTCTCGTACCTAATAATTCCCGACTATCTGGTATGCAAATTGCTTAACTACAAAATCGTGTTCACCAACGAGGAAATATTCCTCAAAAACTCAGGAGTGTTTATGAAAATCAAGTTCCTATTATTAACCCTTGCCCTAACTTCAGCTTTTTCTTTTGCAGCACACGCACAAGCAATGAACGATCATCAAATCGCAGAAATTCTTGAAGAAGCTAATGATGCAGAAATCGATGCTGCAAAACTAGCTAAAGACGATGCTTCTCATAAAGAAGTTAAAGAATTCGCAAAGCATATGATGGAAGAGCATAAGAAAAATGAAAAAGAGACAAAAAAAATCGTAAAGAAAAATGACATTGATCCTGAAGATTCACAATGGTCAAAAGCATTAAAAGAAAGTGCTAAGGCCAATAAGGACATGCTGAAAAAACAAAAAGGGATAGCCTTTGATAAGATGTATATGGAACAACAAGTTTCTATGCACCAGCAACTTCTTAATGACCTAGACCAAAAGTTTATTCCGAATGCAACGAAGCCTGAATTCAAGAACCATCTGCAAGCAACTCGCGAACACGTGAGCAAGCATCTTGAGCAAGCTAAGGCTATCCAAGCAAAACTTTAATTCTTCATTTTTGCAATAGAAGGGAGAGGAACCTCCCTTCTATAAGTCCTTAATAAACTCATACTTCTTCTCGCAATTTTTTTTACTTCATATAAAATGAATGAATAATTAAAATTACAATGAGATTCTATGAGCTATACTGAATATTTAAAAAACCGAGGCATTCGAATTGATATCGACGCCAACAAGAGGATTCGTCTAATTTCTGAAGATCAGGATAAAAACAGGATCTATCAAATAATTAAAGTCAGAATGCTAAAAAAGATGTCAATTTCAAATACTGAAGTACCTTCTTTTTCTATTGGCAATAATGATCTCATTACAATTGGCTGGTGTTCATTTTATCAATTTAATCCTTTTCAAGGAAAACTGAAACAAGAGCTCTATTCACCGCATGATTTTAAATTTAAAATATATTCTAACGACAATGAAGACGGCTCCATTAAAAGGGAGCTACAACAAGCAGTTGTTAACAGTCTGAACTTAGACAAAAATATTTTTAATGACAAAAATGATAATGCCTTTAAAGAAAAGTTTTCACGTTTATACTTAATCGCTATTTCATGTGCACTAGTTGAACACTTTGACCAAAAAGCTCTTGTTTTCATAGAGGGAATGATGCCTTCACAAGATACTCTCGGCTTAATGGATAGTCTTTTGAATTTTTATCTACATGATTATAATTATCCCGGCGAAGAAACCAGCGACAAGTTAAAGCTCTTTTATTATTTTATTCGCAAGAATCATGTCAAAGGTCAAGGCCCCATAGAACTTAGGCACATACAACAAATCGTCGGCAATTTTGAGCAACTTGTTGCCATTTCTAGTGAGGCTCGTCGAAATCAATTAAGAAAATATCTCAATGAGATTATCACTCTCATAAGTTAGTAGTAAAAAATTTTAGGCTCCCATCTATTTTTGGTGTACTCTATTATCAGAAAATAACTTTGCAAAAAACCAAGGAATTTCTCTGATGAAGCAGTGGGGAAAGTTTGTTCCTTACCTTATCGTTGCAGCTTTTTGCTTAATCAATGTTGGAATCGTTGGTCCCAACAGGGATAATAAAGTGCGCTTGCCCTTTTTTAACTGGTGCTTATTCTGCACTGCCGATGCTCCACATATAAAATACTATGAAGTTCAGGTCAAAAAGGACAATGTGCCGGTTATGGTTTTCAACAACAGAAATAACCGCAACCAAAAAGACAGCTTACGCATAACTGAGATCATGTCACTTTATACAAAATCACAATTGACGAGTGCCCGTTTAAAAGAGTTTATCGGGGAAGAAAAAGCTTCGGTCTCTCTCTATGAAGTAGGTTGTGATATTCATCAATGGTTTATCCAAAACGATTGTGGTCCAACCAAACTATTGGCGGTGTATGAAATCTAAAATCGACATTGAGATCAAGTACCCAACGATCATAACTTTTCTTTTCTACCTTGCGCATGCCTTCTTCCTGCCTCGCTTGACTGTTTTCTTAAGTAGCCCGATGCCTGTTAACTACTATCAGTGGCCAATTCGTCTTGTGCTAGAGAATGTGGGCGATCCTCAAACTGGAAAATGGCTGATTGTAATTTTTTGTGTGTCGGTTTATTTTCTTTCTGTTTTTTATGGCAGAAAAAAATGGATTCAATTCCTAGTCGTTTTGACCAACTTACTCTACATAGCCATGACCAGCTTCCCGATACTTGCTGTTAATGCCAATGAGTCGTTCTGTTTTTTCTATTTCTCAATCGCTCTTCTCTTTTTTAACTTTGATAAGAAATTTTTTGTTGATAAGTATAAAGTTCTTATGGCCATTGTGGTTTCTCCCTATGTCCTTTCAGGGCTAATCAAGATTTATCAATATAGTCATTTCCTGACGGATAAAACACTTTTTAACAGAATCATTGAGCTGGAGTATTTCAGCCATAGAAGTTCATTCTTGGTTCCTTTCTTAAAAGGCCATGAATTTCCAACTTACCCGCTCCTTCCACTTGCTCTTCTTTTACAAGTTTCAGGTATTTTTGCTATTAGCTCAAAACGCTTTCGCAAGATCTGGATCCCCTCAATCCTTTTTTTCCATTTATCAAATTCAGTCTTATTTAATATTCATTTCTTCTTTTCGTTTCTCATCCTTCCATTTTCATTTTTTAATTCGGAATCAGAAGAAGACCTTGAGAAAAATAGAAACAACATCTTAGTACTGACATTCTATCTGCTTTCTATTTTCACCATTCAGAACCTATTAAAGCTCACGACTCTTGCTTTATCGGAAAGAGAGCTTGATGGCTTCCGCATCTACTCAATGGTCTACATGGCCATCACATTCGCTGCAATTTTCTTATATAAAAAGAACTTCATGCGCATGCTCTTTTTTATTTCAATAATCTTCAACACTGTCCTTTTAGTAACCTACAATATTCCTTTTTCTTTCCCTGACCACATCATTTTGATTATCCTGGCCTTTGTTTTTCTAAAAGATCCAAAAGGTCCACTAATGGAAATGAAGGAATGGCTTTTAAAGGCGATGACCTTTATTGGTGGATTAAGGATAACGTTACTAACGTTCGTTATTCTTGCAAAACTACCTTTTGTTAATTTTCCCTTAGAGCAATTGCCACGCTCTTTCTACTTAATGGCAGAATTGCCCATGGCAAGTCGATGGAACCTCATTGTCTTTGCAGTGATTGCTGGCTTAGAGATATCTTACCGAAAGCTCTCTTCCAAAGCATGGACACTTCCACTCTTATTGGCTGCCCATCTCTATCTCGCTTGTTTTTTCTATGTCACAAGCTCTTACTATTTGTTCTGGGTGATTTTGATTACCGCAATGAGCAATGTGAAAAGTTCAACTACTCCAAACAAGTGGACAATTGCCACTTGCGAAGGATAAAATTTTTTTACATTTATTATTGGATTGCCGGAGTATTTTAGTGAGTTCTTTTAAATTGAAACACGTATTCTTTTTGTTACTTACTGTCTCAATCATGGCCTGCCGCTTTTCTGCTAATGACAATTCACTCAATGAAGATCTTAAAAAGAAATTAAAGGATACTAAGAATCCCGTTTCTGAAGACGTTCTTAACGGAATGAAATGGGAAGAGTTTGAAAACTTCTACCGCGACTGGCGCATGGTCACTTCAACTTTCAGAACAGACAGAGACCAGCTTCGAGTTATTTTTGCTAACGACATTGCATGGAAGGCCCTAAACGAAGGAAAGCCTTTTCCTGATGGAGCGATGTTTGCCAAGACTGGATTTCAGGTTGAAGAAGATGAAAGATTTCCTTCAAGTAAAATCCCTTCAAATCAACTTAGGCTCATGGTTATGAAGCGCGATCATAAGCTTTACCCAGACACAGACGGATGGGGTTATGCACTTATGAACCGCAGAAGACTTGAGCGATTAGAAAAAGGTGAAGTTCCAGAAAAGTACGAATCTATCACAGACTTCCAGACGTCATGCCACGCTTGCCACCAATTAGCGAGTAACACGGATTTCGTTTTCTCTAAACCAATGCTTAACAACGTTCTCGGACGCACAACTTCTGTTAATGGAATGGAAACTCTTATTTCAAAGTTCCAGAAGGCAAATGCTCCATTCTCTCAAAAAGTGGCCCTGGAAATTTTCCAAGAGATGGGTGTTGATAAAAAGCATCTAGAGAATCTTTGGTATATGGAAATGCCTCTCTTTGAAGGTGCTCTTCCAGAGCTAAGAGCTTCTCTCACAAAATTTACCGGGAAAAATAATCACAACTACCTGGTCTTTGATCCAGCTTCACAACTCTATGCTTTAAGTATTCCGGAAAATTCTTTGAAAAAATGCCAGAGCGCTCAAAAATACTATACTGGGTGCCTGGATAAGAAGATTCCAAGAAAGAATATGGTGGAAGTCACTCACATCGTTACGATTTGTGATGGACAAGAATTAACCCATTAATAAACCACTATGCTCAAAATAAGCAAGATTATCCTTTTAGCATTCTTCTTACTCATGGGGCCAATGCCCCTAAGTATTGCCAAAGAAATGATCACTCAAGACTTTATCTCTGCGCCTCTCTCCCTTCATCAAAAAAAACAAATCGAAGAATGGGTCACTGGCAAAAAAATCGACACCATCGTTTCGGGAACTATTAATCTCCACCCAAACATCAAGCTTCCCCCGGGAGGCGAGCTTCACTTGAGGCTTGTGAATATTTCATCAATTTATCGCCCTTTTATTTTTAAGCGCCTCTACAATGTTCAGTTTCCATATAAGTACCAAATTACGACTTCAGATTTTGTTGGCGGCATTGGCCCCCAGGCCTTATTTGAACCTTACTATCTGGAAGCATTTTACTATCGCTACCGGGCGGATAAAACTCCTCGTTATGATGATTCTGAAGGAGTTGTCGGTGGAGAAGCTTGGGGGAATCCGGGAAGACCCTATCCACTTTCATTTGGGCAAAATCGCGATTTTCAATTGAACTTCTGGTGGACACCGGAATTATTTGGCTCACGTTTTTCACCTTCAATTAAATCTTCTCCTTCACTCACGTCTGGCTGGTTATACCTATCTAATGTGTTAAAGGAGAAACTTGATAACGTTCAACAGATTGAAGGCAGTATTTATGTTTGCGACAAAAAACTTCAACTTGTAAAGTCAACTTCGTTTAAGATCGCTGACCTGAACAAACCCATTGAATGGCATATTGATTTACCAAACACGGTTACTGGTTTTATCAGTGTAACAGCCACAGCGAAAACACCAGATGGTAAAACTGTTTATCTTCGCGGAGGAAGAGCAAGTCCGAAAGTAGTCATCAATCTTCCGGCCGTCAGTTTAAAAATAGTTTTAACAACAATCAGTAATAAAGCAGCTCCGGCCTGCACTCCACGAGATAGTTAAAGAAATATGACTAAACTTATCAAACCATTTTTTTTAGTATCTCTTCTCTTTGCCCAGGCATCGGCCTTTGCAGCAAAAGAAGTCGTGACTCAAGATTTTGTTGCAGACTCTTTATCTGCAAAAGAAAAAGCTCAAATCGCCAGCTGGATTGCCAATAAAAAAGTTGAATCTATTATTTCAGGAACAATCACTTTGCATCCGAATATCAAGGTACCTCCAGGGGGAGAGCTGCATTTAAGATTAGTTAATTTTTCTTCAATCTATCGACCATTTATTTTTAAACGTTTTTATAAAGTTCAATTCCCCTACAAATTCGAAATTAAAACCTCAGACTTTGTCGGAAACATTGGATTACCTGCGCTATTTGAACCGTACTACCTGGAAGCTTTTTATTATCGTTATCTTCCCAATAGAACTCCACGCTATGATGACTTTTCATCTAACCTGGTCGCAGGAGGAGAAGCTTGGGGTGATCCCGGCAGACCTTATCCTCTCTCTTTTGGGCAAGTCCGCAACTTTCAACTAAACTTCTGGTGGACACCAGAGCTCTTTGGCTCGAAGTACTCTGCGCCGATCAAAGATTCTCCAGGCCTCATGTCTGGATGGCTTTATCTGTCGGCCTTATTAAGAAAAGACTTGAAAGATGTTAAACAGGTAGAAGGAAATATTTATATCTGCGATAAAAATCTTAAATTAATCAAATCGGCTCCTTTTAAGATTTCCGACCTAAGCGCGCCACTTGAATGGCATACAGAATTAGCTACACCGATTACTGGATTTATTAGTGTCATTGGAGAGGCAAAAAAAGAAAAAGGAGAATCTGTTTATCTCTACGGAACAAGGGCCAATGCTAGAGTTTCAGTGAGCCTGCCGGTCTCAAATCTTAAAATTGCCTTAACTACTTCGAGCAACACGAAATGGCAGCCATGTCTTTCGGAAAATTATCACGGAAAATAACTTAGAGAGTCTCGAAGCAATCTTCTGAAATGTTGTATGACTTTAGAAGTTCTGAATAAACTCTAACACCTAAAACATCCGGGGAACTTGCAAACTTCTTTTTATAATCTTTATAAAAAGAACAAGTTGATTTTAATTTTGATAGGTTCCCACTGAGTTCAATATCCTTTGAAAGATAAGGCCAGATAGAAAAACTTTGTCTATGGCGCGAATTAAGAGAAAAAGCTTTATATAAATACTGAGCAAAGATATCACTGCTATTTGAATCAACAGAAATGATCTCCTTATGGTACTTCTCAGAAAAGAGTGAACTCGCCTTTCCAATGACTTCTGCTTTCTCCTTTAATATTCCAGTTGCTGGATAAAACAACACACGAGACTCAGCAATGCTTCGGATAGAAGAGCGCTTTTGCATATTGCGCTCATAAAGCCCTTGCCCCCAGAATAACTTTGATAAATTCGGGTTTTGACCTTCGTCGCATTTTTCCTGATCAGAGGAAGCCTCAGCAGAAGTTACGGCCGTTTTTGATCCAACAATTACCGGGGCCAGACCTGCCAGCCTTATTTTACCAGTAAATGGAAAAGCAAAAGTGGTTAAGCAATTAATTCGTTCATCAGTAAATGACCGAGTGACAAAAATCCCATTATCAGTTAGCGCTCCATTAACTAAATCGAAAAACTCTTTAGTATAAGTCAATCTAGCGCTCATATATAAAGGCCAAGTTAAATTATTCACAACCAAATCATAAGGTTCATTATATTTTTTTCGGGCCAAAAATTTGAAAACATCATCAGTATGAACTTTTAATGTCGGTAATTTTTTATCGTTAAAATCAATTACATCACTGATTTCTTTTCTAAATCCCTCTCTTTCATAAGGAGGAAAATTGTCGATAACATCAATCGCTTCAATCGTCCCACCTATTTCATCTTGAAGAATTGAAGCATATTTCAGTAAAAGATGATTTCCCAATCCAAGTATTAAAACGCGCTTCACTTTATTTTCTTTCATAAGCCTTTTAGTCGCAAGCGACTTAGCTAAATCAGCTGGAGAATACATTGGAGCGACGTACCCCCCAAGTCCAATCCCCGGGATATCGCCGTAGCTGTAAACAAAACCAACTTTTCCTTCTTTGCGATGAATCTCTTGTACTCCGTTTAATCCAAAACCCTTATCCACAAAAACTGATTCTGTTAAAAGAATGCGCGACTTAAGAGACTGAACAAGAATTCGTCTACTAGGCTCAGGAAGAAGAAATCCACAAAGGATCAATGCACACACCACAAGTCCAACCATTTGTTTCCTATTGCTAGAATCAACCACTTTCCACCATACCAAAGATAAGATGAAGAATAGTGGTAGAAGCATCTCAAGAGGCGGATGGATAAGCAGAACCCCAGGAATAAGAAAACCGAGGAAATTCCCTAAAGAAACGAAGAATAAATGATTTTCATTCGGCGCTTCTAACTGTCGTCTTGGAACAACATAAGCAAAAAAAGCATACGGAATTAAAAGAGTGAAAACCTGGATAAAGCTCACAAGCGCAATTCGATAAGAAACTGAGTAACTCGAAAAAATAAGCGGCGCTTGATTAAAAAAGAAGAAATCTTTCACTCCGCCAAAAAAACCAACCAAGATTAAAATAAAAACCAGGAAGGCCATCATTGGAATGAGAGAGAATTTTACTTTTCGTGCCGGCAAATAACGGGCAACTGCCAAATGTAAAAAAGTCAGAAGAAGATAAAAATGAAACTCAAACCCGGAAGGAAAAATAGACAATTCCATGGTTTCTAAAACACAAGAGAGATAAACTCCTGAGAAAAAGCCGAGTCCCAAAGAAGTCAAAGTCAGAGAGTTCCAATGAATCGCGAGCAGAGATTCAGATGTGTTCCATAGACGGTGGCTTAAAGAAATCAACAAAAGAGCGCTTCCTGCCACAATACAGACAGCGGCATTTCCAAACTTAACCTGAATTCCAAAAAGACATAAAATACCAAAAGCACAGATTAAGTTGTGCCAAAAGTAATTCTTCTTAATGTCAGAATCAAGATAGATCGCACGCGAAGAAAGAATACCGGATGAAACAACAGTTAAAACAATGAGAAATCCCGCAAGTAATTCACCAACAAGCGAACGCGAACCTTGCAAAATGGCCTCAGAGTAAAACCAGCCCAAGAGTGTGAGGATAATACCCGACACCGTTAATAGGATGCGTGTCCAGGCAATATTTAAAAGACCTGACTGCCCAAGGCAAATACCACCCATGACAGCAATTAAAATCATGCTTTCAACTGCAGTTGTGCTTCCAAAAACTCCAAAAAAAATAGGCTGTGCTATAATTTGAATAGTAACAACAACGACCGCTGCCACCAAATGTAGACTTTGCTTTAGAAGGGACATAAAATAAGTTTATGTATCCCTTAGAGAATTGACAACAACATTATTCAGATCATGAGTACATACAAACTATACAATCACTTATTCACTTGTCTGTTCATTTCATGCTCTGTGATTTCATGTTCTCCTTCTCCTGCTAAATTACTGCCTGTTTATTTATCGACACCTCTTTCTGGCCCAAAGGATAAAGGACAGCGAATTTTTAATGCAGCTCAAATGTATGTGGCTGATCATCCTGAGCAAAAATTAGAACTGCATGCTGCAGATTCAAAGTCAGATGAAAAACTAAGTGCACAACAAACCGTTAGCTTTCTTAAAAAGAAGGATCCCAAATTAGTTTTTGGACCTCCTGGCTCTTCAATTGCTGATGAAGTGATCGAACTTACAAAAAGTCTTAAACCGGAAGAAAAGAAAAATCTTTTCTTTCTTAATCAAGTCGTCGCTTCTCCTAAAATGAATCTTGCCCTTCCAACGATTAATGTGTTTTTTCAAACGGAAGATTACTTATCAGGGGTTGTAGATTTTCTTTTAACAAAAGGAAAGAAGCCGCGCAAGGCCCATATCATTCGCCTGACGAATGTTCCTTACTTAGACGAAGTCGCTGAATTTGCCAGAAAGGATTTAAGTGCAAGATCTATTGCCATTGGTTTAGATATCGCTACACCTCAAGAAGGCACGCCAGAGTTAGCCGAAAAATGGAAAAAGGCCGACATAAAAAAAGAAGATTGGGTTTTTCTTATCACACACAATATCCCAGTCACTTTTAAATCTCTTCAAGACGATAAAATCTTTTCAGCAATGACCAAAATCATCACTTATGGAAAAGCTCAATCATCAGTGGCCAATCATCCATGGCTCTATAAAAATAGTTGGCAAGCGATGTTCTGGCATCCAGATCTAGAATATAAAAACAGTGGGGCCCTATCAAATTGTGCCTTTGAGACAAAGTTTGAAAAACAATTTCATTACAAACCTGATTTTCACTCTGCCTTCATGTACTCAATGTTCGAAGCAGCAGCTGCTTTAGATTTTAAGAACCCTTTTTTAAAAGAAGAAGGCTTAGTTGGACTTCCTCCCATCCCTACCCTGACCGGTGAAGTGCAATGGAATGAAAAAGGACTAAGACTTTCACTCAAACCAATTCTTTATTACCAAGGTGAATCAGCTAGTGAAATTTACCTCCCACCTGCCGTTAAGAAGGTTTGTGATTCCCCACGCTACTTAAGTGGAGCTAAAGTTAAATTATGGGATTCTCCTTCTCTTGGATTAAACTTACGTACTTGGGAGAAATCAATCAAAGGCAATTCGCGATTCATTCCTGTGCAACTTTGGGATGGAAACGATTGGGATGGAAGTGAAACTCTTTCAATGGAAAATAGCAATGATAAAAGTTTTAATCATACCAATAGCCGAGGACACACTTACAGCAAAGAAATTCTAGGTGCGCAACAATGGTATCATCCAAAAGTTAAACGCTCATTTCTTGTTTATAAGAGAATCTCTCCAAAGACTTCAAAGATTGAAGCTAAAACTCAGCTCTTTACTCTGACTGATGACTCTCAAGGTCTTGGACGAGTCTTTGATACGCGCGAAGGAAATTATTATGCTTTTGATGAAGTTAAATTTCCTTTGGGTTGGTGGAAAGTTGGTGAAGAAAAAACTTTTAAACATTCCCGCTGGTATCAGGGAGATGTAAACCCTCGAGAGTTTACTTCTAAAATCAAAATACTGGAGCTCAACTTTAATTACAAAGGAGTTCCTCACTCATTGAAGTATGACCTTACAATCTATGATGAAAATCATAAAATGATTACTCATAACGTCTATATTTATAGCCCTAACCAAGCTAACGTTTTAACACTAAATCTTATCAATCAATATCGATGAAAAACTTCTTTAAAAAGAACATTAATGAAATTGAAAATGATAAGGCCTTAAGTTGGTTTGGACTCTTCCTTTCTCTCACTCACGTTTGGACTTATCTCTTCTGGAGCCTTGATTTAAAGGTCCCTCAAATTATCTCCAGTCAGGCCACTCCCGTATGCTGGCCATTTTTTGAAAACTGCTTCAACTATAGATTCTTGAGTGTTGAGCAAGTTGATCTCGTTCTTTCCCTTTATTTGTTACTTGGATTAGCCGTCTCTTTTCTTTTCGTATTACCTACACGCTACACTAAATGGGCCTATACTGGACTTGTCACTCTTTCGGTCTTTAAATTCATTCTTTTTGCCCAAGACTATCAATTGAGAATGAATCAACACTACATGGCCTTAGCTGTAACTCTGGCCTATTTATTTATCTACAGTAAACGAAAAGTTATTCCACAAGTCATCGTTCTTTTCTATGTGTGGGCCGGGACAATCAAACTCAATGAAGAATGGTTGAGCGGCGCAGGTATTTATCGACTAGAAAAATTATGGCTTCCTGAAAGTCTACATAAAATTTCTTTTGCTTACGTCGTCGTGCTCGAGCTCGTTCTTGCCTTCTTTCTTCTCTCAAAGAAAAAAGGAATCTTCTACTTTACCTTTATTCAATTCTTACTCTTCCATCTTCTTTCTTGGCCTATCGTTGGATTCTTCTATCCTATGGTCATGTACTCATTATTGGCCATTTTCATTCTAGATCGCCTTTTTGCAGCTCCGGCCGTATCTGCTCCACTTCTTCCCATTGGAGGAAGCTGGCAAGGGGCAACCTACTTAACTTTGTTTTGTCTTGTACAGCTAACTCCTTACCTTTTTCCTGGGGATATTACACTCACGGGAGAAGGGCGCTATTTTGCACTTAATATGTTCGATGCTAAAAGTGTGTGTGATGGCGAGTTCACTATCCACATGAAAGACTCGTCAGTTAAAAAGCTCAACATAAACAATGACTGGAACGAGAGTTTTAGAAAGAATAAACTTGATGGGACACTCAGACTTAGAACGCGCATTCACTGTGACCCTCTGGTTCATTTTAACCGCGCTCAGGCCTTCTGCAGAAGAAATGAAGTGCAAAACCTGGATTTAATCTTCTTTTCTAGAAGAAGTTCGGACTCTGAGTTTAAAAAACTGATCGACGTAAAAGACTTTTGCACGCAAAATTTAAGTTATAGTATGTACCGACATAACTCATGGATTCTCGCACAATGAAAATAGTGTCCAATTCCTATTTGCCAGAAAAAAGTGAATGGATCAATCTGCTCTTTCCATTGATCTCTCTTCCTTTTATTTTTGCTGAATTTCAACTTGGCTGGGCCTTTTCAATTGCCTTTTTTGTGGCCATTAGTCACTTCGGTGCTATTCACCACTTAATTACTATCTATATTGTAGGCCAAAGTCCCGAGTGTGGAGAATGGGCCAAAGAACATTTTGGAAGTGTGCCTAAATTCTTTGCTGCTTTCACACTTCTGGGATTAATTCTTTTTTTAATGTTTGTTTTTAGTATGGAAAAAATGGAATCCCAGTTTCCTTTTATGAAATGGGTTTTTCTCTCATTTATCCTGATAGATATCTATTTCATCTCTGTCTTTCATATGATCCATCAAAGTAAAGGGATCTCTCTTCTCTATAACAAATTTGGAGAAACTTCTGACAATTTAAAAAAATGGGAGAAGTGGGAACGATTATGCGCGACTGGATTAGTGACAGGTGTCGTAATCGCAGGCTTCTTTGGAACTTTCCGCAGAAACCCTGTTAATGTGTCTCAATATGGTTTTTCTAGACCACTTGAAATTTTAGGCCTAACCCTCGCAGCTCTTTCGGCCCTGACTTATATCTACGTGGCCATAAAAAGCAGCAGCCTCTTAAAATCATCAAAAGGGATCTTTGCTCTTAGAATGATTGTCTGGGTATTCTATCCCATTTCGATGGTTGCCCAAGCAACACAAAGATTAGTGCATGGTCTGGAATACTATTTTATTTACGCTAAAATTGGAAAATCTAGAAAAGACATGATCACTTTTTTTGGTATTCTTTCTGCGATTGTCTTAATTGCTACGTATGCTGTCGTATTATCTTTCCGCAGAGATGGAATGACGGTTTATCTTGCCAATTTTGGCATCCTGGAAAAAGGACTCACAGAACAGTATATCGGAGGTTTTAAAGTCAGAAACCTAGCCTATGCTTTCTATGGGACTTTCAATGTCCTGCATATCCTAATTGACTCATTTCTTTTCCGTTACAAATTCCCTAAAGCACGTCTTGTGACTCTACAACACCTGCTGACAAGACGCTAATTAAGAATAGTCACCAGTTCATTTGGGTGATCAATGATATAGTCTGCCTGTATCTCTTTTAGCCTGAATGGATTTCCATAGCCGTAGCTCACTCCAACAGTTTGTATATTGGCATTTTTCCCGGCCAATATATCGGCTTCTGAGTCACCAATTATTAAAATGTCTTCTGTTGAGACATTAAACTCACTAGAGATTTTAAAAATAGGAAGAGGATCAGGTTTATGTTTTTCAAATGTCTCCTTTCCATAAAAATTCAAAAAGTAATTGCTAAGCCCAAGCTCTTCTAGAATCGTCCCGACAAATTCATTTGATTTATTCGTCAAAACAACTTTTTTATAATCAGAAAACCTATCAAGCATTTCAAAAACACCTTCATAAACAGAAGTGTTCTCTAGCATGCACTTAGCATAATTCTTTCTATAAACCTCAGACGCTCTATCAAAATCCCCTATTCCCTCCTCTGATAATCTTTGAATAATAAAATTAAAAATCCCACTCCCGATAAAACTCTTGGCCTCGCTCGCTGAAACCGGAGGAGCATTAAAATGCTCCATCGTTTTATTAACCGCATTTAAGATATCCCGATGTGAGTCCACCAAAGTTCCATCCAGGTCAAAAATAAGGAGCTTAATTGTTTTATTCATATAGTTTTCTACTCAATGGCCGGCTTCAAAAATAGCGAGTGAAAACCAGAAAAAGAAAGAGAGTAATGATCTCTGCTACTTTTTTGAGATTCATCCAGAACCAGTAACGGAAGCTCTCTTAAAATCTCTTCAAAAAGCAGACGAATTTCCAATCTCCCAAGCTTTGCGCCTAAACAATAGTGAGGCCCATGTCCATAAGCAAAGTGACTGACTTCTCTTCTGATATCAATTTCATGTGCCCTGTCTTCAGTTGGCAAATCCCTATTGACCGCATGATTAGAGATAAAAATGACATCTCCAGGGTTGATAGGTTGCTCCCCTATTTTTGTATGCGCTCGCGCCACCCTGAAAATAAAGGTCACTGCAGGATCAATTCGCTTTAATTCTTCTAAAGCATTATTAATCAAAGTAGGGTCGGCTTTAAGCTCCTTTTGTATTTGAGGATTTGCGGCTAAAAGAAACATCATATTGTTAATTTGATCTGTAGTCGTTACCTGTCCTGCAACAAACATCATAATGAGTTGAGAAATCAATTCATCATCGCTCATTCCTGTCATCGGTTGAGCCTTAAGCAGGATGGAAACATAGTCTTGCCCATTACTTCCTCTTCTTTCTACAATCAACTTTTGAAAATACTCTTTTAGCGATTTCGCTGCATTGTTAACTCGAATTCCATCTTCATTAAAGTAGCTTGTTGCTCCTCCAAAGAATCCAGTCATGATATTGGCCGAATTGAAAAACTCGGACCTGTCTTCCTCGGGAAGCCCAAATAAATCTGCCAAAACTGTCGATGGAAGTTCTTTACTTAAGGCCTCAACAAATTCAAAGGATTCTTTATTTTTTACATTTTTTACAATTCGCTTAACGGTTTCTTCAACCGTTTTGGCAAAACGGTCAATGATATGATCTTCAAAACCTCTTGCCGCAATTTTTCTTCTTGCAGAATGGTCTTTGTCATCACTCATAACCATCATCTTTTGAACAATTCCAAAAAAGTCCTGGATAAGGGAAAGGTCCATTTCCGGCATACGCGAAATGAAAAAACCGCCTCTGTCTGCACTAAATTCTGGTGATGTTAAAACCATTCTCGCGTCAGCGGCACGAGTGACAACATGAAAATTTCCTTTCGACCAGAAATACGTGTCACCAAACGATGTTATATAGTTAGAAAAATCCTGTGGGAAAGTTTTTAAGTTAGATTCTTTCTTAAAGTCCAAAAATGATTGTCCGCTCGCCGTTTGCATATAGTCTCCTACAAAATTTGAATTCTTTTAAAGCTACGTTTTAAATTACTCTTCAATGCTCTTCGCCCATGTAAAAAGGTGAAATTGTCACAAACCACGAGATCACCTTTTTGCCATGAATGTTCGTAGAGATACTTAGGATCGTAGAGTTTCTCGCACATCTTTTTATAAAAAGCCGTCGTATCAATCCCGCGACTACTTTCAATCTGTAGCCCTACCGGATTAAGCGAGGTCTCGACTCTTTCGGCCAGGCGTAATATCGTCCTGCCACTCACGGGATGCTTTTGCACCAGAGGAACATTAATCTCTCCCCCATAGTGGGCCTTTTTTTCCGTGAAATACTTTAAGGTAATGCTTTCGCATTCTAATTTTTCTTCAGTCGTTAAATCATTCCAAAGAGCTTCAGTGTTTACAAAGATAGTTTCTCCACCAACGCCAAGACTTTCCACGCAATAAAAAAGTAAATGTGAAGGCTCTTTATAAAAAGCGCCATCCCAATGGAGAGGAACTTCCTCTGCTGAAAATAGGTAATTCGAGGCATTCTCATCAAACTTCATATTCATAATGGGACCAAACTCCCAATGAAGAATCTTGTTCTTTAGATCCCCTTCTTTATCACTTAAAGAAGAAGCGTAATGAAGAAGCTCTTCATCACTCTTTTCCCCCGCATTTAGCACTGTAAGGGCATTAAACTTCAAAGTAGACATACTTACCTCCAAGTCTTTTTTCTGTAGCTCCAAGCTCTAGTGCCTTTGATTTATGCATCAACTGAAAAGCACCATCTACTTTCACTGTCACGTTATGCCAGGGAGTCGCCCATTTATCTGATGACGATAAGAGCTTCACTCCAAATTTTGAGTGATTGATTGGGTAAGCGTGAATTGACAAGCGCAGAACATCTCCAAACTGATCTGTTAAAAGCTCTGACCAGGCATCAGATCTTCGGATCAATTCGTATGTTAAAAGTTTTGTTTTTTTGCTCAGTTGGTTTTTTGAAAGTGTTTTATTTTCAGCAAGCCCCCCGTGATCTTCCATCATAAATTTATGGACCCCATTAAAGAGCGCTCTGTAATTGTCATCATTAATGACCAAAAACCTGATTTCATCTGTAGACTTGGCATATCGCCAAACCAGTCTTTCGCGCAGAAGATCCCCCTTTGTATCCGGGTACAAGTCGTCCATAGAAAATGTCGAAAGATGAGAAAGCTTAAACTCTCTGATAATATTCTCAATCCACTCTCCATACTCATCAATATGAGCATCGGGCACAGAGACAACATCACTAAAAACTCTTCCATCTGAACAGATCACGACACGGGCACCTGGAGCGTAAACGCTTGATATTTTTTTACACATTTCATCCAGGCTCTTGAGGGCCAATACTTCACCCAAATCAGGATGAATGCCCGAAGTCTTTGCTGTACTTGGACTTTTTGCTGGAAAGGCAGGCAATAAAAAGGTCAAAGGCACATTTTCAAAAAACTGCTCCGTTGCTTTCTTAAGAATAGGAACGTCAGCATACTGAATATCACTTAAATCATCGTGATTAGATAACTCTAAGACGGCCTTATAAATCACGGCTAAAGCTTCTTTATTATCTATAAGTGCTTCATTTTTTGCTGCTTCCATTGATTCCTCCATCGAAATTAATTTTTACTATTGATAAACAAAAGCTGATCATTTAAAAATTAGATGGAATAAATGTTTAATATAGGTATTTACAAATATGTCGGTAACATTCAAAGATTTAGAAAATTTTGTCACAGTCGCTAATTCCAAAACTCTTTCAGAAGCCTCTGAAAAGCTTGAAATGGCACAACCTTCTCTTTCTCTGGCCATTAAAAAGCTTGAAGGAGAATTGGGAATTCCTCTTTTTATCAGAGGACGACAAGGAATAAAGCTAACTCCTCAGGGAAGAATGATCTTACCTGAGGCCAAAAATGCCTTAAAAACACTTTTCAAGATTAAGGGGAACCCTGTCAATCTAGCATTTAAGATCGGCTGCCATCCCTCAGTTGGAATGTTTTTGTTGGGACGATTTTTGAAATCAATGAACCAGTTTGCTTCTAACGTTGACCTGCAAATTATCAATGAATCCTCAATGGAAATTAATAAAAAAGTGGCTTCTGGTGAAGTTGATTTTGGTTTGGTTATGAACCCGCTCCCTATCCCTGGATTAATTACAAAACTAATCGGTGAAGATGAAGTGGCGGTTTTTGAATCTAAAAAGCTCTACCGCAAAAGACTCATTTATAACCCGGAATTAATCCAATCCCAGGCCATCATATCTAAATGGAAGCATGCTCCTACCGAAAGAATCGAAGTCTCAAACCTTGAGCTTCTTGCCAACCTGGTTGATTCAGGCGCAGGCATTGGAATTATTCCTTCACAAGTCGTCCTGGCCCAAAGATGTGATTTAAAGAAAGTTCCTAATACTCCCACTTACAAAGACAAGCTGGCGCTGGTTTGTTACCCGGAAATCCTTAAGTCCAATGAAGGGAAAATGATCTTCGAGGAGCTAAAGAAGTCTTTTATCCCTGTGTAGACATAGGTCTTTGCCTATAATTATCATAACTCGACATCAATTGTTTAAATCCCTCTTCTGTCATAAATAAAGGGCATGAAGGCCATCTATTATAACATTTTTGGAGTTGGGCACATCAGACCAACTCTCCCGCTTGTCTCAGAGCTTTGCCGCCGTGGTGTCGAGATTATTTATCACTCCTCTCCTTCACGTCAGGATCTCATCGAGGGAACTGGTGCAAAATTTAAAAATTATGGCAGAGATGATTACTCCGCCAACGACTACAATCCTAACAAGAACTTTGTGCTTCAGAACCTTCCTGCGGCCAGAGGACTTCTGCCCTTCCTTCAAGATGAAATAGAGAAAGTTCGTCCCGACTTTCTTCTTTATGATTCTATGGCACCTTGGGGGTATATTTTAGGACGAATCTACAATATCCCCGCCTTCTGCACAGTGACCACTCTTGCTTTTACGCCCGAAGAAATTCAAATGGCCTTTTCTCAAAATCATATAGAGATAGATCAGGTCAATGAAGATGCCATTGCGTTTTTTAAATCTAACTTTCAATTGAACATTTCGCTTGAACACGCCCTGGGGGCCTATGGTGATCATAATATTGTCTTCACCACGAAGAGCTTCAACACTCCGCTAAACTATTCAGGCAAAGACTTCTTTTTCACCGGCCCCCAAATACTCCCCCAGGAAAAACTCGAGTCAAAATACCTGCCTGCTAAAAACCAAAAAATGATCGTCATGTCGTTTGGGACAATTGTTTTGAAAGAGAGACCAGAGCTCCTTCATCACTTCATTGAACTTATTAAAGAATATAAAGACAGCACTGACACTAAATTGGTCTTAGCAGTTGGCAACTCTCAAAATGTAGAGCTTGTAAAAGATCATTTCCCATCACTTTCCGGGCATATCATCGTTGAAGAATTTATTCCTCAACAGGCACTTTTAAAGATTGCAGACATTTTTATCAATCACGGAGGAATGAACAGTATTAATGAAGCTCTCTACTATAAGGTTCCTCAAATCATTATCCCTATAGTGAACGATCACTTTATCAATGCCGCTCAGGTTGAAAAGCTATCACTTGGAGTCCAGGTTTTATCGCAAAGATCGTATTCCTTAAAAACAATAGTCGAAAGCACTTACGTGAATCCTATCATTCGTAAAACTCTTCTTACTCAAGGGCCCTCCTTGACTAACGGGGTCCACAAAATCATTCAATTTATCGAGAATAAACTCTATTTTTCTAATTCTTAATTGATCAAAGGACTCTCTTGCGCCCTTTTGAAACACAAAATAGCCTGCGCTTTATTCACTCTTTGATAAATCTGACGGATAAAAATAGATGGGTAAGTGTTTGAAATTTTTGGTTGCGGGAGCAGGATTTGAACCTACGACCTTCGGGTTATGAGCCCGACGAGCTACCAGACTGCTCCATCCCGCAGGGTGATAATAGATTGCCGGAGCCTGTTTGTCCAGTAAGAAATCGAATTATTCACTCCAACATAAAGTTCTAAATTCCTTCATAAATATGGCGATAAATAGTTTAGTGACCCTTTTGAACCCTATTTAGAGAGAGGATTCTTTTTATGTCAGCCCAGACTTCATTAAAAAACAGCATGATCAAAATCGAGATTGATGGAAGCGAGCTAACACCACAGCAAGTGAGGCTCATTAAGTCACTTAATACGATGCTTACGCATGTGCTATTAACTGAGAGCGAAGAAGAGTATTTTGAAGGGAGCGCTGAGTTCATGAGAATGTGTGCAGCTCTTATTAAACAAGCTCGTTTCACAGAAGAACTTAAAGACCAAAGCAACATTCCTTATGCCCAACAGGCACTTGAATACTCAGTAGATGTTTTACAAGAATACGTGACGGCTTCAAAAGTAGTGACGTACGATAACTAAAACTTACCTGTAGTTAGTTTAGTTTAAATTAAAAAGCCCTCTTTCGAGGGCTTTTTTTATCTTTGATCTTTTGGAACTCTGAAGCTGGTTTTCTTCAGGTTGTTATTTTTAATGATCGCCTTAACCGCATCAACTTTCTTTCTTCTTTCTACGTATGATTTTTGCTCTTCAACGTAAACCTGGTCAGATAGTGACTGGATTTTTTCAGAAACTTTTGCTTTCTGTTCAGCAATTTGTTTTAGAGAGTCGAAGTATGTCTCTCTTCTGAACTTCTTGAATGCCTCATCATCAGCAACAGTACCTGGCTGAGGACGTTTCTTCTTAAGATCGATTGTCTTCTTAGCAGAGATGAACCCTTCTTGATTCAACACTTTTCTCATTGAACCATCTTCATTGATTCCGATGAACCCAAGCATTTGCTCTTTGCTCATTACGCGGAATTTCCCTGGAGCAACACCTTCGACTGAAAGGTTACCGATAGCAAGACGCTTAAGCTTATCTACTGTCAGACCTACGGCTTCACATAGACGTCTGATCTCTCTGTTTTTTCCTTCGTTAAGACGGAATTCAATCCATGTCTTAGTTGGAAGCTGCTTAATAACACGAACTGAAGTCGGCTTCACTAGACCTTCATCAAGGTAAGCTCCGGCCTTAAGTTTGTTTAGAATTGTTTCAGTGACTGATCCGAATACTTTTACTTCGTAAACTTTTGTTACGTTGTATTTCGGGTGCATTACCATGTTGGCGAACTCACCATCGTTGGTCATAAGAAGAAGACCTTCTGAAAGGTAATCGAGACGACCTACTGGATAAATTCTTTCTGGGATTTCTTTTACCAGGTCCATAACTGTCTCACGTCCTTCCGGATCGTTTAGAGTGGTTACATAACCTCTTGGCTTATGAAGCATTAAATAGATCGGCTCAACTGCATTTAGATCTGCAAGAGCACCATCAACCATAACAACATCATTATATGGATCTACTTTCGTTCCAAGCTCCGTCACAACTTCACCGTTAACAGTGACACGTCCTTCACGGATCATCATTTCTGCTTTACGACGAGACGTAACTCCACAATCAGCGATAAATTTCTGAAGGCGTACATTTATTTCGTTAGCTGTTTCTGCGATTTTTGCTTTTGCGAGCGCGGCTTTTTTAGTCTTTGACTTAGTCATCGGGTCCTCCAATCTGCCATCACGGCCGTTTTTTGGTTAAATATGTAATCGGACCAGAGTTTTACGCTATGGTCCGATGAATGTCAAATTAGTCTTGAGAACGATCGTCTGAATCGTCATTTTCAGCACTTGGGTCTTTTAAGAAAGACAGGTCTAGGTCTAAATCCTGGGCCTTTTCAATCATGCCATTAGTGATGTCATCAATGCTTTGGCTTCTTTCTTCAAGCTCTCCACCGAAAGCAAACTCTTCGTCTGAAAGGCGGCTATCAAGTGATTCACCTGTCAGGTTTTCAAAAGCTGCATCAAGGGCCTTTGAAAGGGCCTCTTCTTCGCTTTCTTCTTTATCGAAATCCAGGTCTACGATGATATCGAATTCGCTCTCATCAAGACCACTTTCATAGTTTCCGTTTTCATCAATTTCGCCGTCGAATTCAGCGTCGTACTCGATAGGTAGTCCCGTATCAAGGTCGATCATTTGGAACTCTTCTTCGTCCTCTTGAGGAACGTTGAAAGGTCCAGCTTCAAGGTCGTCGATGATTCTTGGATCGATTACGTTAGTTGTAAGAAGAGATTCGATCGCCTGCTTGTTTTGTTCAGAAATAAGTCTCTTGTTAACAAACTCTTCAAGAAGATCAAAAGCAGATTTAACCTCAGCTCCGTCTTCTGACATACGTTTCTTTTCTTCAACTTTAAGTGAAGCTGTGAAATCAGTTTCACTTGAGATGTTTTTAATAGACTCAGAAAGCATATCAAGCTCTTCGATTTCGTCGAACTTGAATCTCGCTTTATCGGCCCCGTCATTAACCAGAGTTTTGATATCAGCGATTTTACCAACTGAAGAAGCACGAGACATTTCATCAAGCTCATGCTCAGGTGGAAGAGCTGCCAGATCCGGAAGGTTAAACACTTCCAGGAACTCTGGAGTTGTTCCGTAAAGAACCGGGCGACCTAATTCATCTGATCTACCAGTTACTTTTACTAAACGTTTATCCATAAGGGCACGAACGATGTGTCCGCTATCTACTCCTCTGATCTTATCGACTTCAACTTTTGAACATGGTTGCTTGTAAGCGATGATCGCTAAAACTTCCAGCGCAGTTGGAGAAAGAACCAGTGAGTTGATTTTGAAAATATCTTGCACGTACTTAGAGTACGTCGCTTTTGTACGGTATTGGTATCCTTCAGCTACTTCAAGAAGGCGAAGACCATGGTGTTTTTGCTCGTATTCAGCTTGAAGTCTTTGCAGAGCTTCGTGAACTACTTTAAGCGGCATTTCAGCGTCGATTAGCGACTTAATCTTTTGGATTGAAACAGGCTTATCACTCATGAAAATAATTGTTTCGATAGCACCACAAAGAGTGTCTGAGTTTAAACCAGTACGTGCCTGCCATAGGACTTCATCTGAGACGATGCTATCAGAGAAGCTCTCATCAATGATCTCATTTTCGATTTCACTTTTAACTTCTGTTGCAGCAGCAGAGATCTCAATGTTCTCATCCAGTTCGGCCATTTCGAAAACCGGCAGTTCTAAATCTTCCTCAGAAGGAAACTTAGCTGGAAGTTCAATATCATCCATGTGTACGTCTGAATTATTGTTAACGTTATCCATATATCCCCTTACCCTTATTGAATTAATTTAGATCCGCTATCTGGACTCTCTGGAGTTGTCAGAAGATCCATAAACTCATCTTCCTGCTCTTTTGATAAACCAGTCTCTGTAAGCTCTGACGGAATGTCTTCATCGGCAGAAGCTTCTTTTGTTTCTTCTTCTGCTGAGTAGTCACCCAGGTCTTCAATGATTAGTTTTTCATCCGGATTAGCTGCTTTAATTTCTAAAACATCATCATCTTTTGGTGCCGGTGTCGGCTGTTCGTCTTCAAATCCGTTGGCCTGATCAACATCAAAATCTTCAAGCGATCTGACTACGTTGACATAAATCGTGCTTCTGTCTTCATTTTGGAAAACGTTGATACGCTTAAGACGAGCAAGCTCTAAAAGAGAGATGAAAGTGATAACGATGTTATCAATCTTATCTTTCTTCAGGTTCTCAGGATTTTGGTCGTCACCAATAAGTGCGTTTCCATCCTGCTCCAAAAGAGTGTCAAACGTTGTCTGTTCACCCAATTTAAGATTGCTCTTTAAGAACTTCAATTTTTCTTTAATCGATAGACGATCGCGCTTAACGACTGTGTATTTTCTTCTTTGTCTGAATAGGAAATCAACCATTGTCATAGTCAGCGAGTTTAAATCCATTGGAGTTAAAATCGAGTTAACGATGGCCTTTCTATCTACTTTTGGCTTTACGAAGATTTCGTGACCTTTCTTTTCCAGGTCCCAAAGCTTCTTAGACATTTTTTGGTATAACTGAAGCTCTTCAAGGCGTCTGATAAGTTCCGACTGAGAAGTGATGTTTAATCCTTCCACACCGAATTCAGACTCAAGTGATTTCATTTCTTCTTCAGCGATACACACTTTTGATTTTAAAAGCAGAAGTGTTGAAGCAAGGAAAAGGTAATCTCCTGCTACGTCGAAGTTCAGATCGCGCATCTGAGCTAAGTAATCTAAGTATTGTTTTGTAATCTTTGTCAGGTCCAGTTCGCGGATGTTCATTTCTTCTTTTTCAACAAGAAGAAGTAGGAGCCCGAGAGGTCCGTCAAAATGATCTGTCTTTACCTGAATAGATGTATCTAACATTAAAAACCTGCAAAGATGTTAATAAAAATATTAACGATAAGGTTACTTGCCCATAGTGCTGGAGACATAATCCAGCTCAGCACCGGAGTCATAATCAAAATAATTAAAAAGACAAAACTGTAACGTTGAAGATCTTCAAACTTGCGAGCGGCATTGTAATCAAGCATTGAAGAAACCATTTTCGATCCATCAAGTGGTGGGAATGGAATCAAGTTGAATACGGCCAGAAGAACGTTGATCGTTACTGCGCTCTTAAGCATTTCAGTGAAAACCTGAAAGTATGAAAAGTCTGGAGAAACTTTTGTAAACATGAAAGCAAGCAGGATAGCTGAGATGAACATCAGGATGATGTTTGCCAAAGGGCCTGCGAAACTCACCCAGAAAATACCTGAGCGAATGTTTTTGAATCTTCTTGTGTCGACCGGAACTGGTTTTGCCCAGCCGAACATCGTTCCACCAAGCATGGCCCCGATTAACGGGAAAATCACTGTTCCAATCGGATCGTAGTGCACCAATGGGTTTAGGCTAAGTCGTCCTAATTGCTCACCAGTTGTGTCACCAAAACGCTTAGCCATCCATGCGTGCGCTGCCTCGTGGCACACAATGGCCAGGAGGAAAGCAGGGAGTGAAATTGCTACTCTATAAATAAAATCTTCCATAAGCGGAAAACATATCATTTTGGTCAACATGTAGCAACGAATTATGGGGGTAAGAAACCTCCTAATTAGGCAATTTTTATGACTCAAATATTAAAATGTCAGATTATGTTAAAATTTTAAAATATGAATGATCAAGATCTAAAGAAAAAAGTCCAAGTGGTGGTCATCGCCGACAATCACCTTTTATTGTTTGAATTCAATAATCAAATCCCCAATAACTACGTCGGATTTCAAAATATCACTGGTGGAGTTGAGGGAGATGAAAGTTACGAAGAAGCGGCCAAGCGCGAGCTTTGGGAAGAGGCAGGTCTTAAGGCTTCCGTGATTGATCTCAATTTAAGATATGAGTTCTTCGATCGCTGGAAAAAACAGTGTGTTGAGCAGGTTTATCTTTGTCACTTAGATGAAAAACCTGAGATCACTCTCAATGAAGAACATCTTTTTTTTAAATGGGTTCCCTTCAATGAGGTCAACCCTAAAGACTATACCTTCCCGACAAATTACGAAGCTTTTGTGATGGCGAAAAAATACCTCGAGGGGAAAAAATAATGAAGCAGGTATTCGTTTTATTTCTCGCTCTCTTTGCTTTAGCCAGCACTGCCGCCGAATTAAAACCTTACCGCGTTTATTTAAAACCAGGCACTATTCTCACTCGCCTTTCAGACAAAAAAAGTTTTGCCATTGAAAAAGGAATTTACGCCAATGTCCTGGAAACCAATCCTTCAAAAAGGGACCATTTTTTAGTCTACGATAAAAACGGCAAAGCGATCTACGATACTCTGGCCGATGGAGTCGTTGAAATTGAAAAAGATGTTCAGGTTCTTCCTAATGTCGATGCAGAAATCAGTTATCCTCCTCCTTCGCAGTTAAAAGCTAACAATAAATATGCTTTTTTTGATACGCAATTCAATCTGCACTTAGATCGCTTGGGAATGTCTCCCCTTAACTCAATCTACAACCAGGAACTCACCTCTGCTGTTGGAAATCGCTGGGAAATCAGGACACTTTACGTCTCTACTCTTCCAGTTAATTTTGGTCTTGGGATCAATTACCAAACAGCGACCTGGGAAAATGATATTGATGAAGTGAAGCTTTCAATACTAAGTTTCGGACCGCAAATCCAACGCTACATTTATCAAGGTGAAACAACGGCATTGTCGCTACATCTGGGAGGAGAATTCGCTCCGCTCTACACAACGACATCAGGCACTTCAAAAGAAAAGTACCAGGCGATTTTATTCGATCTGGGATTAGAAGCACTGTGGGATTCTGGCTATGGCAAATGGACGCTCGGAACACACTTTCGCAGACATGATTTAACTCTTACTTCGACAACCAGACCTGGATCAAATCCAGTTCCGGAAGAACTCGTTATCAATTCAATCGGCGCAATGGTCGGTTACAAATATGAATGGGATCTATGAGAAAATATTTTTTCCACTTATTCACATTTTTAGCTCTTTCAACTCAAGCAGCACAGGCCTATGACGGCGTGGTGATTGTATTGGAAGCTCCTCTTTTAAAAGGACCTTCTTTGAGTTCAACGGTGCTTCAGACAATTAGAAAAGGTGAACGCGTTTTTATTCCCAGAGAATACTATGTCGATGGAACTCTCCCTGACTTTGTTCCAACATTTGACCGCGCAGGAAATCCTGCTTTTATTCCGGCAAAATACGTCAAAGTGATTTCCGGAACCGATAATGAAAGCAAACAACCGATCAGGCTGGCACACGATCCAACTGATTATCGCATTGAAGAGCCCATTCCTTCGACTTATCCTTTTGAAGACCGCTCTTTTCTTCGCGCTTCTATTTCTTTTATTGTTGGAAACAACACGACTTCTCCTTACTCGTATAACTCTTCTTTTGATAAGCAGAAATACCGTGCAGAGATGGGTGGGCGGTTAGTGATCTCTCATAAAATCAGCTACGATAAATACGATCGTTTTTATTTCGGGATGATTGGCTTCATCACTTCTTCAAAAAACACTGTTGAATTTAAAAATGACAATGTGGCCGAAGAAAGCCGAGACCTGATTCGCGTCGGCCCTTGGTTTACTTACGATGCTTACAAGAGCGACAAATACCGCCTGGCCATTGGGACGGGATTCACTTTTAACTATCACCGCTCTACTCTTTTTATCGATAACGCCTCTATTGGCGAAGAGAGAATCTTTTCTGGATTCTCTCTTTCTCCAATGACCAGCACTTCATTACAAATCACTGAAGTGTTTCCCAACACGGATTTAATCGGTGGAGTGGATTTAAGTTTATTTCTTCCCCACTCGGTTAAAACAACCGACCAACCTACTTACCCAGAACTCTGGAGTGAAGACCAGATCTCGAGCGGGCTTAAGGCCCAAGCCTCGGTTTTTGTAGGAGTTCAGGTAAGATATTAGACCTGATCTCCGAGTGAAAAACTCAGAGATTAATGTCTAAAAAATAATAAAAAAAATTAAAAAAATGTCTAAAGTTTTGACGGCCCACACACGAAAAGTAATGCAAGAGACAAGGTAATCACAATTTCACGGAGGAAATTATGAAAGCATCAAAATCAAACACACAAGCAACATCTGAAGTTCTTTTTCAAAAATTAGGAAACACTTGGTACGTCTTCACAGAAGTATCTGGAGATATGGTTTATTCTGCTCTTCCGTACGGAATGGATCCACACACGACAAATCTTGAGCTATTCGAAGTGATCGAAAGCCATATGCAAAAAGTTTCTAAACACTATTCAAGCGGGAGAAAGCCAGAAGTGGCTGCATAAAAAATTATGGGTGCTCTAAAAAAACCTCAATGCGATTCAACACCAAAGGCGAAAACACAACTGAAAGTAGTTGATGATAATATCGTCCAGAAAGCTGAAATTGAACGCATGAAAAAGCTGATTACCGAAAAGATTAAAGATCCGGCGCTGGCAAAAAAGGCGGCGATGATCATCACCGAAATGCTAGACAAAAAGTAGAAATAAAAAAGCCCTCTTTCGAGGGCTTTTCTTTTTAAGATCCAGAGTATTCGTTATTTGAGTTATTGTTAGCTGTCTCTTTTTTCTTTCTCTCTTTGTACTCTTCCGGCTTACACTTCTTTAAAATCGCCATCGTTAGTTGATCCATCTCCCCTTTTCTTTCCAGGTATGGAACAAAGTTTCCGTAATAGTAGTGGTTGAAGCTCGTCATCCCGTCACGGTATTTGTAAATCGTCGTCTGGTGCTGGAAGTTACTATCGATAATTTCCAGGTCGTACCCGCCATCAACTTGTTTCATATCAACAACTAACCAAGCGTGAGCTGTTACACCTTTGATCTGAAGTTTTTGGTAAGCGATGTTTCCTTGAACTTCAACATAGTCATAAAGCTCATCCATCATTTCCTTTAACTTTGGGGCCTCAACTTCGTTGCTACCAGATAAACCAATAACCCAGTTGAATTTCACGATACCATCTGACTTCTGCCACTTTTCAAGTTCGCGCTGGATTAAACTTCTATAAGCACCAGAGAATTCAGAAAAATTGCTGAACCCAGGAATTTCGACAATATCTTTTCCTGCACGGATCTTTCCAATGATTTTTTCAGCATCCTTGATTGTAGGTTTTTGTTCGGCCGGCCTATAAATCGTCAGATAAAGAGCGTTTCTTTGAAAACGCGAGTGCCACCAGCAAACTCCACCGTTTGCCAGACCACCACGGTTTTGAAAGGCCATTAAATTTGAAGAACTTTTAGTTAGGTCTTTGGCAAATGATGATGAATCACGGTCTGCGCAAAATTGATCTTCTGATTGGGAAGGTGTAGCTGTCGCCGCCATAGCGCTCATGCTAGCAAAGGCCAAAAGGGCCAAAATAGTCGATTTCATACAGTTGCCTCCGGGGACAGGGCCGTGTTTGTTACGTTATTGTTGTAAGCATAAGAATCGTAACGCATGACAAAAATAGTGCAATCGAGCATGAAATCTTTATAGGACATCTCTTGCTAGGAGGTGCCCTAGATGGTAACTAAACCCTTTAAAATTAAAAGGCTTTAGACTATGGTTGATTATTCTTTCAAAGAAGATTTCAAGTACAAACATGAGAACCCTTATCATGAAAGGTTAGGTGCGTTTTCTGATTTCGTTTTACGAGATAACGAAGCAGAGGCATTCAAAGGTAAGTGGAACAAAGAAATTTTTAAAAGAGACGGTGAACTTTTTTTAGAAATCGGAACTGGTGCTGGTCACTTCATGATTGATTATTGTGCCGATCATCCACACCACCACTTCGTAGGTCTTGATTACCGATTCAAAAGAAGTTTTGCTCTGGCAAAAAAACTTTCGACTCTTGAGTTTACTAACTTCCGCTATCTTCGCGCTAAAGGCGAGAGAGTGGAATTTATGTTTGAGGAAAATGAACTCGATGGAATTTTCTATTTCTTCCCTGACCCATGGCCAAAAACCAAGCATCACAAGAAGCGTTTGATTCAGGAGCCATTCCTGAAATCGGCGCATAAATCGCTTAAGCCGGGTGGGATTTTCTATATTAAAACTGACCACGATGATTATGCAGCGTGGATGGAAAGAGAGATCAAAGCTCAGAGCGATCTCTTTGAAGTCATCCTGGAAAGTAAGGATTTAAGAGCTGAATATCCAGATCATATGCTGGCAAAATATACTACGGGCTTCGAGAAGATTTTCCTTAGCCAGGGAATCAAGATCAAAGCGTTCGTATTGAGATCAAAAAAGTAATGTCATTAGACGACTTAAAACAAAAGATTAAAGAAGAAATTCCGATTTCATCTGTGATCGGCAATTATCTTGCGATCAAGCGCTCAGGTTCAGCGCAGGTTTCTCTGTGTCCATTTCACGGCGATACGAAACCGTCGATGAACATCAACGACTCTAAAAAGATCTTCAAGTGTTTTGCTTGTGGAGCTGCCGGAGACGCCATCACTTTCGTGATGAAATACAGAAACCTGGATTACGTTGAAGCGCTTAAAGAAATTTGCAACAAACAGGGAATCAATTTCGATTCTTATCAGGAAGAAAAAAAGACCAATCCCAAAGTGGAGATGGCCAAAAAAATCCTGACGAGAACAGCTCTCCTCTACCGCAAAACAGCTTCATCAGGAGCGTTTGCACCATACACATCATTCATTAAAAACCGTGGACTGAATGAAGAGATCGCGACGACCTACTCGCTTGGGTTTGCTCCCAATAGAAATTCGATTACCGATTATTTAAAATCAATTCCCGATCCTAAAGACCGCGATTTCGCCATTAGCACAGCACTGGATATTGGACTTATCAGAAGAGACAAAAACGATCCTAATGCCCAATATGACACCTTTAGAGACCGAATCATCTTCCCTATCTGGGATCAATTCGGCCAGGTTGTAGGCTTCACATCAAGGGCAATCAGAGACGATCAGAAAGCTAAATACATGAATTCGGTGGAGTCTTTCATCTTCATCAAGAGCAACATCCTCTATGGCTTCCATCTTGCTAAAAATGCCATCAGGGAAAAGGATGCTGTCATCCTGGTTGAAGGGAACATGGACCAAATCGCAATGTACAACAATGGCTTTAAAAACACCGTGGCAGTTATGGGTGTAGCTTTGGGTACTAACTCACTTGAGAGAATTGTTGGTCTTACAAAAAATGTTTACCTTGCCCTGGATAGCGATAAGGCCGGCTTTATTGCCATGGAAAGGATCAATAAACAGCTCGCCGAAAAAGGTTTAGTGGCCAAATACATCGAGTTTTCCCCTCAAAAGGACCCGGATGATTACTTAAAGGCCAACGGTGCACTTGCAATGCAGGAAAAGCTCGATAATGCCATTCCTGCCTTTGATATTTTGCTTGGCGCACTGATCCCAGAGAAGCTTCCAGAGGTTCTGGATAGAAAGCTAGAGATCCTAAACAAAGCTTTCGAAGTCCTGGCCCCTCTGAAAATGGAACTGTCTGCGACTGAGCGAGTTGTAAGCTTTGCTAAGCGTCTGGGTTTAAAAGCCGATAGCGCTCAAATCGTTAAAAGTTATCAAGATCACTTAAGTAAAACGACTGAAAAGCCGAAATTTATCCAACCAAAAAAAGAACAACCTACGGAAGAACCTGCTTACACTGACAGTGATTTTATCCCTGATGCGAATGAAGAATTCCACTTTGATGCTGAAATTTCTCCTCCTCAGATTTTCCTCTCGAAGATGGAGAAGCTCCTAGTGCAAGAAGTAGTCCAACTTCCCTCTCTATTAAACATGGATAAAATGAATGAAATCCTTGATTTAGTAGGGAATGATGAGGTAAAAAAATACATTGGAAAAATTCGTAAAATCACAATGGAAGTTGATGATAGCGAATACGAATCAGTGGTGCTCAATGTGACGAATAGTCCAGAGTACTCGATTGATTTAAGAGAAGTAGTAACTTCTGCATTCTATAATTACAAACCTAAAGACGCTGACAACAAAACAAAACAGCGACTACTCTTTGACCTAAAAATTAAACTGCACATGGAGCAGTTAAAAAATAAGAAAGACGAAATTAAAAGACTTCAACAAACGTGCGAGTCAGAAGAAGAGATGACAAACCTCCTGACCCGGTTACTTGAAGTTGAAAAAAATATTCAACAATTAAAGAATTCAAAACCCGAAAAAATTAGTTAGGGAGAACGATTAATGAGTAACCCAATTTCACCAGCAGTGGCTCAATTCCTGAACTCAAAAGAGTTCAGTCGTCTTTTGACGAAAGGAAAAGACCAAAACTTTATTACAGCTGAAGAAATCAACGACGCACTTCCTGCCGGCATTGTCCTGGCATCAGACATCGATGAAATCATGGGCCGCATCCTTGAGCTTAAGATCGAGGTTATGGACTCAGCTGCGGAAGAAGATGAAGACGAAGAAGGGATCCGTTTAGACGGTACCGAAATCATCGAAGAAGCATTATCACGTGAAGAAAAGGCTGAACTTCGTTCAGCATCTACAGACCCAGTAAAACTATATTTAAAGCGCATGGGTTCAGTTGCCCTTCTAACTCGCGAAGGCGAAGTTGTGATCGCAAAAGAAATCGAAGAAGGAGAAAGAGAGATTATCCTTTCTGCCCTATCTTCAACTCACGCTCTAAAAGAAGTTGGAAAGCTTCGCGAGAAGATCGAGACTCAAGAAAACCCACAAGAATTCGTTAAAGAACTTGTACGTGGACTTGATGACGAATCATCTCCAGCTGACATCAAAAAAGTTAAAGACAGAATTTACGCGGTTATCGACCAAATCGCAGTCATCCTTCAGGAAACTGAAAAAGCTGACGGGACTCTAAAGGCCCTAGACGTTGCTCAGAAAAAACTAATGGATGAAATCTCAGCTGAACTTGCTGATTTAACTTTCAACAGAAAAATCATCAACTCTTTCGTAGAGCCAGTTAAGAAATACTACCTTCAGTTTACTGAAATGTTCGATCAACAAGATCGTATCTTCAAGTTCCTTGAAGTAGGAAATGCTGAAGACTATAAAATCCTTTACGACAGAGTAATGGAAGATGATGCGTTTAAGAGAAAGCTTGCAAAAGACCTTTTCACGACAGACGCAAAGATCGAACAACTTATCCGTAACCAGGAAGATATCCTAAGAAAGCTTCGTCGTTTAACGATTGATGCTGGTATGGAATTCGTGGAAATCGAAAAAGTTTACAAGATCATCATCGAAGGTGAAACAAAGGCCGATAAAGCGAAAGCTCAACTTGTTGAAGCCAACCTTCGTCTCGTTGTTTCTATCGCGAAAAAATACACAAACCGTGGTCTTCAATTCCTTGATCTCATCCAGGAAGGGAACATCGGTCTGATGAAAGCCGTAGATAAGTTCGAGTACCGTCGTGGATACAAATTCTCGACATACGCAACTTGGTGGATTCGTCAGGCGATCACAAGAGCAATCGCGGATCAGGCGCGTACAATCCGTATCCCTGTTCACATGATCGAAACAATCAACAAGATGGTAAGAACATCTCGTCAACTTATCCAGGAACTTGGTCGCGAACCAACTCCGGAAGAGATTGCAGAGAAAATGGAACTACCGGTTGATAAAGTTAAAAAAGTACAAAAGATCTCGAAAGAGCCAATCTCTCTTGAAACTCCAATCGGGGAAGAAGAAGATTCATCTCTTGGAGACTTTATCGAAGACAAAAAGATTATCTCTCCAGCAGACGCTGTAATGTCTATTACACTTTCTGAGCAAACGAGAGCGGTTCTTTCAACTCTTACTCCAAGAGAAGAGAAAGTTCTTCGTATGAGATTTGGTATCGGTGAAAAATCGGATCACACTCTTGAGGAAGTAGGACAAGACTTCTTCGTAACGAGAGAGCGTATTCGTCAGATCGAGGCGAAAGCACTTAGAAAGCTTCGTCATCCATCTCGTGCAAAACTTCTTAAGAGCTATGTAGATAACTAGCTCGATGAAATGCTCCAGTGGAGCATTTCAACTTCGCTAGCAGAGCAAAAGAAAAGGCTCACGCCTTTTTCAAGAGTTCGAGCTAGCCACTGCGAAAGCAGTCAGTAATCAAATAAAAAAGGGCCCGTTCAGGGCCCCTTTTTTTTTACTCTTCTCAAAGCCTCACTAGGCAACATCACCTTAAACGTCGTCATCCCATCCTCCACTGCTGATTCCAGCTGCAGATTTCCGCCGTTATGAGAAAACACATTCTGAGCGTATGTCAGCCCTAAGCCCTTCCCTTCTCCTACGTTCTTAGTCGTAAAAAACGGGTCATAAATCCTATCCACATTCTTCTTTGGAATCCCACGCCCATTGTCTTTGATAAACACATTAATATGCCCGTCATTCTTCTCCAGAAGAATCTCCAGCCTGCGCTCTCTTTCGATGTTTTTAAGCTCATCAAAAGAGTTTTCCAGGATGTTGTAGAAGGCCTGGAATATTTCCGTATAAATTCCGTTAAAAAACAAAGGCTCGTTATAAAAATATGTGCTCACCTTGATCTGATTTTGACTGATCTTTTTTGCATTCATATCAATCAATGAATTTAAAAGAGACTGCATTTCAATCTTGGCAATCTTCTTGTTCTCATCTTTGTCAGAAAATGTCCTCATTGAGGTCGTGATGTCATGGATACGTTTAGTGTTCCTGTCTATCATTTCCATATAACGAGAGAGCGCCTCTTTATCAATGGGCGCTGAGGATTCAATCATGCGGCTGATTTTTAAATGCGAGCCCTGAATCACGGCTAAAGGGTTGTTGATCTCATGAGCAACTCCCGATGAAAGTTTTCCAAGTGAAGCAAATTGAGAAAGAAGAAACGACTTTTTTTGCAGATCTTCTTTTTCAAGTGAGGTCTTCTCCCTCAGCATATCTGAAAGAACACAAAGAACAGTGATCAAGCTGGTGCAAAGGAAAAGCGAAGTCATCATCAGCTTTTCAATTGAGGCACCTGCCAGGACATTAAAAGGAAGCATGTTATGCTTTCCGAGATAAGAAATAATGATGATATCCAGAAGAACGATTATGTACCAGATGACACTGAAGGTAGCATTGAGAAGAAAGGAAGCCAGAATGGGAACTGTCCCCAGCCACCAGATGGCCGAAGCCTTGACCCCGCCGGTATGAAGAGCAAGAAAAGTGACGGAAGCAAAGTGAATCCCCACTACATAGTTGGCCATGATCAAATGAGATCTGGTGATTTTTTTTACGACAGGAATAAAACAAGCTGTTGCAGAAGCCAGAGCACAAGAGATGGCCAACGTTGTTGCTTGATACTTGATGTAGTAATAAAAAGAGAAAAAAAGCCCCATCCCCACCAGGCTATAAGTAAAAGGGATGATGTACTTGGCCTTCGCCCGCTCTGAGTGTTTGGATAATCGAATCTTCATTTAAATTAGATTCTATTAGAACCCATATCTTTTTCAATGGAATTAAATTGCTTGTTTTGGAAGAACAACTTTAAAACATGCACCTTTTCCCGGTGTCGGGATAAACTCCAATGTCCCACCATTAAAGGTGATGATATTTGCTGAGTATGTGAGTCCTAGTCCTGTCGCCTGACCAATACTTTTTGTAGTGAAGAATGGATCAAAAATATTTTTAGTAAATTCCTCAGGAATCCCTCGCCCGTTATCTCTGATAAAGATCATCATGTTTGGGCCATAGTCATCTAAAGAGATTTCAACCTGGCCATTTCCACGGTTGAGATCAATGAGCTCATCCAGAGAGTTCTCAACGATGATATAGATGGCCCTGAAAATTTCGTTATAAATTCCGGAGAAATATAATTCTGTTTGTTTGAAGTGAGTGTGTATTTGAATATCACGATTTCCAACTCTATCCTTTGCCATGGCAGCAACCGACATCAAAAGCTCCTGCATATTAATAGGAGAGATTTTTCGATTGCTTTTATCGGAGATACTTCTCATCGAAAATGTCACATCCTGGATGCGTTTCACATTTCTTTCGATTTTATCCATGTAGCTTTCAAGGGCCTTCTTATCAATGGGCTTCTCACCTTCAATCATTCTTCGGATCTTATACTGACAGCCTTTGATGACAGATAACGGATTGTTGATTTCGTGAGCAACTCCGGTGGCTAGGTTACCAAGGGAAGCCAGCTGCGTGAGCCTGAATGACTTATTTTGCAGTTCTTCTTTTTCCGATGTCGTCTTCTCTCTTAGAATGTCTGCCAGAATACACAAGGCCGTAATAAGGATGATTCCAAACACTGTAGAAGTTACCAGGAATTGATCCATTCCCTGGGCCGGCACCACATTGAGCGGCAGCATATCCAGTCTTTTAAGCTGGCTGATTAAAACGATATTTAAAGCAATAATGATAAACCAAATAATACTGTAGAAAGCATTCAGTAAAAAGGCGGCCAAGACAGGCACAATACCAATCCACCAAATGGAGCTGGCCTTGATGCCACCTGTATAAAGGGTGAGCATCTCGATCGTGATAAAATAAACGAGAATAATGTAATTTGCTGTCAACAGATAAGACTTAAAAGTCTTCATAATAAAAGGTAAAAACATAACTGCGAATGAAGCTGCCAGGCAACTAAACGCCAGAATCTTGGACTCATATCTAAAATAGTAAGTGAGAAAAAAATATATCCCTAATGCAACAAAGCAGTACGTGAAAGGGAGTACATAACGTGCCTTCGCTAATTCTGATTGTTTTGAAAGTGTAGGGCTTATAAACTTCATCGTCTGCAGTGTATGAAAGAACACTTATTAAAGCAATAAAACGGCCCTTCGACAGCAAATAAAGGGGAGCAACTCATAGGACGCTTAACGTGCCAAACGTTGTCTTTAATTGCTTGTGCATTGGGCAGTTCACGCCGGATTGCACACTGTCTATATTTTAAAATTGGTCATCATACCTGAGCAGAATACTTTACCTATTTTTTGACACTGAATTTTCTTTTTTTGTCAAGGAAATTTAAGGCCTTTGATGTGAATTTCCCTCTGATTTAACAGTCGCTATCGACGAAAAATAGCGTATAATTATCTTTTGATTTACTTACTAAAGAAGGCCCATGAACGATCGCACCTGGAACATTCCTGAAACAATTAACGAAGAATGTAAGCGTTTTTTTACGCCCGCTTTAATTCAAAACGGTCTGAGATTTTTTAAACTCTCACGCGTCTCTATTTCATTCAAGAAGGGTTCGCCTGATACGTATTACATCGTAAGTGGAATTGTGCGTGATGACCGCGCCCATGAAACGAAAATCGTCTACAAGAAACGACTTGAAGGCACTCCTGAGGGGCCATTCTCTTCTAACTGTGACTGCCATCACTGGAAAGAGGGATCTCACTGCCAGCACGTCGTGGCACTTTTTCTGACTTATCAAGTTCAACAATACCTGGAAGAGCAAGGTGAAGAAACCGCAGAGAACAATGAGAGCGGGCTTCCACCAATCGTTATCAACTCAAGCTTCGGGGTTAACGTCGCAGAGTACGGAACTATCATCGGTGGGCCTCACCAGCTTATCGGTGCTCCCGCTGCTCCTACTTACTCTTCACTTCAGTATCTTCTACACAATAAAAAAATCGTTCCTTTCCCAATGCCTGAAACATTCAGAGGGAAATTGCAACTACATCTTTTCCATGACGAAAAGGTACGTTTTAAATACCGTTCTCCAGAAAGTGACAAGGCCATTTCAGAAGTTTCGATTTTTGAAAACCTTTACATCTTCAACTGGAGAGATGGAGCTGTTCTTCATATCCCGAATGATTTAAAAATTCTTATCCAAAGAATCAGACTGAATCTTTTCAACTACACGATTAACGACATCCTGACGAATATTCAGGAACTAGACCTCTTCCCACAAGTTGAAGTCTTTATCGAGAATGTAGCGCTGGAAGAAATCAGAACCAGCAGACCAAAATGCCGCGTGACTTTAGCTCCGGCCGAAAAGAAAGGACTGCTCCATGCCTCTTTAGAATTCTTTGATGAATCAGAGCTGCTTGTCGCTCCAAACGAGTTCATGTCGTTCTTTACTTTCAATCATGGAATTCTTGGGCACTTTAAAAAGAAACAAGAAGCTTATGATTTCGTTCTTGCTGTTAAAGACAGCCTAGTAAACGGAAACGAAAGCTATAAAAAGTTTATTGTCTCGGCCAACAAAAAAGTGAAGGCCCAAAGCCTAATCAGCGAGATCACTAAAAACCGCGACACCATTGTTTACGATCAGACGAACCGTCTCGTCTGCCTTTATGAAAACCAAACAATGCGCGAACTTTTCCTGGCCATGATCCAGCACTTTGGAGACCAGTTCTTCAGATACGCTCACCTCGACAGCGAGGAAAAGAAAGTGAAATACGATGTCCAACCGGGAGTTGTCTTCCAGGGATTATCAGAATTCCACCGCGCGGTCTCACTTCTTAACATTGAAATCTTTTACGACCGTCACGAGATTTCTAAATGGAACTCGCGCATCAGGTTCGAGCGCCGCTCTTCAAGCACGAAGTGGTTCGACCTCGAACTCAATATCGACCAGGATGACTTAGCTGTTATTCAGGAAGCTGATCTTGAGGCCGGAATGGTTATCACCAAAAAAGGTCTGATCCTTTTAACAAAGGAGCAAAAAGACCTGATCCGCTTCATGCAGAAGTATACAAAATATGAAGCGACTGACACTCAGACAAAAATTGATGGGAGCCAGTCGTTTAAAAAATTCATTCTGCCGTTTAACCGCGCCAGAATTTTTGAATTATTCGAACTTAGAAAACTTGGAATTGAAGGCGCCCTTTCAGAAGAAGACATCGCTCTTTGCGAAAGACTTTCTAACCTCACTGAAATGCCAAGCTACCCTCTTCCACAAGAGCTGGATGGTGTCTTACGTCCTTACCAGCAAGTTGGATACAATTGGCTAAGATTCCTGCACGAGCACAAGCTTGGTGCCTGTCTTGCTGATGACATGGGTCTTGGTAAGACTCTGCAGACAATCACGTTCCTACAATCTATTTACGATAAAATCGACCGCGTTCTTGTCGTGTGTCCAGTGACCATCCTCCTGAACTGGGAAAAAGAAATCCAGAAATTCTCGAAGATGAGCATGCATATCTATCACGGTGGCTCGCGAGAGATCCCAAGTGATAAAAAGATCATCCTGACTTCTTATGGGGTGATGAAAAAAGAATCAGAAGCTGTTTTCTCGAATATCAACTTCGACATTCTTGTACTGGATGAAGTTCAGCACTTAAAGAACGTCAGGTCTCTTGGTGCTTTCTCAGCAAGAAAGATCAACGCTGATTTCAGAATCTGTTTAACGGGTACGCCTGTTGAAAATGATTTATCTGAGTTCTACAACATTCTCGATTTAAGTATCCCTGGTATCTGGGGTGATCTTCAATTCGTTAGAGCTGTTTCAAATACAAAGACCAGAGGGATCGCCAGAAGAACGGCCAGCCCGTTTATTTTAAGACGCACAAAGGCCCAGGTTCTTCACGATCTTCCACCGAAAATCGAAAACAACGTCTACCTGGAATTGAACGAGGAAGAAAACAAGTTCTACCAGCAAAACATCGTCTCGATCCGCGCGCGTATTCAAAGCTCGACGACTTCCGCAAAGTACGGGGAAATCCTGCGCGGTCTACTCCAACTAAGACAAAACTGCTTATGGCAAAACCGTGCTGGAGATAACAACTACAAGCACATTGATTCAACTAAGATCGACTTCCTTTTAGAAACACTGGAGACGATTTTAGAAGAAGGCCAGCAGGCCATTATCTTCTCTCAATTTACGACTTACCTGGATATCATCCAGCACTTCTTTAGAGAAAAACACTGGAAGTTCTCGCGCATCGACGGTTCTCAGAGCATCAACAAACGCCAGGAACAGGTTGATCAGTTCCAGTCGGGCAAAACTCCGATCTTCCTTATCTCACTTAAGGCCGGGGGTGTGGGGCTTAACTTAACAGCGGCAAGCTACGTCTTCATTATGGACCCATGGTGGAACCCAGCTGTTGAATCACAGGCGATCGATAGAGCGCACAGAATCGGGCAGAAAAACACGCTGACGGTTTATCGTCCGATCATTAAGAACTCGGTTGAAGAGAAGGTTTTAAAGCTTCAGGAAGAGAAAAAACAACTCTTCTCTGATCTCCTTTCTACGGATGATGATCAGGTGTTCTCAGGTCGATTGACGATGAAAGATTTTGAGATGTTGTTTTCTTAGTCTCTTTCTTAGTAAAGAGCATTACAACGAATCGAAAGCTTCACTTTCTCATCCGCTTTAACTTTACCTTCTACTGAACACTCAGCTTCGCCACCTGATTTAGGCCACGATTGTCCAGTTCCAGCAATGACATCATTTTCTACCGTTAATTTAAAAACACTGTAGCTTGATGAATTAGTGCAATAAATGGCGATGATATCTTCTTCAGATGGATTGATTTTACATTTAGAGCCTTGAGACTTTTCTACGGCCAATTTAAGGTTTGAAACCAAGTCCTGCGCCGGTAATGTCGCTGAAAAACTTAACCCTAAAATCATTAAAAATAATGTCTTCTTAAACATAAATCCTCCAAATCCCCCTAATCATAGCACTAGAATAAAAATGCCTTAAAAGAAGTGAAAATTTTACGGAGGTGTTCAATTTTTCTACAGTGCCGTCGTTACACTAGCTTATGAATTTGTTGAAAATAGTCCTCAATGTTTTCGGCCCTTAGTTCGATACTTAGGCCTCTTCGAGGGTTGATAAATGTCATTCGAAAAACTCATTGGTTGGTCATTTAAATTGGTGTTGAGCATTTGTGCCGGATTCTGCATCAAGATTTTGATGTTTCCCTAGTCAAGCTTCCAATCGATCGGTTTAATACTTTTAGACTCTAAGTAAGTATTCGTTTGAGAAAACGGCCTGCTTCCCAAAAAACCTCTGTGCGCAGAAAGTGGTGACGGATGCACCGATTTAATAATGTGATGTTTTTTAGTGCTTACAGCTTTCGCTTTCTTCTGAGCAGGACTTCCCCACAAAACAAAAACTAAATGCTCACGTTTCTCATTTAGCACTTCAATAATCTTATCTGTGAACTCATTCCACCCAATATCCTTGTGAGACATTGGCTTTCCCTCTAAGACCGTCAGCTGATTGTTTAAAAGAAGTACACCTTGCCTCGCCCACTTCTCCAAATCGCCATTAGAGGGCTTTTTTACGTCCATATCGCTCACAAGTTCTTTGTAGATATTCACCAGTGAGGGCGGAACCTTAATCCCCGGCTTAACCGAAAAACTAAGCCCATGAGCTTGTCCTGGTCCGTGATACGGGTCCTGGCCAATAATAACCACTTTAACTTTTGAAAAGGGAGTCAGGTTTAGTGCTGTGAAAAGTTCTTTTTTTGGCGGGTAAACAGTTTCTTCAGCATAAGCTTTCTGGAGCGTCTCTTCCATCGCCTTAAAATACGGCGCCTCAAATTCATCTTTTAGAACTTCAAGCCAAGACGGGTCTTCAATATACTGAGAAAGTTTCATTACTTAATTCTGCAATCTGGAAGTGCGCTGATAGCTGACCCTAAATCGATCTTGCAGTTAAATAATTCCATCACTGCGGGTGATGATGTTGTCGAGATGATTTTGTTTGTCGATGTTTCAACCAAGCGAACAGATGTCTTTGCCATGATTCCAAAATATGTCGATGTACATTCAACAGAAGCATCGCTGACGAATTCAACAGAAGAAACTTCTGATGGATGAGAAAGAACTGTAACAAAATATCCTTTTTGCTCGTAGGCCTTGATGATCTCTTCTTTTCTTGTGTTTTCGTTCATTGATGAGCCGAATGGAAGCAGACCCAGGGTGCATTGGTTAGCTGAGATTGTGGCTGCGTTTGTTTCGGCGGAATATAGGGCGATAACTGCAACGACTGCGAGGATGATTTTTTTGATTAGTAGCACTGGGGAGGCTCCTGAATTTAATTGATTTATTCAGGGGGAGTTTTATAGATAAATGATTAATTTTTCAAGGTGGAAATAGGCTTTGTTTCAAAAAAGAAAAATATACTCCTTTCTTATTACCATCAATGTCAAAAATTCATCGATTAAATTACAACACCTTTGCCAAAAACAAAGGAGAAAGAATGAAAAATTTAATGATTACTATTTCAATCGCACTGATCCTAACTTCATGTGCAAGCAGTTCAAAGAAAGAAGAAAAAAATCCATTTGATGCCTTAACCTTAAAGGAGACTTTAAAAGAAGGTCTAACAACTCAAACAGAGGTTTTAAAAGCTTTTGGTGCACCTGATATCACCACTGAAGATAAAACAAAACAAGATGTTTGGGTTTACAGCAAGCACAATGTCGCCTCTGAATCAAATGGTTATGCAGTTGGTGCCCTAGCCTTCCTGCCTGGCCCATTCTCATTAGCAGGAGGAGTTCTAGATGGTGACAAAAGCGAGACAAGCTCGAAAACCATTACCCTTACGTTGGTCTTCAATAAAAAGAAAATTTTAAAAGACTACTCCTTAACAAAAGTAAGAATTTAAGATTTCAACAACTCTTAAACATTGCATCGAGATGTAGAGAAATCTTAACCGTCTGATTTTGAAAGAAAAGCCAAAAAGGAGAAGCCATATGTAAATAATTCAATTGGAATAGTATTTACTTAAAAACCATCTATACTAAACAAAATTATAAACGTTTAAAAGGGCAAAAAAATATGAATGCTTTGTTAAAACTAATCTCTCTTAGTGCTTTAGCGATTACTCAAACTTTTGCAGGGACCATTCCTGTTTCTAAATTAACTAGCATTGAAAAGAAATTTATCTTTGAGAATCATGATGGAGAATTGATTAAATATGACTCTTTAGAAGATCAGATCATATTGGACGATCAACTTGAAGATGAATTGAGGCAAAAAGGTATTATTCATACTGAAGATGCTGTTGGAGATCAAGCTAGCCTTGGAAACGGTGGCAGATAAAAATGAGGGTCACTTTACTAATCTGTCTCTTGTTAATTGGATGCCAAAAAATGACAAATCATAAATCGACCTTAAGCGCACCAATATTCTCTCGAATCAATTTAAGTCAAATTGATTCGAGAAACATTGTAACGACTCTGCAATATCAAATGGTGATAAACTTAAACCTTAATTTGCTTGAGTATGATAACAATACAAACATTACAACACTGCTTGCCGATGACTTCTCGGTTAATGATAAGCAAATCATCTTTAACATTAGAAAAGGTATGTATACTGTTGGCGGACATGAAATCAAAGGACGAGATGCAGAAGTGAGCCTCAGAAGAATGATTTACGCAAAAGGCTCTCACTCTAAGTTGAAAGACTTATTGTGTGATTATATTAAAGATGAACCATGCGAAGCTATCCACTCAAAAGACTACAATCTTACATTAAATGCAAAAAGTAAATCTTACGTACCCATAATCTTAACTCTTTTAACCATTGCTGATAATGTTATCTATCCCTTAACCGCTCTAAGCTCTGATTCTGATGATTCAACTATCATAAATTTTAAAGAAACAACCGGCCCATACTATATAGATCAAGATAAAATAGTCGAAGAAGATCTTAGCGCTATTACATTAAAATTAAATGAAAAACACTTTTTAAGTCAAAACATGCCATCAGCTGTTACGTATCGTAAAATTGATGCTGAAAAATTAATTATAAATGATAAATTAAATACCGATTTTAATTACATTCACAACGTATTAGAACTATATAAAACAGAAATCAATTCTTTAGAAAAAGACAAAAGCATCCTTTCATACAAGACTGCACCTCTTCGCAACACCATGATATTTTCAACTGAACGAGGTCGAAAAAAATTAACTTCGGCAGAATTAATTTACTTTCAACTATTAATCAAAAAAGTACTCTTGCAGTCTACTGAGAATTATCCTGAAATTTCTTTTCTGCAAAAGGAGTTTTACCCAAAAGGAAGTGATAGTAACCTAACCCAAGAACAATTAAATCAACTCGAAGAAAGATATAAAATCATTCAAAATTCAAGTACTCCAAATAAAAAAATCACCCTCGGACTTTATAAATCATATTATGATAAGTATGCAGCTTCACTAAATAACTCATCTATGAAAGTTGTTCAAATATCTAATCCCCCAGTAATTAATAACTCCGAAAATGTTGATCTATTCATTGATACAATTGACTCAGGTTTCAAAGAAAGCCTTGATTCATTAGAGTATGCTCGAACATTTAAAATCTTTAATATTTCTGACCACGAAATGAATGATTATCTCAACTCTGAAAACAAAGCAGAGCGTCTAAAAATATTGCAATCAATTCATTTCAACACGCTCATGGAAGGATATTGTCTCAACATTGGTTCTTCTCCCTACACAACAATACTATCTAAAGAATGGGAAGCATCACCATCAACCATGTTCGTTGGGTATCCTGTATGGAAAATCAAAAAAAAGAATTAATTAAATGGGCGCTAAAAGAATTTTCTACATCTTTAAAAATATTTGAACAAAGATGGAATATATTTGAAACCCAGCCATACTTTGACTACAGAGTCGAACTTAGGATTGATGAATTCTTATGTAAAGGAAGAGGCGTTAATACATCTAAGGATCTTGCGCTAACTTCTGCCCTTGCTGAAGCTATCGAAAGATATGCAATAAAATTTAATTCTATAAATAGTTCTAATGGTATTTCCTTACATTCTAATCAAAGCGAGGCACGGCTTAACGCAAAATTAGAATTAATTGAAAGGCACTATGTTATGGCTTATTCACTAGGACACATCGAAAATAACAACATTCATTCGTTAGCGTATGCCCAAATAGCACCAACAATTAAAGCCTTAAATTTTTTTGGAGTCGAATTTAGTTTTCTAAAATTAAATTCTGAAAAATATTATACGGTTTTATGTCAAGCTTCTGGCCTACAATGCAAAAAGCCTTTTGGGCTCTGTTTTGGTTCAGCAACCAAGATATCTCTAGAAAAAGCAATTGAAAAAAGCTTCTTCGAGGCATTAATCAATACTGTCGCGCATATTAATCTAAATATCCAAGCTATTAGCGAAGATGATTTTCAAAAAATTATATCCCCTAAGCCTGAGGACCATCTCGCATTGTACTCCGATGTAACATTTGCTAAAAAGTATCTCACTCTAGCTCGCCATCAGCATGGGCCTTTAAACACTCCTTTAAACGAAAAATTCACAATTCAAGAAATTTTTTATCCATACTCATCTTTATTCCCAGTTTTCAAAGCATCCCATCCTGACGCCTTGTCTGCACATTGGGGCTACCTTAATCATCCAAACAATTTCAATCCCTCATTTCCCCTGGTGCTCCCATGAGGAAGTCAATTGGTTTTATATTTGGATATTTAACACTTAACTTTTTTTTATATTTTTCAATATTATCGTCCCTCATTTTTATTGAAATTGAGCAGAAAAACCAAATTGCTTCAGTTTCAACACAACTTGTAAGAGAAAATTTTTTATTCACAGACTTTAGAACTGTAAAAAAAGACTTGGCTAAAATTACAGGAGAAAATTTTTCTGCTGTTGAGGCTTTTGATAATACAGGAGCAAAAATTATTGACTTCTCTAATGAGAAAACTCCTTTTACAATTAAGATCAAAAAATATATATGGTCTGACTCTCAACACTTGCATCATAAAGGTACGATAAATTATTATTTTGAGATCGCTAACTTATTCGGAATTGCACTAAAACCTTTCCTTATTTCCTTATTATTTAGTCTCCCCTTATTTTTGTTTTTTGTAAGATATACTCGCAACAGAGAAACAGAAAAAATAGAGCACGAAAAATCAAAAGCTTTGAATAAAATATCACTTCAAATATCTCATGACATTAGATCACCGATAGCAACCTTACACCAAATCCTTCAGGCCAGTGATAATATGAATGCCTCTGACAAAAAGCTTTTCTATGAAGCTTTATTAAGAATTGATAACATTGCTGACTCTCATTTAAAAATAAGACAAAAAGGCATTTACGAGGAAAAGAAAATTTTTAATTTAAGAGATCTTATTAAGCAAATCAGCTGCGAAAAGAACACTGAATTCAAAGATCTAACTATTGAGATCAAAATGGACAATATTTTAATTGAATGCTCATACTTCGACCTTGCTAGAATCGTTTCAAACTTAATTAACAACAGCTATGAAGCCATGATTTCAAATAAAAAAATTTGTATTTCGGCATTCCAAAAATCAGATGAAACATATCTTTACATTGAGGATTTTGGTCATGGAATTCCTCCAGCCATACTGCAATCTATAGGTAAAAAAGAAATTACAAACAAGAAGAATGGTAATGGCCTTGGCTTAATGCACGCAGTTGAAGTTTTAAAAAGTTGGAACTCTAGATTAGAGATTATTAAAACAAATGATTCAGGGACTATTATAGAGATTGTATTTCCCAGCACGCCATCTAAGAATTTTCTACTAGATAATGATGAACTGGTTTGCCTAACATGGACAACCAAAGCCCAAAGAAAGAATATTCAATTAGAGTATTCTTTAGAACCAAATGATTTTTGGGAAAAAATTAAAGCGGCTACTCAAGATTCAAATTTTTATATCGATTCTGATTTGGGTGGGGACTTAAAGGGTGAGGTAATAGCGCAAAAGCTTTATGACCTAGGATTTAAAAATATCTATCTAACAACAGGATACGAGAAAGAAAATTTTAACCATATGCCATTTATAAAATCTGTTATGTCTAAAGCTCCTCCTTTCTAAAAATAAATGTAATAAGCAGCGATTACTACTATAATTACCCCCTATTTTATTCACAAATATTCGTATACATTTGGTATGCGAACGAGCCTCGCTTGCTTTCCATTTCAGCAATTTTTCTAAGATATCTTTCTTTTATTCTGCTTTAGAAGCACAAATTATTGACACAAATCACTTCAAGAATTGCTAAAGAGTGTTCTTTTCCCCCGCTACTATCAAATACTTATATTGTCATCAAAATCCGTCTTATTGAATTTCTGTGCTCAACCTCAAAGGAGTTATCAATGATTCACATTCTGCGCTATACTGAAGATCTAGAAAAAGCTGGCTTTACTAGCGAGCAAGCCAAAAAATCGGTACAACTCTGGATGGATCTTATGGATCAAAACTTTGCAACTAAATCGGACTTAAAAGAGCACTACTTTATGGTCAAAGCAGATCTTGTAAGCATGCAAACTGAAATCAAAGAACTCAAAACAGAGACTCAATCGAACTTTAAAGATCTAGAACATAAACTAACCATCCGCCTAGGAGCACTACTGTCTACGGGAATCATCCTTTTAGGCGTACTAATCTCATTCAAATAAGCTAGTTCCAGAAGGGGGCTAGATTGCTCTATCCACCCTTCACAATCCTATTCAACTCATCCACCTGCTCATTCAACCCACTAGACTGCTCACCAAGCACAACCACCGTCTGCGAAATTCTCCCAGACACATTCATATTCTTCTCAGAAGCCTCTTCAAGAATCTTCATGGCCTGATTAATCTCTTTCGCCTCACGATCCTGAGCATTTGTTCCTTCTTTAATCTCAGTCGCCTTAGTCGAGGCCAATTGCACGCCTGAAATGATTTCTGAAAGAACCTCTCCACACTTCTGTGCGGCCACAGTTCCTTTCTCTACAATAATCATATTATCCGCAGACATTTTTTCATTCGATGTTTTCGTCTGGGCAATAATGCGGTTAATTTGAGTCGATCCATCCAGGATAATGTCTGTGATTTCTTTTGAGGCCTTTCCTGACATGTTAGCCAGGTTCCCAACCTCTTCTGCTACAACCGAAAACCCTTTTCCAAGCTCTCCTGCTCTCGCCGCTTCTACAGAGGCGTTAAAGGCCAGAAGTTTTGTCTGGAAAACGATATCGTTAATAACGTTGGTCTTTTCTTGAATGACGTTGATAACCTGAATGATGCTGTTGATCTCTTCAAAGTTCTCTTCCATTTTCTTTAGCATCGATATGTTGCTGTCTTTGATCTGCACGATGGAATCAACCATCTCAGACACAATGGCCGAACCGCGCTCTCCCTTTTCATGACATTCTGTCAGGAGTTGATTTGATTCATTGGCCTTATTTGAGTTCTCAGTAATTGAGACAGAAATCTGATTTACGGATTCAGTTGTTTGAGTCAAGAGAGCCGCTTGCTCCTGGCTGACAGCATTTAAATCTTTTTGAGCTTCGGCGATGACCTGCGACACTTTCGTCACTTCAGTTGCACCTGAAGCAACATTTTCAGTGATCGCTTCAATCTTCTTACTGATTGATGAAATCATCATCCACACCAGGGCAGCAATAACGATCGTTACAAGGACCGCACCACCGACTTGATAAAGGAAGAGATTGTTTGATTCTTTTTTCAGGGCACTCATCGGAACTACACTCGCATAATACCAAAGTTCAGGAGAGCGTCCCATTTTTACCGGGCGGAAATACTTCACGGCTTCTTCTTTTAAGAATGGCTCGTAAGATTGAAGGTAAAAAGGCTCACCTCTTTTCATCTTTTCCTGAATTTCGATCGCTTCTTTTTCAATCGGCCATGGTTTATTCAAATTGCCAGAATCAATATCTGCGGCAATCTTTCCACTGCTCGTGATAAGTCGAGAAAGGCCTTTTTCAAAGGGGCGCGACTTCTCGAATGTTTCCTGAATGGAGCTGATTCCAAAATCACAACCAACAACGCCAAGAAAGTCTCCCTTGTCGTAAATGGGAATACTGATTGAAGTGAGAAGTTGTTTCTTCCCGTTTACATCATCGAGGTAAGGATCAATCATGATCAAGTCCTTCACTTCCTGAGGTCTAGCGAAATAAGGTTCATTCATCACGTCTTCCCATTTATACGGGTCTTGAAGAACAGGTACTCCTTTATCATCGCGGGCCCAAAATAGCGTGAAACGGCCGTTTTTGGCTTCGTCATCACCGAATTTTCCCGGGACCCAGTCTGCCCATGCACCTTTAAGGAATTTATTGGAATTTACCCAGTAGTTGAAATGAACGCTAAACGTATCGCGGTCGAGTTTCTTTTGATCGACCCAGGCCTGAACGATCTTGGCCATGTTGTCGACTTCGATAGAAGCTTTGTTAACCTCAGTGAGGATTTCCGTAGAAGTCTTAATCGACTCCTGCTCTAAAGATGTGTAAGTCATTTTCTCGAGCGTAGATTTAGTGTTGAGAAAGTTGAGAACGCTAAAAGCAGTGAAAGCAACAGCGACCAGGATAATAATCGGAAGGAAAACCCTCCACTTCATAGAAAGACGATTGAACAAACAAAACCTCTTAGTTAGGAAACTGTCTGTTTATCGTAACTTAGATATAGAATCTTTAAAAATACTTAATTGGTTTAATGAATGGCTGAGTGGTCTTGTCGGAGGAGAAAACAAGAATGCCCTACTAGGGATAGGGCATTCCATAAAAGACTGACGAAGATTAGATTTCTTCGATTAATTTTTCTGATTCATCAAGAATCTTGTTGATAGCATCTACGTTCTCTTCAGTTAATTGTTCATCAGAAGCGATTGAGTTTAATCCTTCTTCAGCTTGAGCAAGTTTTTCTTCAACTGAATTAACGATTGCTGCTACGATTTTTCCTTCAGTGATATCGTCTGTGTCGAAGTTATTAAGTTTTTCTTTTAGTGCTTCTCTTTGCATTTCAATTCTAGATTCGATTCCAAGTAGAGCTTTAGCTGAAACTGTTGCAGCTTGAGCAGTGATTAGAGCGAATAAACTTACGATAGCGATGAATGACTTCATTGGGCTTCCTTGGTTAAAGATTTAGGGGCATCTTACTCCTTTCAAATCCCAATGGAGGCGGTTTTGTAAATTTTACAGGTGGGTGTAAAGTTTTTTATCTCTCATAAATAACAATTATTACCACTGGGAAGCCGTTGATTTGACCATATTTTAGACACCCCCATAAATCTTATATCCCAAGGACATACCTGGCCTATTCCGCAGTACTATACATAGATGAAAATATATATCGCGATTGCCCTCTCTCTTCTGATTAGCCTTCCTGTGTCGGCCCAATTTATTGCTTTCCCTGAGGCCGAAGTCAGAAGCATTCTCCTCATGACACCCGATCAGATTAAGCAATTTGCTCATAAAAAAGAAATTGAACTCTTTAAATTTAGTGACCCTATCCCCTCTCAATCAAAGGATGTTGCCCATGCCTTCCTAGCAAGTTTGCCAGAAGTCGATCAGGAGCTTTTTGGGCCGTATAAGGAAATATTCACGGGCTCAACATTAGGAGTGTATTTTTCTAAGCACAACTCAAGCATTGATCTTGAAAGTGATACGATTCTCTTTTCAAGTGAAGCTGACCGCTGGACGATTGCTCATGAGATGGGGCATGCGCTCATAGATAAAAATAGACCGTTAGAGATGAAAAAAGATGAAGGCGCTGACATTGAACGCCTTCGTAATGCCAAGGAAGATTACGAAGAAATCATGAATCTTTATCGCAATCTTGGTTTTTTTCCTGGTCAGTCTTATATGCAAAGGGCACTTCAGTCGATTCAAGTTTGGACGAGTTTGATGCTTGATATGCTTTATACATATGAGCTGGAAGAGGTTCGCATTGAGAAATACCTTATTGGTCTTTATGAGAATAAGCCTGGGTTGAAGCTTGATTCACATACGTATAAGAGGAGTTTTTGGTATATTGGGAAGAATTGTACGAGTGCGAAGGCGAAAGTTAATCTAGCGGTTGAGGTGCTTGAGTATTTTTCTTCTATTGTTCCTGTCGAATTTAAGGATGCTCATCGGAGTGAGCTTTTAAAGCATAAGAAAATTTTAGATCAACATAGAAAAGTGATTGGGGAGCTTTGTTTATAATTGAAACGAAACAATTTCTGGCCCTTGATGCTCAGTCGTTGAACTTAGATAAAAGCACCTTTGCTAAACTTAGGGTCAGCCTGAAAAAGAAAACGGATGAGTTTAAGTTTGTCGATATGGATAAGCTTTGTATTCCTTTGGTTCATTTGCCTGAAATTGATATTGATCTCTTCAAAGACAAAATAGACTCTATCGCTCAAAGCACTCCCCCTTTTGATCTCAAACTCTCAGGTCTTTCGGCCTATCCTGATTTGATTCAAGGGCGCATGATTTGGATTGGAGTGCAAAATACAAGAGAATTAAGAGAGCTTCAAAGTCAGCTCGAAGCGCTTTTTTATCCAGAGAGTGAGCAAGAGTACAAGCCGACTCTCCCACTAGTGAGAATGAGAAATCATCACAATGTGACTGATGCTCTTTCGCCTTATAAATCGACTAAATTTCCTGTATTAAATGCACAAAAGATCATTCTATACGAAATGACTTCAGGTGGTGCCTACCCTGCAATTAAGCCTGTTCTGGAATTTGGTCTTACTGTTGAGCTTCCTTAACCTCTTCTTCTGCTTTCTTTAAGCGGAAGTGAGTAAACTCTGGAACCAATGCCTTTACCATATACACAACTGTATCTGCTTCAGGTGAATTCAGGCTTAAAAGGCTTTGAAGGTTAACATGGAATGAATCTTCCAGAGGTCTAAATAAGGCCTTTCTGATTTTTCCGTGATGAGTAAGTTCATAAGCTTCTTTATCGCTGAAGAGTTCTTCAAATAGTTTTTCTCCAGGACGAAGCCCAGAGAAGACAATCTTAATATCTTTACCTTCAATCATCCCGGCCAAACGAATCATCTCTTTTGCCAAATCAACGATCTTAACCGGTGCTCCCATATCGAGAACGAAGATCTCTCCTCCCTGCCCCATTGATCCGGCCTGCAACACGAGCTGACAAGCTTCTGGAATGGACATGAAGTAGCGGATGATATCCGGGTGAGTAACTGTTAAGTCTTTGCGTTCTTCAATTTGTTTTCTGAAAAGAGGAATAACAGAACCGTTACTTCCTAAAACGTTTCCGAAACGAACTGATATGAATTTTGTCGTCGTACTTCTCTTTGAAAGGTCAGTAATAACCATTTCAGCAATTCGTTTTGAAGCCCCCATAACATTCGTTGGATTTACGGCTTTATCAGTAGAAATCATGATGAATTTCTCTGCATTGTATTTTAGTGCAGCTTCACCAACAATTTTCGTCCCTCTGATATTGGTTTCAATCGCTTCCATCGGATTGTGCTCCATCATCGGAACATGTTTGTAAGCAGCCGCATGGAATACCAGGTGAGGATGATACTCAGTAAAGACTTTTTCAACTTTATCAGCCTGTCTAACATCGAGGATTTTTGGAAAGAAAGCGATATTTGGGTGCTCGTCTTTAAACTTCATTTCAAGTTCATACATGAAGAGTTCGCAGTAGTCGGCCATGACGATCATAGCTGGATCAAATTTAGCAATTTGAAAACAAAGTTCACTTCCAATTGAACCACCTGCACCTGTAACGAGAACAACTTTACCGCTGATCATATTGCTTAGGTGGCGCATATCAAGTTGGACTTGCTCGCGACCTAAAAGATCTTCAATATTCAGGTTTCTAAGAAGAGAGATATCAACTCGTGGGGAAAGAAGCTGATTCATCTTCGGAAGAATTTTAATTTCTGCTTTTGTCTCTTCACAAAAACTTACAATTCTTTTGACGTCTTCACTATTAGCAGAAGGAATCGCGATAAAGATTTTATCTACATTATGGTTTTTAACCATGTTGGGAATTTGTTCAATTCCACCAAAGACTTTTACATTGTGAATAAGAGCATTGCGCTTAAATTTATCATCATCAAGGAAACCAACGACTCTCAGTTTTAGTGCTGGGGTTGCATTGATGTCGCGAAGAAGTTTTTCTCCTGCTCTTCCTGCGCCGACGATAAGAACGTTTTTCAGGGAAATATCAGCACCACCGATAACCGTGCTTAGTGCCGTCTGGTCCTTAAGGAAACGGTAAACGAAACGTCCTCCTCCAAGACCAATAACTAATAAAAGAAATTCAATAAGGAACATCGAGCGAGGTACACCATCAAGTCTTGTCATGTAAAAGCACACAACAAGTGAAGCTGCGATACCAATAGCTGCAGCATTCACGACTCTGATCAGGTCGTGCATACTACTAAAGCGCCAAACACCTTTGTACATCCCATTTAAAACAAAGCTTCCAGCCTGGATAAACATAGCAATAAAGAAAAAACGATTGAAAGCTAAATTGTCAGCAAGAGGGATATTGAGCGTATCAAAACGCAAATATAAAGCTGCCCAAAAAGAGATACACGCCATGACTAGGTCGTAAAGAAAGGCCAGGATTACGCGAGGATTGCTGAAGTTTGAAAATAGGTTTGCCATAAGTGCTTTCTATGATTTCTTTTTATAACTGTCATGCAATTAATAGTAAGCAAGTTACTTCGCACTGCAGAGAACAGACTAAGGTTTAAGATCGTTAAACATCTTCCCTTGATCTATGGGCTTCGGCCAGTCAAAATCTTGTTCTATTTTCTCATTGGAAACCTGATAAGTTAAAACCAGTTTTTCATAGAGCTGTTTGCGACCGAAAATGCTTAGAAGAAACTTCAAAAGTCCGAGAGGGAATGGAATAATGAAACTTTTCCCACCTGTTGCAGTGTTTAATTTTCTTAAATACTGATTAAAACCGATTTTAAATGGATCTGAGAGTTCATAAGCATATGAATTACTTTTCAAGTTCTGTGATTGAATCATTGAAGCAATCGCAGATACTAAATTGAGTACATGAATGGCCGGCTTTTGGAAGGTCATGCTCCCAAATGGAATTGGCAAAGGATACTTTAATAGTTTTACCAGCCTTTCAAAATTACCCGGCGCATTGCGCCCGTAAACCATTGGGGGCCTGATAAATATCAACTTTACGTTTGAGCCCTGCTTCGTCTTGATAAGGGCAGCTTCGGCCATTTTTTTAGTTTCAGCATAAGCCTTGGTGTCCAGGACAATCCCCTTCTCTAAAAGAGAGACCGCGACACTACTCATGAAAATAAACTTTTCAAGAGACTTAGTCTTTAAAACCTCGAGCAATCTTGCTGGGTAATTAATGTTAATTTCATCCAACTGCGCCTGGTCATTAAAACCAAACTTATGAGCGATCGCTGCCAAGTGAACAACATCAGTGACATCATCGAAAAATTTTGAATCATAGTTATTAGAAATAAAATTCTGATAAGAAATAGAATCAGGAGAATGAGCTTCTCTGGAAATTGTTTTGATTTTGTAGTCTGCGTGCGTTTTTTTTAAGTAATCAACAAGGTGCTGACCGATAAAACCATTTGGACCAGTGATCAGTACAACTTTCAATGAGTAACTCCATCACTCTTTAGTACTTTAAAGGCTGTTAAAAAGATAATTTTAATATCAAAAACCAGTGATTGGTTTTTAAGATAATACTCATCAAACTGAACTTTTAATGGAATCGCGATTTCATCACGACCATTAATCTGTGCCCATCCAGTCACTCCCGGGCGAAGTAAATGAACACCACATTTTGTTCTCAACTCAATCAGGTCATCCTGGTTAAATAGAGCTGGTCTTGGACCAACGAAAGACATGTCACCCGTTAAAACCGACCAGAGCTGAGGAACTTCATCCAGGCTTGATTTGCGGAGGAATTTTCCAATTTTAGTAATGAACTCATCAGGGTTTTGCAATAAGTGTGTTGCAACCTGAGGAGTGTTTAGTTTCATGCTGCGGAATTTAGGCATTAGGAAAATTTGATTATTGGTGCCTACACGCTTTGACCAATAAAGAGCAGGTCCTCTGTCTTCCAATTTAATCAGAATCCAGATAACCAATAAGATTGGCAGGAAAAATGGAAGTATAATCAAGACAAGAAGAACATCAAATAATCTTTTCATGGGAGGAAATTCTGTCTAATTTTGTTCGCTTAGACAAGTTCCTTCTGCGAATTCTCTTTCGATATTAAAGCAGCCAATGAAATAAAAAGGTAGCCGATGGGAAAATAATCCAGAATACGGTTATTAAAGAAAGTCAGGATGAAAATTCCAAGTGCGATAATCACAAAATTTTTATACTGAGTGCTGATAAAGACAGCTCTCAGGAGCATCACAACAAGCAGAGTCAAAAACGCTCCAAAACCAATCAGCCCAAAACTTAAAAAGTAAGTGATATATTGGCTATCGACAGCGTAATAGCTCAAATTGTTAAATTGCCCCCAAATAAAGCCTCCTCCGCGTTGATTGATGAAATCTAGGACCTGGTTAAAAATTTCAACTCGAAGGCTAACTGAATCCGATGAAGCTTCGCTCTCGCTCAATCCGAAGTTACCAAGAACTGCATATAATTTATTGGCGAGAAATCCACCTTTTAAAATCACATACTCAATTAATAATAAACACATGAGTGCCAGAATAGAGAAAACAATAAGCTTTCTGAGAAGTCCCTTAGAAAATAAAATACCAAAACAGAAAATGGCTCCCATGATAAGAATCATGAAAAGAGCATTGCTTAAAACAACTCCAATTACCAACGAAGAAATCATAAAAAATTTAAACTTTTGAGCCATTGAATTTTGGATAAATAATAAATAAATCAGACAGAAATTGCAGGCAAAAGCAAAAGAACTTGGATTTCCCATTCCTCCGACAAGTGATCCCTCAGGCCACAATGGTGCTACTTTAAGGACTTTGAGTAAAAAAATATCGAACCATACATGTGCTGTCAGAATCACTGATAAGAATTTGTACGAAAGTAAAATCTTATCCTGAGAAACAACAGAGCAAAGCCAGACATAAGGAATTACAAACATGAAAAAATTTAAGAAAAGCTTATCTTCAAAACCATAGGCAACACTACCTATAAAATATAACACTCCGAGAACAATCATGAAAAAGATGCTGATTAGATCATAAGAATTTAGTGAAAAATTTCTGGAATAAACTCCGAAACATAAAAGACCGAGAGAGAGAAACTTTAAAATTGAAGCTAAGTTTTTTGTGCTTTCAAAATGGGCTAAAAAATAGACACTGAAGGCAATTCCAACAAAGGCCATCAGCAAGTATTTGAACGAAAAATTCTCTTTAAGCATTCTTATTTCTTGTTACCAGATAATTGAAAATAACAACAATCATCGTCGCCCCTAAACTCAAAATAGCTGCCATAACGACTGCCAGTTTTGTCCTTGGAAATACACTTTCTTCTAACAGGTAAGCCTCACCAACTGTTCGAGTTGAAAATGAGTACTTGGGTGAAAAACCCGCCACTAACACATTTCTCTTATCAGTAAGTTTAGACTTATTGGCCAAAAGATCTTTTAGGATTGTTTCCGTATTAAGCGTTTTTACACCGCGTGTGTATTTTTGAATTTCATTTGCCAATTCCGCTAACTCTTCATCAGTTTTAACAAGTTCATTTTTATTAATAGCAAGTGTTGCTTCAGCAACAGATGCATGATGAAGCTGAATCTTTTCAAAGGCCTTCATCGCTATACTCTTGACTGCATTTTTATCAGTAGAAGTGACTTGAAGATTAATAATGTTATTGTCTAAATTTTGAACTTTAGCCAATATCGCTGCCTCTGACGCATCAAGAATGGAGTCTTTAAATGAAGGATTATTAATGCGAACGATTGTCAGACCCATTGTTTCGATACTGGATTCTGGACCTGTTTGCCCAATTTGAATAAAAACTCCACCTCTCCATTGAGGTTTAATAGCTAGAGTTATGGCGAATACCATAAAGGAAATAACAACAGGCGCAAGAAAAATAATTTTCCATCGCTGTTGAATTATAGAAAGTAGTTCATTCAGGGTAATTTCATTTCTAGGATTTATCATTCTTTTCTCGAACTCATGACTTAATAAGTAATGCTTAGTATTCAATTATTTCATCAAGCAAGAGTCAACAAACGCAGGGTCATTTATAGGTTAGCTTTTTCCATAAAAGTTCATTTGTTACTTTCCAAAGCAGGAATTCTGTCTAAAATTGTCAACTTATACAATAGGCAAATTCCCGGAGCTCTCTTGCACTTAACTTTTACAACGCTCGCCGTTAACCAAACTCAATATTTTCTTGCTCTTTGTCTCGAACTAGAAAAACAAGGATACACCACCAGCATTATTTCTTTTCATGAAGAAAGTAACAAAATGATTAGCGATGCCGGTATTAAAGTTTTTAATGTTTTTGAAAGTTACAGATCTGAAAAAGAAAAAAACTTAAACATTGAAAATGAATTCACTGACCTTTTAAAAAAATACAACATCGAATGTCCTAATATTTTATTAAGTCATGAAAAAGTTACTTTTTTAATTCAAGATTCACTCAAGCTTAAAGAGAAATTTGTGCTTTACTTTAAAGCACTTGAAAAAATTTTTACAGAATTAAAAAGCAAACATCAAGGTAATGTTGTTCTCTTCCAGGAGCTCGGTGGATTTGCCTCGATTGTTTCTTCATTCTACGTGGCCCGTGGGATGGGATATGACAATATTTACTTTGAACCATCGTTCTTTAAAGGAAGAATGTTCTTTGTAAAAAATACTTTTGAATCTTACAAAGTTATTGAAGATTTTAATAAGCAAATTGAGCCAACGGTTCTTTCATATCTTCAGAATGCACGTACGAACAAAACCATCGTGATTCCGAAGAAAGATGCAAGCCACTACCAGCATCCAATTAGAAAGATCATCAACACTCACAACATTAAAAGACTTTTCCAAAAACTGGTTTCGAAATATTTTACGAACCAAAAAGAAGAGTTCAACTATATTGGAAGCTTTGTGTACAGACACGTTAGAATGCTTACCAATAGATTTCTTTTTACCAAGTACTACCAGTCAATTCCTTCAGGGAAATTTGTCTACTACCCTTTCCATGTACCGATGGATGTTGCACTTACAGTTCGCGCCCCTCTTTTTGTTGATCAGTATTACCTGATTGATTACATTTCAAGAAATATCCCAAATGGCTACTCTCTTGCCATTAAAGAACACCCGGCGATGATCGGTGTTGTTGAATACAGAAGGATTAAAGATCTTCTTTCACGCAATGATAATATTGTTTTCCTAAACCCTGACATCAACAATCACGAAGTCATGACTAGAATGGATCTGTTATTAACAGTAAACTCTAAAACCGGTGCAGAAAGCTTAATGCAAGGTAGGAAAGTTATTTGTCTTGGAGATGCTTTTTACAACAAATCAAAATCAGTTCGTTTTGTTGATAATATCGACAATCTTTACAAGCATATCAATACGGCTATTGCCGGAGATGCTCCAAAGATTGATGATATCAATGTTTTCTTTAACTCAACTTACTCTCAAACTCATATTGGAGAACTATACTACTGTGCTGCTGAAAACATCACTCAAAGTTCGAACTCAATCTCTAACTATGTAAAAGTAAACTATGGAAAATAATTTAGTCTCGATCATTACACCGGCCTACGGTACTGAACGTTTCATTGCAGAAACAATTGAATCTGTCATCGCGCAAACTTACCCTCATTGGGAGCTTTTAATTGCTGATGACTGCTCACCTGACAATCTCGCGTCGGTTGTAAAAAGCTACGCTGAAAAAGATCCGCGTGTAAAATACCTGCGCATGGAAAAGAACGGTGGTCCGGCCAATGCTCGTAACTTGTCTTTAAAAAATGCAAAGGGAAAATATATTGCTTTCCTTGATAGTGATGATCTTTGGCATCCTGAGAAATTAGAAAAACAAATTTCTTTCATGCAGAAGAATGATTACGCCTTCACTTATACCTCGTACCAGAGAATAAAAATGGAAGGGGAAAAGTATCCTTTCATCAATCATGTACCTGAAAAGATTACTTACTCGGGACTGCTGAAGAACACAGTTATCTCAACACTTACGGTAATCCTAGATAAATCTAAAATTAATAATATTCAAATGACTCCAGGCTGGGGATATGACGATTATGTTCTATGGCTGGAAATTTTAAAAACCGGAATTGATGCTCATGGCCTGAATGAAAATCTGGCCCTGTATCGTGTGATGGAGCAGTCTGTTTCAAGTAATAAGCCTAGGGCCTTAAAATGGGTATGGCATATTTATCGTAAGCAACAAAAGATCAATCCAGTAATGTCACTATTCTACATTACAAATTTTTCACTAAATGCGTTTATAAAAAGAGTTGAATTTAATAAATGAAGTTATTGTTAAAAAGCCAGTACTCTATTGCCTATATTTTATGGGCGATCTTCTTTGGGGCCTACCTGCTTTACCCAGGCAAAGTGAACCCATTCAGCATGACAGGCTTTTATCTTACATTATTCTTCTGCCTATTTTTTCTACTCTTCAATAAACTTCAATTTAAGAATGTTTTAAAAAATGAAACGACTTTTACAATTCCACAGGAAAAATTAAATCAGTTAAACCTGATATTTTTAATCATCTCCTCTATTGGGCTCGGTTTGCACTTGTGGGATAAAATTGGGTTGCGCGGTTACAACTATTTTTCTTGTATTGATGTCAGAGAATTATGGCTAGCAGATGGAGCAACTCGCAAAAGTGGCGTTTCATCATGGCAAAGTGCCTTCGGACACATTCTGGTATTCTTCTCGGTTTTCCCGGTTATCTTCTCTGACTTAAAAGAAAAAGCTGGAAAGGCCTTCTTCTCACTTTCATGTATCATCTTTATCATTTACTGCTGGACGATTGTTTCCAGATCCAGCTTGCTTGCCTATTCAATAATGTGTATCGCCTCTTTCCATCATTTTTATGTAATTGGCTATATTTCAAGAAAAGAATTCTTCAAGAAGTTTGTTACTCTTTTTTCACTCTTATTGCTGTTTGTTGTTCTGACTTTTTCTAAAAAAATTGCCTGTGCCAACATTGAGTCAACTGCTGAGTTTGTAGAAGGATCAATGAGAGAGCATAAACTTAGCTTCGAAGTTATTGGTGGAAAACTCGGGCCATATCCGGTTCAGGCAATTGATTCGGTTCTAAATCCGGTTTTTAAAGCTATTAAAAATACCGTAGAGCTGCCTGATTCAATGTTTCAAGGAAACAACAAATCTGCTTATGTTTCAAATGCCATTCCACTCTATATTGGAAATGGGATTAACAATTTCACTCAAGTCGCCAATAAAAATATTGATCATGATTATAAATTTATCTTCAATCCTTTTATCGGGATTACAAACCGACTACTCGGTTCCACTGTTATTGAAGTGAGTGACCTGAGAAGAACCTTCACTCAAGGCTTTATCAATTATCCAGGGGCCGTTTACCTGACTTTCGGCAAATGGGGAATTCTATTTTTCCCTCTTATTATCGGGGTAGTATTAAGATTTTTATACATCTACTCATCAGGTAACATTTTGCTTATCCCATTAGTGAGCTTTCTTCAGAGTTTCGCTATTCTGGCCCCGTTAACCAATCTAACCAGCAACATGTCTACGCCTTTCCTATTTTTTGCCTCTATAGTAGTAACGATCATTTCATTTTTAATGAAAATAAAATCACGCAGGTAATTTATGATTCTTAGAAAGATCAAAACGTTTTTCAAAACAAACAAATTGAGACTTCTTATTATTTTACTTCATAGATCATTCTTAAGTTATTACATCAAAAAATTTCTAAAATTCCAGCACGCAAAACTAGTTGAAGCGAGAGCAAGACTTTCAGGGAGGCTAGAGCTTTCACCTACAGAAAAGCTGACCGCTGAAAACTTAAAGCAAAATGGTTTTGTTGATGTGACGTCATATTTCTCAAATGAGGACATGCTTTTACTGGAAAGCAAGACACTAGATCTCGATAAAAAAATTTCAGAAATCAATAATGTCACTTATCATAAAAAATTTTGGTCTAGAATGACTGATGCTGATTCTGATTCTGGGAACGTTAACAACATCATCAATCGTATTGCACTTAATCACTCCATCCTGAAAGTCTTACATCATTATTTTTCAGCTCCGGCCTTCATGGATTATTCGATTGTGACAAAATCAGTTTATTCCGGTGAAAAGTATCAGATCTCCCAGCTTTGGCACCAGGATAAAGATGATAATGAAATGACCAAACTATTTATTTATATTAATGACGTTACCGACTTAAACGGACCCTTTACTCTTCTTAATAAAAAATCATCAGGAAAGATCCCTACTTCTTTTTTAAGAAATCACATCGAAGATGATTTTATTTTCAAAAGAATTAATCAGAGTGAAGTTCTTAATCTAAAAGGAAAAAAGTTTACTGCTTTTCTTGTTGATACCAGCAAATGTTTTCATATGGGCAGTAGGATCTCTACTCCCGGACAGTTCCGTTATATGCTGACGGCAACTTTCATTACACTGCCTTCGATCTATCCATGGCAGGTTACCGACAAATATACAAATGTTGAAGGGCTTCCAGTGCTTGAGAAGCTGGCAGTTAACCAGCTTCCCAATTAATTACATAATGATTGAGTTTCCAGGATATTCATCCTGATACTTCTCAGGTTGAACCGGCTGGAACTTGTTATTTGAATGAATTGATTTTACCCAAAGATTTGCATCGTGATCTGTAATGCGCTTGTCTTCCTTAAGCCACTTAGAAGATCTCTTCTTTTCAAGTTCCCATAGTTGACTGCGCATGATCCCCATTTTTCCAGCCGTCCATGCCATGTTATAAACTTGAGATTTTAAATTTCCTCTCTGGCTGTAAGCTGAATATAGAAACTCACGGCACTTCTTCACGTCGGCCTTAGAGTTTCCAATTGAATTTAAAATTCCTTTGGCGACTCTCACATGGGACTTACCATCAATCTCACTCAACCATTTAGAAATAACTTCATTTTTATCGTTATCAGACGGCAAAAATTCTTTTGCGGCTTCAGGATTCTTCTCGATTGCATCCAATGCACTCTTTAGTTCTTCAAAGCTATTGCATTTATAACTCACGCGCTCAGCATCCGGAGCATTCGCTGATGTTGGAACCCACAGAGTAGAAAAAGCTGGTTTATTGGCAATAACAGCTTCAATCGCTGTCGTACAATGTCTGTGGATAACAGCAATTGAGTGAGAAATCCACGGTGTGATATTTCCGTTCAAATGAACTTCGGCCTTTTTTAATCCTGCTTTTTCAAATAGGTCTTTATATGTTTTTTGGTTTTCATGTGGGTGAGGTCTTAAAACTAGTCCGATATCAGTTTCTTTTTCAATTCTTCCGGCAAGTTTTACGTTCTCTTCAATCGACTGCTTACCAAGCTGGTAGTGCATTTCGATTTCATCGTCTTTAAGCCCCATCTGGCGGTAAAGATTTTTTTCTTCTTCCACTGAAAGATACTTTGGATTCGCAACTGCAACTTTAGTGTTTAAAAGCACCATATGCTTTTTTTCAAGAATACTCTGAGGAAGAAAATTATTTTCAAAACCTCTAAAAGATTCATGATAAAAATCAAAGCGAGGAAGTCCTACAATATCATTTGAGCAGCCAAGGTCGTACTTATTCCATACTTCCTCCATCTTTTTTCCCCAAAGGAAATTGCAACTCAGCTTTTTATAAATCTCTTTATCATTTGAAAGAACTTTCTCATAAGCACCGAGGTCGCCATAAAAACCACCTTCTGTATCCAGAAGACCGTATTTAATATTGGCAGCGATAAGTTTCTGAATGAATTCCTGGTTATTCTTTCTAATATAGTTCAAAAGTACGAAGTCTGGAGCGATGGCAAAAATATCGAATTTCTGCGAGCTCATCGGCACAAGATAAACTTCAATATCTTTTTCCATGGTCTTTAGAGCATTCGCCACCAGGACACAACCGCCTAAGTCGCGGATTGGGTGATCAACAATAATTGCAATTTTTTTCATTTTATTTTCCTAAAAGCTTCAGCATGACTTCAACTGAGCCTTGTTTTTGTTCTTTTTTTGCCTCTGCTGTTTCAAAGGACTTCAGGATATTTTCATTAGTAACATTTTGTTCTTCGAAAACTTTAACGATTCTCGAATCTGAATCAATTCCATAAGAATCCGAATCATCTTTTTTTCCGACCTGTAGAGAGACAGTTGGAAGTCCTGCTGCTGCAGTTTCAACCAAAAGGATAGAAGTTAATCCGACAATTAAACCGGCCTCTTCCATTAAAGAATTTTTATCCCCGTTTTCTACAAAATCGACATCGCTTAATTCTGAAGGCGCAACAAACTTCATCCAATCACTTTTTGTATCAATTGGGTGAAGGAAAATTTTCAATTTCCAGTCTGAAGACAAAGTTTTTTTCAAGAGCTTAAAATTATGGAATTGAGAATACCCCTGAAATGAAGTTTGCCCGTCGTCTTCTCTCATTGGTTGAGAAATAAAAAAAGCGGTCTTGTTCCTCTTTTTTATTTCCTCAATAGTAAAAGATTTGCTGACTTCTAAGGCCGGTGATCCTGAGATCTTGGTCTTTTCTGCTAATGTTGGAAAAATGTCTACAAGTCTTTTTAGCGCAGTTTCATCAATAACCCATACCTGATCTGGTAAAGTCTTAACTTTATCGAATCTCTCAAGGAGATTGCACCATTGTTCAACGTAAGCAATTGTGCGGATATTGGCCAGATGAAGCCCTGCCCACAACTTTCCATCGTCTTCTGATTGAAGAGATGTTCCTGTGATGACAACTTGAGGTGAGCTCTTTTGAAAATGTGTAACGGCACCAGAAAACTCTGAGATTTTAGCAAACGCAAAGCCTTTTTTAGCACACATTTGTGCTGCCCTTTCGTAGGCCAAGACATCAACACTGACGCCTTCATCCTTCAATTTCTCAATCAAAGGAAGAAGTGCATTTGCTGTCCCGGCCTGCTTTAAAACAAATCCAACCTTAGACAGGTGCATTTTTTAGCCAATAAGCTCTTGTCTATTTTCATAGACCTTTTGCATAGCTCTTACCAGGTCTTGAATATCATTCTCTGAAACCGCTTCTCTTACAATTGGTGAGTAGAATAATTCCTTCTCGTACATTCTCTCAACTACCGGACAAAGTCCTTTATCGTAGTTGTATTTAACACCTTGGTTGTAATTGAATGGGAATCCTTTTGACCCAAGAGCAATTTGTTTTTGGTAAATCTGATTTAGGTACAACGGTCTGATGTAACCTTGAACAAGTGTTACCTGCTCTGGCTCTTTTGGAGCTGGAAGTTCTGCAATAACGGCATTAACAAATTTATCGCGTGAAACACCAACCACTTGTTCATCAAACTTAAATGCATAAACATAAAAAGCATGTGTACAGTTAGCTTCGATAATCGGTGCACGAATACCTTCCATCCCCTGCAGTCCTTTTTTAATTACGTTGTGCAGTTTGTTTCTGTGGTCGATACATGTTTCAACATCATCCAGCTGTCCCATACCAATAGCGGCCTGGATTTCTGTCAGTCTGTAGTTTGATCCGATAGCATTAGTTAAGTCTTCGATGCCATAAGCTTCGATAACGTTTTCACCATGGTTTCTAATCATCTGGCAGCGTTGAGCGATGAAATCATTGTTTGTTACCAGAACTCCACCTTCACCAGTATGAATGTGTTTATGGTAGTTCAAACTGAATCCACCAACGTCTCCGATGGCCCCTACATATTTATCACCATACTTCACACCTGGAGCGTGAGCGGCATCTTCAATAACTCTCAAGTTATGTTTTTTAGCGATGGCCATAATAGCGTCCATGTTCGCCGGGTGACCGAATAAGTGAACCAGCATAATCGCTTTTGTTCTTGGAGTGATGGCCTTTTCAATTAGCTTCGGATCGATATTGAATGTGTCTGCTTCAATATCAACGAAAACTGGAATACCTCCATAGAAAAGAACAGCAGTCGTTGTTGCTGACATTGAGTAAGGAGGACAGATAACTTCATCCCCTGGCCCAACACCACAAGCACCAATTGCCGTCATAAGACCAGTTGTCCATGAGTTTGTTGTAATACAATTTTTAAAATTGTATTTCTGTGCCCATTTCTTTTCAAAGTTAAGAACTTGCTCTCCGCCTAAAAAGTATTTCCCAGGGCTTCCAAAGAAAAGAGAGATATCGCCTTTTTCCATTACGTCCGCAACGGCTTTTTTCTCACGCTCTCCCATTGTCTTTCTAATTTGAAAGTCTTGTGACCTGATTGGTGCTCCACCATTAATTGCTAATTTGCCCATTTTTATTTTTCCTTCGTTTCAATACTGCTATATAAATTTATTAAATTTTCAGTTATACCAAAATTTCTTTCTATGATTTCACTGGAAGCATTTTTTAAGTATTTTACCACTTCATCATACCCGCAGCTCATCGCCATCTCTAGTGGCACTTTTTGTTTTTCTGCCAGTGAAAGCACGTTGTATGCCGGATATAAGTCATCCGGTTTTAAAATATACTTTTCAATCGTTGCCCCAGAGTCCAGGATTCTTATTTTACCTCTAGTAAACAATAAATCGAATTCAAAAACAGAAAACAAATTATAGTTTGCTCCCAAGACATTGATTTTTTTTCCATGGGCCAGAACTGAAAAATTATAGGTTGGATCAAGTAATAATTGATCCTCAACCACATCCCCTAATCTCAGCTCGCTAACACCACCAAAGAGTAAAGACATCAAACTCAGGGCATGAGAGCCATTATTTTTTAATCCTTTAGCGTAATAACCAAAGCCTCCTTGAAATTCGCCGAATTTCCCCGACTCAATTTCTTTCGTAAGCTTTAAATACTCAGGACAAAAAGTTCTTGAGTAGTTAACGATGACTTTTATTTTTTGATCATTGGCGTACTTCATGAAGTTTTTAGCTTCAGTAAAACTATCAGCCAGAGGTTTTTCCGAGAAAAAGAATTTAATCCCTCTTTCTGCAAAAGTCTTAAGAGTTTCCAATCTCCCCATTGGAGGAGTGGCCAGAACGGCCAGATCTGTATTTTGAGCGTTCACACTTTCAAGATCACTGATAACTTGAGTTTTCCAGAAATGCGAAGCCTCTGCCGATCTCTCTGGATCGAGGTCATAGATGCCCGCTAAAGCGAGATCATTATTATTTAAGATTGATTTAATATGAGTACGAGAAATGTCTTTTTGCTCTCCGGGAACTTCATCCCAGCGGCTTCCGATATTTCCACACCCAATTAAAGAGCACTTAATTGTTTTGCTATGTAATCTTTCGATTTCCATTTTAGTAAGTTTTCCTCAAACTCTGCTCTTAATAGGCTCATTCTGACGATGTCAAAATACCTACCATTTCTAAATAGTTCGTTTCTTAGTGTCCCTTCTGTCTTGAAGCCACGGTCAGTATAAGACTTATGCGCTTTCTGGTTTTCAGAATTAACTCCCAACCATACTTTTTCCAGATTCAAAATTCTAAATCCGTAAGCAACAATCAATTCTGTTGCTTCAGCACCATATCCCTGCCCCCAATGAGCCTTACTTCCAATTAGGATTCTAAATTCTGCATGTCTTGCCATTGGGTTGATAGTATAAAGTCCAACGACACCGATATATTCATTTGTTTTAGCATCACAAATAGCCAGTACAACATCTGCTTGATTAAAAGAATAAGATTTATACTCGGCTTGAAGTTCGATTAAACTTCCAGGTCTTGATCCTCTGGCAAGATAACGAGTCACTTCTTTATCGTTAACCCATTTAACCATTTTTTCGCCATAATCTGACTCTGTCAGGCTTCTCAGGTAAACGCGATTTCCTTCAAGGTATTTTAATTCTTCCATTCTTATTTTCCCTTATCTAAAAATTCTTTAAGTTCTTTGTTTCTAGCCTTTCCTGAAAATTCACCGATGATTCCCGGGAACTCATTAATTAGATGAATCACATCATCTTTCTTAAAGTAACTCTTATCTTTTAAAAGAACTTCAAGTGCTTTTTCCCCGGCTATAAAATCTTCAGGATAATCAATTGTCAGGTGTACTCTTGAATAATCTTCTTTCATGTTCCAAAAACCAAATTCATCAGCCGCCAGATTTTTCTTGATGTACTCAATAGGGAACTCTCTTTGCTTAACATCAACCACATCGTTACTCATATTCTGAATTAATTTTCTGCTGTAGATTTCAACATCCATCCCGGCAGGAATTGTTCTGGTATAGAACTCAGAATTAGACATAAATTGGTACTTTTTTTCTTCAAAAATACTTAACATCTCTTCGATTAGATCCGGACAGACAAATGGACAGTCTCCCCAAATCCTAACCAATACATCAGCATCTACAAGCTCTGCTGTTTTATAAAGTCTGGTTACAATATCATCGACCGGAGCGGTAGAAACTTTGAACCCCTGACTCTTGGCCAAAGTAATTAAACGTTCTTCATCCGGACTATCAGATGTAGTCAGTACATATTCAACTTGCCCTTTAACCTGCTTAAGCTGATTAAAAAGTGCTTCAAACATAGAGTTGAACTTATGTATTGGTTTTAAAATTTTAGCTGGAACTCTTGATGAACCAGTTCTTGCCTGTAATGCGATTACTATTTTCAATTTACACCTAATACAAATCTTTCAATTTCAGTTAATTCATTCTGTTTTGATAAGGCTTTTTTATAAAATGGAAGACCAGTTCTCCATTTATACGGAAGAGGAAAAGCAAATGGTGTGTAATATTGGAATACAATTAAGTATCTTTCCTTTGTCCCCTTCCTGCTTCCATAATGAAGACATGTGTCTGTGTCTGCAATAAAAGCACTGCCAGCACTTCCCAAAAGTTTTACTTCGGCATCCTGAGGAGCGATTGAGAAAACCATTTCATCATCAATGCGCTTAAATTTCGAATTTTTCTTATAATTTAATTGATTAATAATCTCGGTTGACCACTTTGCCTTGATCAAAGTTAAAGGACCCGACTGCTCATCAACATCTGTTAAATATAAAAAAACCTGCATCGTATTTAAGTCTTGAGCGTCAAGATGGTAATACTGAGAACTCGTTCCTTCGTTGTTTTCATTTGGTGAATACCACATCATGACGTTCTCAAGCACTGGAGTGAACCCAATGTAATCACCAACAAGTTTTACTAGATTCTTATTCATCGCAAACTCTTTAAGAGCTGCATTTTTAGGATCAAGAATGTCTACCTGAGTTGAAATAAGATATTTTTTCTCTGATGTTTCTTTTAGCTTTTTGAAATCGATTTCTTTAATAAGCTCTTGACCTCTGGTTTTAGCTTTAACCAAACTGTTGTCATTAGCAAAATCTAATTTTAAATACCCCAAGTCTTTTGAAATTTCACCTAGATTTGATTGAGATAAATTATTAAGGAACTTTTTTCTGGTGTTATACTCAAAAAAGAAAAAACATTTCATCAATTGATGATAGATTTTTTTTCCCTTAATAGACTGGTGTTGAAAAAAAGCCTTAGGCTTTAAAATCAGCTTCACAAAATATTTAATTGTATTCATAGTTTAACCCTCGATAAAAAAATCTTTTTAAGCTCTTTAAAGATATTCGGCCCGAAAATATAAACACCGAATATCGCCGACAAAGAACCAAGAATGACCATCTTGATAATTAAATCGGCCAGAACGTATGGTGTATTAACTACTGCAGTTAGAAAATACCCCATAGCAAAAAACGGCACGAAGGCAAAAAACTTTAAAAGCTCAATCTTTCTAGGATAGAAATAATTCGATAATAAAAACTGAATAATTTCTCTTACCAACACAGAGATAAAATATGCCGCTCCCGCTCCCCAAGCTCCATATTTAGGTGCTAAATAGTATATTGAGACGATTCCAATTGAAACTCCAAAAAAGTACATAATCCAATAGTATTGGGTCTTCTTTGCCAGATCGAGCCCGCGTCCTGTAACATGGCCAACACCCTGAACAAAATACCCTAGGATAATTATGGGCACAAACTTAGCAACTCCATAATATTTTGGCTCACCTACCAGTAGAATTGCGTCTGCGGCAAGATATGCAACCGCCGCGGCAAAAATGGCTACAACATAGACATACTTAGATGTCATTTTCTCTAAAACTTCTTTTCCATTATTACCGGTTGAAACTATTTTATAAATAGCAGGAAGCCATGCTGTCTTTAAAGATACTAGAAGTAAATTATACGCTCCGGCAATTTGCCTAGCGATGCTATAGAGACCCAAAGTCCCACTAGAAACATATTTCTCTAAAAACAATCTATCGAAAATTCCGCCCATTCCGTCCAAAATAGCTGCAGGAACTGTAGGAATTGCGTAGGTTAGTATTGTAACATAGTAAATCTTTTTAAAAGTAATTTTAGCAATTCTTCCAATATCAAAAACATAGTAAAGACTGAAGATAATATTTGCAAATAAATACGAATACACATATCCCTTCAATCCCAACTTAAAGCCATAAAGAGAAATCAAAGCCAATGTAGAACTAAGAACAAACTGCATAGCTGACAGCAAGGTAAATTTTTTCGATTGTTCCATTGAGCGATATAGGCTTTGTGGAACATTAGAGAGCAAAGAAAAATAAGTATTAACAACACCTGCTTTAAAAAATTCAATAGGAAAATCATTTCCAAACAATAAAGCCGAAATGTAATCTGAATAACAATATAAAATAAGTATAGGAATTAAATTAAAAAAAACATGAATAAGATATGATGCCCCTATGAAATCTGCAGCATCTCTTCCCCACTCATGATAACAACGCTGTACGGCTCCAGAAATCCCCCAATCAAAAACAATCACAAGAAATTGGGTAACAATTTGAAAAATAGCAAAAACTCCAAAATCTTCTGGCGTAAGAGCTTTCCAGTAAAAAGGCATAAGGAGAATTCCTCCAGCCTTTACTAGAACCATTCCAATGCCATAGATCGTAGCTTCTTTAAATAATTTTTTAAAAATTGTTAAATCCTATTTCTTTACTTTGAATATAATTAAACAAGAACTATCCTTTCCATAATTATATCTGTCAGGATCACACTTAAAAACGACATCTTCGACATGTCCTTCAAACAAATCTAAAATTAATTGAGATGATTGAAGTCTCTTTTCAAGACTTCCAATAATAAATCCACTTTCTTTTTCAATTTGAATCAGTTTTTCTTTAGGATAATAGCTATTGCCGATAGCAATGTACGCTCCATTTTTAGCAACTCGTATAATTTCAGTTGCCGCTTTTTTTGGATCATCGCTATACGGTAAAACCCACCCAACAATAATATTGTCAAAACTAGAATCTGAATATTGCATATTATTCATGTTTCCCACATCGATATATGGTGAATATGAAAGAATATCTAATCCCACTATTTTGTCTTTTGCGAAACCATGTCCAATCAAGTAAAAAATCTCTGTTTCATATCTCGATCCAATAGACAATGTAGCACCTTTTTTATTAACCAGTTCTATAGCGGCCAAAGGGGCAATCAACTTCAATGGGCGGTCTGATGTTCTACCAACTTTTAACATATCCAAACTATAGTCATTTTTGATTACATTTTGCTGATCATCATAAACTTTAATTCTCTTCAGAAACCTGACAAAATAAAAAAAACGTATTCTAAAAACAAAACGATTAAAATACTTATTTTTTAACATTTCTAAATACAATGATCTAATTTTACTCATAACTTCCTTATTTTAATATTTTGAACATACAATAACATTGATCTAAATCTAACTTTAAATAATTACTTTCGTCATACTCGTAGCCACATCTTTCATAAAGACGAATTGCTTTATCATTTGTTTTTTCAACACCTAAAAAAACTTTTACAACTCCAAGATTTCGAATAATACTATGAGCCCCATCAAGCGCCTCTCCCCCAACTCCTTTTCCCCTCCACTTCTCATTACCAATAAGTATTCCCACAACTGCGGTCTTATTTACGACATCAACAGGTTCAAATTTTATATTCCCAATATGTTCTTTTATGTTATCTTTATTAAAAACACCTAAGAATATGACATCTTTATCCTTCGATTTCTCTGCAACATATCTCTTTAAATCTTCGAATCTATCGTGCTCATTTAGTTTATAATAAATATAATCTTTCACATTCTTTTGATTAAACCATGATAAATATTCTTGCCCAACATCTTCCTCTATAAGAGTTTTAATTACAAAACGTTCAGTTTCTTTTTGAAAAAACATAATTGCCCCCTACAAAATTTTTCTAAAAACTGGCTTCGTTGGTTCACCGATAAGATATTTGCCATAACCATTTTCCAACCCCATAGTGAAAACATCAAGAGACTCAGTCACTGCTTCAGCGAAGAAGTCTACATCTTTTGCCTGGTGAGAAAAACAAGGAACAAAAACACCTTGAAATAAAACACCACGCTTAATCATTTCCTGCATAAAAAGCGTTCTTAAGCCGTTGTCGATAGCTTTGTCTTTATTTTTGAAAGCAAAAGCCACCATCCAGTTTGAGTCAGAAAGAGAGACATAGTCGCTCAATCCTTTTTTCGCGATTGCATCTCTGACTTTAGAAATAAAAAGATCGCCTATTGAATGGTTGTGAGCAATAACATTTTTCTCTTTGAATTCTTTCATCGTGGCCATACATGCAGACATAGCATGAGTCTCTCCACCGTGAGTTGTAGAAATCAGGAAAACCTTTTCTTCGCCCGGACGATTAATCCCGCCCAGTTCCATGATTTCTTTTTTCCCTGTTAAAGCACAGAATGAGAAACCGTTGGCAATTCCCTTTCCCCATGTCGCAAGATCTGGAACAACATTTAGTTTTTTGATTGATCCTGGGTAATCAGTTTTAAAACCAGTGATCATTTCATCCATAACATAAAGAGCACCATGCTTGTGACAAATATCGATTAGCTTTTGAACATAGTCTGCTGGTTGATTATGAGTTTTTTCCGGTTCCGAAATAACACAGGCAATCTTTCCTGGGTACTTTTGAAACATTTCTTCCAGTGAATTCAAGTCCATGCTGTTGTAAGTAACAGTGTAGTTCATGTAGTCACTTGGAACACCTTTGTTACAAGCAGTTTTTCCAATGAACCAATCATCATAAGAATAAAATGGGTGATCACCAGGAAAAGCTACCAGCTCACGACCTGTATATGCTCTTGCAAGTTTCATCGCTGCCGTTGTTGCAGTTGATCCGTTTTTAGAGAATTTAATCATTTGGTGGCATGGAATCAGTTCCAGGAATTTTTCAGCCATTTCCATTTCAATACTTGCTGGTCTCTGGAAGTTAACTCCATTTTCCAGCTCTTTTCTAACCGCTTCGATAACCGGTTTGTAAGCATGGCCTAAACTTACCGATGTTAATCCCATCGAGCAGTCCAGATACTTGTTTCCATCGAGGTCCCAAACATAAACGCCTTCACCTTTTGTGATGGCAGCTGGTGATAATAGTGGGAATTGGTCGTCACCTTTTGAATAAGTGTGAGCTCCCCCCGGGATCAGAGAGTGGATTTTATTTCTGTATTGATTAGATTTTTCGAAATTAGTTATCTGATTCAACATTCTGAATCTCCTTTTAGTGATTTTTGATATCCTTCATTGCGTTCATATTGGCTGTTAATTTTTAAAAGTTCCGGATTCTTTCTTAAATAGTTCAAGTAAGCTTCCATCGGCAGATCTTCACCAACCTCTTCCACTAGCTTCTTAATAAGATTGTAATCCTCAATCGTATCCAGGGTTAATCTATAACTTCCTAAGTTTGGTGTGTAGTCCACGGCCAGAACTTCGAATTTTCCAGAATTCCTGATATATGGAGTGACGTGCTCTCTTTCTGATTTAAGTTTTGCTTCTTTCCATGCTGTCTCCAGAGCAGAAAATTTAAAAACTTCAACATCCATTCCATCTGGAAGTGTGCTGTTTAAACAATTAGCGCCGTAATCGAGCTGAGAGTGAATAAATTTTTTAATCGTTTCATCAATTAATTCAGGATCAATCAACGGACAGTCAGAAGTTAATCTCACCACATAGTCCGGTTTGTCTTTAGCAACCGCCTGGTAAAAGCGATCAAGTACATCATCCAGACTGCCTTGAAACACTCTGCAGTTTTGTGATTTGGCTTCCGCAATAATCTTCTCCACTCCTACTTCATTAGTTGTAGCCACGATAATTTCATTGATAAGTTTAGATTTGCCGGCCCTTTTTAAATGTAGACTTAGTGCTGTCATTGACCCCAGCGGCAATAAAACTTTTTGTGGAAGACGCGAAGACGAAATTCTCGCCTGAGTTACAGCGATGACTTTCATTACTTCCCCCATTTGGCAGGATTTAGTAAATCCTGATCCTGAACAATAACCAGCTCGACAGAATCAACCACTGCTTTTGACAAGCTGATTTTCGAGAGATTGATATTTGTTTTTAACTGATCCACGTTATCCACACCGATGAGAATCCCATCGATAAATTTTTTTGAATTTAGATATCCCAAACAAAGCTCCTGCATTGAAAGACCTGCATCTGCCGCAATTTGCTTTAAGCTTTGAAGATCTTTTTTCAATGGGGTCAAGTGAGCTGGAATTTTATCTTCAGGCATAACCAGAACACCTTGAAGAAAAGCTGACCTGATATAGATCTTTTTTCCCTGGCGGTGAGCTTCTGCTAATAACTCTCTTTTTTCGTGACTATTATCAAGAGCATTAAAAGGAAGCTGAATTAAATCGATTCTCGAATCAGCAACTACTTCTCTTAACTCAGAGATTGAATAAAGAGAGACTCCAAAAAGCTCCAGTTTCTTTTGAGCTTTCAACTCTTCCACTTCTTTAAAGCTCTGGAATTTTTTATAATCCTCAAAGCGATGGAAGTAATATCCTTTTAAAGACTGGCGGTTAAGTCTCTTAAGGGAATTATTAAAAAATCCCAGAAAAGTATTTGTCCCATCATCGATAAATTTCGACATGATCTGAAACTGCACGCTGCTTTGATCGCTGTAACTTCTTAAAACTTCCTGTGAATCACCATAGGCATCGGCAGTATCCAGCTCATCAATACCTTGTTCATAAGCGAGGTCGAGCATCTGCTTGACCGATTCAAACGCAGGCTTTCCCTGGTCGTTTGCAACGCCATAATTAAGACCGAACTGAACTGTTCCAAGAACCAACTTTCCCATAAATTAAATCAGGTCAAAACTCGTTGGTGTTCCTTTCTTAACATCAACTTTCACTTTTTTTCCGATCAATAAGTTATAAAACTTTGTCGGAAGACCATAACTCGGTCTGATTGCTTTAATATTTTTGTCAGTGATCACATCACCTGCTTTCATGTCTTCAGAGAAATAAACTGAACGTCTGAATACTAATGAACGTTTCTCACTTTCACTTCTTTGGAATGAAACTTGTCCGATTGAATCCCATGCAACTTTACACTCTTCAACCATTTGCTTGAATTCTGCCGGCTCCATAGAAAACGCTGAGTCTACTCCGCCTTCTTTTCTATCCAAAGTAAAGTGTTTTTCAACAACACTTGCTCCAAGAGGAATCGAAGCGATTGCTACTCCCATTCCCATAGTGTGGTCAGACAATCCAACTTCAACTTTAAACATATCTCTTAATGCTTGAATTGTTTTCAGGTTAGCGTCTTTTGGTGTTGCTGGATAAGCACTTGTACATTTTAAAAGAACAATCTGCTCATTTCCTTCCGCTCTGATCGCTTCAACAGCTTCGCCTAGTTCAGCAATTGTCGCCATACCTGTTGAGATGATGATCGGCTTTTTAGTTTGCGCCACTCTTCTGATCAGTCTGATATCTGTGTTTTCAAAAGAAGCGATCTTATAGAAAGACACTCCTAACTCTTCCAGGAAATCCACCGCTGTTAAATCAAACGGCGTACTGAAGAAATCCATTCCGTGCATTTCGCATCTGTCTTTAATCGCTTTATGCCACTCCCATGGAGTCATCGCTTCACTATATAGATCATAAAGCGCTCTTCCCTTCCAAAGACTGTTTTTATCTTCGATAAAAAACTCTCCGTGAGAAAGATTCAACGTCATCGTATCTGGAGTGTAAGTTTGAATTTTAAGAGCGTGAGCTCCTGTTGTTGCGGCAGCATCTACAATCTGAAGAGCTCTCTCTAGAGACTGGTTATGGTTTCCAGACATTTCTACAATCATGTAAGGAGGATGATTTAAGCCGACTTCATGTTTTCCAATTTTCATTTTTCACCTGCGTAGTCCAATAATATATAATCTGAATTTAAACTTTCCGTTAACTTGTAACCGGCCTTCATAAAGGCCTTAGATGAAGCAGCGTTTTCCTTTTTGATTTCCGCAAAAAGTTTAGCCTCCGGAAAATCTTTCAGGTAAAAAGACGATCCTATTTTGATCATCTCACTCCCGTATCCTTTTCCTTTGAATTCATCTAAAAGTGAAACACTTACGTCTCCACTTTCGTCTACTCTGAACATCCCTATTTTTTCATTATTTACTGAAAAAACATACATTCTATTTCTTTCGTTCTTCAAAAATCTTGCAACCCAAGGCTCGTGAGATTCCCACTCAACCTTGTCAGGATTCCTGAACTGGATTCGGTTTGAATCTAAATTCCTCAATTCAAACAAAAACCTGGCATCTGCGGCCGTCGCCTTATGACAATCCATCCTAAACAAGTTTCCTTGCCAACATGAAAGCTTCTGCAGCATGAAAACCGACACTGCCTCCACGAAAGCCCGCCTGATTGCGGATGTTTTGAATTGATCTGGCATGCGGATACTCGCGCATCTCGCCTTTATAAACCTCCAGCGCCTGAACTTTCTTCTCAATGAAATTTGAAACATCAAAAAACACTGATGGAGCAAAGCTCTTTGCCGCTGAACCTGTAAAATTCCATTCTGTACTTGAAGTAACTTCAAAAAAGTAAATCTCTTTTACTTTTGTTCCCGGCATTGGGCGAGTTGAAGTTAAAACGGCTTCAGATAAAATCCTGTGATCAACATTCAGGTCATTTGGAAAATGCGTGAAGATTGTATCCGGCATGAATTGAGAGACTTTCTCTTCAATCACTTTAATGACATCCAATAAGTCCATGCTGTCCATTCTATTGTCCGGAAGCCCCAGAAATTCAACATCAGTAACACCCAGTTTTTTATTGGCCTCGAAACTTACGTTTCTTAATTCTTTTAATTCTTTTTCTAACTCAGCAGCATCGCGCTTAGTTTGTCTGCTGGTTAAACCTTCAGCTGCAATCAGAACCTTTATCTGGGCCCCTTCACTGATCAGCCTTGCCATCGTGGCTCCGCAACCTAAAATTTCATCATCAGGATGAGATGCAATGACCATTACTTTTTTCATTTTGTAATCCTTACTTGGGCCACAATCGACTCGCCATCAAAGCGCGCCCCAGTGAACTCATATTTAACACCGTTAACTTCTAAATAAGCTTTTGGATAACCTTCAGCGTCCAGCATACGAATGTAATCATAAATCGCCGTCAGAGACTCACACAACACCAAATTGCTGTCCTCTGGCTTTCTTCTCTTGAAAGTCGTCACCTCACCCGTTTGCTCAACAGGCACTGGATTCTTCTCCAGAATTTCCATAATCATTGTTTCAATAATCCCTGTTGCGCGCGCAAAAATCTCCTGCGCGGTTCCATCCAGGTTAAGGTCTTTTTTAAGATAAACCGGCCCCGTATCTACACCTAAGGAGCATTTTAGAGCGCTGATTTTTGTTTTATAAATCCCGCGAGAAATTAAATTCTGTAGCGGACTCCCTCCTCTTCCAAAGGGAAGGTCGGTCATGTGAAAAATGACACATTCAAAGCTGTCATGAATATCTGGCTTAATAATATGAGACCAGTGAGGAAAAAAGATTTTCTTCACATTGTTTGCCGCCAGGTTTTCTTTCGTTAACTCTTCCGGCCTGGTGATAACCACAAGTGATTGCCCGATCTTCTTTTCGATCCTTCCAACCAGCTCGCTATCCCAAATCTTCGACATCGCTATTGCGTACATGTGGCCCTTCTCGTGCAGATAATATCTCTACAAATGTTAGCGGCGCCATCGGCGCCAATAAGCTCTCTGCCTTTTTGTGCGGCAGTTGCAACTTTTTCAAAATCACCTAGGAAAAATGTCATTTTTTTCGTCAATGTCTCCATGGAATCTTCTTTGATTTCTCCCAGAAGACACATCAAATCCAGCTTAGTTAAAACTTCGGCAAAAGATTTTTGATTATCAGCGACAATAAAATTCAGCTGCGGGACTCCTAAGTATGCCCTTTCAAAAAAACTGACTCCACTGGCCCCTATAAACAAATCACTCTGCAAATAAAACTCAAACAAGTCTGCCCTTGGAAGAAGGAAGCTGACAGCTAAAGAAGTCACTTCGTTCTGCAATTCACGCTGGTAATTTTCATTGGGAACAATCCACTCAATTGAAGCCTTGCTCACTCCCGGAACATTTCCGAGAATTTTAAGAAGCCTCTTATAACTTTCAACTCCCACGCCACCAATGTAGACGCCGACACTGTTTATTTCACTTGAAGCTTGACGCTTCGGAGTGTGTTTTCTTATTTCATGATTTAAAGGAATGTACTTTAAACCAGACAGAACTTTTGGCCCCTGGACTGAGTCTGAATACCTGTAATCAACAATAAGATCACATCCATAATCTTCTTTGCCGTAGTCCCTCATTTTCACAAGGTACTGCCCTGACGCTTTTAAACTCTTACACCATTCTTCATTTAATCCGTAGTGATCAACAAAGATTATGCCATTAGCAAGGTTAAGTTTCTTAACCTCCAGTGCCTCACTTGATTCGCTTTGATTAATCCACGAAGACACTTCCTGTGAGGGAGCATCCTGGATCTCATCCAGCCAAATAATAGGAAAAGGAGATGTAAAATTTTTAAGTGATGGTCTTTTTCTAATGATAAAAGAAACCTGAAATCCATTTTCTTTAAATTGCCCGGCAATCGACAGGCATCTCGAAAGATGACCAAAACCAATAACGCCACCGCAGTCTAGTCTAAAGTAAATGACCTGGTTATCTCGACTCATATTTTTTCAGGGTTTTTAGAACGTGTTCTAACTCCCCATCAGTCATTCCGTGGTACATCGGCAAGCTTAGAGCTTTTGAGTAAAAACTCTCTGCGTGAGCAAGCTTTGTATCCGCATAACCATTTTGTTGATAGTACGGATGTTTGTAGACAGGTAAATAATGAACTTGAGAGTAAATATCGTTTTCTTTCAAAAAGTCGTAAAGTTCTTTTCTTTTTTCAATTTGAATAACAAAAAGATGGTACCCGTTAAGGAACTTCTTCTCGTCGTACTCTTGTCTCTTGATTGGCGAGCCTTGAAGATACTCTTTATATTTCTGAGCAATTCTTTGTCTGTTTTCAATATTCACACTTAATCTCTTAAGTTGCGAGAGCCCTAAAGCTGCATTGATGTCCGACATTCTGTAGTTGTAACCCAGTTCCTGCATTTCGTGGTACCAGCCACCATGAGACGGCTCAGCAAACAACTCGGCATTTCTCTCAATACCATGCGAACGAAGCTTCAAGAGATGCTTGTAGCTTTTCTCGTCGTTCGTTGTCACCATTCCACCTTCACCAGTTGCAATGTGCTTTACCGGGTGAAAAGAGAATACTGTTAGCTCGCTATATACGCCTGATCCGCATTTGATGAATTGATTTTTTGAATCATAAAATCCACCGCCAATAGCGTGGCAGGCATCTTCCATAATCCACAGATTATAACGGTCAGCGATTTTGCGTAGCTCTTCTGTATCAACAGGAAGGCCGGCAAAATCAACCGGAATGATTCCCTGGTAAGCACCAGGGTTTTTCTTTAAAATTTCTTCAACTTTATTTAAATCGATATTGAAAGTTTTCGGGTCGACATCGACAAATTCAACCTGGCCATTTTCAAAAAGAACACAGTTTGAACTTGCGGCAAAAGTAATAGGCGTCGCCAGGACTTTTTTCTTAATATCTTTATTAAGAACCTTAAAACCAACATGAAGAGCGGCAGTGGCATTACAAAAAGCAACCGCGTATTTAGCGCCGACAGCTTTGGCAAACTCTTCTTCAAATTTTTGAACCGTTGGTCCTTGAGTAAGAAAATCAGAAGTCAGTACATTAACAACTGCTTCAATATCTTCGCGCTCAATACTTTGTCTTCCGTAAGGAACTTTCATTTTTGTTATACCGTAAAGTTAGGGTCAATATGCTTTTTTATTAACGATCTGATTTCTTCCGGAGCAATCCAGTCTGTGTTTTCACCTGAATTATACTTAAATCCTTCCGGTACTTTTTTAGCATTGAATTTTTTCGACCAGTCATCCATTTTCCAAAGCGGAACAGCTGGAGCAATTACGTAGTATTTCCCACAGTCGTAAGTCGACATTGAGTCTGTTTCAGTAATCATTTCTTCGTGAAGTTTTTCACCTGGACGAATCCCTACTAATTCAGTCTTGCAGTCTGGAGCAACAGCTTTAGCTACATCCAGAATTCTGTATGAAGGAATTTTAGGAACGAAAAGTTCTCCCCCCCATGCGTTCTCAATAGCATAAAGAACCATATCCACTCCTTCTTCAAGAGTGATATTGAATCTGGTCATGCCTTCGTGAGTAATTGGAAGAACACCATCTTTTCTTTTATTCATAAAGAAAGGAACTACCGATCCACGTGAACCAAGAACGTTTCCATAACGAACAACAGAGAACTTCAGGTCTCTTAACCCTCTCATGTTGTTAGCAGCGATGAAAAGTTTATCTGAACAAAGTTTTGTAGCACCATATAGATTGATAGGAGCACAAGCTTTGTCAGTCGAAAGAGCGACAACGTTTTGAACTCCACAGTCTAAAGCTGCGTTCACGATGTTTTCAGCACCGTTGATATTTGTATTGATACATTCAATTGGATTGTATTCTGCGATTGGCACGTGCTTAAGAGCAGCAGCGTGAACGATGATATCGATTCTCTCGCAAGCTCTCTTTAGTCTTTCCCCATCTCTTACGTCTCCGATGAAAAATCTTAATTGAGGGTATTTATCAACAGGGTATTGCTGAGCCATCTCATATTGCTTCAACTCGTCTCTTGAATAAACCACGACTCTTTTTACGTCAGGATATTTCTTGAAAACGGTTTCAATAAACTTTTTACCAAATGAACCAGTTCCACCAGTTACGAGAATTCTTTTACCATTGAGCATGCAATTACCTATTCGTTATGTTTTAGTAGGAAAAAATAGTAAGAAAAACGATACCAAATGTATATTATTAAAGTTATTTATTATCTATGATTTTTTAACTCACAGGATTGTATGAATATTCTTTTTATTATTCCAGCCAGAGGAGGATCTAAGGGTCTTCCCGGAAAAAACATCAGACCTCTCAATGGAATCCCTCTGATAACGCACTCAGTACAGCACGCCTTAGCTTCAAAATACCCTAAGAAAGTAGTAGTTTCGACAGACGATGCGAAGATTGCAGCCGTTGCGAAAGAAGCTGGTGCTGAGATTGTTGAGAGACCAGCAGACATCAGTGGGGACACTGCTTCTTCAGAATCCGCATTGATTCATGCTCTTACAACAGTTGAACAACAGGGCTATATTCCGGATCTCGTTGTCTTTCTACAGTGCACCTCTCCAATCAGAGGAATAGACGACATTGATAATGCTATTGAATTGTTACTAAAGGAAAAATCGGACTCTCTTTTGTCGGCTTCACCAAACCACCGCTTCATATGGAAAAAAGGCCCTCAGGGATTTTATTCGGTGAACTACGATTATAATAAGCGCCAAAGACGACAAGACTTGGAGCCAGAGTACGTCGAAAATGGATCCATTTACATCTTTAAGCCTTGGGTGTTAAAGGAAAATAATAATAGATTAGGCGGAAAAGTATCGTTATATTTGATGTCTGACGAATCTAGCTATGAAATTGATAGCGCAATGGACTTTATGATTATTGAAAACCTTATGAAAGGATTAGAATAAAATGTTTATCGAAAGAGATGTAGAGAAGTTTATCGTTGGCGAAGACCTTGCGGTCGGCCAAGTCATTCGCAAGATTGGGGAAAACAAAACAAGAATTGTCTTTGTAGTTAATAACTTTGGTCGCCTGATCGGTGCCTTTAGTGATGGCGACTTAAGACGCTGGCTTCTTTCTACTAGTGAAATTGATATCAACACAAAAGTTGGTTCAATCCTAAATAAAAAAGTAACTAAATGTTTCTTCGACGAACAAGAAAAAGTTCTGGATCTCTTTAGCGATGCCGTGCAATACATCCCTCTTGTTGATGAAAATGATCATATTGTAGCTGTTGCGTCTTTAAGAGAAAAGATTCTTTCAATCGGTAAGCACAGTATCAATGATGCTGCTCCAACGTTTATCATTGCTGAGATTGGAAATAATCATAACGGATCTCTAGACCTGGCCAAAAAACTAGTCGACGAAGCAGCTGCTGCTGGAGCAAACTGCGCAAAATTTCAAATGCGTGACCTCGCTTCACTTTACCGCAACTCTGGTGATTCAAACGATGCCAGTGAAGATCTAGGTTCTCAATACATTCTGGATCTGCTGTCTCGCTTTCAATTAAAAGATGATGAATTCATCAAGATCTTCGATTACTGTAAAGAAAAGAATCTTGAGATTCTTTGTACTCCTTTTGATAAGGCCAGCGTAGACAAGCTTCATGCTTATGGTGTTGATGCTTATAAAATTGCTTCCGCTGACTTAACTAATCATGAACTGCTTGAATACATCGCTGAGAAAGGTAAACCGATGCTTGTCTCAACTGGTATGTCGAGTGAAGAAGAAATCACCAGTGCTGTTTCTCTTTTAAGAAATGCCAACGCTAGCTTTATTCTTCTTCAATGTAACTCAACTTACCCTGCTCCATTTAAAGATGTTAACCTGAAATACATGAACCGTTTAAAAGAGCTCGGTGAATGCTTCGTTGGATATTCTGGACACGAACGTGGAATTTACGTTCCAATTGCCGCAGTTGGAATGGGTGCTAAAATTATCGAAAAACACTTCACACTTGATAAATCAATGGAAGGAAACGACCATAAAGTAAGTCTTCTTCCTGAAGAATTCGCTGACATGGTCGCAGGAATCCGTGCAGTTGAGCAATCTCTTGGGTCTACAGCTCCAAGAAAAATCACTCAAGGTGAGATGATGAACAGAGAAAGTCTGGCAAAAAGCATCATCATCAACAGACCGATAAAAAAAGACCAGGTCATTACTGCAGACATGCTGGAAGTAAGAAGCCCTGGAAAAGGACTTGCTCCTTACAAGAAAAAAGAACTTATTGGCAGAGCTGCCAAAAGAGATATGAATGCCGGGGATTTCTTCTTCCCTTCTGATTTAAATGATACTGCGATTAATGCTCGCGATTATCAATTTAAGCTACCATTTGGTATTCCTGTTCGTTATCACGATGTAGCGAATCTCTCAGGAAAAAGTAACCTAAAAGTTCTGGAATTCCACTTAAGTTATAAAGACATGGATGTGGATTTCCACCCATACTTTGATAAATCTACTCCACTTGATTACCAACTCGTTGTTCACGCACCTGAACTCTTTGCGGGAGATCATACTCTGGACCTGTGCTCAAAGAATGAAAGCTACCGCAAGCAATCGATTCGTGAAATGCAAAGAGTTATTGATATTACCAATGAACTTAAACAGTATTTCCCAAAAACACCAAGACCATGCATTGTCGTTAACTGTGGCGGATTCACTTCAACAGGATTCTTAAATGATTCTGAGAAAAAAGAGCTTTATGGAATCCTGGAAAAGAGCTTAAGCGAACTCAATACAAATGGAGTTGAGCTTATCCCACAAACAATGCCTCCATTTCCATGGCATTTTGGTGGACAACAATATCACAATCTATTTGTCACAGCTGAGGAAATTGTTGCTTTTTGTAAAAAGAATAAAATGAGAATCTGCCTTGATGTATCTCACTCAAAGCTTGCTTGCAATTACTACAAGCTTGATTTCGAAGATTTTATTAATCAGACAAGTCGATATTCTGCTCATTATCACTTGGCAGATTCAGGTGCGGAAGATGATGAAGGCCTACAAATCGGAGAAGGGACAATTGATTTCACAAGTCTGATGGGAAAAATGATTGTCAACTCACCAGACGCAACATGGATTCCTGAAATCTGGCAAGGTCATAAAAATAGCGGTGAAGGGTTCTGGATTGCTCTGGATCGTCTTGAAGCAGCTGAAGAGCTTGCTATGAAAAAACTTTAATTCCAATTCTCAGGCAGGATTTATACTCCTGCCTGTTCTTCCTTTAAAAGCTTTCCTTCTCCAACCTGACTAATTGAATACCCGGCCATAATAAAGAATAGATTTACTCCTAGAGCGATCGTTGCTTGCGTTGCTCCTCCGACCACAAAAACGACAATAAAGGGCAATGCAATTTTAGCGACTAAATCTTCTCGTCTATACATCTCGATAAACCACAGAAGAATCCAGGCGATAAAAACAATACCTCCAATAATTCCTGTGGTGGCCATAACTTCAAGAAAATTATTATGGGCATGCCCCCCAAATTCTGGATGCTCGATATTGTATCTCTTTTTAATCTCACGCGAATGAAGTTCAAAATTCAGGTATCCATAACCAGTCAAAGGTCTTTCTTTGAACGCAGTGTAGGCAGTTTCCCACATGCTCAGGCGCAATCGGTCTGAGCCTGGGCGATAAACATTACTACCTGAAATAAAAAATAAACCACTCCCCAGCAGAAATAGTGCAACACCCATAAGAACAAATTTTCCCTTATATTTTTTAAACAAGAAAAAAGGTGCACCAACTAACAGTGCAAGGACGGCTCCACGTGTGTATGTCAGATAAAGTCCCCAACTGTTAATCAAAAAAACCCCAATAAGAAAATAAGTGTTAATATATTTTTGAGACTCTTTTTTATAAATAATCAGTCCTAATATAATAATTTGAAAGAAGGCCAGATTATGCGCATAGTTCAGAATCATTCCTGAAAGTCCCGCATTTCTCTCAAGGCTAACAACTTTCTGAGACACATAGTTAAACCCTGTATTCATTCCCACAACACCGGCGATAGTTGCAAATGTTGTGGATACACATAATGTATAAAGCAGGACCTTAATTCTTTTATCCGTAGCTTGATTTCTAAAAAAGTACACGAAAGGTGCTATAGAAAAGAAACCTATAAGAAAATACTTTATTTTACTAAGAGGTTTGTAACCTGCAAGGGCCACATCCTGATTAATAACAACTGAGAAAATTAGAATAATGGAAAGAGCCAAAAGGGCCCAGGCACTTTTTGAAAAACCTTTAAAACTTGTCTTAGGAATAAAGTATAAACAAGGTAAAGCGATTAGTGCATGAAAGCCGCCTAGAAGACTCATGGAAGTCACCAATCCAAGGCATAAGACAAAAAGTGCAAAATAGATAAGTGAAATCATAGTTTAATCCTATTCCAAGGTCATGCTTAATTTTTCAAGATACTCACGATAGAGAGATTTAGGGATCTTTTCAATAATTTGTTTTAATTGAACTAAATTAATAAATCCCATACGAAAGGCAACCTCTTCTATGCAGGCAACCTTGAGTCCCTGCCGTTCCTCAATAGTCTCAATATATGAAGAAGCATGCAACAGGGATTTAGGAGTTCCAGTATCGAGCCAAACCACTCCAGGATTAATTGTCGAAACCCCTAAAGAATTTTCTTCCTTATAGGTTAAAATAAGATCGACGATTTCTGTTTCCCTGCGTTTTGAAGGAAGAAGCTTTTTAGATCTTGTTGAAACGGAAGAATCAAAAATATAAATACCGGGCAATACATATTGAGATTTTGGTATCTCGGGTTTTTCTTCAATACTTTTTACTGAATGATTTTTTTTATCGAATTCAATAACACCGTAAGCTCTAGGATCTGCCACATTATATGCAAACACTCTGGCCTTAATTTGATCTTTTTTTTCGTTATGGTCTTTTAATGCCTGTATAAAAAATTGGTTATCTCCATGAAAAAGATTATCTCCCAATATCAAACAAATATCGTCATCCCCAATGAATTCTTCTCCCAAGATAAAAGCATCTGGAAGACCGTCAGGAGACGGTTGAGTCTTATAACTCAATTGAATCCCCAAATGTGCCCCATCCCCTAACAAACTCTGAAAATGTTTTAAATCGTTTGGCGTCGTGATGATAAGGATATCGCGGATTCCACCGGCCATTAAGAAGCTGAGAGGATAATAAATCATTGGTTTGTCATAGATCGGCTGTAGCTGTTTTGCCATAACCAGAGTCATAGGGTACAAACGTGTTCCTGCGCCACCTGCAAGAATAATCCCTTTCATCATCGCCTCAAATAAAAAGAAATCGTTTTTTCTATGGCAGAAATAAAAGTTTCATTAAAATTAAAATTTAATTCTCGAAGAAATTTTTCATTATTTATAGCATATCTGCGATCATGGCCTGGGCGGTCTTCCACAAAAGCAATAAGCTCATGATACGAACGCTGATTAGAGCGCGGAAATATCTGATCTAACTTTGAACAGATTATCTTGGCAATATCAAGGTTGGTTTTTTCCATATTCGCACCAAGATTATAACTTTCTCCAACTTTCCCTTTGTTTAGTACGGCCATAATTGCCAGGCAGTGATCTGTGACATAAATCCAGTCGCGAATATTTTGCCCATCTCCATAAATTGGTATTGGAGACTCATTCAGTGCATTGAGAATAATTGTTGGTATTAATTTTTCTTGATGCTGATAAGGTCCAAAATTATTTGAACAGTTTGTCACCAGTACCGGCAAGCCAAACGTATGCCCATAAGCTCGAACCAAATGATCCGCGCTCGCCTTGCTTGCAGCATAAGGATTATTCGGACGATAGGAATGTTCTTCCGTAAAAGCGTTTCCCCCTTCCTCTAATGATCCATACACTTCATCCGTAGATATCTGTAAGAAACGAAATTTTTTTCTTTCTTCTTCTTCCAGAGATTTAAAATAAGAATAAGCACAACGAAGTAAATTAAAAGTGCCGTTCACATTCGTATAAATAAATTCTTCAGGGTCATTGATCGAACGATCGACATGAGACTCTGCTGCAAAATTAGCCAAGCTTTTCGGACGGTACCTATTAAAAAGCTCCTCAACAAGCAGACGATCGTTGATATCTCCCTGGATAAAAATCATTCTATCCGAATCCACACCTTCAAGATTCTTTAATGACCCAGCATATGTCAGCTTATCTAGGACAATGACTGTATCCTGCACATTTTTATCCAACCAAACTCTTACGAAATTTGACCCGATAAAACCAGCTCCACCTGTTACAATAATGCTCATGGAAATTGATTATAGGAAAAGGCAACGGAAAAGCCAAATCTTCGAGAGCCTCTTTCGTTATAATTTAAAGCCGAATTTTGAAAGCATTAACTCTGCATTTTCCCACGAGCCGCAACATTCGGGACTCAAGGAAATCGTAAGCACTTCAATCATTCCATTGGAAAGACCCTCATTGATTGAATGGACGAGCTGCTTTATATAATCATCGCTGAATAAAGGAAGTTTTTCGGGTGCAGCCGAAAAAAAGTAATCCAAATCAAGATTTACGATCCAGCCGAGTTCATTGACATATTTTTCGCCAGAAAATACCCCGTGAGTAAACTTCACCAGGTCGTAAGGTTTGATTTCTTCAGAAAGTTCTTTTGATGAGCCTAAATGGTGAGTCGCTGAAACGGTCTTCCCTACCAATTGGGGGTAATGTTTCAAGAACACTTCAATATAATTATCCCAGCGAAAAAGAGGCATGTTAATATCGTTTTGCCACGTCTCTCGGTAATCCTTAAGACCCATGGACCACATGTCATGGTTAAAATACGGCAGCGCAGACTCACTCATATCCGGATGTGCATCAATATGAAAGAGATTATACCTCTTTGCTTTCTGCATCTTTTGAAACCAGCACCATAGCGCCAGTCTATGGTTGTCCATGATAAAGACTTTTCCTTCGTTCCAAAGGACATTGTCCAAAGAAGATTTAGATTCTCCCCTGTTTTTTAGTGGAATTAAAAATGTCATCTTATCTCGCAAAAATTAAATTCAATTTTTATTAAACTTAAAGAAACCATGTAATTAAAAAGAATACTTGCTGTCACTGCTTGCTCTTATCAAATTAGGAGATTAAGCACATGCCACAAATTTCATCTTTTTTTGGTATCACCATTTACATGTATTACGCTCACGGCAAACACAAAGAACCCTATTTCCATGCAAAATACCAAGGTTATGATGCTTCGTTCTCTATTAAAACACTAACTCTGCTAAGTGGCCATCTTCCCATTAAAGCAAAAAACCTAGTCCAAGTTTGGGCCTTCGAGCATCAGTTGGAATTACTTGAAAATTGGGATAAAATTATCAAGAGAGAGCCTGTCAAAAAAATACCAGGGGCGGACTGTGACTAGAGTAAAAAATGTTATTGCTCATCCAAATTTTAAATTAACTGTTGTTTTTGAAGATAACAAGACATCTGTTATTGATATGAATTTTATATTTTCAGAATCTGGTCCAGTAATAGAACCACTCAAGACTTACGATAATTTTCAAAAAGTATTTATTGAAGATGGAATCATCACTTGGCCGACTGGTTACGATATCTCACCTGAATATCTGGAAGAATTAGCATCTTAATACTCTGCCTATTTCTTTTTCCTCAACGGATCAGTCTCTTCCAAATAGGCCATCTCAATAGAATAAGAAAAACCAAAGATCTCCCCAGCACCAAGAGTAATAAGACCATTCTTAGTTTCAAAATTTTTATCACTGTCGATTGAATCACTCACTCCGTACCAAGGCTCAATACAGACAAAAGGCACATCACCTTTGCCCCAAACTCCTAAGAAAGGAGTGTGAAAATGAACGCGGATAATTTCATTTCTCTTTTTATCAATAAGCTCAACAAACTTTGATTTAACCTTTTTGAAAACCAGTGCATCGTCGGCAAATAGTCCTTTTTCTAACTGGATGTTTTGAGCATTCAGCCCAAAAGGTCTCGTCCAGTTCACCAGGCCATTGTCCACGCGAAAATACTCTTTTTCTTCTTTTTCAAAACGGATTTCGTAGTTCGTTAATACGTTTGTTTCAAAAGCTGGATGCGCCCCAATAGAAAAATAAATATCCTGGCGGTCATCGTTTTTTACAAAATAAGAAATAATGACTTTTGAACCTTCTACTTTATAGCGAACGCGCAATTCAAAACAGAATGGATACTGATTAAATGTTTCCTGCGTGGCCACAAGAAGAAACTCCACTTCCGAAGCTCCACATTCAGTACATTTAAACTCGCAATCTCTGGCAAAACCATGCTGGGCCATTTTAAAAGTCTTGCCTTGAAGATGATACTCATCATCTTTAAGTTTACCGACAATGGGAAATAAGACGGGAGCAGAACGCTTCCAGTTTCTTTCATCACCAAGCCATAAAAGCTCGCGATGCCAATCTCTGGAGAAAAGACGCTTCATTTCTGCGCCTAGACTCGTCACCTGGACGATTAAAGAATTGCTCTCGATTTGATACCAATCACTCATACTTAAAAGTATAAAACCATCTCAATTTTTCGTCTATTTATCCTCATTAAGATTAAAATACCCCTACATAATTTCCCATTTTTTGTACTTTTTGATACTATAATTTTATCAAAAATAGACTTTATTGACATAAGAAGAGGTAAGTATATGAAAAGACATATCTCATTAGATCTTTTAAAATGGAAAAACTCCCCTTCTCGTAAGCCTTTAATATTACAAGGAGCCCGTCAGGTTGGTAAATCATATATCGTGCGCGATTTTGGACTGACAAATTTCCAGCAATTCATTCGAATTGATTTCCTTTCTCAAAAAGAGGCCCATTTAATATTTGCTGATAAAAGTTCACTTGTGCCAAAAAGAATCCTTCGCGACATAAGTTTTCTTTCAAAAACTGAGCTTGATCCAAAAAACACCCTGCTCTTTTTTGATGAGATTCAAGAGTGTGCCGGTGCACTTACCTCTTTAAAATTTTTTCAGGAAGAAATGCCAGAGCTAGCAATCATTGCGGCTGGAAGTTATTTAGGAATCATGAGCAATGAAGATTCATTTCCTGTAGGAAAAGTTGATTTTCAAAATATGAATCCGATGACGTATCAAGAATTCCTAGAGGCAAGTGATCCAAAACTTTTTGAAGAGTACGAAAATATTCAGATTGCAGATCATTCTACTATCAGTGCCCTCATTCACAAAGAACTCCTGGAATCATGGAAGCGCTATCAAACGATAGGTGGTATGCCTGAAGTTATTAAAAATTATATTGAATATAAAAAATCTCACAGCGAACTCAAGGCCATTTTGCGTGCTAGAGAGATTCAAAATCAGCTTCTCACAGGTTACAAAGCGGATTTTTCCAAACACTCGGGAACCGTAAATTCTGCACATATATTAAGCGTCTTTGAAGCAGTTAGTTCCCAATTGGCAAAGGCACATGATGAAAGTACTCAGAAATTTAAATTTACCGGAGTTATTCCCAATCAAAAAGGGTTCGAAAGAGTTCGAGGTCCTCTAACATGGTTGGAGAAAGCTCGATTAGTCATCAAAGTCATGATTAACAATAAGGCCGAGCATCCCTTAAAAGGCCAAATAGAAGACAATCGCTTTAAACTTTATTTCATGGACGTGGGTCTTCTCAATGCTGCCCTGGAAATTCCAATTGAAGCCACCCTCGCTGATGAATTGGGAAGCTATAAAGGGTATATGGCCGAAAACTTCGTGGCGCAGGAGCTTTTTGCTAAAAATAAAGGAACCCTATACTCATGGATGGAATCTAGGGCCGAATTAGAATTTTTATGGATTCAAGGAAAGGATATTATTCCCATAGAAGTCAAATCTGCGGAAAGAAGCACTCGGGCAAAAAGCCTGGATTCATATATCGACAGGTATAGGCCAAACCTTGCTCTAAAACTCACAGGAGGAAATAGGGGTTATGACCCAAACAGAAAAATGCTTACGATGCCAATCTATCTTGTAGGGAAAATTTAGCAGTGAAATAACAACTCTTGTGTTACACTAGCGCTATGAAAGTCACTGAACACTTAGAGCGCGCAAAAAACCCATTGTTTAGTTATGAGATCGTTCCTCCACCGAGAGGAAGATCGGTTCAAGATATCATCGATATCGTTGAAGCATTAAAACCCGTTCATCCGGCATGGATTGATGTAACTGCTCATTCGTCTTCTGCTTATTATAATGAAAAGGAAGATGGTACGATTGAAAGAAAGATTTATAAGAAGCGCCCTGGGACAATTGGAATTTGCGGGATCATTCAAAACCGCTTTCAGATTGACACAGTTGTTCACTTGCTTTGCCTGGGGTTTTCTAAGGAAGAGACTGAAGACGCTCTTCTCGAACTAAATTTCTTGGGTATTCATAACATCCTCGCTCTTCGCGGTGATGGGCCAAACTATAAAAAAGAAATCTCTAAAAGCCGAAGTGCTAACTACTACGCTTCTGATTTGGTCGAGCAAGTCAAGGCCCTTAATAGTGGTAAGTTCCTAGACGAAATCGAAGGTGGTTCAAAGTTCGATTTTTGTGTCGGTGTCGCTGGCTATCCGGAAAAACACTTCGAAGCTCCAAACCTAAAACTCGATTTAATCAACCTTAAAAGAAAAGTTGATGCGGGCGCTGATTATGTAGTGACCCAAATGTTCTTTGATAACAAACACTATTTTGAATTTGTTAAAGAGGCCCGTGCTGCTGGCATTACTGTGCCCATCATCCCGGGAATTAAAGTTCTAAAGAACACGACTCAACTGGTGAGCATTCCTAAGAACTTCTATATTGATTTACCTGACGAACTGGTAGAAGCTGTCACCAAAGACCAGAAGAACGTCACCCATATCGGAAAAGAGTGGGCCACAAAACAAGTTCAAGGTCTTTTAGAAGGAGGCGCCCCGTGCGTTCACTTCTACATTATGAATGACACTAACACTGTTGTAGATATCGTTAAAAAATTCCAAAAGTAAGTTATGAAAAAACACCCTACGCTGATTGAACTTGAGAAGACCCTGCAAGAGAGAATTCTATTTCTCGATGGCGCCATGGGGACAATGATTCAAACTTATAAGCTCAAAGAAGAAGACTTTAGAAAAGGTCACTTTGAAGACCATGCGGGTGACTTAAAAGGAAACAACGATCTTTTAAGTTTGACCCGTCCTGATGTGATTTATGCCATTCACATGAAATACCTGGAAGGTGGGGCCGATATTATCGAGACCAATACTTTCTCGGGAACAAAGATTGCGCAAAAAGATTACGATCTTGAACATATCGTCTACAAGCTTAACTATGAATCGGCCAAGCTGGCCAAAAAAGCTTGCGACGATTTCATGGCCAAAAATCCCGGAAAGAAATGTTATGTGGCTGGCGCTCTAGGGCCAACCAACAGAACACTCTCTCTTTCTCCGGATGTTAACAATCCGGCCTTCCGTGCTGTCACTTTTGATGAGTTAGTCCAAGACTACTACGAACAAACAAAAGCATTAATTGAAGGTGGAGCAGACATTCTTCTGCCGGAAACAACTTTCGATACACTCAACTTAAAAGCGGCGATCTTTGCCATTGAAAAATACCAGGAAGAAATCCAGACGAAACTTCCTCTCATGTTATCGGTAACAATCACTGATGCCAGCGGAAGGACTCTTTCGGGACAAACGGTAGAAGCTTTCTGGAACTCAGTTCGTCACGCGAGACCTCTTTCAGTGGGACTCAATTGTGCTCTTGGTGCTAAAGAAATGCGCCCATACTTAGAAGAGCTTTCAAACATTGCTGACTGCTTTGTGAGCTGTTACCCAAATGCCGGTCTTCCTAACCCACTTTCTCCTACTGGTTACGACGAGACTCCTCTGATGACAGCGAAGTTCGTTGGTGAATTCGTCGATAGTGGTTTCATCAATATCCTTGGTGGGTGCTGTGGAACAACTCCAGATCACATTGCTGCCATTGTTAATAAATGTCAGACGAAAAAACCTAGAAAAAGAGCAGAAATCAAAAAAGCCACTAGGCTTTCCGGGTTAGAACCATTTACAATTGAACTTACACACAACAATCCCTTTTATATGGTCGGTGAACGCACAAACGTCACCGGCTCTCCTTTATTCGCCAAACTTATCAAAGCAGGAAATTTCGACGAAGGTCTTTCAGTGGCCCGCCAGCAGGTGGAAAACGGAGCCAACATTATCGACATCAACTTTGATGAAGGTCTACTTGATTCAAAGGCCTGCATGACCCACTTTTTGAATCTTGTGGCCAGTGAACCGGATATCGCTCGCGTTCCTATCATGATCGATTCTTCAAAATGGGAAGTACTTGAGGCAGGATTAAAATGTCTTCAAGGAAAAGCGATCGTTAACTCGATTTCACTTAAAGAAGGCGAAGCTAAGTTTTTAGAGCAAGCTCGCCTTATCCAGCGCTACGGTGCTGCTGTTGTTATCATGGCCTTCGATGAAAAAGGTCAAGCGGCAACAAAAGAAGAAAAAGTCAGCATTTGTAAACGCGCATATGATTTACTTGTCACTGAACTGGATTTCGATCCATGCGATATTATCTTCGACGCCAACATCTTAACGGTGGCCACTGGAATCGAAGAGCACAATTCTTACGGGGTAAATTTCATTGAAGCCGTTAGAGAAATTAAAAAAGTTTGCCCGGGCGCTTTAACCAGTGGTGGGGTTTCTAACCTGTCTTTCTCTTTTAGAGGAAACAATATTGTCCGCGAAGCCATCCACTCTGTGTTTTTATTTCACGCCATCAAAGCTGGATTAGACATGGGAATCGTCAATGCCGGAATGCTTGCCGTGTACGACGAAATTGATCCTGAACTAAAAGCAAAATGTGAAGCCGTTGTTTTAAACCTTCACCCACATGCCACAGAAGAACTTCTGGAGCTGGCAGAAAAATTAAAAAATCAAAAATCTGATAAAACTGAAACCAAAGTCGATGAATGGCGCAATTTCCCTTTAGAAGAGCGCATCTCGTACTCAATGGTGAAAGGTTTAGACCAATACATTGAAGAAGACACAGAAGAAGCACGCAAAAAATTTGGTCGCCCGCTCAATGTTATTGAGGGTCCTTTAATGGATGGGATGAAAGTTGTCGGAGAACTCTTCGGGGCGGGGAAAATGTTCCTTCCTCAGGTTGTTAAATCGGCGCGTGTTATGAAAAAAGCCGTAGCCTATCTTGAACCATTCATGGAGCAAGAAAAGCTGGAAAATAAAAATGTTCGCGAACAAGGTGTCTTTGTTATCGCGACAGTTAAAGGCGACGTTCACGATATCGGAAAAAACATCGTTGGTGTTGTTCTAGCGTGTAACGGTTATAAAGTTATCGATTTAGGAGTTATGGTTTCTGCTCAAAAGATCCTCGATGTGGCGATTGAAAACAAAGCCGACATCATTGGTCTTTCGGGCCTGATCACTCCTTCACTTGATGAAATGATCCATGTCGCAAAAGAGATGGAACGCCAGGGATTTAAAACGCCATTACTTATTGGTGGAGCGACAACATCTAAGGCCCACACAGCTATTAAGATTTCTCCACACTATAACTCTCCTATCGCTCACGTTGGTGATGCTTCACTAGTTATTGAAGTATGTACAAATCTCCTGTCCCCAGAGCGCCGTGATGAATATGTTAAAAACCTAAACGAAAGCTTCCAGAAAATCAGAGAAAGACATGCCAATCAGTCTCAAGACAATGAACTGATCTCTCTAGAAGAAGCGCGTGCCCATTCATTTAAAACAAACTGGGAACAAGTTGAGATTGCAAAACCTTCTCGCGTTGGTGTTTTCACTCTGGATATTTCACTAGAAGAAGTTGTCCCTTATATCGACTGGTCTCCATTTTTCTGGACATGGGAATTAAAAGGGACTTATCCAAAAATCCTGGGTCATGCGACGTATGGACAAGAGGCTCAAAAACTTTTCCATGATGCTCAAGTGTTGCTCAATAAAATTGTAAAAGAAAAGATCTTCTCACCAAGAGTAGCAATCGGTATTTTCCCGGCCTATTCACAAGGTGATGATGTGATTGTGAGTAACAACACAACTCTCCACTTTCTGCGCCAGCAAAAAGAAAAAATTGGCGACGATGGAGTCTACTACTGCCTATCTGATTTTATCGCACCAGAAGGCCACAACGACTATTTTGGCGGTTTTGTGGTGACTGCAGGTCATGAAGTTGAGGCCTTTGCTAAAATCTTCCAGGATAAACAAGACGACTACTCATCAATCATGGTCAAGGCCATTGGTGATCGTTTGGCCGAAGCCCTGGCAGAGCTAGCGCACAAAAAAGTCCGCGACATCTTCGGCTACGGGTTAAATGAAAATTTATCCAACGAAGATTTAATTAAAGAGAAATACCGTGGAGTCCGCCCGGCACCTGGTTACCCAGCTTGTCCGGATCACACTGAAAAAGAAATTCTGTGGAAACTTTTAAACGCTAACGAACTTACAGGCGTCACATTGACAGAAAACTTTGCGATGAATCCGCCGAGCTCTGTTTCTGGTTTCTACTTCAATCATCCAGAGGCCCGCTACTTTAATGTGGGAAGCATTGGCGAAGACCAGAGTGAAGACTACGCAAAAAGAAAAAATGAATCTCGCACTTACGTCGAGAAGTGGCTTGCGCCCAATTTAGGATATGAACCAAAGTAATCCACCGAAAAAAATATTCAGAACTCTTGAGGATGTTATCGCCGAAAAAGGTGAAGACTGGCGAAAAACGCTCGATCACGCCCGCCAGACTGTTCCAGAAAAATTTCTCTCAGACAGAAACCTGATTCGCCTGACTAAAGGAGCTGCGACCATTCCTCAGACGGAACTCATGGTGAAGCTTCTATACCAAGACAGCAAAGAGCGTCCGGTAGGTGTCCCAGGAATTGATCTTTTTTTCAAAGTGGTCGACCACTCCAACTACTCTTTGGGTGCATGGCTGGTGGCCATTACTTTTTTCAATGACTGGCTTACAGAACAAAGCCGCACAACCTCATTTCAAAAAATGCTCGGCTACCTTCAATGCTGTGAAGAATCTCCTGAGAACAAAGACATTGATCATAAGTTTTTGGACTTAGTGGAAGAAATGCTGAAAACGCATGGATACGTAGGATAAATTTAAAAAAAGTTTGAATCGGTAGAAATAAAAAAGGCCCCTTTCGGAGCCTTTTTTATATTAGTAAAACACTCTTACGAGTGGTTAATAACTAATTAGTGAGCTGGAGCAGCTTCTGCAGCTGGAGCAGCTTCTGCAGCTGGAGCAGCTTCTGCAGTTGGAGCAGCTTCTGTAGCTGGAGCTTCAGTAGCTGGAGCAGCTTCAGTAGTAGCAGCTGGTGCAGTTTCAGTAGTAGTTGCTTCTTCTTTTTTTGAGCAACCGAAAGATACAGCAGATACAACAAGAGCAAGAACTAATAATTTTTTCATCTCAAATCTCCTAAGTTTCGTTTAGATGATGACGTGTTACCGTGCACAATAATGATTACTAAATTTATATTACTTTTGCTGTATCGAAGTCAACTGTCTTTCTTAAAAAAGTTAAAAATATTTTCATCTAAACTGCCTGCAAAACTCCCTCAATTAAATCCGAGTAGTGAGATAATCCCCAGACCACTACTCGTTGTTCACAGGTTTTTTCCCTCTGAGGATGGTATTTTCTCGCCTCTTTCACTCCATTGAAAAAACCTTCCAGCGTTGCCATATGGGATTTTAGAATCAATTCCTCTTCTCTGGTTAACCAGACCTTTTGGATTTTAAGTTGTGGCCCGTTTTGGGAAGAAAACTGAGTTTCTTTTTTAAAATACTGATTCACTAAAGAAGAAAAGATTTCTCGGGCCTCTTCTTTGACGTTTTCTTTCTTGTTTACTTCACTTAACCATTCGAAACAATGGTCTTTATCAATGGAATAGATCCCACTTCGATAGCGAATCATATTCCTCATGAGTAAATTGGGCAGAATGTTTAACAACAACCCATGGCTTAAATTCGTATCAATTTCAATTTCTTGGATGTTCTTTTCCTTCTTAGAAAGCGATTCAATCACCATTCTTTCAATCATCAAAAGTCCGTCGTTCATTGTATTCCTCTTTGCGTTAATTAAGCGGTTAATGTGCCAGAAGTGGCCGATTTCTGAACTTGAATCAATTTCCAGGTCTCGAGTTTTCGCTTTAGAAATAGCTCCAAATCTTTGATTGCTTCCGGGCTTAAACGGAGTGAACATTCAAAGGCAATCGCCTCAATTCCATCAGTTAATCCCATTTTCTCTTTCACTTTTTTATTAAAAATCTGGTACTCCGAGAGCTTCATTGTGCTGCCGTTAAAAAGCCTGAAAACGCGGGTGATTTGAATCCCAGTGTCTTCGGAAATTCTCTTTAAAGTAGGTTTGCCGTTTAAGAGCACATACTGATTTAAAATCGTTTTTTGTAAGTCCATTGTCCCTCCCTTTTTGCCTGACTCATAAAGCAGAAGGTGTGCCAAGGCTTTTGGTGGGATAACGCTATGAAATTAGGCCATAAAGAGGGGCCCAGAGAGAGAATCATGTTCTCAGATAAGAATGTTCTGTTCTAAAATAAGAACAATTTATGAAGCTCAAAATCATCTCGTCCAATATTCGTTTTTCCAATCCTGCTGATGGAGTCCACAACTGGGAAGCACGCATGCCTCTTTTGGTAGAACTCTACCGGGATTTTGAACCGGATATCTTAGGAACTCAGGAAGGAAGGATTGGGCAACTAAAAGAATTAGACGATGCTCTTCCCGGGCTGGTTTTGGTGGATTCCCACAGAAACTGGATTGATGAGCGCATGTACCCATGTTTGTTTGTTAATCCCAAAACGGTGAAGGTTGAAAAATCCGGAGACATTTGGCTTTCGGAAACTCCCCTCATCCCGGGCTCGAGTTCTTTTCTCAGCATGTTCCCCAGACTTTGTACCTGGGCGGATGTGACTTTTATTAAGAGTGGCCGCCAGATGACCATTATCAATACTCACCTGGATCATGTGAAGAGCGAAACCAGACAAAAGCAAATTGAAGTCCTGATCAAAGAGATCAAATCGCAATGCTCATGCGAGGTGATCATCATGGGCGACTTTAATGAGTCACCAACGACAACACTTATGGAAACTCTGGTTAATAATTTTGATTTAAAAGACCCGTGGAAAGAAAAGAAACTTCCCGAGGAAACCAGTCATCATAGTTTCCTCGGTGATAAAATGTCTGAAGGCGATCGCATTGATTGGATTTTAATTCCGAAGAGTTTTAGTTGCGAAGATATCCATCTGGTAAAAACGACAAGCACTGAAGGACTCTTTCCTTCTGACCACTACCCGCTTTTAGCAACGGTCAGCGACACTCATTCCTAAGTGAAGATAAGTCTCCATTCCTTTTTTAGTATTTGCCAGAATGTCTGCGCTTGGTTTCCATTTTCCTTTTTCACCAACGACGATCACCGTTGATCCACCAAAAAGGAAATAGCCTTTTTCTTCTCCTCGAGCGAACTCTCTGCCTTTATCTAAAGGTTTTGACTGAATGATTTTCCCAACACAGATCGCTCCCACTTCGATGTAAGCAAGCTTTCCAAAATTCTTTGTTTCAAGAATTGTGACGTGTCTTTCATTCGTGATCAGAATATCTTCTTTTGATTTAAGAGCTAATGGGTTTACTGAATGGTAAAGCCCGGAGACGCGGTAGTCGTCGACGATTTTTCCATCATCAGGGAAATGGTAGCGGTGGTAATCTACCGGGCAAAGCCTTGCAAGTAACAATGGCCCGTCTTCAAAAGTTGATTCCCATTTGCTGTTAGCGATCAACGCTTTTGGTTTTAAGTTGTGACCTTTGACTGGAACAGTTTCGTTATCCAGAACACTCTCATAGCCGTAATAACGAGCTTCACTGAAAGCTGCCATCTCAGATGGGTTCTCAACAATTGAACGCTTTCCTGGGCGGAAACGGCGGATAAAAAACTGATTAAAAGTTGAGTAAGGAGATTGTTCAGTTCTTCCGTCTTCAGGAAGATAATCATCCATTTGAATCTGGAATTTTTTAATAAATGGCGCAACTTTTTGCTGACTTAGAGGCAAGTCTTGTAAGGCCCCATAAAATTTGCTGATTGGCGCTTTGCAAACAAGGTGAGAAAGCCCTTTTCCACTTGGAGATTCGTAGAGCCACTCAATAAATTTATCTCCATAAACCATCTCATGATCTACTTTGCCCGTTACGCGGTTGTAAAACTTAATTTCCACCTTAACCCCTTGCTCAAAATGCCTTCCGGGATTATATCTATAGAGTACATTCCATGCAAGGAGGAGTTCATGCGTAAGTTAAGTCTTTTAGTTGTTCTAACTATGGCTTTAGCTGTCCCTGCGTATTCACAGCAAAATGCCAAAAAAGAAGCGGCCATGCTTCTGGACAACGAAAAAAATTCTATTAGTGTTTTCCAAAATACGGCCGATTCTGTCGTCAACGTTTCTAATCTTCGCAAGTCGAAGGGAATGTTCGATATGGATGCCACAGAAATCCAGGCCGGAATGGGCTCTGGGCTTGTGTGGGATACATCTGGTCACATCATCACAAACTACCACGTTGTCGATGGCGGTGATTCTTTCACGGTTGCTTTCAGGGAAGACCAAAAACAATACAAAGCGAAGCTTATTGGTGGTGATCCAAAAAACGACATTGCTGTTTTAAAACTCCTTGAGCTTCCAAAAAATTTAAAACCAATTATCCCAGGTGACTCAAGAACACTGCTCGTTGGACAAAAAACCCTGGCGATCGGAAACCCGCTTGGACTTGATCACACATTAACCACTGGATCTGTTTCTGCTCTTGGAAGAAAGATCAAAGGTTTTGGTGGAGTTTCAATCAACGGAATGATTCAGACCGATGCTTCTATTAACCCAGGTAACTCGGGTGGAGCTCTTCTTGATTCTCAAGGAAGACTGATTGGTATGAACGCTATGATTTACAATGCTGGAGGAGCTGGTGCTTCTGCTGGTCTTGGGTTTGCGATTCCCGTGGCAACGATTAAAGACATCGTACCTCAAATCATTCAATACGGACGTGTCATTCGCCCGGGTCTTGGAGTCGCTATTCTTGAAGACTACTACGCTGCCCGCTTTGGTCTGCGCGAAGGTGTCATGGTGAAATTCGTCGATCCAAAAGGGCCAGCGGGAAAAGCAGGACTTCAAGGAATCACTCGCGATCGTTTCGGCCAATACTACATTGGTGATATCATTGTTGGGATCAACACTGATTCAATTAAAAATTACGACGATCTTTATTCGACAGTTAACAAATATAAAATTGGCGATAAAGTAAAAGTAAAAATTGTCAGAGACGGAAAAGAAAGAACCGTTGACGTGACTTTAGTGCAAATCTAAATTTAAAGATTAAAGTTCTTAGCTAAAAGCCCCGAGCGATTCATTTCCTCGGGGCTTTTTTTATGAAGCACACCTTGGGAATCAATCAGCCAGATTTGATCAACGACATTTTCTACCAGGCTTAGATCGTGGGTACTAAAAAGCACGCCGACACATTTATCCTGACTCACTGATCTTAAGATTTTCATCAATTCGATCTTTGAAGGGATATCTAAATAGGTTGTTGGTTCATCCAGAAATAAATAATCCGGGGACTGCACTAAAGCGCGCGCAAGGAGCGCTCTTTGCTTTTGCCCGTCACTTAGATCAGAAAAAAAACTTTCAGTAATCGATTCGATATTGAGCATTTTAATGATGTCATTTACGGCAGTTTTGTCTTCTGCCGCAACTTCTCCCCAAAAATTTGTATAAGGGGATCTGCCCAGCATAATGAGTTCTGAAACTCGCAGGTAATCGACCTGCACTCTATCGGTTAAGACCACTGAAATCTTTTTTGCCAGGTCTAATTCTGAGTAGGTCGAATAAGGTTTTTCATCTAAAGACAGCTCGCCTTTAATAAGCGGATTTAAGCCCGTAATCGTTTTTAAAAAGCAGCTCTTCCCTACGCCATTGATTCCCATTAAGGCAATCAGGTCCCCTTTTCGGAGCTCTCCAGTAAGTTCAGCAAGAACTGTTTTATGGTTAAAGCCAACCGAGAGTTTGTTAAATGTAATCATACAACTCTCCTGTCGCGGTAAAGATAGAGAGCAATCACCGGAGCACCAATTAAACCTAAAATTGAATTCGTTGCCAGTGAGTATTCGCTGGTAAAGATGAGAATTAATTCAGTGAAAAGTGCCAGAGAGCTTCCGACAAAAAACACTGCTGGCATCACCAGGCGGATATCACTTCTTTTCATAAAAGTGCGGGCAATATGAGGAGCAATGATTCCGATAAACCCAATTGGGCCACAGTAAGCAGTGACGATGGCCACTAAAAATGAACACACTAAAATGAGAATTGTTTTAAAACGCTTTACATCTACACCCATACTGCGAGCGTAGTTTTCACCGATAATAAATTGGTTAAGCCCTTTTGGAAGGATGGCCAGGAAAACTAATCCTAAAAGTCCAAAGCCTACAAAGTATGGAAGCTCTTCAATCGTGACTCCCTGGAAACTTCCCATCGACCACATTAAGAAATTTTTCACTTGAAGACTTGGAGTCATATTGACCAGAACGCTGATAAAGCTGGCGGTAAAACTCGCAATTAAAAGTCCAAGAATCAAAAGACTGATGCGGTTAATATTCTTTCTGACTAAAAAAGTTAAAAGAAGAAAAACACTTAAGGCCCCTAACATCGCCATGAGCGTCTGACCAAAAGGAGCAATGCCCGCAGGTAAAAATGAAGCCCCCATAATGGCGATGGCCACACCTAAACACGAACCGGCGTTGATTCCTAAAAGATCAGGTCCTGCTAGTGGATTTTGGAAAAACACTTGTAAGAGAAGTCCCGACCCTGCGAGCATTCCTCCGGCCATAAGGGCCACAATGATTTTAGGAAAGCGCAGTTGCCATAAAAGCAAATCGTCTTGGACGTTAAATCCGGCCTCTCCATAAACCAAAAGGATCGCCGCCAAGAGCACGGTGATCAGAAAAAAACTAAAAATGGTGACTAAGGGTCTGTCGTTCATTTCAGCTCCTTATACCAGATTGTTTTTTCATTGGGCAATTGAGAAGGATGCATTATTGCAACGAAATCTTTAATGAGAAGATCCGGACGGGCCACACCTGTTTCCCAGAAATCGCTAAAGCCATACTGATTAATAAGTTTTGTATTATTAAAGAGAGGCACATGTTGGAATTTCTTATAGCGCGAGTCTTTGCTCATGGCCTTAGCATCTTCCCAAGTATTCTGTGAAAACCAGAAGTCTGGTCTTTCATTAATCTTTAAAACTTTCTCCAGAGAAACATACTGAGTCTGATTGCTATCACTCTTTAGAAGTAGCTCTCCTCCGGCATCATTGATAATGATCGCCAGGTCACTTGTGCCACCACATGTAGACCATCTTCCACTTTGGATATCTCCAACCAAGACTTTTGATTTTTTAAGTCCAATGGCTTGCTTTTTAAATTCATTGTAATCAGTTTTAATTTTGTTAAAAAGCTCTTGGGCTTCTTTATCCTTTCCAAAAAAAACCGCTTCAAAAACAATCCACTCCGCTCTGGCCAGAGGATGCTTTTCTTCAAAGTCATAGTTAAGGACAATGGGAATTTTTAAGTTTCGTAACTGTTTTGCCCTCTCCGCTCCTGCATTGGCAGAATAGGCCATGACAAGGTCAGGCTTAAGTGCAAAAAGCTCTTCAGCATTCATTTGGTAATTAATTTCTTTAATTTTCTGCGACCTGATTTTGTCGTTAAAAATATAACGAGTCCCTTGAAAACCAACTAAAGTATGCTCGAGATTAAAGGCGGAGAGAAAATACAAGTGTGTTGTTGATGAAGAAATAAATCTTTTTGTTTTAGACGTCAGCACCGCCAGGCCCGTTTCACATTTAAGTGGAGCGTCTGCAACGATATAGCGCTCAAGTGAAGGAGCTTTCCCGGCGTCTACAATTTTGTAATTATCGTAGTAGGTAATGGTGAAATATTCAGCGTAAGCTGGCTTATAAACCTTAAGTGGCCTGGCCGCTTCACAATCGGCAGCATGGGCCTTAAGTGAAAGGGCCAGAATAAAAATGAAACAATAAAACTTCATTTAAAAAGTCTAAGGCCCCTCATTTTTATTGTAAAGTGTCCTGCTTTCCCTATAATAGAGACAAGCTCAATGAAGAATAAGAAGTAGTGAAGTTTGGTGAGATTCCAACGCTGTCCCGCAACGGTAAAGCCCGATCCCTTTTTATTCCCCTATTTACCCGAGGAGGAACTATGCTTGGAAAAATCACGCACGCATCTCTTATTGCCTTTTTAGCTTCGCACACAGTATTCGCGAACGATGACATCATCGTGACTGCCGATAGAATTAAAAGCACTCTCGAAAAGTCGCCTTCTGATATAAAAGTGTTTGAACAAGATGAAATTAAAAAATCATCCTCAATGATTGAACTTCTCTCTAGAGAGTCGGACCTGACACTATCTCAATCCGGGCCAATGGGCGGAAACATCAGCTTATTTTTAAGAGGAACAGAATCCTATCATGTCTTAGTAGTCATTGATGGCATCGTAATGAACGATCCAAGCAATCCAACCCGCCAGTTTGACTTGGGAAGATTGAGTTTAAACAACATTGAACGCGTGGAAATCTTAAAAGGATCACAAGGTCTTCTTTATGGATCAAATGCTATTGGTGGAGTTGTTGTCATCACAACTAAAAAAGGATCTGAAAACCTCTCAGGTTCAGGGTTTGTTGATTACGGCACGTTCGGTACATTAAATGCCGGAGTGAATGCTCAGAAAAAATTCAATAAGACATCAGTAAGTTTTGGTGCAGATCATTTAAATACAGAAGGTTTTTCTGCGGCCAATGACTCTCGAAATCCGAACGCAGAAAAAGACGGTGAAAAAAGGACAACTTTAAATGCCGGAGTTTCACAGGAAATTGCCAAAGGTGAATTCAATTTAAACTACCGCTACGTCAACGATAAAGTCGACCTGGATAAAGGCGGCGGAGCTGGTGAAGACGATCCAAACGATTCACAATTTACTGAGCAAAAATTCATGAAGGCCGGTTACACGCAAAATTGGTCATCAGGAGAAACAACATTAAACCTGACTCGTTCAGAGCATCACCGCACTCTTAATGTCAGAAGCGACAGCAATCATCCGACTGCCTCTTCTACAACATCAAAAGGGGAAATCAACGGTGTAGCGATTAATCACACTCAGTACTTTAATGATTTTTTTACTCAGAACTACAATTTTGATTATCAACACGAAGAAGACCAGAAAAAAAACAGCAATGAAAACTTCAGTTTCTTTTTATACAACCGTTTTGAATTCGGCCCGGCCGTAGTTAATGCCGGAGCGAGACTCGATAGTAATCAATCTTTTGGAGAGCATGTCACTTACAAGATTGCACTGATGCACTTCTTTAGCGCTTTTAATCTTAAGATGGCCTACTCTACTGGATTCAGGGCCCCAAGTTTAAATCAACTTCATGCCCCGATATATGGAAATAAAAATTTAACCCCGGAAGAAAGCCAGACGGCTGAAATCGGAGTGGAAGTTCCAGTTACTGAAAATGGTAAATACACTGGAACACTGTTTTACACTGATATCAAAGACCGCTTAAGTTATGCCCCGGTGACTTTTATTAACCAAAACCGCGGCCGCGCCAGAATCATTGGTGTAGAAAATGTCTTCAATGCTAAATTGATGGAAGGATTAAACTCTAACACCTCCGTCACCTGGCTTTCTGCTCGCGATATGACGGCCAAGAAAAAGCTCGCCAGACGCCCGAATATCAATGTTAAAACCTCAGTGGACTTTGCTCCTTCCAATAAAGAATTAGTCAGCATTGAAGGAGATTTTACGGGGAAAAGAAACGATGTCGACAACCTTGGAAACACGGTTCACATGCCATCGTTTCTGATTTTCAATTTGCGATATGAAAGAGAATTTAGGGCAAATACTTCTATTTACCTGAAAGTAAAAAACCTGCTCGATAGAGACTACGAAGAAGTCTACGGCTATGGAACAGGTGGAAGAATTGCTTCTGTTGGACTTAGATACGTCTTCTAAGTCATGTTCGGGTCCATTGCATCTCTAACTCCCTGACCGATAAGGTTCAGAAGTGTAAGAACAATGAAGAGCGCCAGTGACGGGTAGAACGCTAACCACCATGCGATGGTATAGTTTTTCTGAGCTTGTGCCAGAAGTTCTCCCCAACTTGGCGTTGGAACCTGAAGACCAAACCCCAGGTAATCAAGAGCTGCAAGACCTACGATTTCAGCTGCAATCGTAAACGGCGCAAACGTGATAATCGGAGTTAATGAGTTCGGTAGAATGTGCTTAAAAATGATCTTCATGTTTGAAGCCCCAAGAGACTTGGCCGCTTCAACGAATTCGCGGTTTCTGTTTTTTAAGAACTCACCACGCACGTAGTATGAAATGTTAATCCATGCGAACACGCATGAAATGAGAATCAGCATTCCTAGAGAAGGAGTGAAGATGGAAATAAGAATGATAAGCAGGAAAAACTGAGGAACAGTACTTAGGACCTCAACAATCCTCTGCCCAATGAAATCCACTTTCCCGCCGAAGAATCCCATCACTCCACCAAGAATTGTCCCGATAGAAAGCGAGATAAACCAAACAGCAACAGCATAAGAGATACTGTATTTGAATCCATAAAGCAGTCGAGTAAACACGTCACGGCCGCGGTCATCTGTTCCAAAGATATTTGTTTCCGATGGAGCTGATGGGTAAGAGTCTACTTTTGAATTACTTTCAAACGGGTCCCATTGAACGATTGGCCATAAAGCATAATCACCCTTGCCCATTTGTAGCGCGCGGTAATCAACATCAAGAGCATCAGTGATCCCGAAGTCAGAGGCATTGTAGTCCTTGAAGATCGGGAAATAAGTCGTTCCGTGATAACTAATCATGAGCGGACGACTGTTCGCGATAAATGGTGAAAGAAAAGTCGCTAGAATTAAAAACACTAAAACAAACGATGAGATCATCGCTGATTTACTCTTTTTGAAAATCTTCCAACGCTTGCGAGTTAGTTCATTAGTTATGTAACGTTCGATCATTTGAAATCAATCCTTGGGTCAACAGCAATGTAAGCTAAATCGCTGATCAGGTTTCCAACTAACATGAGCACACTCTGAATAAAAATCAGACCCATGATAACGTTATAATCTCTCTGAAGGATCGATTTATAACTTAGAAGCCCCATCCCATCTAATTGGAAAATGCTTTCCAGAAGAAGAGAACCAACGAAGAAAACTGAAATAAATCCACCGATACCAGTTACGATTGGGATCAATGCATTTCTTAGAGCGTGTTTCAGGAAGACCACTTTTTCAGGAACACCTTTGGCACGAGCAGTACGAATGTAGTCCTTTTTAATTTCATCCAGAAGCGAATTTTTCATTAGCATAGTTAGAACCGTGAAAGATCCAATCATGTAACAAATTAGCGGAAGGATGAAATGGTGAACGCGGTCGACGATTTTCCCCCAAAGAGTCAGATCGTAGTAATTGTCAGAGTAAAGTTCGCCCATCGGGAACCAGTTGTAGAATCCTCCACCAGCAAAATAAACGATGAGGAGAATGGCCAACATAAAGCCCGGGATCGAATAGAAAACAAAGAGAAGAAAACTGGAAACATAGTCAAAGGCTGTTCCGTGTTTTACTGCCTTAATAACCCCCAAGACTACGCATACCAAATAAGACATAATCAGGGAGACGACTCCGAACTGCAGAGACACTGGAAGCTTGCTGGTAATAACATCAAGAACCGGCTCTTCGTAAGTAAAGCTCTCACCGAAATCAAGTTTGGCGATATTCTTCAGCCAGATCCAGTAACGGATATGTACCGGCTTATCGAATCCATATTGTTTTTTAAGGGCCTCTATAACCTCTTCAGAAACAGCACTACTTTTTGAGTTGTCGCCGCTGCTTCTTCCTTCGTTACCCATTCCACCGAATTTCATTTGCTGAATTCGCTGTTCAATTGGGCTTCCGGGAGCAAGGTTAATGATAACGAATGTGACCAGAGTGATCCCGAGCAAAGTCGGGATCATGATCAGTAATCTTTTTAAGATATAAGTAAACAAGAAAAACCTCTAGCTATTTAGCAATCCACCAGTAATCAGAACCGATCGAGTATGTGTATGTATCTTTTTCTGAACCGATACGGTCTGTGCGAGCGTAAAACTTAAATTTTCCGTTAAATAGGAAGATATAAGGAACGTCTGCTGCAATTGTTCTGTAAACTTCGCGAAGTTTTTTAACTCTTGTCGCTTTATCCATAATTAAACGAGACTCATCAATAAGCTTGTCTACTTTTGGATTGTTGTATTGAACAAAGTTTGATCCAGCGTTCGCAATAGATTCTGAGTGCCAGATTTGTTTTGGATCCCAATCAAGGTCTCCACCACCCCATGCTAGACGAACAGCTTCGAACTTTCTTTCATCAAGAAGTTTAATGAATGCGTTCCACTCAACAACTTTTACCTGAACATCAACACCAACTTTCTTAGCGTCTTCCTGGAATGTCGTCAGGAATTTTACGAAGTCTGGAAGTGGCTCAAGAATTGTGAATGAAAGCTTAACTTTCTTTCCATCGATCATCTTATCAAGGATTCTGTCCCCGTCTGTATCTTTCCATCCGTCTTCAGTTAACTTCTTAAGAGCTAGCTTTGGATCGAATTCAAGAGCTTTAACAGTTGGATCTGCATAGTCAGATTGTTGGTATAGAGGTCCAGTTGCCGGAAGAGAGAAGTTGAAAAGAAGTTTTTCAATCATTTTCTTTCTGTCAAACAGGTGAACCATTGCTTCTCTTGTCTTAACAGACTTGAACATTGGGTTTGTCAGGTTGAATCCTACGAAAGCGTAACCTGATACTTGTTTATTTTGAGTCTTAATCTTATGAACAGACTTACCCCATTTAGGGCCGTTTGTTTTTTGAGCGTATTCTTCTGGTTGAAGAGCTAGGTAATCGATGTCTCCGTTCTCAATTGATCTGATAGAGATCGTTGAGTCCTGGATAAATCTCATCGTGATCGTCTGGAAATTATGAATTCCTTTTAGTGACGGTTCACTTCTTCCCCACCAGTTAGGGTTAGATGTAAGCACGATCCTCTTAGCGCGGTCGAATTCCTTAAGCATGTAAGGACCAGTTCCCACTAGAGTTTTGTTCAGGATTTTTTCCTGCTCTTTGCTTGGGTTCTTGTATAAGTGCATTGGAACAACTGTTAACCCAGCAGCAACTGTGAAGTTGTTGAAGTATGGAGTTCCTACTGTAAACTTAACTTTGTTTGGAGCTACGATTTCAACAGATTTGATGTTTTCGTAGTAAGGCTTTAAGTGAGCTGTTTTGTAAGTGTCTTTTGGGTCCATGATCGCATCAAAAGAAAACTTAACATCTTCAACTGTAAGTGGTTTTCCATCGTGCCACTTAACTCCGTCTCTTAATGTGAACTCAAAAGTCTTTCCGTCTTTTGAAATCGTCCACGACTTTGCAAGAGCAGGTTCCCACTCTCTTGTGTCCGGGTTTCTTGTTAATAACCCTTCCATGATCATCGATTGAACTTCACTTGCGTAAGCATCAGATGATGACAGAGCATTTAAAGTTGTAGGCGCTTGACCTAGGTTGATTTTAAACTCTCCACCGAATGGAGCTTTTGCATTTCCGACAGCGAAGGCAGTGTTCATCACGCCAAGCGCCAATGATAGAGCAATCACACACTTTTTCATTGTATTTCCACCTTTTTAAAAAATTAATACAGCTTAGAATAGAAGTGTGCAGAGTTCAATTATTTTTTGAAATAGAGGTTAGAGTCTAGAGACCATCTATCGAGTGTAAGATTCTCGTCTTTAATCTTATACTGCTCGAGCTTTTGGTCGATTTCATCCAAACGGCGTTCCAAATCTTTATAAGACCTTAGCGAGTACGTTCTATCTTCATCCAGGGCATGGAGCTCCTTCTGCCACTCTTGTTCCAACTTGTCGCGCAACGTCTGGTAACGTGCATTGATGGTGTTGATCCTCTCAACATGGCTTTGGATCTCTTTATTTTTCATCTCCATTTGGCCTTTAACTGCCATGCGTTTTTTAATAAGTATACCTACCACTTCACGGCCCATCTTCACGTTGTTTTGCAGGTCCTCACTAAAAAACTTAAAGTAGGCCCCGGCCGTAAAGTAGAGATTCTTTTCACAAAACTTCATATCTGGTATTTTTAAAAGAATATAATCAGCAGTTCTCCCCATGACATAAGCTTTGCACTTAAGTGTAGAGTTCTTCTCATCCCAGAATTCAATTTTATCTTTGACGTTGATGTACTTAACGTTGTCGAAATCGACTTTCACTCTGACGACAGAAATATCGCGGCTGATTTTAGAAATGCGTCCGGAGAAAATCCCCTCTTCAGAAAGCTGAGCGCTCACTGTACTAGCAGTAAACAAGAGCCCTAGGAAAGGAATAAATGAACGCAATAATCTCATTCTTCCATTATCCAAAGCTATTGGATTTTCGTCCAGATGAGGAAGATTATACTTGAGTGGATTAATTAACTATCTAAGCTTTAGAAGGAAATAGTTTGATTGATCTTCTGCCTGGTAAAGCAGAACTTCAAACTGCCCAAGCGTGGCCATGACGTCTTTTAACTCTTGTGAGTCTTTAAGTACAACCAGGCTGCTTTTGTTTTTGAGTCCCTTAAGAACTTCGCGGTCGCGTTTTAGGTCATCGCTGAAAACGATGTTGGTTTTTTCATTAAGTTTTTTTGCCGTCTTTAAACCTTTTGTTGCCAAAAGATTTGTCGAAAACTCGTCCATCTTCCCTGTTGAGAAATAAGAAAGGTCTTGAGAGTTCTCTGGCATATGGTTCAGCACTTCATTCCAGAATAATGCGGTCGAATCTTTTCTCTCCCCTGCAGGAGCTTCTGTACTCTTTACGCTTCTTGAATTTTTCACGCCAGAAAGCGCTTCATATCTTCCAGCAGGAATAGCTTTTCTCGTCTGCGAAGAAAGTGCAAAAGGGATTGCGAGTACGAAAAAAAATGCGGCGATGTTAATTGTCTGTTTCATGTTCTGCTTGTTCTTTAATAAGTCCCATCTCAACGTCAATATACAGATTCAGAGTTTCAAAATGCTTTTCCAGCTCTCGCACATATGCATGCACTTTATCTTCTACTCGATTGGGCATGTCCTGTGTGTGATTAAGATACCAGCGCATTTCATCGACCTTGCTGTAAAACAAATCGAGTCCTACGAGCACTTCCTCTCCACAAAGCATCAGTTCTTTAATGCTTGTCGAATCATAACGATTGTTAAAAACCGCCGGGAAATGATCTCTGGTTCTTTTTAGTGAAAACTCGTACATGTATTCTGGCGACCTGAATTTGATTCTCTCAAACAGTCTTTTGGCATCAAGCTTTAGAAGCATGAGCATACGTTGCGTTTCTTCACTAATTTTTACTTTCATAGTGTTTCTATTTTACGACTTAATTTGAATTAGTCATAGAAGGCAATTTTGCTCTACGTCCGCCTGGCCATTCAACAGGAGCATTGCGGTCTTTGTAAAATTCTACGGCAACCGTCATCGCTACTTGTTTTACGTTCAGTGGAAGTTGAAAATACCTATAGACATTTTTGTTTTCAAACTTCATCGCGTTTTCAATCTCTGAAAACGAACTGATATCATAAACCATAAGCTTACCAGAGGCCATAGCACTATCAAGAAAATTTTTTCTAGCATCGTTAAATGCAAAAGCAGAAGAAAAATCATTTCTCACGACAATCACATGATGCTTTTTATTCTTATCAATATTTTTTAAGTCGTGAGATTCGATGGGAAGTAAACTTATATTAATCTTCCCTAGTACTTCTGCTAATACATAATACGTATGATCTAGCTCGGTTTTAGTTTGAAGGTAAAAAATGTAATTAATGTAGGTTTTGTTTTCTGCACTCATGCTCTCCTATTCGGAGAAACTCAGCAAAAAATTACTTTTTTTTTAATACCTGATCAAAACCTTTTGTCTTCTATTTTTCTCGATTTTCCCAATGAAAGCGATCAACATCATACCCATAATTAGGGACCCTAAGAAGTTTGCCAAAGCGAAGCCTGAACCACCTGAATTTTTTGAAATATCTTCAATCGTTCCACAAGCGGCCACTTTCTTTTCCTGTGTTGACAGAGGTGAAACATAACCTGTCGACTGTCTTTTTAGTGTTTCATCGACAACCGCGTTCACTCCCTGGATATCATCAGACTGAAGAGTCGTCGCAGATCCAAGGCTTGCCGCCATGACCGCCCCTGAATCTTCCGAGTGATCAAGTCCAAGTGTATGTCCTACTTCGTGAAGAATCGTTGTCTTTAAAGTGTTACCCCAGTTCTGGCGAAGGTAGCTGATACCTCCGTTTAGGATGATAACTGTTTGCTCGAAGTATGTTCCTTTGTTGTAGCGAATTGTGATTGCCAGAGTTCTTGAAGGGTCATACCCCGTCTCAGCTCCGAAGTTATCCGACCAACGGATATAACTTCCTGAATAGCTCGTAGAGTTTTGAACCGCACTCAATTCCCAGATATCTTTCCCGATCACTGATTCCCATTCGGCCACGGCCTGATTGGCCAGTATTTCAAGATTTTGAGCATCAGCAGAAGCTGCGAATTTAGCCATCTTTATTGGAAAAGCACGCCAGTAAAATCCATTCTTAAAATCAGAAGTGAATGTATAGGCCTGTGCATTTGAACTTAATCCCAGAAACAAGAAAATGGCCATTAGCGAGAGGGGGATACTAATGGCCAATTTTTTTGTGTGCTTCATTTTACTTCCTTGTAAAAATTATCACTTCGTAACTACCTTCCATCCGTGGAAAGCATTAAGAAAATTTTATATCTGTCTAATAACTATAATTTTGAAAAAAGAGTCGCCGAACATAACCAGACATCGTTGGATTCAAGAGTGTAAATTTCACCGCTCTTGAATTTCACAGGTCCGTCTTTTACGACCTGGATTTTCTTTGAAAGGACTTTTTCTCCTTTCAGTGTCTGAATAATCTGGAAATCAACTTCGACTTTAGGGAATGCGGCCTGAGACTCAACGTCCTCCACATTCGTGACTGTAGCAATATACTTTTCGGGACAAGATAGGTTAAAAGCCGACGTTGCTAATGCGTTTTCCACGCCAAAAGATCCAGCTAAACCGACAAGTGTAACAGCGACCTTTCCTAGTCTTAATAATTGCTTCATCCTAAAGCTCCCTACTTAAATATTCTTCCTTGAGGTTCCAAATCCTTGGTGGAAATCTTCCTTGATCTCCTATCTTTTACTACTGCAGGCTACATGCCAAAAGAAGAAAATTTATAACATCTTGATAGCCTAAAACCCTCTCAATTAATCAGTGACGAAAAGGCCCTAAACTGACTGATTAGGTGTCAAAAGAAAATGTCAGACTTCAAAATTTTGACCTCATTACCTTTTTACAGAGGGAGAAAGCACTAAAGTAAACTTTTTGAAAGTCCGACTAAAGTCACATGAAAACATCAATTAAGACTCTAATAGTCGCTCTTTTTTGTACACTATCACTCTCTGCCCAGGCGGAAGCCCCGGGTTCAGTCGGTCTTTACACCAGTAGCGTTTTTGCCCTGAGGCCCGTTAACAAGATAAGTGAAATCCTAAACACTTTTCACGAAGAGACTCCAGATAAGAATATTGTTCTTTATATTCACGGCCGTGGAAGACATGTAGATGAAGAATGGCAGATGATTGCAAACCTCGAAAAAGTTCACAACGTAAGAGTGGTGATGTTTCACTGGCCGTCGTGGTCATCTCTCTTAACTCGCCCGGTGGAAAATGCCAAAGCCTCGGCAAAAGATCTCTCAGTGGTTCTTCATGGAATCAAAACATATAAGGAAGAGCATCCAGAAATTTTCGAACGAAAGAAAATAACTTTACTCACTCACAGCATGGGTCATATCGTCTTGCGCGAGTACACTGAAAAAATTTACGCCCGCGATCTCAATGAAGTTTATGGAAAACCACTTTTTGATAACTACATTTCCGCTGCCGCAGATACCGGCCTTACAGACCACAAAGCATGGCTTTCTAAAATAGACTTTGCAGCCCACAGGCATGTATTAATGAACAACCGTGATTTAATGCTGATTATGTCTTACCTCTTAGACTTAAAGGCCAAACAACCACTTCTTTATAAACTGGGATTAGGATTTGGAAAAATTCCATCTAAGAGACGTGCTGAATTCCAGGACCCTGAAGCTATTTACATCGACCTTTCAAAGTCGCTGCAAACAGACCACAGGTATTTTGAATCTAATAAACCGATTATGAAGAAACTCTTCACGCCCATGTTAAATGGCGAAGTCTTTGCTCCCAAAGATTTAACGAAGGCGCGTGTGAAGGAAGAAGACAATATCTTCTACGTTATTGATTAGCTCTTCTGTAAGTTGCTTTCGTGTTAGTTAAAACACCATTAGAAGCGTTGTAGATCGTCGACTTTTCCATCAGATCACCAGATGCTGTCTGCGAGTATTTATTCACGGCCCTCACTGGTAAAAAGATCGAAGGAATGCCCGGGTCTTTTTTGTATTGAACCTTAACTTCCAGGACAAGTTCCTCTCCAGCAAAAGCTCCGCGCCCCATAGCACGTACTTCCTGATCATCTTGAACGACAGTAAATTGGTTATCTAAAAGTAAAGTGTGAGTCAGTGGTCTTGAAAGAACTGAAACTTCTTCGCAGCCCTTTTGAGAAAGAATAATACTCTCCCCATTTTTATCAATGTAAGAGCCGGTTAAATCAGGACAAGCAAAAGCATTTACTGACAATAGGCCAGCTGTAATTAGGATCAATGTTTTCATTTTATTTTACTCTTCTAAAAGTTACGTAGTCGGTTCCCAGTTCCGATCCATCTTCCTTGAAAGGACGGATCTTTTCAACCAGGTTATTAAATTTGTCGATTCGGTACGAAGTAATCCAACGAACAGGAAGGTCAAACTCATTGCTCCCCCCCCAGTCCATACGGATGTCGATGATCAGGTCATCTTTAGTAAAAGAAACTCTCGCATACGCCGTCATCTTGCCGTCTGTCTCCAGAACTCTTTCAACGTTGTCTGCTAGTAATGTGGTTGTGCTTTCTTCATCTGACCAGGTCGTGCTTTCGCATCTTACCTGAGTGATTGTCTTTACGAGATCTTCGTCACTGTCATAGAAAGAGCCAGTGATATTAGGACATGCAAGGGCGCTTGCGGAAAAGGCAAGCGCAGCCACTGCAGTTAAAAACTTCATTATTGGTTAACCTTCAGGCGCATTTCTTCACGGAATGCAGTCAATTGCATTGAAGAAATTTCAACAAGGCATAAAACGATCAGAACACAAAGTCCTGCGCTTAGAATAATTTCCATAATCATCTCCTTGACTTATTGCACGTAAATCCTTCACATGCAGCTACTATAGATTATAGAGGTATTTAAGCATTCAAGTCATGATTGTGACAAATTATTTGGGCCCCGAAGGGCCCATTGTAAGATAAAGACAAAATTTAGATTTTTTGATGTAGAGAAGTCATTGAAGCCAGGACGCCACCTGTCGAATTAAAAATTGTTGTGGTCAAAACGACATTACCACGAGCGTCTTTCACATAGACCTCTAAAATTTTTACAGGGATAGACGTTGTCGGCACTTCCGGAGGTAAAGGTTTTTTATATTGAATGCGGTGATCAAGAGTCAGGTTTGTACCAATGAAAGCGGCCGCAGTAAGTACTTTGACATCCTCATTTTCTTCCGACAACCTGAACTGTCCATCGGTAATGATAGTATCTGATCCTTGTGAACCGGTAACGGTGACACTCGCACACGCGCTTTGAGAGACCGTATAAATCTCATTCTGCTCGTTTTTATACTTTCCAGTGAAGTCTGTGCACGCCAGAGCGGCCGAAGTAAAGAGAGACAAACAAAGGGCCAATAATACTTTCATAAATCCTCCTTAAAATTTATCGATTGGAAGATTAGGCATGAGTAAATGATGAGTGTAAATGAGAGGCCGATTGAATTAAGGAAAAAATAAGAATCAACGACGTGGGATGTTTAATGCTGGAAATAAAAAGGGAGTCCGAAGACTCCCTTTGATGGTTTTGCAATTGAAGCAGTGACGATGCAGAAAACTACATCATACCACCCATTCCGCCCATTCCACCCATACCACCTGGCATTCCTGCAGGAGCATCAGTTTTTGGAAGGTCAGCAATCATTGTTTCAGTTGTCAGCATTAGGCCAGCAACTGAAGCAGCGTTTTGAAGAGCTGAACGAACAACTTTAGTTGGGTCGATAATTCCGGCAGCAACTAGGTTTTCGTATTTTTCATCGCGAGCGTTGAAACCGAAGTTTTTGTCTTTGTTAGCTTTAACTTCGTTAACAACAACTGATCCTTCAAGACCTGCGTTTGTAGCAATTTGTCTTAGAGGTTCTTCAAGAGCGCGCTTAACAATTCTGATACCGAAGTTTTCTTCTTCATTGCGGCCTTTAAGGTCGTTTAGAACTGTTGAAGCGTGTAGAAGAGCTGAACCACCTCCAACAACGATACCTTCTTCAACAGCGGCACGTGTAGCGTGTAGAGCGTCTTCATATCTGTCTTTTTTCTCTTTCATTTCTGCTTCTGAAGGAGCACCAACTTTAATTACAGCAACACCGCCGTCGATTTTAGCTAGTCTTTCTTTCAGTTTTTCTTTGTCATAGTCAGAAGTTGTTTCTGCGATTTGTGCTTTAATTGCAGCAACGCGGTTTTGAACTTCTGCTTTGTTTCCATTTCCATCTACGATTGTTGTGTTTTCTTTGTCGATTGTAATGCGTTTTGCTGAACCAAGAACGTCTACACCTGAAGTTTCAAGTGACATTCCAAGCTCTTCAGAAACCACAGTACCACCTGTAAGTGTCGCGATGTCTTTTAGCATTTCTTTTCTTCTGTCACCGAAGCCTGGAGCTTTTACAGCAGCAACCTGAAGTGTTCCGCGAAGTTTGTTAACAACAAGAGTTGTTAGCGCTTCACCATCGATATCTTCAGCGATGATAAGAAGTTGTCTTCCTGATTGAACTGTCTTCTCAAGCAGAGGAAGAAGCTCTTTCATTGAAGAGATTTTTTTATCAGTGATTAGGATGTTGCAGTTATCGAAAGCAACTTCCATTTTTTCCGGGTTGTTTACGAAGTATGGAGAAAGGTATCCACGGTCAAACTGCATCCCTTTTACTACGTTAAGTTCTGTTTCAGCAGTTTTTGATTCTTCAATCGTGATAACGCCATTGTTTCCTACTGTAGACATCGCTTCAGCAAGTTTTTTACCGATATCATGATCGTTGTTTCCTGAGATCGTTCCAACTTGAGCGATTTCTTCAGATGTCTTGATTGGCTTAGACATAGTTTTAAGTTCAGCAATAACCTTAGTTACCGCAAGATCAATCCCGCGCTTAAGATCCATTGGGTTGTGACCAGCTGAAACTAGTTTTACACCTTCTTTATAGATTGCTTGTGCAAGTACAGTTGCAGTTGTTGTACCATCCCCTGCATCTTCGTTTGTTTTTTGCGCAACTTCTTTAACCATTTGCGCACCCATATTTTCGAAGTTGTTTTCAAGTTCGATTTCTTTCGCTACAGACACACCATCTTTTGTGATGTGAGGAGCACCGAAAGATTTTTGAATAACAACGTTACGACCTTTTGGTCCCAGAGTAACTTTTACAGCGTTTGCCAGAGCGTTTACACCGTTAAGAATCAGCGTTCTTGCGTCTTCTGAATATTTTAATTCCTTAGCCATATATTTCTCCTGAATGATTTTTAATTTTTAAAACTATTGAAGGATTCCAAGAATCTCTTCTTCTTTCATAATCAGAACTTCTTTCCCATCAACTTTTACCGATGTTCCAGAGTATTTTCCGAAAAGAACTGTATCGCCAACTTTAACGTCAAGGTTGCGAACACTTCCGTCAGTTAGTCTGTAGCCAGTTCCGACAGCAACGATTTTACCTTGAGAAGGCTTCTCAGTGTGGTTGTCTGGAATGATGATTCCACCAGCTGTTTTTGTTTCTTCCTCTAAGCGTTGAACGACAACGCGGTCTTGTAATGGCTTTAATTGCATAAGTCCTCCTAAATATTTAACTCTATCAATGTGGTATCAGACCTAATGGGTGTCAAGGTTTGATCCTAAAATTATTTTTTTCTAACACAACGGAAGGTGTCATTTTTGCTTTTTACAGGGGACTGGAGCATTATTTCCAGCATAGGTTTTTTACTCGAAAGGAGACAAATATGGTCACAATGACTGGGATTTATGAGGGGGATAAGCATTGCACGCTGACCCACGGCCCATCCAACACCCAAATCCACACTGACGCGCCTAAGGATAATAATGGACGCGGAGAGGCTTTCTCGCCTACGGACTTAGTGGGTGCTGCACTGGGGAGCTGTATTCTAACAACAATGGCCATTTACGCTGAAAAAAATGGAATTGATATTAAGGGAGCGAGTTTTCAAGTCACAAAAAAAATGAAGCTCTCACCTAGGATGATTGCTGAATTAGAAGTGGCCATTACCCTACCGGCCCACTTAACAGCTGAACAAAGGCCAGCGCTGGAAGAGATTGCGCATACGTGTCCTGTAACCAGAAGCTTAAACTCTGAAGTTAAGATTCCGGTCACATTCACTTATCAATCATTTTAAATCGTACCAGTTGATTCCTACACCCATATCAACTTTAAGTGGTACGCGAAGATCGACAACATTTTCCATTCCTTCGCGTACCAGCTCTTTCATCAGGTTTAATTCATCTTCTTCAACTTCAAAGATAAGTTCATCGTGTACCTGAAGAAGCATTTTTGATTTCAGATTTTTCGCCGTCATTTCCTGGTCGATCTTAATCATCGCCAGCTTAATGATATCGGCAGCTGTCCCCTGAATCGGGCTGTTGATGGCCATTCTTTCGGCCTGGGCCTTAATCGTTCTGTTTTGCGAGTGAATATCCGGTAGAAGACGTTTTCTTCCGTGTAGTGTTTCCGCGTATCCCGTCTGCTCTGCCTTGTCTTTTAAAGTATCAAGGAAAGTTTTAATCGAGCTAAAACGAGTGAAATATTTATCGATGTATTGCTTAGCTTCTGTACGAGAAATTTTTAAAGTTGCTGCCAGACCAAAAGAAGACTGACCGTACATTAAACCGAAGTTGACTGTCTTTGCCATCGAGCGGTCATTCTTAGTCACTTGAGTAATAGGAATATCTAAAACTTCAGACGCTGTCTGAGCGTGAATATCCAAATTATCCTGGAATGATTTTAACATCGTCGGGTCTTCTGAAAAATGAGCAAGAAGACGAAGTTCGACTTGCGAGTAATCGGCAGAAAGCAGGATCTTTCCTGGTTTAGCGATAAAGGCCTTTCTTACCTTTTCACCCATCGGGCTTCTCACCGGGATGTTCTGCAGGTTAGGGTTCGTCGATGAAAGACGCCCCGTCTGTGCGACCGTCATATTGAAATTTGTATGGATGCGTTTTGTCTGTGGGTTAACCAGTTCTGGAAGGGCCTTAACATAAGTTGAAAGGATTTTCCCGTACTCGCGGAAAGTTAAAAGCAGACCTGGAACTTCACTAATATTCATTCCATCAAGTTCTTCTAATACTTCAGCATCTGTTGAATAACCTGTTTTGGTTTTTTTCACAGGTGGAAGGTTCAGCTTTTCAAAAAGAAGAACTCCTACTTGTTTTGGAGAATTTAAATTGATTTCCCCTCCGGCCAGTTTAAAGATTTCGTCTTCAACTTTTTTAATTTCAGTTGAAAGCTCTACCTCAAACTCGCGCAGGTAATTAGTGTTAAGAGAGATTCCCTCTTTCTCCATTTTCCCCAGCACCGAAAGAATGTTGAGATCGATATTATTGAAAATATCCATCAATTTCAATTCACTTAGTTTTTGCTTAAAGATTCTCGCTAAAACAAAAATCGCGTAAGCGCGATCTCCATTCGCCTGATGTTCATCAGGGCCAGCTTCCATATCCAGGTATTCTTTCATGATGACATCGAGGTCATGGCGAAGTCCTGCATTGATATTAAAATGCGCCAGTGTCACGTCAAAACGTTTCGCTTCAAATCCCCATCCGTTAATAACCGAATGGACGTAATCGCGTTTTAAGTTTTCAGAAATCACTTCCAGGTCTTTGTTGTTCCAAAGGGCCTTTAGGACTCCTTCAACCAGATTTTGGTCAGCTGAATAAGTATGTGTTTCATTAAATGAAAAATATGTGCGCGAGATTTTTCTCGCATAGATATCATCGCTGTCAAACAAGTTATAAATGGCAACACTTTCTGCTTGTTTTGCTTGAGTTAGGATTTCATCGAAATTGTTTTCATCCAGATCAACGACCGTAACTGATGCGCCTTTTGTTTGGTTAAAAAGTGAACTTTCAATCGGGCCATCATCCGTTCTTCCACCTGTAGTTTTATCTGTCTCGCGGGCAAGGTGATGTTGAAATCTCATTTCCTGAAGTTTAGCCAGGATTGATTTAAATCCCAGGTCTTTTAAGAAATCAGAGAGTTCGTTTGTTGGATAAAAACTCACAGCTGTTTCTTCAGGCGTGTGACCTAAGTCTACATCTGTTACGATTTGAACTAGTTTTTTTGAAAGAAGACCGGCCTCAAGGTGATCCGTGAAAGCTTCAATCACTTTTTTTCCTTTCAATTGATCGCGGTTGGCGATGATGTTCTCCAGGGTGCCATATTCTTTTAAAAGTTTAGCCGCACCAACTGCACCAATTCCTTTCATTCCAGGAATGTTATCAGACGTATCACCTACGATTGAAAGGTAGTCGACAATTTGTTCCGGGCGAACACCCATTTTTTCTTCAACATCATCAGGTGAATAAAGTTTGTCTTTCATCGTATCGAGAAGTTTTACGTTCCCACCTACAAATTGCATTAAGTCCTTATCCCCAGAAGCGATAAAGATTTCATCAAACTGATCTTTCCACTGGACCGCTGCCGAACCAATGATGTCATCGGCTTCGAAGTTCTCATGGCTGAAGGCCGGAAGATTCATTTTTTTACAAAGCTCTTCAATCAAAGCAAACTGCGGAATCAATTCTTCAGGTGGCTCTGATCTATTGGCCTTATAACCTTCAAAAAGTTCATTTCTAAAAGATCCGCCTTTAGTATCACGGGCAAGAAAAACGTGTGTCGGTCTGTGATCAGACAGAAGTTTTAAAAGCATCGTGAACATTCCGTACACCGCATTTGTCGGCACGCCTTCCGGCGAGTGCATTGGACGAATAGCAAAAAACGCACGGAAAATAAAATTTGAGACGTCGACGATGATCAAACGTTTTTTCGACATAAATTAATCCTGAATGATTGGCTAAAAAACTAGATAGAACCAGTTGTATTCGATGTGAACCAACTTGTCTTTCGATTTTTTACACCTGCAAAGTTGTCGTCGTTGGCCATGACAGAAGTGTCTGCCATTACGTCGCCGAGACGGTGTCCTGAGTCGAGATTGTAGAGTAGATAAAGCTCAAAACCAATAAGAACGGCCGCAAGGATCACTCCTAAAATCCAGCCGATAACCGGAAGTAAAAGAGCGACTAAAAGTGGCAATGTAAAAGGCAAATTTCTAATCACTGATTGTTTGTACGAACAAGGAGAGCCGTCTTCCAAAGATTTCACAGCAAAACCCATGAACTTCTTTCCAGCAGACTGTCCATTACTCATGCCGTCACAAAGCGACATGTAGATAATTCCCAGAACAACTCCCAATGGAAAAAACCAAATAGAAAAACAGGCCACGATAAACAGGTCGATGGCCTTGGCTATGAGACGAGTTAATTTGGCGACTCTTATCGCTTTTTCCAATAGATATTTTCTATCCATAAATCAATCTTAGTGACACACCCAAGAAAAAGCAAAGAAAAACCCTTGTTTACGCCTAAGAGTTACAAGAGTGAAACCAGGGTGTATGCGAGGCATGATATTTTTTCATTTTCACCACCTTACGACTTAATGTAGAATGAATCTTACAACAAAAAGGAGTTCCTCATGGGATCAGTAAATAAAACAGACGTAGCACACTTCGAGTCAGATGTATTAAAAGCAGATAAACCAGTTCTAGTAGATTTCTGGGCCGAGTGGTGTGGACCTTGTCGCGTACTTGGACCAATACTTGACGACGTTGCTAAAGAATTAGGCGAAAAAGCACAAATCGTAAAAGTTAACGTAGATGACAACCCTGAGTTAGCTCAGAAATATGGAATCCGCGGAATCCCAACAATGATCTTCTTCAAGAATGGTCAAGCAGCTAAAACTCTAGTTGGAGTTCAAGCAAAAGACGAAATCAAAAAATCACTTGAAGAGATGGCGTAATTTATGTTTGCACTAGAGTCGCTACAAGATGCACAGAAAGTTCTAAATGCGTTTGTTGATAACAAAAGCAACGTTGAATTAATTAATAAGGCCATCAATCTAATGGTTGATTCTTATAAAAACGACGGCAGAATGTTTAGTTGTGGAAATGGCGGCTCTATGTGCGATGCTATGCACTTTGCTGAAGAGCTTACTGGAAGATTTAGAAAAGAAAGAAAGCCTCTAGCGGCCATGGCCATCAACGATCCTTCTCACCTAACTTGTGTTTCAAACGATTACGGGTACGACTTCGTTTTCTCTCGCTACGTAGAAGCTTGGGGAAATAAGGGCGACGTTTTACTTGCAATCTCGACTTCTGGAAACTCACCTAACGTTCTTCTTGCTGTAGAAGCTGCTAAGAAAAAAGGCATGAAAGTTATCGGCCTTCTTGGAAAAGGCGGCGGAAAGCTAAAAGACATGGTGGACGTTCCACTTATCGTTGAATCAAACGTCAGCGACCGCATTCAGGAAGTTCACATTAAGTGCATCCATATCTTTATCGAAGGTATTGAGCGCTCATTGTTTCCTGAAAACTACAATTAATAGATCGCACCCATCACAATAAACAGCGCGGCCATGTTGGTAATCAACAGCCACTGCTTTGAATGCGTCTGGCGATAGTTCATGAAAGCATCAAGCAAGAACACCTGTGCCCACAACATAAAACCTACGCGGTAAATAAACCCGCGGAAGGCATCGTTGACATTAAAGACATCGAGTAAGAAAGGTAAGCTAAAAAGCACCAGGAAGACAATCGACATGATTGAGCGCTTGATTCTTTCATCCTGATAAAAGATCAGATCTGGCTTACGCAATTTGATGTAGAGATCGTTTAAAAAAAGCACGTAAACGAAGATGATGAGATAGTCATCGAATGACTTAAACCCTATGAAAAGCTGGCATAGTAACAGAGTACTAAAAGCCAGAAGCAATGCCATTTTCACTCGGGTCAATTGTAAACCTGAAATGTTCTTTAACACGTTCATGAGACTAGTATAACTGATGATCCGGATTTAACCGTGGGTCAGGTCTAAGGCCTTGAAATGCTGTTTGGCAGGACCTAAGACCCTGCCAACAAAGGATGTCAGAGCTAAATGGATTAGCGAACGCGCTCGATTCCCTTCTTAATTTCCATTGTGAAGGACTTTCTGTAAGGAAGACGGTTCGTAAAACGTTTCTCATGAATAGGTGAAATCGAGATATCGCTTGGCGCTCCCGTGTCCCCTTCAATGTTCAGGTCATCAAAATCAAATTTCTCATACTGCTTGTATGTGTAAATGACTTTTTTGTTTCCGTTCTTTCCTTCTCCGGCGATATCGTCCTGAGCGAAAAGAGTGCTTGATGAAAGAAGAAGTGCAATAAACAGTGTTTTCATATTTTAATTCCTGATAAATCTTTCTACTTTTTGAGCATATTCACTAATAGGACCCGATGGGCTTGAGACGTTTGATAAAACAGTCTGAGCATCAATCGGACGATTTAGTAACTTTAGTGCAACAGCGTAGTTTAAACCAACTGATGGAGTTGATAGCGTTGCTTTATCAAACTTGCCGTAGATATCTACAGCACTCTGATAGTCACCTTTAATCAAATAAGCAGACGCTAGTGCTGATCCGACCTCCACATCTTTTGGACTGCGCTTTTGTAGTCCTTGAAAAATAGGAAGTGCTTTTCCAACAGTTCCAAAACGCAGATACAACTGTGCCAGGTTGTAAGTTGGAGTCACCGCAAATGTATTTAAGTCTGAGGCCAGTTTAAAGGCCGCAAGAGCTTTCTGGTATTTCCCCTGCTTTTGGTAAACAACACCAAGGTTATTGACCGGTGGGATATACTTGCTGTCTAGGTCGCGCGACTTATTGTAGAAGAGAATCGCTTTAGCGTAATCAGATTTTAAAAAGTAGCAAGTCCCTAGTTGGTTCCAATAGCTTGTGTTGTTTTTAAATTTTGTATACTGATCATCAGCAATCTTTAAAGCTTCGTCGTATTTGCCTTGATAACACTTGATATTCATCACTGTTAAAGGATCATCATTTCCTTTAAGCGCTTCTTCTAGTTTCGCTGGTGCCAAAGAACCTAAAGATTCTTTGACCAGAGCGTACGATGACTCATCAGATGAAGAGAAATCAAATTCATCTTTATCAGCATTATATTTTTCTTCTTTCTTTTTATCGAAGTCCAACTGCTCTACCCATGAAAAATCCTCTTCCGCTGAACTCACTCCTCTTTTAGTGGAAGCGATTTCGCGAGAGACATTCGATGTTGTCGAACACGCAGAAAGAATTAAAAGTAATGGTAGTAGTTTTTTCATTTCGCACCTGCCTTATCCATCAGAGCATTGCCTTTTTCGTTGTAGTACTCTGGAATAATTGCATCATTTTTAACCAGAAACCATCCATTGTCTGAAGACAGGATATTTTCCTTTTCGATTTTCTTAATTGCTGTTTCTCTGAAATCCTGCGCCTGTTTATCCAGTGGGCTTGCTAATTTCTGCATTCCTTTTTGGAAAGACGACACGTACTCAGGGGATTTTCCTGGAGGTGTAAATTCTGTGATTTCTTTTTGTAGCCCTTCGTGAGCCTCTACGATGTAGCGGTAAGCTTTCACGATACCAATCCCTGAACCAAGCTCAGCAATCGAAATCGCTTCAGTCGTAATTTTATCCAGCATCACAAATTTATTTTTTAAATTCTTGTTGTACTCAGCTTCCGGGAAAGCAAGTCTCACTGAATTTAATCTCTTCACCTGGTCTTCCAATGCGTTTAAGCGAATAAGAGCAATCGCATCCAGACCTTCAAGTGGAACATCCATTTTAGATTTTTTAGCTGTTTCAAAATAAGTCAGCATTTTACTTCTTACTTTTCCAGCATCTTCTACTCTTCCGATATTTTCCAACTCGTTAGCAAGAAGGCTTGATGGATAAATTAACTGAGGCCACATTTCTTTTGTTGCTTCCAGTTTTTTGATCACTTCATTAAATGATCCCCACTTACTCGCTGCTGCCAGCTCATTTAAATGATCAAGGTAACCGGGAAGAACAACATCATTTCCTAGGCCACACTTTGGAGCTTTTGCCAGCAGGTTTAAGCTTTTATCAAACTGTCTATCGGCCAGGTAAATAACGTTGGCATTCTTAAAGTACGTTTTGATGTTTTTTGAATTCGTTGTGCAAATTTTATCAAAGATCTTCTCACTTAAAGCCGCTGACTCAGCAAACTGGCGTCTTTGGAAAAGGTCTGTTGTAAAAAGAATGAAATCTTTTTCAAACTTCACGATTTCTGCCGGCTCCATCATCACAGCTGCGCGATCCGCCCATCCGTACATCTGCTTCCACTCACCTGTTTCATAGAATAAAACGGCGATATTGTAAGCGGCTGTCTTTTTTGCTTCTTTGTCAGTTTCTGGAGATTTATAAATTTGCAGGTAGCCTTTTAGAGCTCCACGCTTATCTCCTTTGATACTGGCCTGTTCAACTTTCTCAAACTGCATTCCCAGCATAAGTGTCTTAACTTTTTGCCCGTACTCAGGGTTAACTTTGAATTCATTTGATTCAATTCGTTTTGCCCATCCGAGAAGAGCAGCTTTGTTGCCCGTATCTTTATGGAAGTCCATTACCTGCGCCAGCATTTTTTCCTGAGTTTCAGATTCTGCTGGAAAATTTGACTTGTAGTTAATAAGTGTTTTTTCAGCCCCTGCAATATCCTTTTTCCCCATTTGAGTTGAGAATAAACGCTGGTAAACAACACTCGACTTTTCACCCTTTGGGTTAACGGCCAGGAATCCTTCATAAGCTGGTATCAGGTAGTCTTCCGAGGTTTTTTTGCTTACGTTTTTCCCAAGGGAAACCATCAGAGCGTTACTCGCCAGCTCTTCAGTCTTTTTATCTTTGTTGGCCTGTGAACGTTTAATTGATTCAGCATAAAGAGGAACTGCTTTGTCATACTCGCCGATAGCGAAGTATGTCTCTCCCGTGTGGAAGTAAGCCGTCTGAGATTTTTCAGGAGAAAGAAGAGCGCTCATCATGAAATATTCATTGGCTGCTTCTGCTTTTTTCGTGCGAATCTCTTTTTGGTTTTCATAAGTCTTGGCTACCAGCTGCTGCTGGATAAGCGCTGACATTTTCTCAACGTTAAATTTCAGGATCTCAATTTGATCCGGGCTTAAATTCCCTTTTGAGAATTGGCTCGTTAGAGCGCGGCTGGTTTCCAGATGCTTTTGATCGCGACCAAACTTTTCATATAAACTGATAAGTTCAATATTGATATCGTTTTCTTCCTTTTCAGTGGTTTTGTATTGAAGAGCATCGCTTAAAGTCTTTTCAGCTGCTGCGAATTTCCCTTGAGACTTAAGGTACTTTCCAACTTTTAACATAACGTCTGAGACTGATTTACCGTTCTTTTTGTAGAAGGCAATCGCTTCATTCGATTTCCCAGCTTCTGTATAAAAGAAGGCCAAGTCGCGTTCGATACTTTTTGTCATGTCGATGTATTTGGGATTTTTAGAGAGTTCATATGACTCTGTCATGACATCAATCGCTTTGTCGTGACGACCCATTTTGAAATAAGACCAAGCTAGGTTGAAAGCGTCTTTCGTCCACCACTTATCTCTTTTTGTCTTAAGTGCCGTTTCATAAAGGTTCATTGATTTATCAAATGATCCTTTGTTGAAATAAATTTCAGCAAGAGCAATGCGCGATTTATCAGCAATCACTGAATTGCTTTTTGATTCTTCCAAAGCTTTCTGGAAGAACTTTCTCGACTGCTCTTCTTGTTTTAGTTCTTTAGCATTATATGCCAGGATGTAGTATGCATCGCCTTTCTCATCAAAGTTTTTAAAGTTCTTTAAAAGAACTAAAACTGTTTTTTGAGCTTGGTCAAAATAACGACGCGATTCTTTAAAATACTCATCTTTGCTGCCCTTCTCTCTTTGGGCCGCAGGAACTTCAAGGTACTTTTGGTTTTCCTGATCTTTTAGCAAACGGGCCTTTTCTAAAAGAACTTGGGCCATACGTAACATTAGATCCGGTCTTTTTGCACCGACTTGTTTATTAAGACGAGTGACCTCGCGAAGTTCTTCATCTAAAACCTTAATTAACTCAGCTCTTCTTTGCTCAACATCAGCCTTCGCCTCTTTGATGACCAGAGAGTTTGTTAAAAAAAGTCCTAAACAAAATGAGAGTAGCATTTTTCTTTTCATCATTACTTACATTCCGATTTAAGCGAGAATACATAGTCACCAAGTTCATCGGCCCAGAACTCGCCGTTAAATGTCCAAAAGTATTGTTTATCTGTTCTACGTAAGTGAGCGACGTTCCCTCTTGCTCGGCCATCACCGCGCATAGAGATGTCTTCGTATAACTCTGTTTTTCTCTTCGATAAAACTTCCAGCTTGATATAACTCATATCTTCGAAAGCGCGCACGATTTGAGCAGCATATAATTGAAGCTGTCCACGAATATAACTTCCGATCAGGTTTCTTTGTAAGCTTAGAGACTCGCGAAGGTTTTCGTTTAAAGCTCCCTTAAGCGCATCATTTGGAAGACCTTTTAATCTTTCAATTTCATCACGTCCATTGTTAAACGAGTTGTAAAGCTCCAGGTAAGCCGGGTCTTTCCCAATCGAAGCCAGCGCCGTACTTAGGATTTTATTCTCTCTATACTTTCCTTCTTCGCGGTCTTTAACCAAAAGGTAGTACTGACGGTAATCTTTACCAAGAGAATCAATGAACTTTTTGTATCCAATGTTGGCAGTTTCATAATACGTATAGAAATCTTCTACCGTTTTCTTTGAGTCATCCCATAGACACATTTCCATATAAGAAAGGGCCTTTAGAACTTCAATCTCCGGGTTAAAAGTGTAGCTAAACACTGGCGCCTTGTACGTTACAAGCTTCCCTAAAGTACGGTTGTAGTCTTTTTGATAAAAGCTGTTCCAGGCTTCTTCAAACAGGATTTCCGGCCAGATATAAGATGACTTCGGAAGATCCAGGTATGATGAATAGGCCAAGTCAAACTTAGCTAAAGCAAACTGAGAACGAGGAATCCCTACGACACAATAATCGCGGGTGATATTTAGCTGTCTGATACGGTCTTTGTTACTTTCTTTTTTAATTTGAGATTCTGCAACCTCGATACACTCTCTAAAGACTCCGGCCGCTTTATCCTCTCTCTTACTTACCGAGTAAGCACTCCCTTCAAGCAGAAGAGCAAATGGTTTTACCGGGTGCCAGTCTTCGATTTTGCGGTCAAGATACTTAAGGGCCTGGTCGAACTTCCCTTGGCGAAAAGCCTTTCTTGCCAGAATATATCGGATTGTTGGTGCGTTTGATTTCTCCAGAATGTTTGCTGGAAGAACCTCAAACTGTTTTACCCCGACCTGAGTGATAAGTTCATCGAGAACTTTATCAAGAGCTGCATCGTTCACTCTATTTGTTGAGGCCATATATTCCTTAATAAAAGGAATAGCACTGAAATACATTTTGTCTTGCACCAGCTCTGCGGCCAGTTGTGGATAGCGAGACTTATCCCCCGCTTGATAGATTCTTCTTGCACCTTGAATTGAAGCATGGGCATTCATTCCAAGGGCCAGGAAGAAAAGTATTAAACATGATCTTTTCATTTTCACTTCTCCCTAAAAACTTAGAATGTGTAACCAATAGACGCCGTCGCATCAAAGTTCGATTTGTAGCTCGATCCTGAAGTAGAAATATTGTCAGCGCTGTAGTGAACCGCTGTCAGGTCAGTTCTCACGCTGAAACTTTCGTTGATATAAAACTTAAGACCAGCAGACCACATGATCCCGCTATGTGTTTCTTCTGTTTCAATGCCCTCAGCTGTTTGCCCTTGCGTGAAACGAAGTTTGTTATTTTTTTCTTTTAACTGAGCGTATCCAAGACCAAAAATCCAGTCCATGTAAACGATCTTGTTGAATGTGTTGATCTTGCTATAAAATGGCGACCAAAGAAACATGGCTCCCATGTAGCTGTCGACAATTCTTCTGAATGGAGTTGTACCAGTTCCCCCACCACCAGAGTTACGAACACCTTTTGCGGTCTCGTTTTCTTTCCCTGAATTTTTTGAGTATAGAATTTCAAAACCATAATCTTCTGTGAAGAAGTATCCTGCACGCCCCTGAATTGCTGTTGAATCAACGAATGCGCCAGAAGTTGTGATACCTCCACCTACGTTGATATGGGCATGATTAGCTTTTCTAAACTTTCTGTTCTGAAGAACGAAAACTTCTTTATCCGGATCAAGCCACGAAAACTCGTAAATGTCTTTTTCACTGGCGAATAAATTTGTTGTGAAAGTTAATGAGAAAAGAACTAGAGAAGCCAAAACTTTTGATTTCATACGCATCCTGCTTTTAAAATTTCCTAAAGTCTATCCAAGGTCTAGAATTTAGTACTATTTTAACACAGGAGCTATGTCTCGCAACTCGTGGCAGTTCTTTTATAGTGAACGCACATTGATGAGTAGTCACAGGCAGGGCAGTGATTCAAATTAACCTGATTAAGCGACTCTGTTTTTGTCCAGTTCTCAAAGAGAATTTGAGAAATTTGGGCAAGACTCATAGTTTTATTCACTAACTTTTTTTCATCGACGTAAACCAATGAGAGGGGGATCATTTTTTCCGGAGTAAAATGCTTCAGCTTTGCATATGCGTACCCATAACACATTAGCTGGAACCAGTAACTCTCTTCATTCTTTTCATCGCGAAGACCCGTTTTGAAATCCCAAACGACGACTGAATCCTGATCTTCAAAAATTAAATCTGGTGTTCCCGAAATCATTTGCCCGAAAAGAGAAAACTTAATCTGCTTTTCACTAATAACATTTTTTCCGTTGGAAATATTATTGGCCTCTTTAAATGCCCATTCTATTTTTTCTTTATCAGCGCCCTTGACTTGATCAAGAGTCATCTGATTAAGAAGTAACTTAGAAAGATGAGCATGCACTTTCGTTCCGCGCTCCATTGAAGAATAAAACACTTCTTCCGCTTCAACTGCCTCTTCTTCATCAAGTTTTAAGAATAGTTGTTTATCAATTCCGGGAGCTGGAATTTTACAAATATTAGAAAGGTAAAATTTAAATGGACACTGAGCTAACTGGGCAAGTCTAGTTACCGATGTCTCTGCAAACACCCCAAGCTTTGTTTTTTCTTCAGAAGCAATTAACCCAAGTGAATCTTTTAGAATAATGGGGATATCGACTTCCTGATGAATCGTATTTTTTCCCAGGCTCAGTGTTCTTTCTGTTAAAACATCTGAAACTGGAGCAAGTCTCATCGCTCTAATCCAGTGATTGCTTCCCGGTGAAAGTTGCTTTTCTTTTCCATCAATATTGGCCCACAGGTCAACCCATCCTAAGTATTTCACTGCACGCGTACAAGCCACATAAAGAAGCCTTTTACTTTCAGAGAATTCTTTAGCGCGGTCTAGTTCTGCTTCGTAATAATAAACTGGTGATTTATAAAATTTCTTTTGATTATAGGCCTTTTTCCATCTAAAACTTTTTGGTAATTTCCCAACAGTTTCAGTCTTCCCCATCTGCAACCCATTGCTATGAATCCCACCCAAAAGAACGGCATCAAACTCCAACCCTTTTGAAGCATGGGCAGACATAATGATAACTCTTTTAGCTCTTGCCCCATTCATTAGCTCAAGCGAGTACTGCTCCTCACTTTCCGTTGAAAGCAAATGGAAAACCTTAATTGGATCTTCATTACACACGCGGCAAATAGAATCAATTAGTGCGCTGTTTTCTTGATATTGAGAATTGCTGATTCCAAGTGAGTAAACCAGTTTATGGAAGGCCAGGCGAAGTCCTAAGATCGCCAGGTCCCCTAAGAACTTTTCTTCGATTTCTTTAGCCGTGCTTTTTACATTTAACACTTCCAGGAGTGAATTAAGCAGGAAATGAGTCGAGCGAAGTTTCTTTTCTTCATTAAGATTAAGCTTTAACTCAATCGCTCTTAAAAATAAATTAATAATCGGGTCTTCAGCATATTGCACTTTAACCTGGGCACTAAAGGCCACTTCGTTTTCTGCTAATAAATCTAAAAGAAGCGCACTTGGACGAAGTTTGCGGTAAAGCACACAAACACTCTGCATATCATCACGGTTTAAAAGCTCGCGAATGATTTCATACAGGGCTTCAGCTTCATAAAAATCCAAATCGAGCTTTTTATCACTCTCTAATCCTTCAATCTCTGTCCTAAAACGCTCAACCTGTCCTAAAGTATTTTTAATCTCTGGAATGGTCTGAGGCTCCATTAAAACGGTATTCGGATCTTGTCCTTCAAACCCATAACCTAACGGGAAAACTGTTTCAAAGAAATGGTTATTGAACTTAATGACTTTCCCAAATGACCTGAAGTTATTTTTCAGCCAGATATTATTTTCAGTTCCCAACATTTCAGAACATTGGTTAAAAACCAGAAGCTCTCCGCCTCTAAAACCGTAGATGGCCTGTTTTTTATCACCAACACAAAACAGTCTCTGGTGGTTATCGCCTACCAGGTGCTTAATGATTTCATATTGAACTGAAGAAGTATCCTGAAACTCATCGACAATAAAATAGTCGTAGTTCTTTTTTATTTTTTCTCTGATCTGTGGATGTCTAAGTCCTACACAGGCAAAGTACTCCAGATCAGAGAAAGCAAAACCTTTTTCCAGGAAATAGTTCTCATCGATAAAATTGTAAACTTCTTTGAATGTTTCAACCCACGACCAATAAATATCGTAGTGATCAATGAAATTGGTCAAGTCTTCATGAATATCTCTTAATTCTTTAACCAATGTTTTTAATTTTTCCAGTGCATATTTCTGGTCTTCATTCATCGCTTTAACTTCGCGAGGAAGAGTTCCCACACTTAAGGCCCATTGGGCGTATTCGCGGAAGTTTTGGGCCTTAAAGCTTCCAAGTCTTGAATAAAGTTCATCATAACCTTGAAGAAAGACAAACCATCCTTTCTCTCTTTCTTTGGCATCGGCATTTAAATCAACAGAAGAGCTAAGGAACTCTTCCAGATCAAGGCTCGAAATCAGATCAGTAATAAACGACTCTAATTCTTTTTCTGGAGACGTTTTAACCAGGGGCTCTTTCCACATTAGCCTTAACTCTGGTGAATTATAGATTTCAATCATCGCTCCGATTAAGGCCTGCGAGTTCGCCTGGAAAATTTGGTTCAGACGATTATTCTTAGAAATAAACCACAAGTTAAAAAGGTTTGAGATTTTATTTTTAAACTCTACACTACTTAAAATCTGAATATCGTTGCCGACATCAGCAAAATAACCTTGAGAAAGAAGCTGATGGCAAAAAGATGAAATTGTCGTGATATTCATCATTGAAAGATACTGTCTGATAAGCGACCAGTACTCTAGAGTCTTTGCATCTGGAGCATTTTCACACAAATCATCGATTCTCTTCATCATACGAATCGACATTTCTCCTGCAGCTTTTTTAGTAAACGTCATTAAAACGAGCTTAGGCAATTGGAAAGGAACGACATGCAGCCATTCCGATGAAGGAGTCTTCATCCTCAAGTTTTCCAGCCATGTAATGATGTGCTCAATCAGAACAAATGTTTTCCCCGATCCAGCACCGGCCGAAAGGATTTTTCCTCCTTCGTGGTGAATGGCAACTTTTTGTTCTGCATTTGGAGACTTTGCGCCTGAATTAAGACTCACAAGTTCCTCCTTTTAAGCAAAACAAGTTCACCGGACAGAAATGGCAGACTTTATTTTCTCTAGGGTTGGGACGGAAAATTTTCATCGTTTGAATATCGGCAATGGTCGTTTCAACGACAGTTGCAACATTTTCCAAAGAAGCTCCTAAAAGTTTTTGGGCCTCATCGGTATCAAAGAATAATTTATCATCTGTCAGGTCACTTAAGTTTAAGTAACCGAAAGCATCGATCTCGTGTCCTTGGTGTTTTAGCACTAGAAGATAAACCCATAACTGAATTTTCTTAAACTCTACCGTCTCTGTTTTAGTACCGGCAGCACTGCTTGAACGTTTAAAATCCAAAATGCTGACTTTGTTATCAGCGGAAATCATCAAGCAGTCGATAGAACCGTGAAGATTCCATGGATTCTGCCCCAGCGGAACTTCAAATTTAATTGTAGTGATATTTTTAAGGCGAATGAGGTCTAATAAAAAGACAATTCCATTCCAAGTGTAGTGCATGATTTCATTATAACTTCTCGCCTTTTCGGTCTCTGTTAAGACCAGCTTGCTGGTCGAGAGGTATTCATTGAAAACTCTCACACAAATCGCTTGATGCAAATCAAGCTTAATTTCTTCAGTGATATTTGCTGCGATCTCAAGAAAATAATCAGCAATGATCTGATGTTCCAGGTTCCCCAGCTCATCAGGCCCCAGGCTTGCTCTCTCCATTGGCCTATTATCAAGTTTCTCAATATGAGTGAAATAAAACTTTTGTGGACAATCAATAAAAGTCTGGAGTTTAGAAGCCGAAAAAGTCTTTTGACTAAAAGGGCCTTCTTTCATTTTTGGCAATAAGTATTCATGAATCTTTTTAATAGAATACTTCACGCCCAGGTCTAAATCCTGAACGTCAAAGTTCTTAAGAACTTCTCTCCACGAAAGATCCGTTTCTAAAACCTGCTCTTCAATAAGAAGAATTGTTTCAGGATGCCCTAAAACAGAAAGGAGCTCATACTTGTGAAATAAAAATTCCAATCCCGCACGCTTAATTGGCCCAATGGCCCTTAAGGCCTTGGTCATAGCTTCACTTAAAATCTTTTCATTGGCCCTAAAGCCTCCAAGACTACCTGTGGCCAAAACGGCAAGAGGCTTTTGATCATTTCTAAAATTCAAAGCGTTCATATCTAAAAACGATCTTTGGATTTTTTCTTCCAGCGTAATAAAACTCACACGTGGAGAATTAAGTCCTACGATAATTTCCAGGATATCAATGGCAAAGTGGTCAATCAGTGATTGAAATTCACTGTAAGAAGCCAGCGCTTCTTTGGCCAAGTCGATCACCTTAAACTTTCGGTACTCTCCTTTTTCCTGAGTATTGATCTTAAGAGCATCTAGGTGCAGATCGAGTTCAGTTGCCGTATAACTTTTTACATCTTTTAATTTTTGTCTTAAATCCCCGATGAGCCACTCAGTCTCTGAAGCAAAAAGATCTTCTGTCGTTTTAAAAAAAGAATTTTTTCTTTGAGCTTCCTGAAAACCAACAAGCCCTACTCTGGTTCCTGCTAAAAGCAGATCGTAAGTCGAATGACTCTCAAAAAATTTATTTAAAATGACATTGCCCTTTCCTTTGGGAAGGACGCTGACTTGAGTTGGGATAACTTCTTTTTTACGCGCTTCTGGTTCTTCCTGCGAAAGCCATTTGATCCAGTCGTTAGGTAAAGCTTCGTTGTAAACAGGGGCTGGAAAAAAGACATCAACCTCCTGCTCTTCACTTAAAACTTTCACCATATCCAGCTGAACGCCGCTCATATGTTTAAAACCCACAAACCACATCGGCCTATGAAGCTTAGATTCTGTTACCTTCTTGTAACTAGCGTGCTCGTCGACAAGTTTTTCCTGATCGAGGTAAGTCCAAAACACTAAAATTGATTTAACGATGGTCTCGTCGAGCTCTTTAAAGAACTCGGCCAGGAGTTCCAGGTTTAGAGTAAATGAGCGCAACTCAGTAAAAAGCTCAAATGACTCCAGGAAAATCGTTGTTTTTTCATTGGGAAAGTAATGTTTCCACACGGCCGAAAGCTTGACCATCAGCTCTGATTTTCTGGCACGAACCAGACCCAGGCCTTTTAAATGATCAGCAGTCCATTTAGAAATGGTAATGATTTCAAGTTCTGGAAGGAGGTTTCTCAGGTTGTCGGCAATCAGTGGGCTTGGACAAATAACCAAAGGAGCACTTTCCTTTTGCATCTTGGAAAGCAAATCTTGGTTAGAATCATAAAAAACCACTTCTAGCACAACGCTTTTCTCCAAGACAAAACCGGGAATATTTGGTAAAAATTATTTTATGCTTCCAGAAAGTCGATTGTATAGTTTTATTGACCAAAAAGAGGGCTTCACGCTCCACTTCCTTGAGGGTCAAAAGTTAATTAATGATCTCGCGATTATTCACGAAGTCATTGGTGCCGGATTTCAATATTTCCGCGATGCCATCCTTTCGTTCCAACCGATGATTTCATTCTTAAAACCAGGCGAAGGTCTGGGCGTTTACGTCGATTCGGAAGAACCTTATTTCCGTTTAAAAATTGAAATGAGCGACCAGGGTCAGATGAGGACACTTCTTCTACCTGAGCAATTTAATGAATTCCCAAAAGCAATTACAGGTAAATGCCGTATCGTCAAATTGCTTCCTGGCGAACTTCATCCATACACTTCAATTATTAATCTAGATCAAATTGATGCCCATGCGATGGTCAACAAGATCCTTTCAGATTCATACCAGGTGAAGAGCGCTATTCATGTTTCAGGGGAGTCTGATCAAAGTATCATGCTGATGAAACTTCCTGAAATCAATGTCAACAAAGTAGAAACAAACTACACAATGAACATCGATCAATACTGGAAGAGTATTCAGGAAAAAGTGGAAGATCTTTTCAAAAAAGGTACGACTGAACAAAGTGATATTCAACCTCATTTTGAAAACCTGGGACTTACATTCCTTGGTTCAAAACAAGTTTCATTCAAATGCACTTGCTCAAGACAAAGAATGTTTGAAGGTGTTCGCTCAATCATCTGGGCAAGCGGAATTGACGCTGTTTTTGCTCCTGATGAATCAAGCATTGAAACAAAATGTGACTACTGCAAAACCAGCTACCTTATGACCAGAGAAGAATTTTCTAACTAGAATGGGCTCACACTATCCCAGTTGAATTTTTTATCTTCAGGTTTATAAATCATCCTTTTTAACATGTCGGATTCATCAAAGATCCCGCAGAAGTTTTCTGCCATTGATCCTTTGGCCAGAACCGGCGACATAAGAGATGAGTTTTTGAAATAAAGATTTTTTCCGGCCTTCTCAAAGTCTGACCACTCTTTTCCTTGTAGAGGAAATTCCAGCATCATCGACTCTGCTCCGCTGACGACAACTAAAAGATCATCGCCTTTATCACTTTTAATGGCCGAGACAATTCTGTCGATTTCCTGAAGTGATTCTTTCGCCAGGCTGATATCTTTCTTTTTAAGTGCATTTTGAAAATTAAAATCGCGGACCACAAAAACTGAGCGGCGGTGGTCTTTTGAATTCATCGACCAAAGCGTTCTAAAATTGTTTGAAAGACTTGAGTAACAAATCCCTTTTTGGCATGAGCGATCGTAATACAGTCCCGGACGAACCGTCTCTTTGGATTGATCAGGTGAGTCCTGGTAGTGGAATGTTTTTTGTGAACCAATATCCGGCCCCATTCGGTAAAAACGCATTTTGCCTAAATCGATCATTTTGCTGTTTGAGCAGCCTAACGATTTCTCCAAACTCTGCTCCACAGAGGCTCCACTTTCCAGGACGCTGACACTATAGCCAACATCTTGCAGGAACTGCCACGAAGGAACGACGGTGTAATCTTCGCAAGTTCCTCTGATGTTTTTTGATCCTGTGATCTGCGACAAAAAGCTCTTACTGGCCTCAGGTCTTAGCTGGTACAGGTTAAAATTCCACATTTTACCTACACAATCCACCTGCTCCAGGTTGGTTTTATGAGTGGCTTCGGCCACGTTAAAGCGCAGAAGTGGAATGTGTTCTTCTGAAAAGCCAGCAACCTGAATCCAGATAATATGGTCTGGCCTTTCCGAATATTCATGAGGCTCAAGATTTAATGTTTGTACTCTGGCACATCCAAGGGCCGAAAGAGTGATGAGTAGAGCTAAAAATCTTTTCATAGGAACGCTTCCACTGATAGGGATAATAGAATTTTATTATGCCCTAATTAACTAAATTTCTCATTTAATTCTTTGTGATTCTCATCTATTCTATTCTGAGAACCACTTACATTTTATTACCGGATTAATTTGCTCGAGCATACTTAGGGGAGAAATTATGGGAGATGTTGCAACACTCGCCACCAGAGAAGTCATGTGGAATATTCCACACTCATTTAAAATCGTCATGTACATCATGTTCCTGACATCCATGGGTTTTTTAATCAAAGGTTTTTATGACAAGTTGATGTTTGTCACCAAGGGCCAGGGAACAGATGGACTAAAAGGTCTCTTACCTGAAAAACTTCAGTGGGACAGATTTCTTCACACTTCTCTACTCACTGGAAAAGTTCCTCGTTTTAAATACGTTGGTCTTTTTCACAGTTTGATCTTCTACGGATTTTTTATTCTATGGATTGCAACAGACATTGTCGCGGTTCACGCCGACACTCCTTTTAAAATTTATAAAGGAAATGTTTATATTATTGTTTCTTTCCTTGCTGATGTTGCCGGGATTATGATCTTAGCTGGTCTTGCCATCGCTTACCACCGCCGTTACATCAAGCGCCCGGCCTACTTATCTGCAACAAAACCACAACAAGAACTTTTCATGTACTGGATGCTGATTGGTCTGGTTGTTCTTGGATACATGATTGAAGGTCTGCGTATTCTTGGAACAGGAATGCCGATCAACGAAGCAACTTGGTCACCTGTTGGATGGGCCATCGCTCACTTCTTTAAAGCTTTCTCTTTCAATGACTCAACTCTAGCTCTTTTCTTTAGATCGCTTTGGATGATCCACATGATCAACACAATGGCGTTCATTGCAAGTATTGGTTACACAAAGTTTTCACATATCTTCCTTCTTCCTTTTGCTTCTCTGGTTACTCCAGTTAGGCGCGGAGCTGTTTTAAACCCAATGAACTTTGAAAATGAAAACGCAGAAACATTTGGGTTAGGAAAACTTTCTGAACTAACGATGAAAAACAACCTGGATCTTCTGACTTGTGTTGAGTGTGGACGTTGCACGCAAGTGTGTCCTGCGAACCTTGCTGGAAAAATCCTGGACCCGAAAAAAATCATCACTAAAACTCGCGATCTTGCTTTTGAAACTCAGGCCAAAGGCGAAAAAGACGCTGAGATCTGGGGCGACAATCCTATTTTCCAATCAAATGAACTTGATGCTTGTACGACTTGTGGTGCCTGTATGGAAGAGTGTCCGGCAAACATCGAACACGTCAACATCATCATGGAAGCTAAACGCTACAAAGCGCTGACTCTTGGAGACATTCCTCCAGCGGCCGCGGATGCTGTAAACAAAATCAAAAATCAAGGGAACCCTTGGGGGATTGCTCAACACGATCGCTTTAAATGGGCAGACGGACTTGATGTACCAGTGATTGAAGCTGGTAAAAAAGTAGATTACCTATACTACGTTGGCTGTGCTGGTTCATACGATGGCTCTAACCAAAAAGTAGTTAAAGATACGGTGGCGATGCTTAAAAAAGCAGGCGTGAGTTTCGCAGTTATGGGGAAAACTGAAAAATGTAACGGTGACCCTATTAGAAGATTTGGTGACGAGTATTCTTTCTACGAAATCGCCATTGAAAATATCGCCAACATGAGACAATACGAGTTCGGTAAAGTTGTTACTCACTGCCCTCACTGTCTACACACGATTGGAAAAGAATACGCTAAGTTTGAAGATGGTGCGTTTGAAACTGTTCACCACACTGAACTTCTGGCCGAACTGATTGACAAAGGTAAGCTATTTCCTGAAAAAGCGATCAACGAAGAACTTACATTCCACGATCCATGTTATTTAGGCCGCCACCATGGTCAATACAATGCTCCTCGTGCGATCTTAAACTCTATTCAGGGTCTGAAGATTAAAGAAATGGAGAGAAGCAAAGACAAGGCCCTATGCTGTGGTATGGGTGGTGGAAATATGTGGTACGAGCTTCCAGAAGGCGAGCATATTGCAAATAACCGACTTAAAGACATTGGTGAAAAAGAAGTTAACAAATTGGCTACGGCCTGTTCTTATTGTATGATTAACTTTAATTCATCGAAAGCTCACGTTAAGGAAACGGAAAACCTTGAAGTTGAAGATATCGCATCTATTCTGGCAAAATCAGTTTTATAAGATAGCTATGCTTATCGGCCTTACCTGTTTATCAGGTAAGGCCTTTCCTCAAGAGTCTTCTACTCCCGGAATCATTGAAAGCTTCGAGCGTCTCTTAGAACTTCACAAAGACCAATTCCAAAAAAACAAATCCCGCATTCAGTCTAACTTAAAGGCAGTCTCTAACCTTTCCGGTTATGCTGATGTTAAACTAGACCCACAATACGTGAAGTCTATTATTCTTCACTCTGATGAGCGTTTCTTAAAATACGCTCAACAAGATGAGTGTAAATTTCTTTCCACTCTGGAAACAAACCTGCTTAAAACAGCAGAAGGAAATATCGACAACATCCTGATTGAATACAAAAATAAAGACGGCTCAACTGATTCGGCTTCAATGTTAAAGGATGATTTTTTTGAACAGATCTATAAAAGAAAGTGTCTAAACAATCGCGAGTTCTCAATTCTCTTTAGTGAGATCAACGCCCAAAAAACAATTGAAGGAATCAAATTCAGCGTTCCTAAAAATAAAGCCGAGTGTTCAACAATTCACAACGAATGGCTGGCCAATCCATTTACGCCTTATCTATGCCGCATTCAACAAGTCTTTAAAAAGCCTGCTCTAAAAAAACAAGCCGATTACTACCGTGAACGCATCCCACTTATGCAACGAGTGTACCTGGATAACCTCTGCAACTCTTTAAGTAATCCCGAACTTTTTTGTTCGAGTTATTTAAAAAGCGATGTATGGAGCAAAATCTTAAACTCAGAACTTCCTGATTATAAAATGAGTTATAAATGCCAGCAGATGTACAATAAAAAAGACAAACTCACACCGATGGAAATGAAAAACTGTGCTAGCAAACTGGCAACAGAAAATACATTCTGTGAGACCAGAGGAAACCAGGATTTTCCTTCTAACTTCCCTCTACAAAATTGTAGCAATATTTCGCTGGCCTTAAATAAATCAAAACTGATTAGCGACTACCACGATTGTCCGGGAAATATTGACAATGAAGGGCTGACTAACATCCACAGGATTGTTAACCACTTCTCACCTAGGACAATTGTGACTTCAAGGGACACTTGTGCAGGTGAAGCTAACTACACATTGGCAAAACTCAACCTCGACGTAAAACACGAAGCAGGATGGCCATTAAAAGTTTGTTACACGAACCGCATCGACAATAAAGAAGCCTGCGTAACTTATATTCCAGGCTCGCGCGCTGATGAACCTCTAAGTGAAGACCAAGTTGTGGCCAGAATCCTTTACCAACAAAAAGGAGCTCCACAGAAGACAACTTGTCGAATTGTCGATTCCCGAACTTACAATCCTGCTCGCTCGGAGTTTAAATTCGGCTGTTTTATCGTTTACAGTGCGGATCTTTGTACGACTCTTTCTTGTGATAAAAAAGTTATCTGGGAAGAAAAAGTTCAACAAGACATTAAATTTATCGGTGTTCCGGTATTTGATTACTTTCCGACATCATACTTGAATGAACGTTACGCTTTCACCAATTTATTAGACGAAGTCAAAGGAACTCAAGACCGCATGATCAGAAATCTCACGGATGTAAAGTTTTTCCTGGATAAGATGCCTACGGGAATCATCCACGGAATTGGCTGTGCTGAAGATATGATTCCTGAACAATTTATGAGAACAGCGATCAATCAGTGTCACCCGATGCCATTTATCGTTGATGGGCACGTTGTGAAAAATAATGAGACCTGGCTGGTCACTCGCCTGGCAATTGATGATGTACACACTCCTCGATTGTTGATGTGGCCGAATATCTTTAACGCTGTCAGTGCCTACCAGGAACTACACCCGTTAAATACATGGACGTTATATGGCATTAGAAAATAAGAAGAATATGATACTAAAATTAGTCTTCGCCTTTCTACTGGGCCAAAGTGCCCAGGCCAAAATTATTTTACCTGAGCTTTTAGCAAAACAAGCCGTTAACAATATCCGCTTCCTAAGCCAGGACGGAAAATTCACTTATTATCAAAAGCGTTCAGGAAGCCTTCTTTTCTCCAGCAATTATAAAGTAGCAGAGTTAATCAAAGGCCAAATTGGAACGCAGTATACTTTAATCGGTACACCTGCGAGAAAAAAGATCGTGGTCATGCAAAATGAAAACTTCCACACGTTCTACTCTATCAGATCCCGTGAGAAAATCTTCCTCTTGGATTTTGGTGGGACAAATCCAAAAGAAGTGGGAATGGGATCAGCGGCCGCACTTCATCTTAATGATTCGTGGCTTTCATATTACGACTACTATTCAAAAGTTTTGAGTTTTGAAAACACAACAAACGCGGCCCTGAAATTCAGTTTAAAACTCAATAACCGGATCAATCCTTACTTCACTCCTCAAGTCGTAATGAGTGATGACAACACTGTTTATTACACCGACCTTGGTGAAAACGGAGCTGTCGGGCTTCTGGAATTTAAACGCAATACAGGAAAAGCAGAACTTATCTTCAAGGCCACCACGCCCATGGTAAAAGCAGAAATCTGCCTGCATAACGACTATCTGGTGATGGGACTTTTTGGACTTAACTTCTCTAAAAATGGCGCAAGCATTACCCGTGCGGCTTTACCGCTAAGCGATTTTAAAAAGCGCGAAACGATTTACACATCGTCGACGAACGACTTTGGTCAATTAGTCTGCGACTTCAGCAAAGACTACATCACTTTCATTAAAAACTTTGGCAGCAATGACCAAATCAGCACCGACCTTGTCGATCTGAATCCGTCCAACAAAGAAATTAAAATGCTTAGTGAAATGAAAACCATTACGAGTGTCATCAACATGGATGGAACACTCCTGGCCCTGGATAAAGGTAAATACTATATTGTTAAAGGAACAATTGATTATAAGAACATTGACTCACTTAAGGCCCTTCCTCCAAGCGGAGCGAGTGAGGCTATTAAGCAGATTGATAAAGAATTAGGTAATGAGTAAAGCGATTAAAACATTCACTCTGTCTGCCCTTCTCGCTTTAAGCGTGCAGAACACTTACGCCGAAAAAGTAGCGACAGGATCTAAAGAATTACCTTTAGAAGTGAATTTATTAATTGATAATCTTCAAAACAATAACCCGGATATTTTTCCAAAAATTCTACCAGATCTTCTCAATATCGACCGCTATGCCCGCTCGATGAGCAAAGAAGACATTTTCCTGGTTGGAAAAATTGAAGTTTATAAGACATTGCTTAAAAATTACGATGCCGCCATTAAACAGCCGGTCGATGGAACGAGTTTAACGACTCTCAAAGCAGCTCTGGGCAAAACGAAAGACAATTTCACTAAATGGTTTCTTCAGGCCTTATTAAAAGACTGCGAGGACCTGATGAGCAACAAACTTTATAAAGAGTTTTTGCTGCAAAAAAACAACGGGCTTAAAATAGAAAAAGTTGAATACCGCAAGCTGGAGAAAAAAGGTGAACTTCTGCAGTATTGGATTTCTAAAATCAATCCAAACGCCCAGGATTTTCCCGACACTCTAAAAAATGACCTCACTCCAAAAATGCTTGAGACGTTAAAAAACATCTCGAGAAGTTTTGAACTCATGGCCAAAGAAAGTAGCCTTTCACCTCTGGCCCCGGCACTTAAAGACGAAACTGAGCTTAAATTCTTTGCCGTCAAAGATGTGGCCCCCACCCCTGCCAAACCTGCTACTCAGACCAGTGAGTCTAAGAGTGTGGAAGAAATCCTGGCCCCTGTCACCGACGTAAAACCGGAAGAACTTCCTCAGCCGACCCAAGAAAATTGGCTTGAGGATGAAAACACTCCTGCGTCTCTGCAAAATCTTCCAAAACCAAGCAATGACGCTGATTGGCTAGAAGACTTTTAACCCATTTCGTGATAAAATCTCTCTCTGAAAATGCCTTCATTTTCGATAATGTTTGTAAGGAATAAACTCAATGGCGCTTAATAAACAGCCCTACCGCGGAACCCGTGACTTTTTCCCAAAGTCTAAAAGGGTGCAGGACTATCTTTTCTCAGTCATGACTAAAACAGCAGAGAGCTTCGGTTACGAATCCTACGAAGGTCCACTTTTAGAAGAAGTCGATCTTTACCTGGCAAAGTCTGGCGAAGAGTTAATCAACGAACAAATCTACTCTTTCACTGATCGCGGTGAAAGACATGTGGCGATTCGTCCTGAGATGACTCCAACTGTTGCTCGTATGGTTGCTCAAGTTCACCGCGAGTCTAGTAAGCCTCTTCGTTGGTTCTCAATTCCAAGAATGATGAGATATGAAAAACCTCAGCGCGGAAGAATGCGCGAGTTCTGGCAATTAAACTGCGACATCTTCGGAGCTCCAGGAAGAACTGGTGAAGTTGAAATCCTTCAAGTCGCTATCGAGCTATTTGAAAACTACGGAGCAACTAATAAGCATTTTGAAATTGTTTTAAATGACCGTGCGATTGTCGACGCCGTCTTTAAGCGCATGATGAAAGCGGATGAAAAACAAACATACCGTCTTTATAAAATTGCTGATAAATCAAAAAAGGTAAACGAAGAAGCCGTAAAAAAAATGGTTGCTGAAGTTGGATTAACTCCAGAAGCTGAAAATATTTTTTACAGTTATCTACAATTAAAAACTTTTGCCGATGTCGATAGCTTCTTAAAAAAGCATAACGAAAACGAAATTGCCGATGCTTTTGCTGAGTTTATTAAACTTACAGATGCAAATGGCCTAAACGAATACTTAGTGTACGACCCAAGCATCGTCAGAGGTCTGGATTACTACACAGGAATCGTCTTTGAAATGTTCGACAAACACCCGGACAACCGCCGCGCTCTTTGTGGTGGGGGGGCCTTTGCGAACCTGCTTCAAATTTTTAACGAAGACCCACTTCCCGGAGTCGGTTTTGGTTTAGGAGATGTCACGCTGGAAGACTTCCTGACGGTGCACGGCCTTCTTCCCAACCTGGACAATCCAACCAACGATGTCCTGGTCACTTTCCAGGAAGACAACGGACTTGAAGCCTCAATGAATCTGGCCAAAGCGATGAGAAAAAAAGGTCTTAAAGTCGTCACAAGTTTAGAGGCGCTGAAGTTTAAGAAAGTCTTCCCGACTGCTGAGAAAAAAGGAGTCAAGTTCGTCACCCTTATGGGGTCTGACGAAATGGCAAAAGGAGAGATTCAATTAAAGAATCTCGCAACAAAAGAACAACACACTTTCAAGATCACTGACCTGGAAGAAATGTTAAAAATAATGAAGGCTTAATTATGACAACAAATACAACAGAATTAGCAACAACCTACTCTCCCGCAGACGTTGAAACCAAATGGTACAAAACGTGGGAAGATGGAAAATACTTTAAACCTAAAAAAGGAAAGGCCAACAAGCCTTTCTGTATTATCGTTCCACCACCAAACGTAACTGGTAAACTTCACGCTGGTCACGCTCTGGATATTACAACTCAGGACTCTTTAATCCGTTTTAAAAGAATGAAAGGTTTTGAAACTCTTCTTCTTCCAGGATTAGACCACGCCGGGATCTCAACTCAATCGGTAGTTGAAAAAATGGTTTTTGAACAAGAAAAGAAAACCCGCCGCGATTTCTCGCGCGAAGAATTTGTTAAGAAAATCTGGGCATGGAAAGAAGAGTACGGAAACCATATCCTTAACCAACAAAGAGCGATGGGAACAAGCTGTGACTGGGATTACCTGACGTTCACACTTGATCCGATTCCAAATAAAGCAGTAAAGAAATTCTTCGTGGATATGTACAACCAGAAGATGATTTATCAATCTGACTACATCGTTAACTGGGACCCGATGCTGCAATCAGCGGTTTCTGATGCCGAAGTAGAACACAAAGATGTTCAAGGGAACTTCTTCCATATTAAGTACGCCATCAAAGGCTCAGAGGACTTCTTAGAAGTTGCAACAACAAGACCAGAAACTCTTTTTGGCGATACTGCTGTTGCTGTTAATCCAAATGATGAGCGCTTTAAACACCTCATTGGTAAAACAGCGATCGTTCCACTATGTAACCGCGAAGTTCCAATCATTGGCGATGAGCACGTTGATTTAGAAAAAGGAACTGGATGCTTAAAAGTAACTCCAGGTCACGACTTCAACGACTTTGAAATCGGAAAACGCCACAACCTTCCAATCATCAACATCTTAAACAAAGACGGAACGATGAATGAAGAAGGCCTGGAATTTAAAGGCCTGGCAGCAAAAGTTGCTCGCAACGTTGTTTCTAAAAAACTAGAAGAGCTTGGGCTTTTATTAGATAAAAAACCTCACATGCACCCAGTTGGTCACGGTGAGCGCTCAGGCGTTCCAATCGAGCCGATGATCTCAAAACAATGGTTCGTAAACGTTACAGACATGAGCCGTCGTGCAGTTGAAGCTGTTGAAAACGGCAATATGAAATTCTACCCAAAAGAATGGGAAAACACTTATTACTCTTGGCTAAGAAACCCTAAAGACTGGTGTATCTCACGCCAACTTTGGTGGGGACACCAGATCCCGGTTTTCTACTGCGACAACAATCACCAGTGGGCAAGCGAGCATGATGAAACTGAATGCCCGACTTGTAAGTCAAAAAATGTTCACCAGGACCCGGATGTTTTAGACACATGGTTCTCTTCAGGACTATGGCCAATGTCGACATTAGGATGGCCTGATCCAAAAGCAATGGAAGAGAAAAAGTTCTCTACCTTCTTCCCGACTTCAGTTTTAATTACTGGATACGATATTATCTTCTTCTGGGTTGCCCGCATGATGATGATGTCTCTTCAGACTCAAAACCAGGTTCCATTTAAAGACACTTATATCCACGCTATCGTTCGCGATAAACTGGGAAGAAAAATGTCTAAGTCACTTGGAAACGGGATTGACCCATTTGATATGATTGCTCAGTACGGAACAGACGCTTTCAGATTCACTCTGGCCGCTGGTTCTGGATACAACCGCAACATCAACCTGGACCCGGACAGAATCGGTGGGTACAGAAACTTTATTAACAAAGTTTGGAACGCTTTCCGTTTTATCTACCCTCACCTTCAGACTGGATCCGCAAAGATTAACGACATGTCGAAACTCGACCACCATGAAAGATGGATTTTAGCAGAGCTCAATACAACGGCTAAATTAATGAATGAGTCGATGGAAGTTTACCGCTATGACGACGCTTCAGCGGCCATTTATTCATTCGTTTACGATAAGTACTGTTCATGGTTCATCGAGCTTTCAAAAAACATTTTAAACGGTAGTGATGAGACTGCAAAAGCACGTAGAGTTTCAGTATTAAAGTTTGCCTTCAGAAAAATCCTGGCCCTGATGCACCCACTAACTCCATTCATCACTGAAGAACTGTGGTCATATTTGAAAGAAGCTAATGAAGACCTGCTGATTGCTCAGGAATACCCGGAATACGATGCTGCTCTTGAATTTAAAGAAGACCAGGATCAAATGAATAAGTTTGTTGAAGTTACTACGGCGATTAGAAATCTTCGCGCTAGTGTAAACATTAAACCAAAAGACGAAGTTAACGTTGAGTTATTCACTGACAATCAGGACCTGATCACTTACTTCAGAAATAACTTCATTAACTTCCAGGAACTGGCACGTGTAAAAGACCTTAAGGTTGGCAATAAGGAGCTTAACCGCCCCAACAAGTCGATCGTTAACGTTCTTACTCACACGGAAATCTTCCTGCCTCTAGATGGCGTTATTGACCTAACAGAGCAGATTTCTCGTTTGGAAAAAGAACTGACAAAAACAAAAGCTGATTACGCTAAATACGAAGCTAAGATGAAGAACGAAAACTTCATGAAAAATGCTCCAGAAAACGTAAGGGCCGAAGTTATACAGAACGAAAGAGAGCTTGGTGAGAAAATCGCAAGCTTAATGGAAAATATCGCTCAGTTCAAATCGTAAGCAACATAAAAAAAGACCAAAAAAAAGGCTCCTTTCGGAGCCTTTTTTATTTTAACAACTATGAAATCTTAAGTTTCTTTTTAAGAGCGTCGAAAGTTTTTTCTTCGCGGATAGCGTACAGCTGAACGAAAAAATGCAGCCGAAGCTGCATTTTTATTTGTTATGAAAATTTAAAGAGACGAACTTCTTCTTTAAGAGTTCGTTCAGCCACTATGCGATCTTAAGTTTTTTCTTAAGAGCATCAAATGTCTTCTCTTCGCGGATAGCGTACATTAAGTTGTTCTTAATTTGTGCATTTCCTGCGTAGTATTTCTTTACTGTCTCTAGATCGATTCCTGCTTGAGCAGCACTTTCTTCAAGTTTCTTGTTGAAGTCAGCTTCAGAAGTTTCAATCTTAAACTCTTGAGCTAGGTGATCTAGAACAAGTCCTGATCTTACCTGGAAATCAGCTTTAGTGTTGATATCGCCTTTCCATCTTTCGAAGTACTCACCTACCATATCGTCGTTAAAGCCTTGGGCCTTAAGGTTCTTAGCTAGATCTTCTTGAAGGTATTTTTCTTGGTTTTGAACAAGAGTTGCTGGAACATCGAACTTGTTTTCTTTAACAAGTTTTTCCAGGATTTCTTGGTGAAGTTTTTCTAGAGCTTGTCTTTCTTTTTGAGCTACTAGGTTCTTCTTGTTTTTTTCGTTGAAATCAGCAACAGACTCATATCCGAATTCTTTTGCTAGTTCATCGTTAAGAGTTGGGTATTTCTTTTCTTTGATTTCAAGAAGCTCAACTTCGAATTTTACTTTTGCGTTTTGAAGCTCAGTTGCGTGGTAATCAGCTGGGAAAGTAAGGTTGATGTCTTTTTTATCACCTTTCTTAAGTCCGATCATTCCGTCTTCGAATCCTGGGATGAATTGCCCTGAACCGATTTCAAGAAGGTATTCTGAACCTTTCATGTTTTCTGGTCTTGATCCGTCAGCTTTAACACCTTCGAAGTTAAATACTGCGAAGTCACCTTTCTTAAGAGCATGCTTAGCATCTGTTACTTCAGTCATTTCTGCTTTTGAACCAAGGTAGTTCTTTGTTAGTTTTTCCATGTCTTCGTTAGACACTTCAACACTGTCTTTTTTGAAAGAGTATGAAGAGTAATCGGCAAGTTTAATTTCCGGGAAGATTTCAACTACAGCGTCGAAAGAAACTGATTTACCTGCATCGTACTTTACGTTTTCGAATGCTGGGTAACCAACAGTTTTTAGTTTTTCTTTGTTAACAGCTTCGAAAAGTTGAGATTGCACGAATTGGTTTAGTGCATCTGATTCGATTTGTGGTCCGTATACTTGCTCTACCATTGAAAGTGGAGCTTTACCTTTTCTGAATCCTTTAATGTTTGTTGTCGCTTGTTTTCTAACAACTGCGGCCTTAATTTCTTTTGATAGGTCTAGAGTTGCGAAATTGAACTCAAGTTTTTTTGTGCATCCATTGACGCTTTTCACTGTGTAAGACATAAAAATCCTCGCTTAAAAATAGTTCTCCAAAAGTATTTGAGAGGGCCCTAATTGTCAATGTAAAGACAACTTTTCCCCAATGAAAACGGAGTGAAATTAGTGGACTCTAATAGTGCACTTCTTTAAGGTAAAGACCTTGTGGCGGAGCTGTCGCTCCAAGGCGATTAGGCAAAGGCGTTTTGAGTGATTTTTCAAGATCTTCCAGGGTGATTTTCCCTCTGCCAAGACTGACAAGTGCTCCCATCATCAGGCGCACCATCTGCTTAAGAAAGCCAGTTCCGGTCACTTTTAAGACATAATACTCGCCGACCAAGTGGCCCCAATGCCCGGTTGACTCTAAGCGCACAAGTTCACACGAGATAATTTTACGCACAGTGCTCTCAACTTCAGTCCCTACACACTGGAAATTCACAAAATCATGCTCGCCGCAAAAAATTTGGCAGCCTTTTTTCATGGCCTCAATATTCAGCTGAAATGGAAAATAGGTCACAAGCTCTCTGGCAAACGGAGAGATATTTTCTTCAGTCGCAAAAACATAATTATATTCTTTTGATTTAGCACTAAAGATCGGATGAAAATGCTCAGTCACTGCTTCGGCCGCGACCACTCGGATGTCTTCTGGAAGATTGGAATTCATCGCTTTTGGAAGACTGGCCACAGGAATATCAACAGGGATTTCAATGCGCACAACTTGTCCAAAAGCATGCACACCCGAATCTGTCCTTCCTGAACCCACCGATTTAATTTCATCTGACTTAGAAAGAGTCCTCAAAGCAGAATTGATTTCTCCCTGAATGGTCTTTCCCGAAGGCTGAACTTGGAACCCTAGATAGTTCGTGCCTTTATATTGAACAGTGATCTTATAAATATTCAAATGTAAAACCTACACCAAACGACGTCCCCGAAATCTTGATATCGTCCTGGAAATTTGCATAATTCTGATGACGGACTTCAAGGTTTAGAAATAAATTCGTGATTTGGCTAGAGGTAAATAGATCGTACGCTGTCTCTTCATTAAATCCTGAAAGATTAATCTTTACTTGAGCGTTGGCGAAGTATCCCGGGCTGTATTGAATCTTTCTTTTCCCTTTTTCTCCGCGCTGAATGTCTGATCTATTTTGCATTAACCCCAGCGCACTTGGACCACCGGTTCCCGCAATTTTAAACCAAGTATAAACCGGGATCTCTAATCCAAGTCCGGCATCAATAGGAACTTCCCAAAGACTGATCTTCGTATCACTTCTTGTTCCGTTAACAAAAAGCCCTCGCCCCGAGTTGTAGCCAACTCCAGCTCCAAAAGACCAATGTCCATTAAGTGCAGCAGTTTTGAAAATATAAGAGTCGTGGCGAACAAATATTGATCCACCTTTAATACTTTTATAACCAGTACCTACAGTCTGATTGATGATGTCGTTTGGAGACTGGTAGTTAAAATTGTTTTTAATGAAGGAGATATTCAAACCGCCAGTTGAAGCTTTTCTGAAATCCTTGGCCATCTTAAGCTTATCCAGCTCAATATAGTTTTCCTGTTTTTCGTACGTACCAGGAAGTGTGTAACCAAAATCTTCGTACTTTTTCTTCGGTGTGACCTTGTCACTGACTTCTTTAACCCCGTGGTTAAAGATGTAGTCTTCACCTTGTGCTTTGGATTTTTCAACATTATCAGATGATTCACCATCGACCAGGAAAGGACTGTTACCAGAAGCCGTACTCGACCCTAAAACGTCCTCAACATTTCCATCTTCAGAAACATTCTGGCGTAAATCAGTAGCGTGTAATGGCGCTGACAATAGAGCTAGAGTGATAAGAAAAGCTAGATTCCTTCCAAGCATATCAATACTCCTACATAAGTATCTTTTAAATTTTTTTAGTCGACGTGATCATCGTCATCATGTTCACTCTTCCAGTTGAACATGTCTTCCATAGCACCTTTGTTCTTAAAGAAATAAGCAAGGGAGCCAAGAACATAAACTAAGATCACTCCACCAATCATGATTTCTTCATATAAGAAAGTCAGAATGATGATTGAGAAAATAATAAAGAGAACTCTCTTCTTATGCTTTCTCACCCACTCCGATTTCTTAAACGAGTTAAATGGAATGTTTGAAATCATCAGGAAAGAGTAGAAAAGAACATAGCCAATAATCAATGGACGAAAATCCATGATCTCTGGAACAACTGATGAGAAAAGTGTAAGCCCCACCATGGCCAGTGCGCCACTTGGAATCGGCAAACCTTGAAAGTATTCAGAACTTACTTTATCAATGTTGGCATTAAAGCGGGCAAGTCTTAAGGCCCCACATAGAAGGAAAATAAAAGAAGTGATCAGACCAATACGGCCTAGATCGTTGAAAAATTTATTGTAAACAAGAAATGCCGGGGCCACACCAAAAGACACAACGTCAGAAATAGAATCAAACTGCTCACCAAAAGCAGACTGAGTTCCTGTCATACGCGCAACTCTTCCATCAACTGAATCAAAGATAGCACCTAAAACTAAGATCATCGATGCTTGATAGAACTCTCCCTTCCATCCAAGAATGATCGAAAAAAAACCACAGGCCATGTTTAGTGCTGTGAACGTGTTAGGAAGAAAAAAAGCGAGCCTGCGCGGAGTATTTAGCATTTATAATAACCTTTAAGCGTGGTCAGGAATTACAGCAATAATTGTCTCACCGCATGTAATCTCATCATTTGTTTTAACTAGTATCTCATATTTTTTTGGTAAATAAAGCATCACTGTTCCTCCAAAGGGAAAGTATCCAATATTCACCCTTCTTCCGCCGCGGTCTCCCGGCATGACCATTAATTCAGGCCACAAACCAAGTTTGCACTTAAAGAAAGTAAGTCCAACCGTCTCGCCACGATTATCAAGAGCAAGACTGACACCTTTTCCTTCCTTGGTTCCGATCACTTCAGAGGCGATATGAGTTCTTAAAAAAGACTGTCCTTTTAAAACGTGAAGCATCTTCACTTCGGAAGAAAGAGGGAGGTTAATTCCCATCTCTTTCCACCATGGAATCATAATCTGAATTTCGATTAACTGATCGCCGTACATCCCGTGGGAAACGTTGTGTTCAATATGAACGATCTTCCCGTTAGACGGAGAAAAGATCACCCCTTTGGTGACAACAGGATCATCGCGGAAGTCATTTCTACTTCTTCTTAAAGAGACATACAGAACAATGTAGGCCAGAAGTAAAACGGCCAGGATCTTATAGAAGCTAAAAAGCCAAAGCATAACGAATAACACGATGGCCAGTGTATTGAATCGAGGAGGAAGATAAGACTTCAACATCTATTTGAACTCCTCATCCAGAGTTCTAAAATAGTATGGGGCTTCTCTCATTTTATCTTTGAAAACTTTTGAGAAGATTTTTTCAGACGATTGATGAATCAAATCTTTTGTTGTTTTTAATCCAACAAAATTTTTCCCATCATCAGCAAGCGTATACCCGAGTGCAGGATCAACAATCGTGTACTCTGCGGCATTCACCAGTGATTTTTCTGCCAGGTTAGATTGGGAATCCCAGTTATAGATGAACACCTGCCCTTTAAAAGCATTCGTCACCCAGTAACCTTTCTCCACACCGGCCAGTCTTGGGGCATCAAAATGAAGGAAAGAAAAAACTTTCTTATCATCCCAGGCAAGCACCTGAGCAATCCCTTCTCCCAGCCTCATCCCGGTATAAGAACCGGGACCAGCTGAGAAAAAGAAATTCATTTCTCTTAAATTGAGTTTGTACTTATTGATGAGATTATAAATCTCTATATGGATGACTTCCGACGGTTTTTTCTCTCTAGTGTCTTGATACTCAATCCACTTAAAGTTTTCATCGAGAAGGCCGATCACCAGCCCGGAAGTACTGTCCACATATAAAGAATGCATTAGAAGAACCTGGTCACATCATTAAAGATTGCACCAACCATTAACATTAAAAGCACCGATAGTCCCACTTGTTGAGCAATTTCCATCTTTCTTCTTGAAAGCGGCCCACGGTTAATGATCTCAAGGGCGATAAACATAATGTGACCACCATCAAGAACCGGAATCGGGAAAAGGTTAATGACACCAAGGTTGACTGAAATCAACGCCATCAGCTGGAAGAAATACGACAGCGATGTGTTGAAAGAGTCATGGGCCACTTTACCAATCGCCAAAGGTCCACCGATTGATTTTAAAGATACCTGGTTAGTTAAAAGTTTTACGAATCCATCAACAGTCTTCTTCATCGAGTCCCATGTGCGGGCAACCGCTACAGAAACAGAACTGAAAAATCCTTTTGATTTAGTTAGAACGAAGTTCGTTTTTAAAACTTCAATGAAGCTATATACCCCAAGAAGTTTTGTCGATTTTCCGTCCTGCATGCTCACATCTGGAGTAACAGTGAATTTTTTTAACTCTCCTTGAGAGTAAACTTCCACTTCAACAGAGGCTTTTGTATAAGTCTGAAGTTTTTCTCTTAACTCTTCAAAGCTTGAGACTTTCTGACCTTCAAGGGCCACGAAAACGTCATCCCCTTTAATCCCTACTTTATCAGCAGGAGAACCCATGTTTACACTTCTGACCATAAGGTCGATTGTTCTGAAATTTTTCGCCTGAAGAGCCGCCACCATTGTTTTTAAGTCAGTGTACTCAACAGCGATCTCTTGTCCTTTTGTCAGGTCAGCTTTGATTTCATCTGAAGACAGGTCTTCAGTTTTAGCTACCGGATATAAATAAAGAGTTTTGATTCCCGTTAATGTTCCAAGCTCTTCAATTGAATGAGAGAAATCAACTTGATCTTTCTTTACAGAAACCACATAGCGGTTAGCGCTCGGATCAACCACTAATGGTTTTCTTAGAATTGGTGGGTATTTTAAAACTTCATCAAAGAACTTATCACCCTGGAAGTTTACACTCAGGTCTTGAAGCTCTCCGTTTCTCTTGATTGTCAGCTGACTAACAACAGTGCTTCCTTCAACCATTAGGTCTGATGGATTGTACACTTCGTTGTTGTTTACCTTAACTAAAACGTCCCCTGTTCTTAAACCATTTTGATAAAGAACAGACTCAGGAGCAATCGCTCCGATTTTAATTTCAGGAATTCTCTCCCCTACAATTAAAAGCGAGAAGAAAATAACGAATGCCAGAATGAAGTTAGCTAACGGTCCACCCATAACAATCCAGAAGCGCGCCCACTTACCTTGGTGAGTAAAACTTTGTGCTCTTTCGCTTTCAGGAATTTCGTCTTTATTAAACGGATCATCACCGAACATTTTTACGTACCCACCTAATGGAATAGCGGAAACGGCGTATTCAGTGTCACCCCATTTTTTCTTGAAAATCTTCGGTCCAAACCCGATTGAAAAAACTTCAACTCTTACACCAAATAGTCTGGCGAAAAGAAAGTGTCCCAATTCGTGAAAGAATACGAGTGGGCCTAGGAAAACAATAAAAATAATGATTTTTTCTAATAACATGGAAGCCTCTAAAAGGAGAGAATACTAAAGTAAGTGCTGTCCCAGATATTTTACAACAATCACGAAAAAAGGCGATAGGAAGATTAGACTGTCTATGCGATCGTAAACCCCACCGTGTCCGGGAATCAGGTTTGAACTGTCCTTAATCGCAAACTCTCTTTTCATTTTAGACTGAACTAAATCACCAACTTGAGACATAGCTCCGCAAACAGCAAAAATAGCTGAGTAATACCATCTGAAATCACCGAAAAACTGCCACCATGCCAGTGAAGCAAGGACAGCTGCTATAATCATCCCACCAATTAGGCCTTCTACGGTTTTCTTGGGACTTACGGCCGGCCATAATTTGTGTTTACCAAAATTTTTGCCCACAAACCAAGCGCCAGTATCCATAGAGTAAGTAACAATCAACAGCATTCCCAGAATTTCTCTCCAGTATTCGCTGTCGAAATAAATTCCAATTGAAAGAAGCGGAAGCATCACAAAAGTTGTAATGATGGCCGGATTTTTTCTCGAGCTATTTTTCATAAACTCGCCCGAGCTTGGAATTTTAAATAAATAATAAATAAGAAAAAGATTTAAAAAGATCGCCGCGACTGTGAAGAAGCCAAGCGAGAGTTTTGCACCCAGGACATTCACCGACACAAAAAGAATGATGAAAAATCCCATCACATATTTGTAATTAAATTCTTCTCTTCTTGTCTGTGAAAAATTCACCAGAAGTTCATCGATACAAAGTAAAGCTGCTGCCAGAATAACTGCTAATGTCGTCCACTTCCCAAAAATCACCGCTACGACAACAATGGCTGCCATAACAAGTGCGGAAATGATTCTTGCTTTTGTATTAGACACCATTACCCTCGAATTAATCTCTGATTTTCGCGGGCAACGATCACGTTCGTTTCAAGATTAGCTGTCGGAGCGATGGCCCCAAATCTTCTCTCTCTTTTTGCTACTTGCTCAATAATAAATCTGAACTCAGTCACCGTAAAATCCGGCCACTTTGTTTCAGTGAAAAACATTTCAGCATAAGCAATCTGCCACAACATAAAATTAGACACGCGGTGGTCTCCACCGGTTCTAATTAAAAGATCCACGTCTCCAAGATCCGGGATCATTAAAAATTCATTCAAATCATCTTCGCTCATCTCTTTGCCAGGGTTCGCTTTCATGAAGCGATTAACCGCGTAGGCAATTTCTGAACGAGCTCCGTAACCAAAAGCAAATGTCAGCTTCAATCCTGTATGGTGAGCAGTCTCCCCTTCCAGTTGAGCGATAAGTTTTTTGGTTTGTTCTGGAAGATTAGAAACATCTCCCATAATTCTAAAGCGGATGTTATTTTTTAGAATTCTTTCACGTTCTTTTTTTAGGAATTTAAAAAGCAGATTAAAAAGAACACGGACTTCCGTCTGAGGACGGCTCCAATTCTCTGAAGAAAAAGCATACATTGTTAAAGCTTCAATACCTAAGTTATCCGCTTCTTCAACGATAGTTGAAACCACTGCAGACCCGCGCACGTGCCCCCAGACTCTGGGATGCGAGCGTTGTTTTGCCCAACGGCCATTGCCATCCATGATGACAGCGACGTGTTTAATATTGTGGCTGAGTGGTTCCAAACTTTTCCTTATTAGATTGCTAGAACTTCTTTTTCTTTGTTCGAAACAACAGTGTCGATTTCTTTTGTAAATTTATCAGTGATGTTTTGAATTTCTGTTTGAATTTTTTTTGATTCATCTTCAGAAATAACTTTATCTTTTTCTGCTTTTTTTACAGCTTCGTTAGAGTCACGTCTTAAGTTTCTAAGAACAACTTTAGCGTCTTCACCGATTTTCTTAATTTCTTTTGCAATGTCTTTTCTTTTGTCTTCAGTTAATGAAGGAAAGTTAAGACGAACAAAATTTCCATCGTTCGTTGGAGTTACACCAAGGTTTGCACCAAAGATTGCTTTTTCAATTGCAGCGATCATCGTTTTATCGAATGGCTGAATTTGAAGTAAACGAGCTTCTGGAGTTGAAATTTGTCCTAGCTGAGAAATCGGGCTCATTGTCCCGTAGTATTCAACTTGTACTCCATCAAGGATAGAAGCAGATGCTCTTCCTGTGCGTACTTTTGTAAGTTGGTGCTTAAGTGAATCAACTGCTTTTTTCATTGAATCATTTAATGAAGTTTTTGTTTCATTCATCATAATGACGTCCCCTTAGTTAGAAATAGTTATGTTATCTATTTGTTAGTTACAATCGTTCCAATTGTTTCGCCCATTACTGCGCGCTTGATATTTCCTTCTTCAAACATATTGAAAACAAGAATATCAATTTCGTTGTCCATACAAAGACTTATGGCCGTAGAGTCCATGACCGAAATGCCTTTATTTAGAACGTCGATAAACTTTAGTTTATCAATTTTTACAGCATCTTTAAACTTCATTGGATCTTTATCGTAAATTCCATCAACTTTTGTTGCTTTCATGATTACATGTGCGTCAATTTCGTTAGCACGAAGCGCCGCAGCGGTATCCGTCGTAAAGTACGGGTTCCCTGTTCCTGCCGCGAAAATCACCACTCTTTTCTTTTCAAGGTGGCGAACTGCACGTCTTCTGATGTATGGCTCAGCGATTTCTTGCATGTCGATCGCTGTCAGTACGCGTGTATTGATTCCATGTCTCTCAAGGCTGTCTTGAAGTGCCAGAGAGTTGATAACTGTCGCCAGCATTCCCATGTGATCAGATGTCGTTCTATCCATTCCTTTTGTAGCTCCAGCTACTCCACGGTGAATGTTACCACCACCGATAACGATTGCGATCTCAACACCCATGGCCTGAAGTTCTTTCACCTCAGTTGCAATGTTTGTCAGAACGTCTGCTGAAATTCCATGCCCTTGCTCACCAGCAAGTGCCTCTCCTGAAAGCTTTAAAAGAATGCGATTATACTTCATTAGATTTCCTCAAATTTGGGTCAAAAAAAAGGGGCCTTTTGAGCCCCTTTTTGTGTTTGGTAAATTCTTAATTACTGTTTTCCACCAGTCATTGAAGCAACTTCAGCTGCGAAGTCGTCAACTTTCTTCTCAATACCTTCTCCAAGTGTGAACTTAGCGAATCTTCTAACGTCGATTTTCTCTCCGATTTTGATTGTTAGTTCATTGATTAGGTCTTGAACTGAAATGTCTGGGTTCTTGATAAATTTTTGATCAAGAAGACAAACTTCAGTAGAAAGTTTTTTAACTTTCCCTTCAACGATCTTAGAGATCATTGCTTCTGGTTTTCCTTCTTCTTTTAACTGAGCTGTATAGATCGCAATTTCTCTTTCTACGAACGCTTGGTCCATTTCAGAAGATCTTACGAATTTTGGATCAGCAGCAGCGATGTGCATAGCTACGTCTTTTACGAAGTTTTGGAAATCGTCAGACTTTGCTACGAAGTCAGTTTCACAGTTGATTTCAACCATTACACCAATTCTTCCACCGTGGATGTATGATCCGATTGCACCTTCAGCTGCAATTCTAGATTGTTTTTTCTGAGCAGCTGCAAGACCTTTTTGTCTTAGGTAATCGATCGCTTTTTCAAGGTCACCATTAGTTTCCCCAAGTGCTTTTTTACAGTCCATCATTCCAGCGCCAGTTTTTTCTCTTAGTTCAGAAACAAGCTTTGCAGTAATTTGTGTCATATCTATTCCCTTTATCGTTTAAATTAAGTTCTTAAAAATTATTCTTCGTCAGCAAGATCGATATCGTTTTCGAATTTGCTGATGATTTCTTTTTCAAGAGCAAGGTCACGAGAAGAATCTTTTGAACCTTTTTCAAGCTTGTTGTTCTTCTTAGCAAGGTTTAATCCTTCTGCTACTGAGTTAGCGAAGTATTCTGTGAACATAGACACAGACTTGATTGCATCGTCGTTTCCTGGAACTACGAAATCAACACCAGTTGGGTCACAGTTTGTATCTGTGATAGCTACAACAGGGATCCCTAGGTTGTTAGCTTCTTGGATAGCGATTCTTTCGTTGTTTGGATCGATAACAAAAAGAGCTCCTGGAAGCTTTCTCATTTCTTTAATCCCACCAAGAACTTTTTCAAGTTTAATAACTTCTTTCTCGATGTTGATTCTTTCTTTTTTAGTTAGAAGACCGAAATCTCCTGTTTCTTTCATTTTTTCTACTTTGCGAATTTTATCGATAGATAGAGCTACAGTTTTGTAGTTTGTAAGCATTCCACCTAACCATCTTGAAGTAACGTAGTTTGCTCCACAGTCTTGAGCAGCTTTTGTTACAACGTCTTGTGCTTGTCTTTTTGTTCCTACGAAAAGAACTGGCTTTCCTTCAGAAGCAGTTTTCTTTAGGAAATCGTAAGCGTCTTTTGCAAGAGGAATAGTTTTAGCAAGATCGATAATGTAGATACCGTTCTTCTCACCATAAACGTATTTTTTCATTTTTGGGTTCCACTTTTCAGTCTGGTGACCAAAGTGTGCACCTGCTTCTAGTAGGCCTTTTAGAGATAATTCTGACATAGATACTCCGTTGGTTAATCGAATTGTCTGTGAGCCGCCAAAGACGGACCAACATTTCAGACAACTGAAATTATTAATGAGCTAGATATGTAACACGGAAGAGTAAGTTTTTGCAAGGAATATGAGAGATTCAAGAGGGGTTTTCCCTCTCAAATCTCCAATGAAAATCTATTTAAGTTAACGACTCAGAACCCATCAAAACTTTACGTGGCTTGGAACCCTGCGCAGGCCCTACAACACCTTGAGCTTCCATCTCTTCAATCAAGTTGGCCGCTCGGTTATACCCTACTCCAAGACGCCTTTGAAGCAGTGAAGCACTCGCTGAACGATGCTCTAACACCACACGAACTGCCTCATCATATTTGTCATCTCGTCCACCCGATGAAGACTCACCGCCCTCGCGAGTTGTGACAGCTGCCATCGGTTCTTCTTCTCCACCATTTTCCAGGAATTCCATAATGTGCGGGTTGTATTCTGGAGTCATTTCCGACAATTTATCGGCCAGAGCTTCAATCTCGGCCTCATCAATAAATGCCGAGTGGATGCGGGTCGTATCTACACCATACTTGTAAAGCATATCCCCTTTACCAAGTAGTTTTTCCGCTCCCATCGCATTTAAAATCGTTCTCGAGTCTTGCGAACTCGTTACACGGAAAGAAACGCGGGTTGGGAAGTTCGACTTGATAACCCCGGTAATAACGTCAACCGAAGGTCTCTGAGTCGCAACAATTAAGTGAATCCCAGCGGCACGGGCCTTCGCCGCCAGACGGTTAATTTGCGTTTCAATCTCTTTCCCTTTTGCTGAAAGAATAAGATCTGCAAACTCATCCACAATAATAACAATGAATGGAAGCTCATACGTGTCTTCGCTCGCATACTCATAGTGCTTTCTTAATTTTTCCAGCGCCTGAGGTTGAGCATTTTTTAATTTATGGTTGAAACCTTCAATGTTTCTCACCCCAAATTCCGACATGATTGTGTATCGTCTATCCATTTCCTGGCATGCCCACAGAAGCGAAGTCGCCGCCGTCTTTGGCTCGGTAATAACCGGCATCAGCAAGTGAGGAAGACGAGAATAAAGTGCAAGCTCCAGCTGTTTCGGGTCAATCAGGATCAGCTTCATTTGGTTAGGCGACTTCTTAATTAAAAGCGATACCAGAACCGAGTTAATGAACACCGACTTACCAGCACCAGTTGATCCGGCAACCAGCATGTGTGGCATTGCTGCCAGGTCTACGACAACCGGCTCACCGAAAGCATCTTTCCCCATCGCCAACGGAAGATGGTGAGAAGTATTTGTAAAATCTTTCGATCCAATAATTTCATCAAGGAAAATAAAATCACGCGGATTTCTTGGAACCTCGATCCCTACTGTTGTTCTCCCTTTCATTGGGTAAACCATACGAATCGGCGATCCAGAAAGCGCAAGTGATAAGTCTTCTGCAATTGAAGTCAGACGAGAAACCTTCTCCCCTGGTCCAAGCTCCCATTCAAAAGTATCAACCACCGGCCCTTTAAGAACATTGATGATCTGACCTTGAATCTTAAATTCTCCAAGCTTCGCCTGAATTTTAGAGATAATATCGTGGAAATATTTTTCATCCGGTTGATGAAATTTCGTCTCTTTTTTCGTATTCCCCAACTTAACCAGGTTGTAGTACTGATCATCGTCAAAACTATCAACTTTATGAGCACGATTTTTAAATATTGAGATCTCAGACTCATCCACATACTCATCGTCATCATGAGAGGACTGTACCACCACTGGTAAATGCTCTTCCATTTCATCTTCATCAACCACTGCCGGCTCAACTTTTTTCGCCTCAGTAATTGGAACAAGGAACGCTTCAGTCTTAACTTCTTCTGCATTTTCAGCAGTTAGAGAATGATCCGGAAGTAAAATCGGAGCCACTTCTTCTTTAGACGCTTTCTCAGCTTCTTTAGCTTTTAAAGCAGCTTTTGACATTGGAAGTGCTGCCGGTGCTGCCACCATTGACTCTTCTGCCATTTCTTCTTCAAGCTCATCCTCGCCCTCAGCTTTCGGTTTAATAAACTTGTCTTTAAGTAATAAAAACTTCTCCTGAACTGGAGCTGTCGCAGCCTTGTAATCAAAATTCTTAAATCCAGAAGTCGCTTGTTGAACTTTTTCAGTGAATCCACCTCTAAAAGCCCCCCATAAAAACAAGGTCCCCGCTGCTGCCCAAACTAAGAACATTGAAAAAGCAGAAAACGTCATATCAAGAATTTGATATAAACCCGCTCCTAAAAGCGATGGTTGAAAATAGAAAATAGTAAGTAGGGAAAAAATTGAAAGTGAAAAGATGTTTAAGGCATCAATCCAGTCTGCTCTTTTTGAAAAGACCAAAACATAGAATGAAGTAAAGATGGCACATGGAACGAAAACCCACGGCCCAGAATAATAATTGATGAAATTTAAAAAACTTGTCACATAGTAGCTGAAAAATCCGCTCGATGATGCTGACGATATCGAAAGATAATTATCCGGCAAAGTGTCTCTGTAATAAAACACCACCAAAGTAATAATCGTCAGGAAAAAAAGAGTAAAAAGCTCATATTTAAGTATTTTTGTATTCATCATACTTAAATTCTACATCATGCTTTGTCGAACTCAACTGAAAACATCCGCGTATCAAGTGCTCATGACACCTTATTAAATACTGCAGGTTTAACATCGATAAAGTTCTTGTGAATTGAAAAAAAGGCATAAAAAAACCCGAGAACAAGCTCGGGTTTTTTATAAAATAAGAGGGTGCATTGACCTTTTCTCACACCAAGCTTCCCTGGCACTACCTTCGGCGCTGAAGAGCTTAACTTCCGAGTTCGGGATGGGATCGGGTGTTTCCTCTTCGCTAATAACACACCCAAACTGGATATATCGTTAACAAATTATAATTTCGAAGCTGTTTATATGTCTTTCAACACTACAAATCAACCTCATTTTTGAACATTTTTAACATTCACAAAACAAGACCAAATAAAAGCAGAACCCATGTAATCAAAAAAAAGCAAAACGACAAATTAGTATTGGTCAGCTCAAAGCATTACTGCTCTTACACCCCCAACCTATCAAACTCCTAGTCTAGAAGTTGTCTTAATAGAAATCTTATCTTGTAATAGGCTTCCCACTTAGATGCTTTCAGCGGTTATCCCTTCCGAACTTAGCTACCCGGCGATACAACTGGCGTCATAACCGGTTCACCATAGGTTCGTCCAACCCGGTCCTCTCGTACTAAGGTCAGATTTACTCAAATTTCTTACGCCCACGGAGGATAGAGACCGAACTGTCTCACGACGTTCTGAACCCAGCTCGCGTACCGCTTTAATTGACGAACAGTCAAACCCTTGGGACCTGCTCCAGCCCCAGGATGCGATGAGCCGACATCGAGGTGCCAAACCTCCCCGTCGATGTGAACTCTTGGGGGAGATCAGCCTGTTATCCCCGGAGTACCTTTTATCCGTTGAGCGATGGCCCTTCCACTCGGAACCACCGGATCACTAACACCTGCTTTCGCACCTGCTCGGCTCGTTTGCCTCACAGTCAAGCTCCCTTATGCGTTTACACTCTATGGCCGGTTTCCATTCGGCCTGAGGGAACCTTCGTGCGCCTCCGTTACTCTTTAGGAGGCGACCGCCCCAGTCAAACTGCCCACCAGACATTGTCCCCCGACCGGATTACGATCGTAGGTTAGGATTCCAATTAACATAGGGTGGTATTTCAAGGTTGTCTCCCCGTACACCGGAATGCACGGATCAAAAACTCCCACCTATCCTACGCAATGTTAATCGAAACCCAATGCCAAGCTACAGTAAAGGTTCACGGGGTCTTTTCGTCCTTCCGCGGGTAGCGCGTTTCTTCACGCGCTCACCAATTTCGCTGGGTCTCCTGTTGAGACAGTGGGGAAGTCGTTACGCCATTCGTGCAGGTCGGAACTTACCCGACTAGGAATTTCGCTACCTTAGGACCGTTATAGTTACGGCCGCCGTTTACTGGGGCTTCAATTCAAAGCTTCTCTTGCGATAACCTCTCCTTTTAACCTTCCAGCACCGGGCAGGCGTCAGCCCATATACTTCCACTTACGTGTTTGCATAGACCTGTGTTTTTGATAAACAGTCGCTACCCCCTTTTCACTGCGACCTCCAACAGCTTGACCAGCAAGTGATCTTACCATCAAAGGCGTGCCTTCTCCCGAAGTTACGGCACCAATTTGCAGAGTTCCTTAACAAGAGTTCTCCCAAGCGCCTGAGGATTCTCTCCTCATCTACCTGTGTCGGTTTATGGTACGGGTTAATAAAAATCTCCTAGCGAAACTTTTCTGGGAAGCCGAGGATCATGAACTTCGCTTGCGCTCGTATTCGTATCTCAGAGTTAACGCCGACCGGATTTGCCTAATCGACCCCCTACATACTTAAACCACAACCAATAAGTGGCTTCACTACCTTTCTCCGTCATTCCATCTAGTCAAACGATTTTTACTAAGTACAGGAATATTAACCTGTTGGTCATCCACTACGCCTTTCGGCCTCATGTTAGAACCCGACTAACCCTGGGCGGAGTCACCTGGCCCAGGAACCCTTAGATTTACGGCGGAAGTGATTCTCACACTTCTTATCGCTACTCATTTCAGCATCAGCTCTTGTGAGACCTCCAGCGCTCCTTACGGTACGCCTTCATCGGCAAACACAATGCTCTCCTACCAATATTTACATATTCCATAGCTTCGGTACGTCACTTTAGCCCCGTTACATTTTCGGCGCAGAATCACTAGTCCAGTGAGCTATTACGCTTTCTTTAAAGGGTGGCTGCTTCTAAGCCAACCTCCTGGATGTCAAAGTAATTCCACAACCTTCTCCACTTAGCGACGATTTTGGGACCTTAGCTGATGGTCTGGGCTCTTTCCCTTTTCACGACGGACCTTAGCATCCGCCGTGTCACTGCCCGATAGTACTCAATGGTATTGTGAGTTTGATATGGTTTGGTAAGCTGGTAAGCCCCCTAGCCAAGTCAGTGCTATACCCCCATTGGTATTCGTCGGACGCTGCACCTAAATGCATTTCGGAGAGAACCAGCTATCACGGAATTTGATTGGCCTTTCACCCCTAACCACAAATCATCCCAGACGTTTTCAACCGTCACGAGTTCGGTCCTCCACGAGGTATTACCCCCGCTTCAACCTGTTCATGGCTAGCTCATCCCGTTTCGGGTCTATGACATGCTACTAATCGCCCTATTCAGACTCGGTTTCCCTACGGCTACACCTGCAACGGCTTAACCTCGCAACATATCATAACTCGCTGAATCATAATGCAAAAGGTACGTCATCAGGCTTTACAATAACCCTCTGACTGTTTGTAAGTGTATGGTTTCAAGATCTATTTCACTCCCCTCATCGGGGTTCTTTTCATCTTTCCCTCACGGTACTTGTTCACTATCGGTCAGCAAGTAGTATTTTGCCTTGGAGGGTGGTCCCCCCAGCTTCAGACAAGGTTTCACGTGCCTCGTCCTACTCAGGATACTCACTAGAGGACAATCATTTCGGATACAGGGTTTTCACCTTCTTTGACCGGACTTCCCAGACCGTTCTCCTATAATTGCCTTTCCGTATGTGAGTCCTACAACCCCAGAATACAAGTATTCTGGTTTGGGCTCTTCCGATTTCGCTCGCCGCTACTGCCGGAATCTCGTTTGATTACTCTTCCTGCAGGTACTAAGATGTTTCAATTCCCTGCGTTCGCTCCTATGTAACTAGTTTACTCATTACATGGTTCACACTCTTTCAAGTGTGAAGGTTTCCCCATTCGGACATCACCGGATCAAAGTCTATTTGCCGACTCCCCGATGCATTTCGCTGGCTAATATACGTCCTTCTTCGCCTCTTGCTGCCAAGATATTCCCCATACACCCTTAATAGCTTTTTTCATTTTGTTATTAAGTTATATTTAATTTAATTTCAAATAACGAGGGCATTACTCTCGTTACTTACATGGGTTCTCGTCTTCTATCTGATCCTGTTATGTCAATGTTAAAGAGCTAATGCTTCAATTCGTCCTAATTAATGGTGGGTCTGGCAAGACTCGAACTTGCGACCCCGTCCTTATCAGGGACGTACTCTAACCACCTGAGCTACAAACCCAATTTTTATAATTAGATTGAAACAAAATATTTCTCTTATAGATCTAAAGAAATTCAAAAATAAGAAAGGTCTTCCAAACAATTTGACCGGATAAAGCTCCTATAGAGCTGGATCCTTTAAAAGGAGGTGATCCAGCCGCAGGTTCCCCTACGGCTACCTTGTTACGACTTCACCCCAGTCATCGTTTCGACCGTAGACGCTCCCCTCCTTGCGGTTAGGGCCACGGCTTCAGGTAAAAACAACTCCCATGGTGTGACGGGCGGTGTGTACAAGGCCCGGGAACGTATTCACCGCGGCGTGCTGATCCGCGATTACTAGCGATTCCAACTTCATGGAGTCGAGTTGCAGACTCCAATCCGGACTGAGATCGGTTTTTTGAGATTGGCTCCCCCTCGCGAGTTCGCATCCCTTTGTACCGACCATTGTATTACGTGTGTAGCCCTAGACATAAGGGCCATGAGGACTTGACGTCATCCCCACCTTCCTCCTGGTTAGCCCAGGCAGTCTTTCTAGAGTGCCCAACTTAATGCTGGCAACTAAAAATGGGGGTTGCGCTCGTTGCGAGACTTAACCCAACATCTCACGACACGAGCTGACGACAGCCATGCAGCGCCTGTCACTACATTCTCCGAAGAGCACTCCCTCGTTTAAAAGGGATTCGTAGGATTTCAAGCCTAGGTAAGGTTCTGCGCGTTGCTTCGAATTAAACCACATAATCCACCGCTTGTGCGGGCCCCCGTCAATTCCTTTGAGTTTTAGTCTTGCGACCGTACTTCCCAGGCGGAACACTTAACGCGTTAGCTACGACACTGAAGGGGTCAAATCCTCCAATATCTAGTGTTCATCGTTTACAGCGTGGACTACCAGGGTATCTAATCCTGTTTGATCCCCACGCTTTCGCGCCTCAGCGTCAATACTCGTCCAGGAAGGCGCCTTCGCCTCTGGTGTTCCATCGCATATCTACGGATTTTACCCCTACATGCGATATTCCCCTTCCCCCTCCGAGATTCTAGACCTGTAGTTTCAGACGCAGTTTCGAGGTTGAGCCCCGAGATTTCACATCTGACTTGCAGGTCCGCCTACGCGCGCTTTACGCCCAATAAATCCGAACAACGCTTGCACCCTTCGTATTACCGCGGCTGCTGGCACGAAGTTAGCCGGTGCTTCCTCTATGTGTACCATCAAACAATCGGCCTATTAGACCAACTGCCATTTTTCCACATTAACAGAGCTTTACAGACCGAAGTCCTTCCTCACTCACGCGGCGTTGCTGCGTCAGGGTTTCCCCCATTGCGCAATATTCCCCACTGCTGCCTCCCGTAGGAGTCTGGACCGTGTCTCAGTTCCAGTGTGTCCGATCATCCTCTCAGACCGGATAGACATCGTCGCCTTGGTAGGCCTTTACCCCACCAACTAGCTAATGTCCCGCAGGCCCATCTAATAGCGAATGCATATGCAGAGGCATTCTTTCAAGCACAGTCTTAAAACCGTGCTTCGTATGCGGCATTAGCCAAAATTTCTTCTGGTTATTCCCCTCTAAAAGGCAGGTCACCTACGTGTTACTCACCCGTGCGCCACTTTACTCATCCCGAAGGACTTTCACGTTCGACTTGCATGTGTTAGGCACGCCGCCAGCGTTCGTTCTGAGCCAGGATCAAACTCTCCAAGCTTCAATATAAAATTTGATTTAAATTTAATTTAACAAACTACTATACGGATTGATCTATTCATTAATTACCAGTGACAAGGAAATGTACTGGCTCCGACTTTTTATCACTTTCAACTTTATTACAACTTGAGCTTTTAACAGCGTGACTGAATAGTTACGTCAGATATTTTTTGTTTGGGACCTTTCTCATCTTGAATCGAAACCTTGCGGTTTCAAATCTTTTATCTCTATTAGAATTTTAAAGAACTAAGTTACGTTTAGTTTTTGAAAGAATGGTGGACATGACAGGAATCGAACCTGCGACCCTCTGCGTGCAAGGCAGATGCTCTCCCAACTGAGCTACACGCCCAAAAATCTATATATTTCTATAACGATGATTTGTGTTTCGGCAATCAGTCTTAACTTCAAACGTGAAGAGGAATTTAATCAAACGATGATAAAGTGTCAACACAAAATTAAGAAAATATTAATAAATTTTAAAAAAACTTTTTTAAACTCAGATTCTCGGTATAATTTATCTAATAACAATTGCTTAACGTGTGACGGCATATGAAAACTATTAAACTTTTTTTATTCGTATCTTTAATTGCACTCGCTGGCTGTAATAGAAACAGCCATAAAATTGAAGTGATAGCGAATCCTAACGGCGAAGAAATCGACATTGAGAAATTGAAAACGGATATCGGTGGTCTCTCTACTGCTTCAGCTACAATGAAAACAGTCCATGGTGATATCGTTTTCCGTTTCTATACTAAAGCTGCTCCAAGAACATCTGCTAGAGTTATGCAATTAATTCAAAGCAAGTTCTACGATGGTCTTATTATTCATAGAGCGATTCCTAATTTCATTATTCAGACTGGAGATCCTACTGGTACAGGCACAGGAGGAAGCGGACAAAAATTAAAAGCTGAATTCAATGAGCTTCAACACATTAAGGGAACAATGGGTATGGCCCATGGAATTGATAATGACTCTGCTGATTCACAATTTTATATCAGCTTAACCACTCTCCCTCACTTGGATGGAAAAAATACTGTCTTCGGGCAGGTCGTGGATGGATTAGACATTCTTCCTAAACTATCGAAGGGAGATCGAATTATTTCCATTACTTTGAATCTAAAAGACACTTCAGCTAATTAATCATACTGTTCAAATCTTAGACGGCCCCTTATAGAAAATACTAAGGGGCTATATCCTCGTCTCGCCTTCGTTCATAATTCCTACAAACATTTAACAATCTTTCCCTGAGGAGATTTTATGAAGAAGGTACTCGTTCTTGGTCTAGCTGTATTAAGTTTTCAAGCATTAGCAGACGTTCGCGTCGGAATTACTATTCCAGGGAAAAATGGTGGGCGTGATGACCTGCCAATGTGTTTAAAAAATCTTGATAATGCCAATAGAAGAATCAATGACCTCCAGTCTCAACTTATCTCTTGTCAGAATTCATCTAAGCCAGGTGGAGGAAGAGAAGTTGAAGAATTAAGAAGAGAAAACAGAAGATTAAACGATACAGTTGATCGTCTAAACAGCGATAACCGTTCACTTTCAGAATCAATTTCTCGCCTAAACTTTGATAACAATAATCTACTTGATTCAAATAACCGTTTAATCAGAGAGAATATGGATCTTCGTCGTCAGATCGATGATATGCAAGCTCCAAACAGAAGCCTGGGGTTCTTTAGCTATGCTGGATGTAAAGACTACGGTGGGAATGTCGAGCTAAAACAAATCCAGAGTGCAGAGGGAAGAGTTCCTCTTGAGGCCGAAACAAATGCAACTCAAAAAGTGTCTTCAACATTCTCATGTCTATATGGAATTAAAGTAGCTAAGACAGAAGAAATTTTAACAAATGAATCGAGAAACTACTGTGTAGCTGCATGTAAAGACTACGGTGGAAATGTTGATGCAAAAACGGTGAAATCAGGAATGGGAAGAAACCAAACTGAAGCTCAGTACAATGCGATGAAAGAAGTGGCTAGAACAAATAGCTGTCTATACGGAATCAGAATTCAAGCTTGCCAATAATCACAAATAAAAAGGGGCTCGATAAGGGCCCCTTCTAGTCTTAGGAGGACTTAAGCGCCGATTAAAACCGAGCGCATAGAAAGGCTTCCAAGTTCAAAATCTTCATAAGGGAAAATCACTTTTTCATTCGGGTCACTCGCTCCTAGCACATATAAAAGAGGCAGATAATGATCGATTGATGGGTGGGCCATCTTCCAAAGTGGATACTTTGAAGGATCTTCTGCCAAAAGTTGGGTCATATCGTGTTTTAAAATCGCGTCTTTAATAATGCCATCAAACTCGCGGGCCCATTCGAAGACAGGTGCAGTTTCACTGCGGCTTAATTGGCGAAGATTGTGGACGATGTTTCCACTTCCTATAATGAGCACACCTTCTCCGCGCAGTTTTTTTAATTCCTGAGCAAGTTTATGGTGATCGCGAAGGTTCATAAAATTCTGGTTAAGTGACAACTGCACTACCGGAATGTCAGCTTTCGGGTACATATGATGAAGGACACTCCACCCTCCGTGGTCAAATCCCCAGTCGTGATCAAGCTCGGCCTGATAAATGTGCAGGCTATTTTTTACTTCACCCGCTAATTCCGGATTTCCAAGTGCTGGGTAGACAATATCCGAGAGTTCTTTTGGGAATCCATAAAAATCATAAATCATCTTGGGAGTTAAAGAAGCCTGAACCTCTACTCCTTTGGTCATCCAGTGAGCTGAAACCATTAATATTTTTTTCGGGCGAGGAAGTGTTTCACCCAAAGTTCTTAAATGACGAGTAAAAGCATTATCGGCCAGCGCATTCATAGGGCTCCCATGTCCGATAAAGAGCACCGGCATTTTTTGAGTGGATTTTGATCCTATGTAAGTTGTTGCTGTCATGGCGATCAGTCCTGTTCCGGATAATGTTAAAAAGGTTCTTCTATCCATCCTTCTATTTTAAGCCTCTCTCGTAAATATTCATAATTCAAAGAATTTATCGACTCCATAAGCGAATCGAAAGGTGATGGGGAATGTTATAACAGAGTGAAATATTTATAACCGGCATAGGAAGCCGCTCTAATTCAGTATATAGTCCGGCCAACTCAAACAGGTCTTAAAATATGAAAGCTTCTATCCTTTCTCTTGTGTTATTGGCTTCTACTCACTCACAGGCGTTTGCCGGTAGTGCTTCCATCATACCTTCAACTTTCACCGAGACGGGAATCCCTAACTCTCACCTAGTTTCAGAAAATGTGATCCGCGGGATGGCCCCGAGAAATAAAAAAGAGATGCAAAAACTTTTAGACTTAGGAGTTGAGAAGTTTTTAATGATTAAGATTGATACTAACGGGGATATAGCTCGCGAGATTGAAACTCTCCAGTCACTGGGAGTTGCTGAAAGCGATATGATGCATTTGGATTTCCCGTGGAAAGACATCACTGATTACGGAGCTTTTTGTGAAATGACAGTGGATGCTCTCAATATGCTTAAAAATGCTGAAGCTAAAAATCAAAAAATTTATTTCCACTGCACTTTGGGAGAAGACCGCACAGGATACCTGGCCGGGCTTTACAAAATTTACCGTGGTGATAATGAATCGAGAAAAGAGATCTTTGAAAACGAGATGTGCGATAAAGGATACGAAGCCGGGAATCCGACTAAGATTTATTCTGTCGTAAAAAAGGTCCGCGATGGACTGACTCCTGCCTTTGCGGAGATGGCAGATCTTATTGAGAAGAATCCTGGAAAAAAACTTTCGAAATCAATGTGCAAAGGCCTGGTGATCCCGAAAGTTAATTTCAAAGAGTACAGCTGTAAAAAATCAAAATTACTTTAAAATCTTTTTGCTTCCTAGGAAGTGAATGTTTCCATTGGCCACTTCCAGGGTGAATTTATCGCCCATTGAGCTTTCGTATCCAACAGAGATGTCATCAACAAGAGCAATCCCTAGGTCTTCAAGTGTTGTTTGAGCTTCAACCGAACGGTTGCTGTTGATAGTGACATTTGATCCTGGAAAAAATGTGAACGTGCAAGACGCTTCGATTTCTGATTTCCCACAAACAACTTTAATTGTTTTATCCTGAGAGATGGACTGGAAAGAATTTTTTCCTGCGCCTAATCTTCTAATTAAGTTTTGAAGATCTGCTTCTTCGCCTCTTTCATTAACTAAAACGACAACTTTTTCCGGACGGTAGAAAACTCCAACAGAATCGCTGGCCGCCATTACTGGTGCGGAAATAAGAAGGGCCAAAAGTGAAAACATTTTCATGCGTGTATCTCCCGATAAAATGATGAGTATTTTTTATCGTGGGATAGGTGAAGAGACAAATAAAAACGGGCCCGATAAGGGCCCGCTCTTTATTTAAAAATGTGAAAAAGATTAACGATACATTCCTTCAAGGATTAGGGCGGCAGCATAAAGAACCGCTGAAAGAGGAACGGCTGCAATGACTTTCATCCATGCTGTTTCTTCCTTTAAGTGCATATAGAAGTAAGCTACGACAAAAGCTTTACCGAAAGCTAGACCAACTAGGGCCACAACTTTATGCCAGTATTCTGTTTTCAGACCTGGAATCATAAGCTCAAGTAGAGTTAAAAAAGTCAGAACAAAAAATATGATGATATATTCTTTCGTGTGGCTTTTGTATTCTTTGTGGTTATGGTCGCCCATTGTTATCTCCTCTTTACTAATTTTGTACTGCTGGTTGTGGTTGAGCATGACTGAAGCTGTTGTTCACTAGAAGGCCAAGATCGATCATCATTTTATCCATCTCAACTCTTTCAGTTCCGTAATACCCTCTAATTTGTCCTTTATCGTCTACCAGAACTAATTTTTCTGAGTGAGCAATATCGAACAACGTAATTTTTTCTTCTGCTAATTGTTTTTCAATCGGCTCTTTTGATCCCATCGGAACTTTGAAGCCATTGATAACGATTTTTTCCAGATCGCCCTTCGTTCCTGTTAAGTAGTTCCAGATAAAAGGGTTTGAGTGTCTTTTTCTGGCGTACTTATAAAGAACTTCCGGAGTATCAACTTCTGGATCAACAGTGAAAGTCACAATCGCTGCTTTTGTCCCAAGTCCTCTGATTCTTTTTTGAACCAGGTCCATTTTCGCCATCAGTGCCGGACAAGTTGTCGGGCATGAAGTGAACATAAAGTTAGCGATATAGAATTTTCCTTGAAGCTCTTTTGTTCCAAAAGGTTTTCCGAATTCATTTGTTAGAGTGAATTCTGGAACCTTGTAATAAACAGGCAGCGGTGGCGGAAGTGTACGGTGAAGTGTCCTGTACACTGGATAGCTGAAAGATAGAACCCAAAAAAGCAGCCAGAAAGATTTCTTTCTGACTAGTTTTTGAAACCAGTTATCTTCTCTATAAAATCCAGTCGCTGTTGTTGTCATATATTAATTCTTAATGCTTTCCAGAAGCTTAGCTCTTGCTGGAGTTCTCTTCATATCCATTAGTGATTTTACATAATGAGCTACGGCCCAGATTTCGTCGTCCTGGAGAACGCCTTTCCAAGAAGCCATTGCTGTTCCGCCAACACCAGAGTTTAAGCGAACGTATAGTTCTTCAACTGTAGTTGCAGAACGAACAGAGTCGTATGTGAAATCAGGTGGCATAGTTGCAACACCATAATCAGATGGCTGTAACTTTACGTGGTACATATCCGGGTCAAATTCAGTAACTGGTGCTCCGTTAATCTTTTGAGCGATTTGGCTAAATTCTGCGTGAGAAACGTAAGCTCTGTGGCATGTCCAGCATTGAGCAACTACGTGGAAAACTTCCTTACCTCTTTGGATTGCACTCTCTTTATGGGCCTCTCCGTACGGATCTTTACCAGCAACAATCACGTCACCAAGTTTTTTATCAGCTCCTTCCCACTTTTCTGGTGCGAAAGTTTTGATGTATTGAACTACGTCATGCATTTGTTGTTGAGATAAATCCCATGGAAGCATAGCTGTACCATGTAGACCTTTTTTCAGGATCTCGTAGAAATCTTCATCATGAGGAAGTTCCCCAGACACAACTCTACCAAATTTAAACTGTCCAAGTTTGAAGTTTCTTGGTGGAACAGTTAGCCCTTTTGCAGCTACACCTTTTCCATCTCCGTTTACACCGTGACATGGCATACAGTATTCAGTGTAAAGTGATTTACCGTCATTCAAACTTTTTGCCGGAGCATAAACTCCACCTGCAAAAATTTTGTCTTCTTTGAAGTGTGTTTCACTACATGACACTAATGCCAGAAGTGAGAAGACGGTTAAAGTTAGTTTCAAACCTTTCATAGTATTCCTCATTATAAAACGAAAATAGTCACAAACATTATTATCCAAACGATTCCGAGAAAGTGCCAAAACTTGCCAACATTCGCGACTTTTACAGCCGTCATCGAATCCGCAGTCTTAAGCGCGCTATATAACCACACCAGAAGTCCAAGACCTGCTACAATGTGAGCGGCGTGGATCCATGTGAAAGCGTAAATAATCGAAGCAAAAATTCCAGAAGAAACAAAAATCCCGTGAGACTTCAGTTGGTTCCAGAATAAAAACTGGCTTACCATAAAGGCCACACCAAGAATTAGAGTCCATGTCAGGCCTCTTTTGTCTGCCATCCCTTTCACTACATTCTTTTCAAAAGACATATAGATGATAGAGCTCAGAACAATAACCAGGGTGCTGATTGTAGGCAGAAGAAGCGAAGGCTTCTCCATTCCGGCCGGCGGCCATACTGGAGCAGTAAAGCGGTAAATCGCAAAGCCCATCATCAATGTTAAAAATAACATTCCGAATGACACTAAAGTCACGATCATAGCAATCGTAGAGATAACTTTATCCCCTTCTTTTGCCTGTGCGATGTTATGTGCCTGTGCTTGTGCCATCTTTATTATGCTCTTACTAATTCTTCAGTTTGATATTGGAAATCTTTACCAGATAAATTCGGGTTACCGAATTCATGTGGTCCACACTTCACCACTGGAACTTCTTTGAAGTTATAGTGCGGAGCTGGTGAAGGAATTGTCCATTCAAGTGTTCCGACTTCCCAAGGGTTTTGCGTAGCAATTGGTCCTTTGAACATTGAGTAAACAAAGTTGTATACAAAGAACAACTGAGCAGCACCCATTGTTAACGCTGAAATTGTAATGAACATGTTCAGCGGGATTAGGTTTTGTAGGAACTCATAGACGAATGGGTTATAGATACGACGGTGCATACCAGCGTGTCCGATAATCATCATTCCCATGAAAATTCCGTTTAGACCGATCATTGAAATCCAGAAGTGCCACTTCCCTAGTGTTTCGTTCATCATGCGACCGAACATTTTTGGGAACCAGAAATAAGTAGCAGCGAATCCACCAAGAAGAACCGAAGCGGCCATCGTGTAGTGGAAGTGACCAACTACGAAATATGTATCGTGTAGGTAAAGGTCAGTTGAAACAGTTGCCAGGTATAGACCAGTTAATCCACCTAGACCGAATACGAATACAACTCCAAGAGAGAAAAGCATTGGAGTTTGGAATCTGATCGCTCCTTTCCAAAGTGTCCCAAGCCAGTTAGCGAAGAAGACTGCAGAAGGAATTGAGATCGTCATTGTTAACATCATGAAAGATTGAGTTAACAGAGGAGACATTTGAGTAGAGTACATGTGGTGACCATAAACCAGAGTCGAAAGAATCGTGATCGATGTCATCGCAAGTGCAGTAGCTTTAGCTCCGAATGCTGGCTTTCTTGCAAAGAATGAAAGAAGGTCAGAAACGATACCCCAAGCTGGAAGAATAAGGATGTAAACTTCCGGGTGACCGAAGATCCAGAAAACGTGCTGGAATAGTACCGGGTCCCCTGATCCTGAAGTAGCAGCTGCTCCAGCAAGAAAGAATGTTGTTCCGAATACGCGGTCAAAAGTTAGAAGAAGAAGACCTGCCCCAAGAACTGGAAGGAAGATAGCATTTAAGATTGCTGTCAGCCAAAGTCCCCAGATCGTAAGTGGCATGTCGAAGTAACCCATTCCCGGTGCTCTTAGCGTAATGATAGTCGCGATATAGTTTACCGCACCCATTGTCGAAGAAACCCCTAGAACGAATAAAGATAAACACCAAAGAGTCTGACCAACACCGGCCGAACCAATTAATGTTGAAAGAGTTGGATAAGAAGTCCATCCACCAGCTGCTCCTCCTAATGGAGTGAAAAGTGAAGCTAGAAGAAGAACAGCTGAAACGAATGCTAACCAGAAAGAAAGCATGTTCAGAGTTGGGAAAACCATATCGCGTGCACCAATGAGAAGCGGGATACAGTAGTTACCAAAAGCACCAATTAAAATTGGAGTAATAGCAAAGAAGATCATGATTGTTCCGTGAAGCGTGAACAACATAGCATATGTATCTGGTGGAACAACTCCTCCCGTGTGTGGGAAAAGCATTGGCCCGATTACTGGAAATGGTTCTCCAGGAAAAGCCAGTGTCCAACGGATAAGAAGTGCCATCATCCCGCCAATTCCAAGGAAAGCAATTCCGTACCACAGGAATTGTTTTGCAATGACTTTGTGGTCAAATGAGAAAACGTACTTCGACAAGAATGTCGTAGGTGCGTCGTGAATTTCTTGTTCAAAAAATGCCATGAGTTTCCTCTCTATCTTTAATAATCAAATTCAATAATTAGTTAGATGCTACCCACTTCCATCCCCAGAAGATGTCAGCGTTGTCTTTTTCAGTTACGTTAAGCGCACGCTCTTGCATCTCACCCATCCAAGTTTTGTATTCTTCTTGAGTGTACACAGTAAGCTTCGCTTGCATTCTGTAGTGGAAAGTCCCGCACATTTCGGCGCAGGCAATATCATATAGACCTGGTTTTGTTAGTTCATACCAAAGTCTTGAAATTCTTCCTGGCATTGCATCGACTTTTTGACGAGCGTTCGGGAAGTATAATGAGTGGATTACGTCTTTAGATGTAACCTGGAAGATAACTTTTTTTCCAACTGGAAGGCGAAGGTCGTTAAGAGTTACTACGTCGTCTTCAGTGTTGAAGATTCCGTCTTTACCCGGGTAACGGAAGTTCCATGCCCATTGTTGCCCAAGAACTTCTACGCGAATGATATCTTCTTTTTCATCTGGATATTTTAAGAATACGTTTACGAAGTCACGGTTAGAGATCGTCGTAATTTGCATATCTACCATGATGAATACTAAGGCACCGATAGCTGCAACGATAGCAATTTGCTTTCTGCTTGTTCCGTGAGTGTAGTGTGCTTTAGGGTGTTTCTTTTTTGAGTAAAGGTATGAGAAACCAAAAAGTCCAAGACATACCAGCACGAAGAAGAAAAGGATCAACCAAGTCGTCAGCATGAATAAGCTATCGATTAAGTGTCCTGTTGTTGAAATATCAACTGGTGGTTTGATCGCTTCAAAAAAGCTAACATTAGCTTGCGCGCCGGCCACGAAGTATTTCATAAAAAAGTTCAAAAGAAGATTCATATCAGCAATCCTGTCTTGGGAAAGTTAAAGATGCGTTATTATTATCAATTATTGGTCTAATCATAATCAAAAATTCTAATTTTATCTATTTAAAAAATATGAGCGCCATCAGTAGTAGTGGCAGGTAAAAAAGCGACCCGTAGAAGTAATTTCTTGCCCACTCTCTTTCCTTTGCCTGGTCTTGTTTAATGAAGAATCCAAAGGCCGAGTAGACTAAGAAAATCCCACTTAGGACAAATGCTGCTCTGGTATAAATAAAACTTGCATGAGAAAAGATCGACGGCAGAAGCGAAGTCACGAACAAAAAGCCCGTGAAAACGAAAATCCCTACTTTTGTAATAGTGATTCCACGTTTTAGGTTAGGGTAAACCTTAATACTCGCCGCACCATAGTCATCTGCGTGGTAAAGCGAGATGGCTAAGAAGTGTGGAAGTTGCCAAACAAAAAGAATCAAGAAGAGTGTGATGGCCATGATATCAATTTGACCCGTCACGGCAGTCCACCCCATAACAGGTGGAATCGCTCCTGGGATTGCCCCTACGTAAACGGCAAGCTCACTCTTTTGCTTCATCGGAGTGTAAGCGTAGAGGTAAAGAGCTGCGGCAATTAATGCCAGAACCCCAGTCGTCAGATTGATAAATACACAAAGGGCCGGAACTGAAACAAGAATCATGACTGCACCAAAGATAAGCGCGGTCTTAGGATTCATTCTTTGAGCTGGAAGTGGACGATCTTTTGTGCGATTCATCTTCGCATCAACTTCGCGCTCGATGTAGCAGTTGAGTGCGGCTGCACCGATAACCACCATCGTAATTAAAAAGAAGGCCAGTAGTGCTTTGAAGAAATTGATTTTGTCCGGAGCGATTAAAGCCCCCACCATCGCCGTCACCATAACTAGTAACGACAGTCTTGGTTTTGTTAAATCAACCACATCAGATAAGAATGAGTGACGATTACCTAAAAAAAAAGAGTCTTCCACATCCTTCATCATTAAATTTAATTTCCATAGGGAAATCAGAGAAAGAGCAGCCCCTGCTAAGTGCAGAGTTGTTGGAAGAACACTCATGTTTAGCCAGATAGTCATGATTCCGATGAACACCTGGAATGAAACAAAAATAAAAGGAAGAATACTTGCTGTTCTTAAAGTCTTATCACCTTTAAAAAAGTGGTAAGTCTTAACAGAGAAGAATGAAACAACCAGGAACACGATCACGCCGTACATACGGTGAATCATGTGAAGTTGAGATGGGTGCATCGAAGGCCAGAGCTTTAGTGACCAGCTCGCCACGTCCATACAAAGGAAAGCACTGTTTGGCCCAAGACCACAGGCAGCCCCTGCTCCGGCGTGTCTCATGAACGCACCAAGAAGGATTTGAGAATAAAGAAGTGCCAGGGAAAATAAAATTCCATGACGAACAACAGGCTTCCAGTTCTTCTGGAACTTCTCTTTTACAGCGGCCGAAAGTTCGCGAGCAGGATTAACCAGCGTCGCAGCTTTGTGGTGAATGTAAACGATAAAAGAAAAGAAGATTAATGAAAGACCTAAGTGAGATGTCGAAACAATAGTAGGAAGTTTATAGATAACAGTGATCCCACCAAGAGCTCCCTGAGCAATAACTAAGAAAAGGGCCAGAAGAGAAGCTTTGAATAAATGTAAGTGAGCTTCTGATTTTTTTCTATCGTTAAAAGAAAACACCACCATACCAATTGTCAGTAAACCAACAAAGCTCGCCAGAAGACGGTGGCCGTGTTCGATAAGAATCGCTCCTTCCATGTTTGGAAAAACCTGGTCATAACATAATGGCCAATCTGGACAAGCAAGACTTGATTGAGTGTTGTGAACAACTGCCCCCCACATTAGCAGTGCAAATGTGAAGATGACGTTAGTCAGTGAAAGATTCTTAAGACGCATATCTTTTACTCTGTATTAGGGCTGTAATCGGTGCCCCATTTTATACTAAATCTTTCTTGCAAAGTCATACAGTTCTTGAGGATAATTTCGCTGTAAAAAGGGTCATTTTCGTAAGGAGTAAGCACATGCATAAAAACAAAGGTCCGGTCTATTATGGGGACTATTTACAACTGCCTAAGCTCCTCGATTCACAACTGCCCTTGAGCCGTAAATATGCCGATAGCACTAACGGCGAATGTCATGATGAAATGCTTTTTATTGTGGTCCACCAAGTCTATGAACTTTGGTTTAAACAAATTATCCACGACCTGGACTCTGTTCTTTCGGTTTTCAAGAAAACTTACATCCCAGAGGTAGAACTCTCTTCAATTGTTCAGAAGCTTGAACGCATCCAAAAGATACAGGGACTCCTGATTGGCCAGTTCGATGTTTTAGAAACAATGACCCCAATGGATTTTCTGGAGTTCAGAGACCTCCTCATTCCGGCTTCAGGATTCCAGAGTGTGCAGTTTAGAGAAATTGAAATCAAGTTAGGCCTTCATACGAATGATCGTTTAGATGTGGACCGTGAATTTTTCATGGGACGTCTGGATGAAAAAGACAGAGCTCATCTTACTCAGGTAGAAAAATCTCCGACGATTTTAAAATGCCTGGAAGGATGGCTTGAGAGAATTCCATATACCAACATGGAAGGCTTCAACTTCTGGAGTGAATATCAAAAATCAATCAACGATATTCTAAAAGATGACCAGGATATTATTGAGACCAACAGTGCTCACCTTTCTGACAGACAAAAACAAATCCAGTTAGAAAATCTAAAACTTACTCGCGAAACATTTTCAAGTTTATTTGATGAAACAAAACATAAAGACTTGATTGAAAAGAATCAAAGAAAGCTTTCGCAAAAAGCGATTCTCAATGCCCTTTTCATTCTTCTGTATCGTCATGAATCGATGCTCGCTCTTCCTTTCCAGGTTATCACCGGGCTTATGAATATTGATGAGAACTTCACAACCTGGAGATACCGTCACGCTCTTCTTGCTCAAAGAATGCTGGGGACAAAAATTGGAACAGGTGGATCCTCAGGACATCAGTATTTAAAGAGGGCCGCTGACAACAACCGCGTGTTCTTAGACCTATTTAACCTTTCAACATTTTTAATTCCAAACTCGAGACTACCAAAGCTTCCGGTTGAAGTTAAAAAGAAGATGAGTTTCCATGTATAAAAAATATTATTCACACTTTTTAACGGCTAACCCACATATCCAGCACTACGCCAGTCATAGCCATCACTACTGGCCGGATGTCACTCGCGAAGCGACGCTGGAGTACTGGGATGATTCGGCAAAATATGTGGATGATAAATGGAGCCATATTTTTTCAACAAAACTTCCGGCCACTCAAAAGCTGATTGCTGAAGTTTTAAACGTTTCTCGTCCCGAGCAAATTGTTTTTGCTCCCAACACACATGAGTTTGTCTACAGGCTCTTTTCTTGTTTTGGGACAGGTAAGACGATCTCTGTTTTAACGACTGACTCTGAGTTTTATAGTTTTGACCGCCAGGTAAATCGCTTAAGTGAAGATAATATTGTTTCAGTTGAAAAAATTGCCACTCAACCCTTTGATAATTTTGAAGATCGTTTTATTGAGAAAATTACTACGAATCACTACGACATGATTTTCTTAAGTCATGTCTTTTTTAATTCGGGAATGGTGGTTAAAGATCTTAAAAAAATTGTCGATGCTGTAAAAGAAAAAAATACTATGATCGTCATCGATGGCTACCACGGATTCATGGCCGTGCCGACAGACTTAAGTGCAATCGAAGAGCGCATCTTTTATATTGCGGGTTCATACAAATACGCTCAAGGTGGAGAAGGCGCTTGTTTTATGGTAGTGCCCCCTCATGCTGAAAGTCTTCGCCCTCTTTATACTGGATGGTTTGCTGGATTCACCAGCCTGGCCACTGACGGTGGAAACACAGGCTACTCTCGAGACGGTTATCGTTTTGCCGGATCGACAATGGACTTCTCTGCTCTTTATCGCCTAAACGCAGTTCTTTCTCTCTTTAAAAAAGAAGGATTAACCGTTGAAAAAATTCATGCTCACGTTCAAAAGATGCAGAAAAATTTCCGCAATCATCTTCTGGAAATTGATCACAATTACTTAGTTGAAAAGAATATTCTCAGTGTCGATTACGATAACCATGGGCACTTTTTAACTTTTGCTATGCCAAGCCCGGAACATACAAAAAAGCTTCATGATGAACTTCGTGCGATCAATGTGTGGACTGACTTCCGCGGAAGCAGACTGCGTTTTGGTTTTGGGATTTATCAAAATAATTGTATCGATCTGAGTGCGCTTAAAAAATCTTAGTTAAACCACTTAAGAATCACGAAAATCAGAACACCTGTTACTGAAACATAGAGCCAGATAGGGAAAGTGTATCTCGCCACTTTCTTGTGCTTTTGGAATTTCTTAGTGAAGGCCAGGTATAAAGTCGTCAGGATTAATGGAACCTGTACGATTGAAAGTAGAATGTGAGTGATCAAAATAAAGAAGTAAACCGGACGAATCCATCCTTGGGCCAAAAACTTAGTGTCCCCCTGGAAATGGTGATAAGTGACATAACTTACAAGAAAACATGCTGACGTTAAAGTCGCGGCCAACATCAAACGAATATGTAGTTCGCGGTCATTAGTTTTAATCGCGTAGTAGCCAGTTACTAAGAAAATAGCAGTCAATGCATTCAAGAAAGCATTCACGGCCGGAAGTGAACTCACCCACCCGTTGTCACCGACGCTTGCTCCAGTCTTGAAGTAGATTAACCAAAAAAGAAAACCAATAACAGCGGCACTAAGAAGTCCGATGATTGCAAATACTGTTTTGTCAGAGCGCATAGGATTTAGCTTTTAGGGTTAAGGTCAGTGTTGTTGATGTTTCTGAACTTAATGAAGGTTTTAAACAGGTAGAACATTGGGAAGTAGATAACCAGAATGAAAGCGCCAACAACCCAAAGGTAGTATTTATCATTTGGACTCGACCCCATACATGCTGGACAAGCAAGCGCTTGCCCAGAAGTGATAAGTAATAATGTCGAGACCAATGATAATTTTTTTAACATAAGTTTTTTTACAGTAGGTAAACGAACGTGAATACAAGGATCCAAACAAGGTCAACAAAGTGCCAGAAAAGACCAGCGATCTCAAGTTGGTTGTAGTCTCCGTTGTCAAAGTCACCGCGGTAAGCGTGAACGAACATAGTGATCAGGTAGATAACCCCTGAAAGAACGTGCAGACCGTGGAATCCAGTAATAGCAAAAAATGTCGAAGAAAATAGTGCATCACCGTGAGCGTAAGAGTTGAAGCTCATCCCCATTGCATGGTGAAGGTGCATATACTCGTAGGCCTGGATCGAAAGGAAAGCGATCCCACCAAAAATTGTAGCTGCTAACCATCTTAGCATTGCTTGTCTGTTTTTCTGCTTACAAGCATCAATTGCAAGAACCATTGATACTGAAGAACAGATTAGAAGAAACGTCATGAAACCTGAAAGCTCAACACCACCAAGGGCTTCAGCTGGGTTTGGCCATGCGCGAGTCCATCTTAGAACTGCATAAGAGATAAGGAATCCTGAAAACGACATACCGTCGGTTGCAAGGAATAACCACATCCCGATTTTCCCTGGGCTTGCTTTGGCAAACTGAGGATCGTGTGGATACTCGTGGTATGGTTGTGGTCCATCATGAGTATGAGAGTGTCCCATGTCTTTACTCCTATTGTCCTAATTCAATAATGTATTTAGTTAAACCGTTAATTTGCTTTTCAGCATCTCCACCAAAGTAACTTGGTTCGATTGGCTCTTTACCATTTTCACCGAAGAAACTTGGCATTGTCGTACCAGGCAGGATTGCTTGTGGGTTTGTAAGCCACTTTTTAATCCATGATGGTCTTAGACGCTTGCTAGCTTTTCTTAAATCCGGAGCCAGTGGAGTTTCTCCATTGAATCCTTGAGTGTGACACTGAACACAGTTTAGAGCTGTGAAAAGTTTCAGTGTTTCTTCACGCTCACCTGGTGCCCACTTCACGAATTCAGCTGGCTCTTCAAACGTTGGTTGGTGAGCGCCTTGCTGGAATCCTGCGATCAGAGTGTTTTTCTCTGCAGTAGTCAGGTTGAATGTTGGCATTCTTACCGATAGCCATGGTCTGATCTTTTGGATCTCTGGATTTGTTAAGAAGTGGTAGAACCAGTCAGTCTGAATTCTGTGTCCTTCGTTAACAAGTCTTGGTGGACCTTGGTTGATATCATCAGCGTACATACCAAGAATGTTACCTCTTAGACCGTCGATCTGGTGACAGGCCACACATCCGTACTTGTTAGCTACTTTCATAGCATCATTATATAGTGTCTCTCCTGCGTTCAGTCTCTTCACCCCTGCCAGTGGAAGTGGATCAGAAACTTGTCCAAGAAGAGCAACTGTAATTTTCTTAGCTTCAGCTTCACCCATGTAGAAGTTTGGCATTTTGTTTAAGTCACGGAACACTTTATCGATACCGATGTCCCATCTTCTTGGGTTTTGTAAGTGAGCTGTAATCCATGCATCTCTTCTAGGTGCAACGTCGTGCTGGATACCAAAACCAAACTGAGTGATTGGCTTTGATCCTTCTTTTGTTAACTCTGGTCCGATAGGAGCATAGTCTTCAAACCCTTCGATGTTGTGACAAGAGAAACATCCGTATTTACCAATTGATCTCTTACCAAGATCAAGAGTCTTTTCACGGTCGCCCATCTTAGCTACTTTTGCTTTTGCGTTTTCAATTGTATCGAACGCAGATAGGTAGTCAGCTAAAAGTTCGTCGCGAGCTTTTAAGTCAAATGGTGCGAAAGTTAAGCTTTCGAACTGCTTGTTTCTTAGAGAAATCAGGTAAGCAGTGATGTCGTTAGCTTCAGCATCCGTCAGGCGAAGAGACGGCATGATCGAATCTTCTTGGTAGTGCCATGGTTTTTTAATCCACGACATGATCCAGTCTGGAGATACTTTTGATCCAAGTCCAGATAACCATGGTCCAGCGTAAGCTTTAACCGCTTTTGACTGATCTTCTAGTCCATCTACACCGTGACATCCCATACATCCGATACTTGCAATAAGCTCCTTACCCTTATCGGCGTTTCCACCGCGGTATTTTTCGTTCGGCTCGTATGGCTTAGACTTATCCCAAATGTACTCGGCCATAGCATTAACTTCAGCAATGTTTAGACGAACAAATTCTGGTTTAGAGTTATTTGACTGTCTAAAGAACGCCGGCATTTTTGTGTGTTTGTTGAAAGCTTTTGGCTCCCATACCCAAGACTTAAACCATTCTTTATCGACTTTTCCAGCGATCTTAAGAAGTGATGGTCCCATCTTTCTTTTATGTTCCCAACCAGCAATCTTGTGACAAGCATTACATCCGTACTTCTCGATTGCCATACGGCCTTCGTTAAGAACTGTAGCACCTGGGATAAGTTCAACACCTTGGTGACACTTAACACAGCTTGCTTCTGTTTGAGATTTTGTGAACATTGGCTGAGGAACCTTGTGTGGTTCATGCCAGTTGTATTTTTTTACCCATTCTTTTTCTTGCGCTTCAGAATCAGGCATGTGAGCTGCTGAGTTGAAATCATTAACTCTGTGTCCTTCCCCACCGTGACAAGCCGTACATCCAATTTGTTTCATTGGGTGTTTTGACTCCAGACCAACGTATTGATCTAAGTTCGGGTGAGTCTTAAAAGGGTTAGCTTCTTTTTCAAATCCAGGTTGATCGATGAAAGTGTGACATGTAATACAACGGTCAACTTTTGGAACCTGACGGAAATATCTGTCATCAGTTACGTTATTAACAACGATCTGGTGAATCTTGATTGTTGGGTCCATGAAATCGATGAACGGCAGGTTTCTTAGAGCGAAAACTGGCGTGATATCTGTCGACTTCTTTGCCATCTTTAATAGCTCTAAAGTGTTTGTGATATCTTTGATTTCTTTTTCAGTATCTGTAATTTCTTTATTAAGATCTGCAATCTTTGCATGAAGTTCTTTTTCTTGCGCCTGATAAAACTTCAGGTCATCTTTTCCTTTAACGAAAGCAGCCTTTAGCTCACTTAAATCTTTAAAATACTTTTTTGCATGCTTTTCATCGCCATGTCCTTCAGCGGTTTCGAAATTGAAGTTCTTTGCTCCAACCCTACCATTGAGCTGACCATTAACGATTGTCTGATCTTTAATCTTAGCAATAACGCCGTTTAGCTCTTTTTCAATTTTTTTGATTTCATCTTTTCTACTTGCAACAATTTCTTGTCCTTTAGCTAGGCGCTTATTTAATTCTGCAAGTTTGTTAGCATCAATATTTTTAGCTGCTTCTTTAATTTTTGCATCAAGATGACGTCTTTGAATTTTCATCGCCTCTACTTGATATGCCTTCCAAGGTCTCATGTAGTCATCTAAGAAAACCCAAATAGTTGTTACGAAAAATATAAAGGACAAAATCGCCATGATCTTGTGGAGTTTTGGCATGCTGTATGCCATTCCTGGTTCCTTATTATTCTCACTCATCTTCAATAATCCTTAAAAATATAAAATCTTAAAATTTAATCTTAAAAAATCGTCACTCTTATAAGTTAAGTTCCCACTCCGGAAGTGCAACGATGTATTTCAAGCTGAATAACCAACGAAGAACCATCTTAATTGGTAAACTCATCATCGTAATAAAAAGGAACATGAAAATATAATAACGAATAGCTCCCATATTCTGATAGAACTCGCGTCCGATCTTTGTAGCACGAGCTACCCATACAGGAATGATTCCAACATAAGCTAAAGTCAGAATAATCCCGAAAATTTCACGCACAACCAGGTTCTTTGGCATTGAAACACCAAGACCTTTAATCCAAATAAACTCCGAAAGGTTAACGTTATATTCTGCTACAACCTTGTGGAAATCCCAGTATTCAAATGGCCCATAAAAAGTCCAGTTTGGACCGCGGAAGAATACCCCTACAATAATGAGGTAGATCCAAAGAACCAACCATCCATACATAAATGAAATGATCGCCCACTTTCTTTCTGTAAAAGTGTAGTAACCATTTCCTTTCGGATTTGTATCAATATAAGGAATAGCAATTAAGCCCGCTACGATAAGACCTGGAAGAACAACCCCGGCCATCCATGGATCGAAATACACAAGCATTTCTTGAAGACCAAGGAAGTACCAAGGAGCTTTCGCTGGGTTTGGCGCCCAAGTAGGGTTAGCGGGTTCTTCAAGAGGGGCCTTAAAGATAATCGCCCAGATAACTAAAAAAGCGGTACAAGCGATAATCGCGAACAACTCTGTATAAACTAAGTTAGGCCATGACCATACTTTTTCTCTGTTTTCGGGAAGAGCTTCAATGGGCCCTAAACCTTCTTCAATTCTTGCATCGTTAACGGCTGCCTTATGAATTGAAAGCCAAGTCGTGAAAGCAACAAGAATTAAAAGGATCCCGATAGGAATGTTATCTGGAGTCTTGATGATCAGAAAGAAGTTTGGATCTGCAAAGAACCAAGCCACAACGGGAATCGCAATAATTGTAGACCAAATCGCAAATTTCTTCGTCCCTACTACGCGGTAGTATTTGATCATTAGGAAGAACAATACTGTCGTCAATGGAAACGAGATGATTGGATCTGCTAAATGGTTAATAAATTCTTTTAACATTTCTATTTTCCTTAATAGTTTTTCTTTTACTTAAAGCGGAGCTGAGATCCCACCATCTTTACGAACTCTCCAGAAGTGAACTGCGATTAAAACCCCTACAACAAGTGGGATAAATACACAGTGAAGAATGTAAAAACGAAGCAGGGCCGGCTCACCCACGAAGCGTCCACCAAGAAGTTGGAAACGAACATCGTTTTTGTCCGATACCATTACGAAGTCACCGATGCGAGCAAGCATTGCCCCCGGACCACCGTGTCCCATAAATGGAGTCGCTTTCGCCATGTTAGATCCTACAGTGATCGCCCAAATCGCCAGCTGATCCCAAGGTAGAAGGTAACCTGTAAACGAAAGAAGAAGAGTTAGAACTAAAAGAATAACACCAATCCCCCAGTTGAATTCGCGAGGTGGTTTATATGAACCAGTCATGAATACACGGAACATGTGAATCCATACGGTAATAACCATGGCGTGAGCTCCCCAACGATGGATCTCTCTCATGATCCCTAAAGGCACATGCTCGCGAAGAGCAATAATATCGTTGAATGCGTACTCAGCAGTTGGTCTGTAATAGAACATTAAAAGAAGACCAGTAACTGTTAAAGCAAGGAAGATGAAAAATGTAAGTCCACCCATACACCAAGTGTATCCTAGCTGAACCCCTGACTTTTTAAGTTTAATTGGGTGAAGGTGTAAAAACACGTTACCAGCAATAACAGCAGCTCTGTTACGAGCGTTATCTGGTGGGCCATGTCTGAAAATTGATTTCCAAACCTGCGTGTCGCGAACTTTTTTTGCTAATCCATTTCCTGCCATTTTAAAAACCTTGTTCGAAATATATTTTTAATTATTTTATTAATTACACTGTCAAGAAAGCATCTGGGTTATCCCACTCGCCTTTTTCAGCACGGAATACTTTTGTTTTATCAACCTTGATTTTTCCATCTGGTTGAAGAGAAATTTTGTATCTTTCAAGTGGGCGCGGAGCCGGTCCTTCAAAGTTTACACCTGACATGTAATAACCAGAACCGTGGCACGGACATTTGAATTTTAATTCAGCTGGAAGCCAAGTTGGAATACAACCAAGGTGAGTACAAATATTTGATAAAGCAACAAGTCTTCCATCTTGCTTAACCATCCACACACCAAATTGATTTTTAAATCTTTCATCAACTCCATTGGCAAAATCAGCTGGAACACCTGCCAAGAATTCCATCTCTGGATCGAAGTTTACGTTAGGGTATGAAAATCTAAAGGCCATACTTGCAAGTCCAGCACATGCAGCTGTGAACATGACCCATCCAACTGTGAGATAACTAAAAAACTCACGACGATTTAAACTCTGTTTTGTGTCACTCATGACCAAATTCCTCGTTATAGACGCAAATAAGCCGAAACCTCGATCAGACTTTTTCTTTGTCTTGGTTTCAGCTAAAGTTGTTAAAAAAATTCAATACTTAGATTATGCGAAGGATCGTCTATTTTTTCAATAGATTTAATACTTCTTTCGCCTTTGTCGCGATAGAAATATTCTCGTCCTTTTCAGCCGTCTCTAAAATAGTATTGTTTAAAATGTTCCAATTATATTTTTGTAGAGTGATTAAAACACTCAACTTTAAATCTGAAATTTGTTTTACATCTAGTGCCGGAGGTAAAACGCGCGCATCTTTTGGAGGATAAGGAAGTTTTAAAATTTCTTCCAAATGCTCTTTTGCCATTTCATCTTTGTAAGCGATTAACGCTGTCGCTGCAGCGTATCTAACAACAAGGCTTTCGTCGCGAAGAAGAACTCTAATGCCTTCTTGTGCTTCTGGAACCTGGTGAGTTGCAAGCGCTAGTGTCGCAGCTTGTCTTAGAATTGGTAATTCTGATTTAAGCATTGCTGTCACTTTTGTCCAATCAAAGGAAATCCCTTTAGGCATGTTGGCCAAGGCCACCACGGCATGAAACTTAACGTCAGTGTCGACGTCGTCTAATGCGATTTGCAGTGTCGGTAAAGCAAGGTCAGTACTTAACGCACCCAGTGCAGCAATAATGAACCCTCTTGTTCTTGGGTCCACTGAATCTTTATAGGCGACTGTTAGATTCTCAACCAGCCAAGGATAATCTTCGGCAGGAATCTGAGCACTGTTGATTTGTTTTGAAAGCTCGTAAGCCGCTACCCACTTGTTTCCAAAAGTCTTTGATTGAATTTCGTTTACTAAATCTTTGTACGATCTTTCAGCTGAAAGCATTTTCGTTACACCGAAAATGATAAGCGCGCCCACCAGAACGATAGCAATAGGAACCACAAGGCTTCCAACAAAGGGATTCTCAAGAATTTTCTTTTGAGTTTGAGGGGCTTTCGAATCAGTAGATCCAGTCGACATGTTTAGCACCAAAAGGCCTGAGCCTCATTTTTTTGTTACTTTTTATTTCTTAAAAACGTTGTTAATGATAAATAGCAAATCTACATTACCATGACAATTTATTTGAGCCTTTTCAAAGAGAAATAAGCGAGAAAATATGGCCTACCTACTTCGTACTTTAATCATCCTGATGGTCGTCAGTATTATCCTAACAGCACTACTTGCGTTAGGCCTTGTCCATATGCAGTTTTCGCACATTCAGCTGGCAATTCCGGCCTTTATTTACACTATTTTCGCCCAAGCATTCGTTATGTTTTACTTTATTGGCGTAGCTCGTCTAACAAATAATGTTTACGCTATCGTCTCAAGTGGAACTAACCTGAATGAGCTTTTTGATGAACCGCCGTCGGATCTTACTCCGTATATCGAAAAGACAAAAAAATTTGTTGAAGAAGCTGACCGCTCAAAAAGACAAACTATTCCTTGGACTATTCTAATGCTCATTTTAGGAATGATTGCTTTCTTGCTTGGCGGTGCTCATGACACAGGTCTAGTACAAAAGACGACTCACTCTGGTGTTGTCCTTGGATTCTTTGTGGCAATGATGATCGGCTTTTTTAGACAGTGGTACTATCTTGGAAAATCGCACATTCTTCTTCGCAAGCTCAAAGGCCTGTACATGATGAATGATGCTCAAATGTAAAAAGCTAGATACTCTTTACCATGATAAAGACGCGCGTCTTTCCCGGAACATTCTTTACGTTCGAAGTGTTACTTTCAAAAAGTTTTGATTGATTCACTTTCATCGCTTCACTCATAAAATCTTTGAAGCTATTGCGAGGGATATAAATGTTGTAGTAGACACCACCAGGTACATCGTTACCTGGTTTCGAGTCACCTACTGGACTTCCTTCGTATTTTTTAACCAGTTCGTTTAGTTGATCACGAGTCGCATAAGTATTGGTTGATGTCATCATCAAGCGATAAATTTTTGTCGTCCCACCAGTTGTTTCACGGTAGCCGTTCGGGTTTTCAGCGTCACCTTCGTATTGAGAAGCTTCTTTATCTGCTTTGTTTAAATCGCGTGGAATATTTTCAAACGATGTCAGTGTTACTTCCGATTCTTCCTCATACTTTTCCGGGTCGAAAAATTCGTTGATGTCATCGCTCTTTGAAATGTCTTTAATGCCATCGAAGTCTAATTTAAATTCTTTAACTGGTTTTTTCTCAAGACCTTTAAAAACACCACTCTTATTCAGCCACGTGAACTGCGGCTCATAAATGCTGACTCGATTGGCGAGATGTTTTTCATACCAGATATTTCCCTGGCGAACTCCGTAAATTGTCAGTGTAAAAAGTAAAAGCAAAATACTGATATCTTGAACCACACGTACTTGCTTTAAGAAGCTCGAGCGCTCTTTAATTTTGGAAAGATCAAAACCTTTTGTTCCAAAATCTGCCTTCATGCGTTTCTGGAAAATCCCCCACTCATCAAAAAGTGTAACTTCCATTGAAGGCATGATTTCATCTTCACGCGATCCGCTTTCCGGGCGATCAATGTTGATATCTTTTTTTATTTTTTCAAATGAAGTTTGCAAATTTGGACTTAGGACATTCCCCACCTGAAAGACTTCACTGAAGTATTGATCGAGATGAGGGTACTCATCTAAAAGATAATTTCTTAAGATGGTTGCAACCAGTGATGGACTTAATTCTGACTCGTGAGCAATTTCACCCACTGTCTTATTTTTAAAAAGAAAAATGTAACTTAGAAATTTATCCCTTAGCCACAAGAACCATGAAGAAAGAGAGCCAATTTTAACTTGTGAATAGGCATAGTCAAAACGCACGATGAGACTTTTCACCGAAAGGTTCTCTTCGAAGAAAACGTCCCAGAAAGCTTCAAATTCTTTTTTAAATCTTCCTTGCCACGTCAATCCATCAAGGTTGAGGTTCAACCATTTTCTGAATTCCTGGTAATCGTTATGAGTTAAAACCAATTCGTTCATTAAACTCTCTTAAGTAAGACGGCAATCCCCTGTCCGCCCCCGATACACGCTGAAGCGATACCGTACGTTTTTTTATAGTGGGCCAGTTGGCGGGCGAGTGTGTGAGCAATGCGCACACCAGAAGCCGCCAATGGGTGACCTAGGGCCACAGCTCCACCCCATAGATTAATTTTTTCGTGTGGAATGTCCACATCTTTCATACATGAAAGTGCTTGTCCGGCGAAAGCTTCGTTGATTTCGAAAAGATCAATATCAGAAAGCTTCATATTTGTTTTTGCTAAAAGACCTTTAATCGCAGGGCTTGGTCCAATTCCCATAATTTTTGGATCAACGCCAATGACAAATCCATCAACGATTTCAGCAAGTGGAGTGAGTCCTTCTTTTTTAACAAAAGATTCACTCGCTACAATCACAGCTGCAGCACCATCAACAATTCCTGAAGCTGAAGCAGCAGTGACAACTCCATCAGTTTTAAATGTTGGCCTTAACGATTTCATTTCATCCAATGAAGCATCATCCCTTAAGTGTTCGTCTCTATCACAAGAACCTTTTTTTAATGGGAAAGGAGCGATCTCTCCTTGAAGCAGGCCATCTTTATAGGCTTGTGTTGCACGTGCATGAGAATTGTATGAGAAAGTATCACACTGCTCTCTTGTCACTTGAAATTTTTCTGCCAGGTTTTCTGCCGTAATCCCCATTGGAGTTTGGGCGTATTGATCAGTCAGTGCATCTAAGAGCATATCGACTGTTTTTAGTGATCCGTATTTTGTCCCGAAACGAGAACCATATACAAGGTGAGGAACCATCGACATATTTTCTGTTCCAGCAGCCAGCACACAACTTGCTTCACCTAACTTGATAAGACGAGCGGCACTTAAAATGGCCTCGATACCCGATCCACAAAGTCTATTGACGACAAGACCTGGAGTTTCTTGCCTACACCCTACTTTCAGGGCCAGGTGGCGACCGCCATACATTGTGTCTGTTGAAGAAGAAACAACACTTCCTAAAATAACCTGATCAATTTTTGCCGGGTCTAATTTGATTTCAGAAATCAGAGCTTTAGATGCATGCACTGCCAGATCTACAGGGGTTACGTCCTTTAAAGAGCCACCAAATTTACCAAAAGGAGTACGTTTCCCTTGTACTAAGTAGATCTTTTCCTGAGCGGACATATTTGCCTCCTACATTTCTAAATTTAGACTTCGTATCATAATGTTAAGACGTACTTAAATTCTTAGCAAAGAATTAAAAGAAGGGAACATATGTCCAGTATAAATGATCTTAAAGCTCAAAAATATGTAGAGGCCGAAAGCAAGCGCTACGAGAGTGAGCTTAAGCAAATGAAGACTGAAAACGAACGCACTTACACTTCAGAGTCGAAGCAAAAAGAACTGGAGTTAAAGAAGATGCGTGATGACTATGACACTCGCATCAGCAACCTGAAAAATGAACAGGAAAGAAAGTTGGGAGAGATTCGTCAAAAGCACACAAGAGGAATGGCAGAAGAGCAAACTCGCCTGAAACAGGAACTGGAAAATCTAAAAAAGGTTCACGGTGATCAGGTAGAAGAAATTAAAATCAGCCAGCAAAATGAACTAACAGAAATCAATGAATCTCATCAGCGCACTCTGGATAACGCCAGAGAGAAGTTTATGAGAGAAAATTCAAAGTGGAAAACATAAGGTCGTAGGTCGTGGGAGAATTAATGGAAAACAATAACAATAGCGCTAGTGGTGTATTTATTAACGGAAAAGCTCAAATCATTGAGATGCTCCAGCATATGCCAAGAGAAGAGCGTGCAAAGCTTCTAAAGAACCTGAAAATCAGAAACCCACAACTGGCAGAAGAGCTGACTGAACAATGTTTTACATTTTCTGATCTGGACAATCTTTCAGATACAGAACTTTCTATGATCTTTAACTACATCACCGCCCCTATTCTAGGGATGGCCTTGAAAAATATCGAACGCTCATTCCAAAGAAGACTTCTCTCTCTGGCAAACCGCGAGTATGCCGAAGAAGCTTTCCGCGTATTGAAAACTCCTTACTCTACTGAGAAAAGAGACATCAAAAGAGCTCAAAATAAAATTATTGAAGTATTAGTGTCGCTTAAAAAGAGAAAACAAGTTCAGTTCTAGCCCTGAGAGTTAAAATCAGCTAGCGCTTGAATGTATTTCTTTTCTTCGTCCTTAGACATAACAAGGCGTGGGTCTTTTTCCGTCGCTAAATTATGCTCTTCGATCATGTCCTGCGTGTGTTTTAGACGCTCGCATAAGGTCTCAAAGATTTCAGGAATCCATGATGGTGAGCTATTGATCACTGAGAGAACATCTTTTTGATCGACTAAAACTAGCTCTACGTCTGTTTTAGCAATCGCTGTCAGTTCGTTTGGTTTATTCGTTAAGATGGCCACTTCGTTTAAGATATCGCGCTCTCCACACAATTGAATCGCACTTAAGTTCTGGCCTTTGAACTTAATGAGTCTCACTTCACCTCTTTTAACCAGGTAAAGATATTTTGAAGGTTTTCCTTGAGCAAAAATCACAGTGCCCGCTTTAAAAAGAATAGGTGCGTCTGTTCCCTTACCTGCCGATAAATTGCTCATCAATTCCTCCAGAAATCACAGTTCCGTAACGAAGACCACGTGTCGATACTTCCATTGTATCAATATTTAATTTCTTGCCAATAAGCTCGACAACCTTTGACCCACCGGCCACCATCGGCGCTCTTTTACCCAGGAAAGGAAAAAGCAGCAGAAGATTTTCAACTGTCGTATTCTGCAGATCACGCGAGAAATCTTGGAATGACTTAAAAGCGATTTTCATGCCTTCAATCTTTTTGTCTTCATACACGCGCTGACCCAAATACATTGAAGCAAGGGCCGTCATACTTCCGGCCACACACACTAATGTGTCAGTGTGGTAGTGGCTTAAATCCGGGCTTAAGATCTCTCCCATTCGCTGGTCAAATTCGCCTTTTTTCTTCCAGTCTGTCGCTCTTACAGAGCCGACAGGAAGACTGATAGTTTCAACAATCTTAAATGGGTTTAGCTGGATTTGAATCAACTCTGTTGAAGCTCCACCAACATCCATAACCACGATTTTCTCGCGCTCTTTGCTAAAAGAAGAAACCACACCTAAGGCGGTGTAATAGGCTTCACCTTCAGAGCTTATAATTTGCACTGAAAAACCTAGTTCCTCTTTGATCTTTTGATAAAATTCGCGTGAGTTCGTCGCCACACGACTGGCCTCTGTCGCCGTCATGATGGTGTCTTTGACTGGAAAGTTGATTTTCTCCAGGAGTTTTTTATACTCGCTTAAAGCCTCATATGTCGCTTTCATTGAATCGGGATGAAATTTTTTCGTCACATCCAGGTCTTTTCCCAGTGATGTGATAAAAGATTCATTTAAAATTTCGCGAGTAATAGTCCCGTTTTTTTCATCAATTTCTGCAGCTAAAAGAAGCACAGAATTTGATCCGATATCAATACTAGCTCTTATCATTTTTGACCTGCTACATTCCTTACGTTTTCTGGTGTCACTGGATTGATGGCACCATTTTCACAAAGGATGGCCGTAATGCACGAGTGATCAGTAACGTCGAAGCTCGGGTTTAGGGCCTTGGCTTCAGGGTGAGCGATATGCGCTCCTTTAAATTTTAAAATCTCATTCGGGTCGCGAAGTTCGATTTCAATTTGATCTCCCGTTTTCATCTCAAGATCGAATGAACTTACAGGTGCCACGATAAAAAATGGAATGCCGTAGTGTTTAGCGATAATGCTTAGGCTCGACGTCCCTACTTTATTGGCCGTGTCTCCATTTTCAACGATGCGGTCAGCCCCAGCGAAAATAGCGTCTACCATTTTATTTTTCATCAAGTACGAAGCGGCCCCTTCAACTACGATTTCGTGATTGATGCCTTCTTTGATAAGTTCAAAACTCGTAAGTCTTGATCCTTGAAGGTATGGTCTCGTTTCAGAAGCAAATACATGTTTTACTTTCTTTTGCTGGTTGAGGTGAACAATGACACCCAGGGCAGTTCCTAAAACTCCGCACGCAAGCGTTCCAGTATTACAAATCGTCATCACGTTAAGTGGACGATCACCGTAAATTTTCTGCAACTCCACTTCAGCAAACTTGGCCATCGCCAGGTTTTTTTCATAAAGGTTATTCATTTCAGCTAAAGCGTGGTCAACCAGTTTTGGGTAAAGAGCAGATAAGTGAGTTTCACTTCTTGCCATTTCTACACAACGGTCTATTTCGTAGGCCAGGTTAACAGCTGTTGGGCGTGCACTCTTTAAGTACTCTGCCGCTTGTTCAAATTGAGGCAGAACAACTTTCGGATTGTTCTTTAGGAATAGGGCCAATCCCCAAATTCCGGTAAAACCAATAAGAGGAGCTCCTCTAACCACCATGTCTTGGATGGCGCGGAAGCAGTCTTCAATTGTTTTAGCTGTCATATAGACTTCTTCTAGAGGAAGAACTCTTTGGTCCAGGAGTTTTAAAACTCCGTTTTCATATTTTAGTGGCTCTACTACGTTTTTCATTTCTCTCTCTTATTTTTTCTTAAATAGACCGTTTAGAAGTCCTTTTACCTGTTCACGAGCTTTCTCAGGAACAACTTTATCAATATTCTTATCAATCACTTTTTGAGCAGCTTCTACACCTTTTGTTTTAAGGGCCGACTTCGCAACACGAGAAACTGTAAATTGAATTTCTGGCTTCATCGCAAACCCCGGTCCACTTACGCGAACTGGAAGCTCTTTTGATCCCAGGTTCTTTTGCAGAACTTCACCAATTTTTCCATTCTCTGTCATGTAGACATCCATACTTGAGTTTTGTGAGCCAGGCAGAGGATAAATTGATCCACTTCCCTTTAGTTCGACTTTTTTGTTCAATCCAATAAAGTTGAATGAAGAGATTGTGTAGTTGTCTTGCTTAAAGCGACCTTTCATTGTCATCGTTTCAAAGTTTCCATCAAGCTTAACTTGCTTGTCCTGGACCTGATCTTTAACGACAGGGATGCTTCCTAAGATTGGGTTGATGTACTCAGAGATATTAAGTTTTTTAATTTCTCCATTTCTTGCGTTTACATCAAGATTCACATCATAAGTAGGGGCCTTGGCCGCTTTGTAAATCGTAGCACTTCCATTTACACTCCCACTGAAAGTTCCGGAGAAGTTTTCAATGAATGGCGGAAGGAAAGGCTTAAATGATGACAGGTTTAAATCTGTAATCCCTAGAGCAAATGTCGACTCGCTAGATTTCACTCCAAGCTTCATTGTTTGAGTCAGTTTTCCAGATCCTTTTGAGAACTTGAAAGTCATTCCATCAATCGCAATCGCTTGTGAACTTACAACAATCTTTCCTTTTCCAGAGAAATCTTCTCCACCCACGCTGATATTAGACCATGCTACGTTTACGTTGGCCGGTGGAAGTCCTGGAGCAGGTTTGCCTTCTGCTGCTGCTTTAGCACGTGCCTTCTCTGCTTCTGCTTCAGCTTTAGCCACCTCAGCTGGATCTTTTTTACTCCACAGTTTTGCCTGAATTAATTTTTCAGGAATCTTCATTCTCGAAGCCGTTACTTTAATATCAAACGGCTTTAGTGCTTTTAGGTCAAACTTCTGGTTAGGATCGAACTCTCCGTTGATGATTGTTTCAACTAAACCACTCAGCACATCAGTCTTTACATTGATGGCGATGTCTTTTTGTTTGAAAGACCCATTAACAGTTGTTGTCGCAACAATTCCTTCTTTTGAATAACCAATTCCTGGAGAAATCTGGAATCCCAGGTCGGCATCAATTTTCTTATCTTCTGTATAAATGACCCCGCCTTTCGCTGTTAATTTAGCCTTTGAAAGGTCGATTGCATGGTCAAGGCCCATAATAAGACCAATATCTTTTAGAATGATATCTACATTGATATTTGAAATCTCAATCTGCTTAGTCATTTTAAAATCAGCTGCGATTTTATTTTGTGTTTCAAAAGATGTTTGAACATTACCCGAAATCTCTCCGTCTTTTTTTAGAAGAAGGTTTAGGTTTGTTGTAATTTCTGGAAACTTCCACTCAAGACCGGTTTTAGCGATGTTATTGACTTTAACAAGAACCATTGAGCTCACTGAACCGTTTTTTACCAGGTCAGCAATGTTGATTTCTCCAATGGCAATCGTGCTGAACGAAACCACTGATTGATCTGCCATAACGAATTTTGCATCCGAAGCAATTTCAAAAGCAGTTGAAGATTCGAAGTTTAATCCTTTTACTAAAAAGCGAGAGATCCCAACTTGCCCGCTTGAGTTGCTTCTTAAGGCGTACTTCACGGCTACATCAGTTAACTTAACGTTGATCTTGCTCTTTCCGAAAATACCAATCGCTTTTTCTTGTGCTGCCGCTTGCTCTTCTGGAGTCTTTTGTTCTTTTGTTTCTTCCTTCTTCTCACCCATTGCATAAGTCCAGTTATTTCCAACCGGGAACTCTGCATAGTTCATTAAGGGCTTATCCATTTGGATCTCAATCACTCCACCGTTAGTCAGGATGGCCCAAAGTGGAACTTTTACAATCAGTTCATCTACTGCCATCATTTCAACTGGCGCACCTTCAGGATTTTTAGTGTTAAGAGAGAACTTGTGAAGTTCGACTTTAAAGTTTAAACCCCAACTGATCTTCACGCTTTCAAGAGAAGTCGTGGCGTTCGGGAAAACCTTCCCGGTTTGTTCGATGGCGATCTTTCTAATTTCTTCCGGGTTTAATTTTGTCGAAGCGTAATACACGACTCCGCCAACCAGAACTAAAAAGACAGCGACGATAATTCCAATAATTTTTAATTTACGGTTCACAGGTCCCTCGTTGGTCTATAATCACGTTTAATATTCTTTTTTGTTTGTTTCTTTTCGAGTTTGTAAGCGATGGCCAGAAGCTCTCTCAACGGTTCAATCATAGGGTGAGCTTCATTGAAACTATAAAGTCTCGAACGCCCTACTACACGTGAAAGCAAAAAGCCTGCTTCTTCAAATCTCTCTAATTGTTTTTTGATCGGATCAAGAGCGGTCTCATACATTTGAGCAATGGCCGACGCGTGCAACTCTTCGTTTGCATAAAGCGCAAGCATAACTTTTTCTGCAGATTTGTTACCGAGTAATCCTTCCAGCATCATGCAAACGATTATCGACTAAAGAGAAGTCTATATCAACTAGATTTTAGTTGAATCAAAATGCTCAAATATTCTTCTCAACACGTGCGCGCTGCGAATGATAGATGCCACTTTTCCCTGAGAATAAATAACTCGCAACAACAGCTAGAGCTGCGTAGACACCAATGCCTGGGCCAAAGAGTTCAAATGCAAGAATGACACCCGCAATCGGAGTATTAGCAGCACCTGCGAAGACTGAAACGAACCCAAGGGCAGCAAGAATTGGGTAATCAAGAGGAAGAATATATGAAAGAGAATTTCCTAATGTCGCCCCAATGTAAAACAGAGACATCACTTCTCCACCTTTAAAACCTGACCCAACTGAAATGGCCGTCATAAAGGTTTTTCCCAAAAAATCCCATGGGTACATATGCTGAGTAAAACTTGCGCGAATCACTTCTTCACCTAAACTATGATAACGATCAGAGCCAATAGCAAAGTAGGCAACTACAAGTAGCACTCCTCCAACAACCGGGTGAAACAAATTATTGGAAATTTTTTCTTTAAGGAGGTCTTTCACCGCGTGAAGCGTCCAGCTAAAAAATTTGGCTGCGTAACCAAAAATAACACCAGCAACAACTGCACTTAAAATTCCTGGAATAGAAACTTGTGGGATATCCATAAAGAAATAATGTGGATGAGTCACACCTAAGAGAATTGCAGTGTAATAGCCGGAGATGGCCGCAATCAAACAAGGAAGTAAAGCATCGTAAATCATCGTTCCAATAAAAAGAACTTCAAATCCAAAAATGGCTCCGGCAATAGGAGTTCCAAAAATTGAAGAGAAACCAGCACTCATCCCCATCATTAAAATGAGTCTGCGATTTTTAAAAAACCGGTCGAGATATTTAGCAAACTGGTCACTGATTCCACCACCCATTTGCACAGCTGCACCTTCACGTCCAACTGAAGCTCCGAAGAGATGGGAGATTACCCCGCCTGCAAAGATCATTGGCACCATTCGAAAAGGGATAGTCTTTTTTGGTTCATGAATTTCATCGATAATAAGGTTGTTGCCCTTCTCAACTTCGCTTCCATATTTTTTATAGAACCAAGCAACCAGAAAACCAATCAAAGGCAGAAACACGATAATCCAAGAATGAGAACGGCGAAACGAGATGGCCCAATCAATAGAGTGAAGAAAAAGTGTTGAGGACACGCCGGCCAAGGCTCCAATAACCGCACCAAGTGAGCACCAAACCACCATTTTTTTAAGCATCGAGGGTTCAAAGGCATCGAGGTTTTTTAAGTGTTTTAAATCTTTCATGTTGTTGATTTCACTGGCTAAAAATCGTATTGTTGCCATACTAAACCCATTACTCCCTCGTGTAAAGTTTACAGCGAGAAGGCCATTTCCAGGGTTTTTCCCTATAGTACGCTCATGAGTGAACAAACGCGAAAGCTCTACCATTCTTCGCTGCTACTTTTATCACTGGTCCTTCTTTTGGGCCTAGGGCTTTATATTCAAAAAAACAGTTCTGTCTTTGTTTATCTCAAATCTCTTCGCCCTGATTATATTCTTTTGCTTTTAGCCATGCATGCACTGGATTTTTACTTAGTAGGAATTATCCAAAAGCTTCCACTCTCTAAACACAATATCACTTTAAAATTTAAAGAATGGTACGGTCTTTGTGTGACAGCTGAACTTTTCAACATGCTTCTTCCGGCAAAAGGTGGAACAGGCATTCGCATGTTGTATTTAAAAGACAATAAGGGACTGGCCATCAGAGAGTTTCTCTCAATGAGTTTTGCCGTTGTCATGATCGGTTTTACTTTTTTAGGCTCAGTCGGACTTTTATACTGTCACTTCTTCTTAAAAAAGAATCAGGCCATGTCGGTGCTTTTGGAATCAGTGTTTCTTGCTCTCGCAGTCTCTGGTGTAGCACTGCTCTTTTTCACTGAAACAGTTGGAAAAATCTTTAAGTTTAAACGCCGTTATTCACCTAAACTCTACTTAAAAGACTATAAGCTTACAGCTCTTACGACTCTCGCGTGGATTGGTGTTTTTCTTCTCTACCCAATCAAAGTTTACCTGGCCTTCACGGCCATTGGGATTGAAATCAATTTCATAGATAGTTTTGAAATCAGCATGATCCTTTTAATCATCTCCCTGTTTCAGGTACTTCCTGGAAACATGGGAGTTAAAGAAATCGTGACTGCTTATATTGGAAAACAATATGGAATTGAATTTGAAGCAGCACTACTGGCAAGTCTTATCGACCGCGTGATCATGCTGCTGTTTTTATTTCCAATGGGATTTTACTTCTACTGGCAGCTCTTCTTGGAAGCGAGCCTGCCAAAAGCGTTTAGAGTTATTAAGCTAAAACAATCGGCGCAAACTTCACCATAAACTTCTTGCGATTTCCATCAGTGAATTTAATCTGCACTTTCTCTTCGGCCCCAGCTCCTTCAGAACTCTCCACTAATCCTGCACCATAAAGAGAGTGAACCACTTTCGACCCTTTAGGGAATTTTGGCTGGTGATATGTTTTTGGAGGTTGAGCTGCCGTTTCTTTAACCTGATAAACCACTTCATCGCTGTCGTAATACGACTCTTGAGATTGATCGTAAGGATCGTAGTTTCCGCCTGAGAATGAATTATCGTAGCGGTCTTCCTGATGCCCTTTGAGTTTCTTCCAGCTGTAGAGTTTTTCCGGGATCTCATCAATAAAACGCGAAGGCCCGTTAAACTTCACTTGCCCAAAAAGCATGCGCCCCTGAGCGAAAGTGATATATAGCTTAATCATCGCACGAGTCATCGCTACGTAAAAAAGCCTGCGCTCTTCTTCCATGGCAATCTCACCGCTATCCACACTTCTATAACTTGGGAAAACATTTTCTTCCGCTCCCACAACAAAAGCATGAGTAAACTCTAGCCCCTTGGCTCCGTGAACAGTCATAAGAGAGATTTCGCCATCAACGGCCCTAGCTCCCTCATCAAACTCAGTATTCGAATCCAAAGTAATGGTTTCCAAAAAACCAGAAAGAGTTGGCACTTCGGCCGAATCTTCAAACTGGGTGATGGCGTTTAATAATTCGTCTAAGTTTTCCAGACGGGCCAGGGTTTCATAATCTTTGTTGGCCTTTAAGAAAGCGTAGTAACCAGACTCATGAAGAGCTTTCTCATAAATAGTCGAAGGCTTCACTTTATTTTGGTCTAAAACGCGAAGCTCATTAATTAATGTTACAAACTCTGAAAGCGAAGACTTAATCTTTGCTGAGAGTTTAATATGGGCAAACTCGCCGGCGTGATCGACGATTTTTTCGATGATGTCCCAAAGTGAAGTGTTGCTGTTAACAGCTTCCACTTCAAGTTTACGCAGCGATGTCGCTCCCACTCCTCTTGCCGGGACGTTAATGATGCGGCTTAGAGCGAGAGAGTCTTTTGAGTTAATGATCAAACGAAGATAAGAAAGCATATCTTTGATTTCTTTTCTTTCGTAGAACTTCACACCACCGACAACGCGGTAATTGATTTTTGATTTTCTTAGAGCGTCTTCAATCTGGCGGGCCTGGGCATTTGAGCGGTAGAAAACCGCCATCTCTTTATAAGGCACCCCTGCGCGGTAAAGTTTTGCTGATTCATTGGCAATAAACTCAGCCTCGTCTTTATCGTTGAAACACTCGACGATTTCAATGGCATCCCCTTCCGGGTTGTCCGTCCACATGTGCTTGCCTTTTCTCATGGTGTTTTTTTCAATTACACATGAGGCAGCTTCAATGATGGTTTTACTTGAACGGTAGTTTTGCTCTAGTTTTAAAACTTTTACATCCGGCCAGACTTTTTCGAAATCCAGGATGTTTCTGATGTCAGCGCCACGCCAAGAATAGATCGACTGGTCTTCATCCCCTACCACGCATATATTTCTGCGTTTTCCACAAAGCATTTTGATAAGCTCAAACTGCGCGCGGTTGGTGTCTTGATACTCATCTACTAAAACGTAAACAAAACGATTCTGGTAGCGGCTTAAGACATCAGGGAATTTTTCAAAGAGCTGAATCACGGCCGTGATGAGTCCACCGAAATCCAGAGCGTTTGCACGGTGAAGTTCCGATTCATATTCTTCGAAGTAGCCAAAGAATTCATCCGATGGTTCAGCTCCGCCTCCATCCTGCATCACTCGACCCGGGTAATAACCGTTGTTTTTAAGCGAATCAATATAAGTCAGAATGTCATATGGATTGATCTCTTTAGTCGAGATCCCACGGCGCTCTAAAAGCGATTTAGCAATCGCCTTTGATTCACCTTCATCATAGATCGTAAAATTGCGGGAAAGGCCCAGGTAATTGGCCTCTGATCTTAAAAGCTTGGCACAAAAAGCATGGAAAGTTGTGATCTGTAGAGCGCCCACATCCATCGACACTTCATGGGCGATACGCTCGCGCATTTCACGGGCTGCTTTATTGGAAAACGTAAGCGCTAAGAGTTGGTGGGCGCTTACATTCTTTTCTTCTAATAAGTATGAGATTCGGGTGACAAGGGTTTTGGTTTTTCCAGAACCTGCACCGGCCAGGATCATAACCGGGCCGTCTGTGTTTAAGACGGCCTGTTTTTGAACGGGATTTAGACTATCTAGTTTTATCATCCCATAAAAGTATCATAGGAATTATTCAACCGTCACTGACTTAGCCAGGTTTCTTGGCTTATCAATATCCGTTCCTTTGAATTTCGCCATGTAGTAAGCAAGAAGTTGGTTCACCACGTTTACGTAAAGTGGTGATAATTCTTCCAGACCATCAAAATCAAGAGGTATATAAAAATCGCTTAGTCCCATTAGCTCTTCATTGCCACGAGGTCCAATTCCTACAATGATTCCTTTTCTCGCCTTAATTTCGTGAACGTTCGAAACAGTTTTTTCGAATAATTCAGGTCCAACAAGAGCGATGTTTACCATTTCTTCATCGATAAGAGCGATTGGTCCGTGTTTTAACTCTCCAGCTGCGTATCCTTCAGCGTGAACGTAAGCAATTTCTTTTAGCTTCAGTGCACCTTCAAGAGCGATTGGGAAGTAAGCTCCGCGACCTGTGTAGAAGAATCCTTTTTTGTTATAGATTGATTCTGCTACTGACTTGATTTCATCTGATTTTAAAAGAAGTTTATCAATTCTTTCTGCAAGAAGAGCAAACTTACCGGTAAGTTTTACTTTTTTCCCTTCGTCTTTTAAGTCTCCGGCCATTGCCGCTGACATTAAACGACCAGTAAGAGCTTGTTGCGTGAAAGCTTTAGTTGAAGCTACACCAATTTCAACTCCTGCACGGATAAGAAGATTGTCATCGCAGTCTCTGTAAAGAGTTGAACCATCAACGTTAACAATCGACATCGTTTTTACGCCGGCCTTCTTACAGATTGATTGAGCTGCAAGTGTATCTGCTGTTTCTCCTGATTGAGAAACGAAGATCCCTACATCACCTTTTTTAAGGATTGGGTTTTTATAACGGAATTCACTCGCTAGTTCCACAGTTGAAGGGATTCTGTTGATTCCTTCAAGGAAGTCGCGAATCACAAGGCCAGCATAAGCAGCTGTTCCACAAGCAGAAAGATAAATTCTCTCTGGGTTATAGGCCGCTACTTTTTCTAGTGACTCTTTTCCTTCTCCAGCAAAGTAATACTGAGTCAGGTTTCTGATTAGACCTGGTTGCTCATGAATTTCTTTTAGCATGAAGTGTTCATATTCACCCTTTTCAGAAACTTCAACCGACATGTCTTGTTTCTTAGAAAGGTATCTTGTCGTTTTAGTCAGGTCTAGTTCATAGAAGTTGGCGATGTTTTTGTTTTCCCCTGAAAGGTGAACAAGAACTTCGTCTTCCGGGAAGTAGAGAGTGTGCACCATTCCAGCAAGAGCGTATGGATCTGAAGAAACTAGCGCTTCAGATGTCACTTCGTTTACACCGCAAACTAGAGGGGCACCTCTTTTGACTGCAAAAATTTCCCCTGTTTTTGGATAAAGAATAACGAAAGCAGAGTTACCAACAACGCGTTTGAAAGAAGTCGCAATCGCTTCCTTAATCGGCACGTCTTGTTTTAGGTAATATGTCACTAGCTCAAGGAATGATTCAGAGTCGGTTTCTGATTTGAACTTCACTCCGTGTCCTGCCAGCTCTCTTTTAATTTCATTAGCGTTTTCAACAATTCCGTTGTGGATGATTGAAAGAACTTCGTTATTGTGTGGATGAGCGTTTACATCCGTTACACCACCGTGAGTGGCCCAACGAGTGTGACCGATACATGCGCGAGCGATTGTATCTTTGCCAACCAACTCAGCTTTTAAGTTATCAAGCTTTCCGGCCTTTTTATAAAATTGCATTTTATTGTTTTGATCAATAAAGCTTACACCTGCTGAATCGTATCCACGATATTCAAGGCGCTTTAATCCTTCGATAACGATCTCAACAGATTTTTGAGAAGGTCCAAAATAACCGACAATTCCACACATAGGTATACCTCTTAAGAGTGATTTTTAAGCTGGATAAGAATAGCACTAATTCATTGAATTGTGTTTAAGGTTTTTACAGTATTACCTTTTTACACGCTACTTCTTTTCTTTGACTTTAATGAATCTTTTGGCCATGCCCTCTTTGGTCGACTGCTGGCCGCGCGAAATCGCAAAAGACCCATCCGGCATATTCTTGGTTACAGTTGTCGCTGAAGCTACGAAGCATTCATCCCCAATCTCAACCGGAGCTACCGTCTGTGAATCCGATCCAATGAAGCAGTTTTTCCCGATTCTTGTTATATGTTTGTTGGCCCCATCATAGTTACAGGTAATGAAACCACATCCAATGTTGGTCTCTTCCCCGATGAAGGCATCCCCGACGTAACTCAGGTGGGAAACCTTAACGCCGCGATCAAGTACTGCTTTTTTAATTTCTACGAAATTTCCGATTTTTGCTTCCGGCCCGATATCTGAGCCCGGTCTTAGGCGGGCGAACGGTCCAGCATGTGCCTTCGTATGTAGCTTGGCATCCTCAAGGAGTGTGTAGGCCAGAACCTTAGCGTTGTCCGCTACTTCAGAGTCTCTGATTTGCGCCCCCATTTCAATCACAACATTTTTCCCGATTTTGGTTTTACCGGTAATATATGTATTCGGGTACACCACTGTCCCCGCACCGATTTCTACTTCGTCATCAATATAAGTGTGGTTTGAATCAATAAAGCGCACACCTCCTTCACGAAGATCAGCAATTTTTTGTTTTCTTAAGACAGTCTCAACAAACTCCAACTGCTCCAGGTTGTTGACACCTAAAAAGATATGTCCCTGAGGAAAACAAAGCGCCTTTACATTAAAGCCGTCTTTAAAAACATCTGTCAGGTAGAATTCGCCTGACTTATTATTCGAATCTACATTTTTTAGGTGCTCAAGAACATAAGATGTCTTTAGAAGGTAGAGTCCAGAGTTTACTTCCGTGATTTTTCTTTGCTCATCCGTTGCATCTTTTTCTTCTACTATGTGAAAGCCTTTTGTCCCTCTGATGATACGCCCGTATCCCTTGGGATTTGACTCTGTAAAAGTAGCCGCTACGCCATCGCATCCCTCTTGTTTGAGAAGCTCTAACATTTGGGTTAATTCTTTTTCAGAGACTACTGGAGTGTCAGCACAAATGACCAGAGTGTAATCAAACTGGTGTGTATTAGAAGAGGAATTAAAATACGCGCGAAGAGCATCGGCCGTACCCAATTGTCTCTCTTGAACTGCGAATTTTACTTCTGGATAACGAGATGAAATGTAGCTTTGAACTAACTCTTTCTGGTGACCAATCACAGCTGTCTGAGTACCAGTTAAATTATTCCGACTAAAAAACTTTTGTAATTCGCGAATGGGAAAATCCACAAGTTTTTTATCTAAACATGGCGCTAGTGGCTTTGGTGCATCTAATTTCAAACGCTTTCCTTCGCCTGCTGCAAGAATAACTGCCCCTACGGTCATTTTCATTCGTATCTCCCTATATAACCACTCAAGTATTTCGTCTATTTTTCATTTAATACAATGATAATCGCTCTCAAGTATAACCAAAAAAAATGAATAAATATTCACAAAATCTTAAAATATTTTAAAGAGTTTATTCCATATCCCGATTTGGATAACTGAATGCAAATGATTTTGCAGATAGGCCAATTTGGAGGATATGTATGGTAACTAATTATGAGGGTGACAACATCGAACTAAAAGATCATCTCCCTCTCCTGCCGATTAGAGACATCGTAGTATACCCATTTATGATACTACCGTTTTTCGTTGGAAGAGAATCTTCAATTCAGGCCGTTGACCACGCGCTGACAAAGACTGACCGATTAATTCTTCTTTCAAGTCAAAAAGACATGAAAGCGGAAGCACCTGCTCCTGATGAAATTTACGAAGTGGGAACAATCGCGATGATCATGAGAATGAGAAAGCTTCCTGACGGAAGAATCAAAATTCTTGTTCAAGGTCTTTCGAAGGCCCGCATCACAGCATTCACTCAAGAAGCTCCTTACTTCATGTGTAAACTGATGAAGGTTGAAGATGTAAAACTTGAGGAAAACAATGTTGCCGCCAACGCTCTTATGAGAAACATCCGCGAGCAACTAGAAAAAGTTATCAATATGGGGAAAGTGCTTTCTCCAGACATCCTGATGATCCTTGAAGACATCAAAGACCCAGGAAGACTTGCAGATCTTGTTGCTTCAAACCTGAACCTTCATGTGGCAGAAGCGCAAACAATCCTTGAGATCCTTGATCCGATGGAAAGACTGCACAGAATCAACGACATCTTGGCACGCGAGCTGGAAATCCTGGCAATGCAAAACAAGATCAAGTCGACAGCAAAAGAAGAAATCACTAAGAACCAAAAAGAATACTTCCTTAGAGAGCAGATCAAAGCTATCAAGTCTGAACTTGGTGACGAGGCTCAGAAAGAAGGAGATGATGAGTTTGCTGAAATCAGAAACAAGATCGCAAAAGCGAAAATGCCTGAAGAAGCAGAAAAAGAATCGCTTAAGCAGATTGCTCGTCTGGAAAAAATGCACCCAGATTCATCAGAGGCTTCTATCCTTAGAAGTTACCTGGAGTGGATGTGCGATCTTCCATGGTCTAAGACTAGTGAAGAGAAGATTGACCTGGATGCAGCTCTAGAGATCTTAAACGAAGACCACTTCGATCTATTTAAAGTAAAAGAAAGAATTTTAGAATACCTTGCCGTTAGACAGCTAAAGGGACCAGGAATGAAAGGACCTATCCTTTGTTTCTCTGGACCTCCAGGTGTAGGTAAAACATCTCTTGGTAAATCTATCGCTAAAGCATGTGGACGCGAGTTCGTGCGCATCTCTCTTGGTGGTGTAAAAGATGAAGCCGAAATCCGTGGACACAGAAGAACTTACGTCGGCGCAATGCCAGGACGTTTCGTTCAGGCCATGAAACAAGCAAAAACAAACAACCCGGTTATCCTTCTTGATGAGATCGATAAACTAGGTGGAGATTTCAAAGGTGACCCATCTGCGGCACTTCTTGAAGTTCTTGATCCGGAACAAAACATGAACTTCCGCGATCACTACCTAAACGTAGCTTTTGACCTTTCAAATGTTATGTTCATTGCCACGTCTAACTTCTTAGAGCAGATCCCTGCTCCATTAAGAGACCGTATGGAGATCATCAATCTTTCTGGATATACACAGGAAGAAAAAGTGGCCATCTCGAAAAAGTACATCATTCCTAAACAAATGGATGAAAACGGAATCACTGACGAGCACATCAACTTTACAGATGAAGGTGTGGCAAGTGTTATCAAGGGATACACATCAGAAGCCGGTCTTCGTAACCTTGAAAGAAAAATCGGAGCGATCTGTAGAAAAGTAGCAATGAAAATTGCTAAAGGTGAAGCTGAGCAAACTCACATCATGAGTGAGACAGTCTTCAAGCTTCTTGGACCTCCTGTCTTTACAAAAGACGATGAAAAAGAAACAGATGAAATCGGAGTTTCGACAGGTCTTGCCTGGACAGCTCACGGTGGTGAAGTTCTTTACATCGAAACAACTAAGATGAAAGGAAGAGGTTTAACTCTTACAGGTCAGCTTGGTGACGTAATGAAAGAATCTGCTCAAGCAGCTATCGGATATATCAGAAGCCAGGCCTTTGAACTTGGAATTGAAGACGATATTTTCGAAAAGAACGAACTGCACATCCACCTTCCGGCAGGAGCTACTCCGAAGGATGGTCCAAGTGCAGGGATCACGCTGGCAACAGCTATCGTTTCACTACTAACGGGTACACCGGTAAGTAAGGACGTGGCGATGACTGGAGAGATCACACTTACAGGTAAAGTTCTTCCAATCGGCGGTCTGAAAGAAAAAGCACTGGCTGCAATGAGAATGAACGTTAAGACCATCATCATTCCATGGAAAAACAAAAAAGACCTGGAAGACATCCCGGCCGAATACAGAGAAAAACTGAACTTCGTACCAGTTAAGTCATTCGATGAAGTTCTGGACGTTGCCCTGGTGGGATGGAAAGAAAAGAAAAAGAAAAAAGTGTATTCAAGAAAAGAAACTCTGCCGCCTGCAGCAGCCTAGTTTCCGACAAATTTAGTATGACTAAAAAGAGAAACCAACAGTATTGTTGGTTTTTCTTTTTTTAGATCACCCTTTTGCGATATCATAAACATAGAAGAAACATTTAATTTTGGATCATTCTATGAAACCACCTCGCAATCATGACAAGCTCAAAATCCTTATTGTGGACGACTCCGACTTCAATCGCAAGAATATGGTCGAGATTCTGACCTACGAAGGATTCAACGTTATCGGGCAGGCAGGATCTGCGGAAGAGGCCATCCAGATTGCCCACTCTGCAAAACCTAACCTGATTTTTATCGATATCGTTATGCCAGAGATCTCTGGTCTCGAACTGACAAAACATCTTCAGGAAAAAAGCTCAGGGGAAAGATTCATTATTATGATGTCTTCTCTGAACATTGAAAGCATCGTTATTGAATCGATCTCAAACGGTGCCAGTGATTTCCTGCAAAAGCCATTTGAAAGAGACGACCTGATTAAGGCCGTTGAAAAAGTTGAACGCCTGGTTGAAAAAGATAATAGATAAGGGACTATCATGTTTATCATTCGTTTTATTTTTTATTTCACTCTAAGTTTTGCCATTATGTGCATTCCGATTGGCGGAGGAAGACAAGTTTTCGACAAGCTCTACAGCATGGTAACTCCCTATGCCCGCGATGCTGCCAAGGTCACAAAACAGAAGTTTTCATCTACTAAGAGATATTCAAAAAAGCTCTACTCTAACTCTGAACCTTCACTGGAAGAAGACCAGGTAAAGTCTAAAATGGCCGCGGTCAAAAAGAAGAAGTCGATCATCAAAGAAAATGGACCAGCTGATGATACGTACAGTGATGAAGAACAAGAAAGATTAAGACGCGCTTTGAGCGATGAATAAAAAAGAAAGGCCCACTATTCAGTGGGCCCCTCTTTATATCTATATCAATAATGTCTTTTAAAATTATTTTGAAATTGTCTTGATAGCTTCTTTTTTCGCTTCTTCTGTAGAAGTGTCTACTACAACTTTTGCATCTCTCTTATTAGATTGGTTAGAGTAGATACATTCACCTTTTTTGTCTTCACCAACTTCACCTGACATTGCTCTTAAAGAAAAGAAAAGTAGAGATGAGATAATTAGTGCTTTCATATAATTCCCCTTTTTGGTTTTTTAAGCTTTCTTACTTTGGTAGTTGCACTAACAATGCCAACTTTGTGCTCTTGATCTTTTGATGAGTTAGAAGAAATTGCTCAGCTATTTTCGTCCAAACTTTAGACAGGCATGGAAAATATTTACACAGTTTTTTGTTATTTCAGGGCATTAAAAAACCCCGCATTCGCGGGGTTCTTAAAAAGGAGTGTGAGAAAAATGTATGCAGAAATTAAGTCTTAAAATCTATTTTGAAACGGCCTTTGATTCTGGTTTCTTATCTTCTGAAGAAGTGGCCACTACTTCTTTTGCATCTCTCTTATTAGATTGGTTAGAGTAGATACATTCACCTTTTTTATCTTCTCCAACTTCAGCTGAAAAAGCGTTAAGTGAAACTATAGTAAGAGATAGGATGATTAGTGCTTTCATAAAATTCCCCTGGTTTTGTTTGTATTTTAATTTGCAGGCTCCATGCCAAGTTTTGGCATCTGCAATATTCAAAACTTAGGAATTTCCCTCTGAAAAAGTGTTTAAACTTTAAACAGCAGTGTGTGAAAGATATACATATATTGATTAAAGACGCTATTTGACCTTTATAGAGGGATTACCTCTTCATCAGCATAATTTGATGGGATAAAACATACAGGCCTTATAAGAGGCCCTGGAAGACGTCAGAAGTGATTAATTGTAGAAAGTGCCCATGAGAAAGGCAGGGATTATGAAAACCGCCTGCTAACCAGGCGGTCCATTTTTAAATTATCTAAGTGTATGTCGAAGAGAGGAAAAACAGCGACTATTTTGTTGTACCAGTCGTTCCTGTAGTACCGTCTTTTCCTGAAGCAGCATCAGTTTTAGAAACATTTAAACTTGAGTTGTTGTTTTCAAGACAGTTTGTTGCTACTGAAGTTTCCTGAAGCATACATTTTACTTTGTTGCTTTCATTGAAAACAAACTTCTGTCCTTCTTTTGAAATTCCGTCGCACTCTTGTTTTGTCTTACACTCTGCCGGTGATGATGATGAACATGCACCAAAAGCTGTTCCTGTAAGTACTGTAGACATCGCGATCACTAATAAAAATTTCATACACTCTCTCCCTTCGATTGGCCTTTAGGCCTGGTCCATTACATATTTAAGTTAACACCGGCAGGTTTAACAATGCTTAAAAGTGACTGGAATGCTTGTGTCACTTGAAGAGCCATTTTTGCGCCCGCTTTTGATTCAACTTTCTTGATTTCACCGTAGTTATCGTATGCTACGTTGATGATTCCCACGTTCTCCATTTCAATCTCAACTGGTTTTCCAAGTGAGTTGTATTTGAAAGAAAGTGTTCTTCTCGTCTTAGCATCATCCTTTTCCTGGTCGATCATTTTTGTGATCTTTCCAGAGCGATCGTAAATCAGAAGAACTGATTTTCCTGCGCTATTAACAGCTTTTGCCAGGTTTCCGATCTTGTCGTACTGGAAATTTGTCCAGCCGTCATTGTTTACAACTCTTGTGATCTTGTTGATCTTGTCGTCATAAGCAAGTTCAACATACTCTCCACGAGTTGATGTTTTCTTTGTAAGAAGTCCTTTTGCATTGTATTCAAAAGTTGTTACGTCTTTTCCACGAGTGATTTTAAGTGGAAGAGAACAACACTCAGAGTAGATTGTTTCAGTTTTGATTCCATCTACATCAGTCGCAATTCTGTATGTGTATTGCTGACCATCTGGTTTTGTCTTAATTTCATACTCATAACGACTTGAAGACTCAGGTCCTTCTACTGGTTTTTTTGTTACCGTTGTCCAGTAGTGGAAGTCCGGATTCTTCGGGTTGTTTTCATACTTGTACTTAGTAGACTCCCCGTTTCTTTCGATAACTTCAGTTGCAAACGAGTTCTTGTCGTACTTCACTTGCATTTTCGTTGTATCGATATACGTGATACCAGTTAAGTTATGGTTACTGTCATAATCATACTTATAAGTGTTACCTGCTACGTCTGTACTTGTAGAAAGGTTACCTTTTGTATCGTAAGCGTAAGTCGCTTTTTTATCTCCAGTGAAAGCTGCAGATTTAATTTTTCCATCCGGGTACCACTCGAAAAGGATTTGTTTTGCTTGCGTATCTTTAATCGCAAACAGTTGTTCTCCCTTATATTCGAATGAAATACTGTATCCGTTCTTGTCCGAGATTTTTGTCAATTTACCTGCGTTGTCGAAGTAATCAACTTTTCCGTCAGATCCTGTTCTCTTATATCCCGTCTTCTCCTTAACCATTGTCTGGATTCCACGGTCATTCGAGTAAAGCATTGTTCCGTCTGCCAGGACAGTTTCAATGTTGTATTTCTTCGAGTAGAACTGGCGAAGCTCAGAGTCGCTGTTCAAACGCTTCATTAGCGACTGAACCATAACGTCACTCACCGGTTCTTTTTTCTTCATAGCTTCGATAATTTTCTTAGAAGCAATCTCTACATTGATTGCCTCTTTCGGAACGAAACGAGTCTGTGCACCCGATCCGTTTTCCATAACAACTACTGATCCGTCTGCAGATACCATTAGCTTTGTTTCATAGAGAGATCCCCATCCGAAACCAAACCAGCCATTGTCTGTTGACTTAGAGTTATATGTTCTCGTCACCTCTAGATCATGATCTCCACCAGGAGCAATGATATCAGTGTAGGTGATATAAAAGTTTCCGTTTTTTAAGTTAACACCACCAAACGCCATCATCGGCATTAGAGAGAGTGCTATCAGCGATTTTTTAAAACTCATAATTCACATTCCTTGTTAGAAAAAAATACAGTTAATTATTCGGTATAATTGAACAATTTCTTTAGATCTTAATTTTTACAATTTTCATTATAACGTAAATACCTGCTATATCGAAGATTAAGGCTACAAATAAAAATACTAGACCCAGCGGAGTCGTAAATAACGGAGTCATTGACTTGGGATCTTGTAGGAAATAGACGAATCCCAGAAGGTACGGCATTGCCCCGATGGTCATTCCCTGGAACATCCCCTGTGCAGTGTAAGTGTCAACTTTTTGTTGCAGTCTTACCCTTTCGCGAATGACATCAACGATCGTATCAAAAACCTCCGAAAGATTACCCCCGGTTTCCCTTAGAATATTCACGGCAGACACGAACATGTCGTTGTCTTCCAGAGGCACGCGCTTAGCGAGGTTTTCAAAACACTCTTCTAACGGCATCCCGATTCTATTTTGCTGAAGAAGCACGTTGAACTCTTGAGAGATTGGGGCGGGCATTTCTTCAACGATCATCCCGATAGCTTGAGGAACCGAAAGACCGGCGCGAATCCCATTGGAAAGAAGCTGAAGGGCATCTACCATTTGCAGTGAATAGGCCTTGATTCTTTTTTCCACCAGGTAATCAATAATCCATCTCGGGGCCTTAAAACCAATAAAGGCCATGATCCCACCGAGAATAGCTCCCAAAATCCAGCTGGCAAAAAAACCAATGAATAAAAAGATGAAACAACCAAGCCCCACCGAAGAAGCCAAAAGCATATACGTCAATCTGTCTTGAGGGATTTCAATAAAAAGGAATTCCAGCTTTTCTGTAATATACGTGCGCGTCCCGTAGGTCTGGCGCTCGATCCAGTCGAAGATATTGATTGAGTACTTGTAGCTTAGAGCGAAGACCATCATCCCCACCACAAAGATGAGTCCGTTTCGGCCAACCATATCTAAGAAAAAACTCATGCCCTACCTATTTCTTTACCGGTGGCTTTACCGCTCCAGCTGGTGCAGCTCCTCCACTCGTTGGTGGTTTCGGTACTCCTCCAGCTGCCGGTGCCGCCGCAGGTGCCGCTGTTGCTGGCGCTGCTTGAGGTGGACGGTTGCTGAAGATCCCTCTTGGTACGTTATAACCTTTTCTCTCCAGGACCTCGATAAACTTAGGAATAAATCCTGTGGCCTGGAATTCTCCGAGAATTTTTCCGTTCTTATCAATTTCTTTTTGAATGAATAAGAAAATATCCTGAAGGATAACAGTATCTCCCTGCATCCCCGCGATCTCGGTGATATACATAACTCGTCTCGATCCATCATCAAGACGCGACTGTTGAATAATCATGTGAACTGCATTGGCGATCATTTCTTTAATCGCACGCGGAGAAATCGATGTTCCGGCGTATTGAACAAGAGTTTCCAGACGTCCAATACACTCACGTGGATTGTTTGAGTGGACAGTTGTCATTGAACCATCGTGACCTGTACCCATCGCTTGCAACATATCCAGAGTTTCACCTCCACGACACTCACCAACGACAATTCTATCTGGACGCATACGCAGGGTCTGTTTTACCAGACAGCGAATATCAATCGCCCCATCTCCTTCCAATGAAGGCGGACGCGTTTCAAGTCGAACAATGTGCTCTTGAGGGAAGTTCAATTCCGCCGAGTCCTCACATGTAATGATACGTTCATTTGATTGAATGAACCCACCAAGAACGTTGATCAATGTCGTTTTCCCGGAACCAGTACCACCAGAAACGATGATGTTTCTATGGGCCTCTACCGCAATACGAAGGAAGTCCGCCATGTTCTCTGTCATTGACCCAAACTTAACCAGGTCCTTGTATGTCAAACGTTTCTCTGGGAATTTTCGAATCGTAATAGAGCATCCATCGATGGCCGAAGGAGGAATGATGGCGTGAACACGCGATCCATCCTTTAAACGGGCATCAACGTAAGGAGTTTTTTCATCAATACGACGGCCGATAGGAGCAACAATTCTTTCAATAACGTTTAGTACCTGACGGTCGTTAGTGAAAGTGATCTCAGAGAGCTTAATCTTTCCGCCCTGCTCGTAATAAATTTTATAAGGCCCAACAACCATAACCTCGGAAATACTCTTGTCGCGAAGAAGATCTTCCAGTGGCCCAAGCCCTAGAGCTTCATCGAGAATTTCCTTTACGATCTGGTTCATATCTTCACGGGTATTTAAAATCCCCTTCGTGTCTTCTTTTCCTAAGAGTTCAACAACAACTTTTTTTGTCTGCTCTTTTAAAATGATCTGCGCCTTGGGATCGTTGTCGTCTGCTTTCTTTAAATCCATCTCTTCAACAAGAGCACGGTGAATACGTGACTTTAAATCCGTCCAAGGGCTCTTCCCACCTTTTGTTGGTCCACCACCTTCCGCTCCTGCTTCACCACCCGCTGGGGTAGCTTTTTTCTGACCGACATCAGAAGGTTTATTTAATTTCTCAAGCGCTCTAAGAATACTTTTTTCATTAAGGCGTCTGACGGTATCAATCACACCTTTAGCGAAGTTACTATTTCTCGCCACTAACATAACAGGTTTTTTCTGGTTAAGAGCGAGTGTACAGTTTTGGTCATCGCGAGGGATAACACTAAAAGCAGGCTTTCCCAATGTCTTGGCAATTACATCGTTAGTCACCGGGTGGCCTTGCTGGGCCTGGTTGATTACAAACTGAATCATGTCCTTAGGAAACATCATCGTCACCAGGTCAGAGTACAATCTCTTTGTCTGGTTAAGCGCAAGAATGTCCGGAGTCACCACGACGAATATGAGTGTTGAGAACTCCAGCGCTTTAATTGCCAATGGAGTCAGCTCATTTCCTGCATCGATAATAGTAATCGGATAAATATTAGTTACGGCCTTAAGAGTTCTTCCTAAAGCTTCAACTTCAATTCCCTCTGCCGCCGTCGGGTCGTTAGGCATCCCGATGTAAAAAACGTTTTGGTTCATATTAACGAACTGCTGGATAGAATTTGGGTCAATGGCCCCTTTAAAATCCGCCAATTCTTTTAAATTCTTTTTCCCCTTCATCCCGGTGATGAAGTCCTGGTCTCCACTTGCTTTTTGATCAAAATCTAAAAGCAGAGTTTTAACTTTTCCCTCAATCGCGTAAGCAAAGGCCAAGTTCGCCGCAACCTGCGACTTACCAAGTCCTCCTTTACCCCCGATGATTGAAATTATGTGTCCGGCCACTATCTGCTCCTTTTCCTGAACTTTCTTTCTACTTCCTGTGCTCCTGAAGAAGCTGACTCGATAATTTCTGGAGTCACGAAAATGACGAACTGAGAGCGGTTAGTAGAGTATTTTTTAGACTTTAAGAATGAAAATAGTGCTGAACCATTTTCAATCGTTTCCTGAACAGGTGGGTCTCTGTCGTAATCTGTTGTAAATTTATTCTGTACAACACCCCCGACTACGGCTGATTCCTGTGACTTCACAATGATTTGCGTATTAACAGTGTTATCCAATTCTGTTGGAACTGAATCCCCCGTTGTGGCCTTTACCGAAATAACCATTTTCAAGTTAATTTTTTCTTCTTGAAGCATATTCGGTGTAATTCTCAATTCGAATCCCGAGACGGCAGTACCACTCTTTAAGTTGTCACCAGTCCCAATCGCATAAGGAATTTTTGATGTTTTATTAATCGCACCTTCGACATTGTCTTTAACAATGATAACCCCAGACTGAACAACACGCGCGTGCCCCGCACTCTTGGCCGAGTTTAGTTTTGGGAAAAGATTTGAAATCGTTGCGGCCAGTGTTCCTTGTGACGAAGTCGCGACTCCACCGCTTCCAGTTTTCCCGACCTGAATTGACCCACCACCATTACCGATAGTCGGCGTCCAGCTAAAACCAAACGTCTTATCATAGGCCTTCGTTAATTCCACAAACTGTGCCGTAATCTTAAAAAGTTTTGCCAGAGGTTCTGGTTTTGGTTTTGTATTGATCGTTAACAAGTTTTCAAACGGAGGTTTTTTAGTCGTCTGAACAGCATCTGTTCTTCTTGCTAAGTTCTGAATTTGATCCGGAAGATACGCGCGGGCAATTTGCTCGGCCTTATTACTTTCTTCCTGCGAGTTAACCACTCCTTCAATCCAGAAAGTTCCATTTACTACGCGAACAGTAACGTCACGAAGTGTACTTTTTTGCATCTCATCCTGCATTTTTTTAGCAATGACCAGCTGAGTTTGTGGAGAGAGCTCAACCAAGCGAAGAACGTCAGGATATTTTTCGAGGATAACAACAACTTTACCAATATCACTTGGAACAACGATCTGACCGCCGACAAAAACGGCGTCTCCTTTAATACCAATTTCCAGACCTTCAACATCACCCAGAAGTTCTTTTAACTGAACAACAACTTTAGACTGATCAGATGCTGTTACTTTTAAAAGATAACGGGCCTTGATATCTCCGGCCAGGTCGCGAACAGTCAGGGTCGTATCCCCTGCTTTAATCCCGGTTAAGAGAATCTGCTTTTTTTGCGGAACGAGCTGATATGAAACTAAGTTTTCGTTGGCGATTTTAATAACTGAGTTTGGAACGAAATCGAGCGTGATGATTTTTTCCAAACCAACAATAACTTCGACTTCTTTCAAAGACTCATTAGGGTCCCCATCCTGAGAAAAGGCAGGAAGTGCGATTAATATCCATGAAAACAGAATAACAAAAAATTTATTGAGCATTTTTAGACTCTTTTAAATATTTCTCAGAGAAGAAACCTTTGGCTTCAGAAGCATCTTCTCCGAGTACATCGTAAATTTGTGTTGCTCTTAATCTCACCGGTTCTTTATCCGCATTGTTTCTCAGTGACAGCGATAATGTACCGCTACCATAGGCCTGCATGAATGCAAGTTTCTGAACATCGTACGGATCAAGTTCAAGTGTAATCGTGTTGTAAGTCGTGTAAGTATTTAAGTTCATCGTACGGATAACTTTCGGTGTTTCAACCCCGTACATTGGAATTGAGTTAGTCATACTCATCCCGGTAGAAAGAACCAGAACATCCTGAAGGAATGTTCTGGTTTTTTGTAAATCTTTTCTCGCCCCTTGAGAAATATCAATCGCTGCCAGAACATCTACGCGGTCTCCTGGCTTAATCAATCTTCCCACGGCATCTTTCTCAGTGATGTTAATCGCAACAGCACGCTTACCAACAGAAACCTGGCGTGAAAGACCCGTTTTAATTCCGGGATAAGTTACACGTGGTTTTGTGATCTGCTCCCCTTTGATAATAGGAACAGTCGCGATTGTATTTTCTAGTTCTTTAATTGTTTTGAAATGCCCAGGTGCCAGGAAGTTTGCTGGAACAGTTTTAACTTCAACTTTTGAGTCATCGATCAAGTCGAGTTCCTGAATATCATTTTTTGCAACGACAACAGAACTTTGAATACCGTATTCCTTAATCATCGCGCTTTTTTGATCTTCGAGATATGTCCAAACCATCATCATCGCAAAAGCTGCGATTGCAATGGCCAAAGTGAGGGCGCGTGTATTCATACTTTTTCCCAACCTGTTTAAATAACTAGCTTTTTAAATAGTAACAAAATTTAGGAAAAAATTTGCGGAGCGGAAGAATTTGACTAGTAGAACCTAGTTGGAAAGGATGCAGTTTCCGGGGTTATTTTGTTGGGCCGGATTGATATCGTAGTAATTACCAGCTCCCCCGTCGGAGATCTTGGTGTAAACCGGGCCACATATTCCATAAAACGTAAACACTCGGACATAACGGCTGATAGGCTGCCCGTCATTGTCTTCATCGCGTTCTTTAGAATCACACTCTTCGCTCGAATCGTTTTTTAGGAGTGAAGAAAATCTAAAACATGGAGCAAATGAGCGCTGCCCTCCAGAGGCCGATTTCTCTCTCCATCCCAGAGCTGAAAACCCGACTACAGAAATAGCTTTTTCTGAAAATTCGTCCAGGTCAGTTGTAGTATTGATATAAGAATTTCCCCTCACTAATCCATAAAAGTACCCGCGCACTGCTTTTTGCTGGTTAATTGAACCATTGATCGCATTTCCAGTCGTCGAATAAATCGTGTAGAGAAAAATAAGAAAAGGCAAAAAGATGATGAGCTCAAAGATTGCCTGACCTTTCTGGTTTTTTAAAACATTCTTCATATCATCCCCCATTATCTTCCAGGGTGACATGAACGTCACAACGGCTTAGGCCCAACGATTTGATCGCTGCGCAGACTTGTTGTTTTGATTCAGACCTGCTTGGCTCTCTACCTAAAAAAGCTTCTGACCTGAAATTAACATTGGATTTTCCACCGACAAAACCGATCGAAAACCTTTGGGCGTATTCAATGTAAAGACCAACAAAAGCACGAAACTTAGTTGTTGTCGGGTTCGGACTGTTTTCTTTTAAATCACCGCCGGTAACTCCCTTTATCAGCCCGTCTGGAAGATAAGAGTTAAACACTCTCTCCGCAGTTGTTTTTGCCAGGCGGTCACCTTCGTCAATATCATCGCGGTCAGCATCTGTGACCAGATAACTGCGAGCCGCAAGAAAAGTTGCATGATGGACCATGTAACCATCAGTGTAATTCAAGGCCATTTTTAAAAAGACAAAAATAAATCCCACCGCCGCTGTAAACGTCATAAGAAATTCTATCGTCGACTGGCCTGAATTCTGACAGAACTTATTTTTTACCATAAGGCTCCGCCCCACCAAAAAACCGTGAAGTGTTTTCTTTGGTATTAAAATAAGTGTCGTGCTTATTAGACTGATAATTAAAGCTCATTGCTGAATCGTAATCTGCATCCGCATTGAGCTCTCTACCATAACGGTATGAGTACTCCATACTCTTTCTGATAGCGACAAAAAGACCGGTTTCTCCACCGACAAATTCTTTGAATTTTTTATTATTAAGCACTGTGATTGAAAGTGCACTAACGACGACTAGTAACAGGATGTACTCGACAACGGATTGCCCTTTCTCGTCTTTTAGAAAGAAAGAATTTTGTAATTTTGCCATCCGAACCACATCCAAGCGATAAAGATTACTGGTGCATAAGTAAACTTCTTACCAAAGATCTTCTTGATCCCGGCGATATCTCTCATTTTAAAATGAACTATGATTATATCAAGGTGTTTAAGCACATTAAATAAAAGTAGTGAGCTTCCTACTAAAACCGTTGCATATAGCAGATAAGTAAAAGTCGTTTCCTGGAACTGCACTGGCACCAAAAGATACAGTGAAGAAAGATATTTTGAATCTCCTCCCCCCATGATGTTCATGATGAAGAGCATGAAACCCACTAGTAAAAAAATCAGTGGGAAAATAAATGTATGAACTGACCAGACGTAAATATGAGGGAAAATAAGAGTCAGGAGGCAGAAAAACAAAAAGTTAATCAGCATCCACATATTGGAAATTTTCTTGGATTTAAAATCAATATAAGCAACAAAGAGCAGCTGGATTGAAATAAAAATATAGACCACAATTGGCAGCATGCTTACTCTTCCTGATTAACATAGCCTTTAAAGAAGCAAAGCTCTTTGCAGACACCTACTGTCAGTTGCTCCGTTAATTCATAGCCAATGGCCCCTACAGAGGCAAACATAGTCTTACTCAGCCCTTTTACCATGCTGATAGAAATAAACGTCATAAAGCAAAATATGAGCAGATATTCGATGAGGGCCTGACCAGAGGCCCTCATACGGATTTTAAATTTCATGATTTAAGGATCAAAGATTGAGGAGAAAGAGACAACAGCAGGCATATGTTGCCGACTGCTACATGATCGTAGAAAAGTAAGGCAAAAGAGAACTATCGCAGCGAAAGTCTTCGACTAGTTACCTACGTCGATACCATCAACCATAGTTTCTGCTTTACCAAATACTTTAGTAGTTAGACCATCAAGGGCATCTCCCCCGGTCTTCTTGAATTTAAAGATGATCATCGCAACAACAGCTACGAGTAGGATGTACTCTGTAGATGTTTGTCCGCTCTCATCCTTCAAATATGCAATTAACTTCTTCATACTACTGTCTCCTGCACTTACGAAATTCACGCAAGATACTCCTCGGTTTCTTCACACGGGATCTTTAGCTCTTTGCTCTATTATTTTACCATTAGAGTCGGATTTCTTTACCGAATCCCCGACCTTTTGGATTTTTTTTAGTTAACCTATTAAAAACACTTATGTGAAAAAAACTTTCCTAGAGGGTCAATTGCCAAAGGTGTATAATGAAAGTGGGTCTAGGAGTTGGCATTTAAGCTGGTTCCTCTATAAAGATTTATTCGGGAGCGGTCCCTGGTCACGGTGAGCAAGCTCATATTAAACCCTCAGGGTTTTTTCAGTGAGAAGCCTAAAGAGACTACTAACTGCAGCCACCTATTCAAAAATGGGCGGAACCTGATAAGTAAGTCCACCACTAGGCCCCTTTAAATTCTTGACAGCTAGCCCCTATACACCGATCATTTTTCTATGATCGAAAATAATCAAACATACCAGCCACTTAACTACTCTTGGATTGAAAACTTAGCCATGGATGAAATCAACATGGACGAGTCAGGTATTGTTAACATCAACGGGCACCTAAACCCTGCTCTTTTGCTTGAAGAATCTTCAATTGCACTGATGAATGATATTCGCGATCGCTTCGAAGCTTACATGACAAAATTTAATGAGTACCGTGGACGCAGCAATTCAAGTGCGGCCATCAAGCTTTTTAAAATTTCAAATACTGTTAATGACTTCATGCTGTTTAGAAATTCACTTCGTTTAATTTTCGCTAGAAAAGCTAACGATTGTATCTCTATTGGATTTTTAGCAAACGGAAAAGACATTTACGGTGCACGTCTTTCTTTCAATGACCAATTCGGCTCAACAACGATTCACGAAATCAGAGCGCACATGGGACCTTTTAACAAGATCACATGGCGATTTAACAATGAAGTTGTCGACCTGGATGCAATGGTTCGCCACTACCTGACAGAGTTCATTGTTAACTCTGCTCGCTAGTTAAAACGCATTTTAGATAAATGATAGACCTTCACCTTTATTCACTACACCTTTAGCTGGTGTGCGGTTTCCATTTAAGCGCTTAAGCGTAAATTCCAGCGACTCGCGGATAGTTGGCATTTTGATTTTTAAAAGACCTTCGATATTTAGAACATCGAGTTTGTAGTGAAGATGCTCATCCACTCTCTCGACAGATGTGCTTTTTAAAATTGGCAGGTGCCACTTTCCTTTGTTGATTAAGCTTTCTGATTCGTGAAAGATTTCACAATACGTTTTAGCAAACTCATAGTAAGTCATGTTGTCCTGAGAAGCGAAGTGGATCAATCTATTGGCCACATTCTTATCAATGCACATTTTTAAAACCATTCCCAGGTAATAGATATCGACAAAACCTTGATGAACAAAGTCATCATAAATGGCCGATTGATTGGCCTTCAGGTTTCTTTGAAGTTTTTCAAACCAAGATTCACGCAGCGGACTGACTCCTCTTCCATAAAGCTTAGAGCAACGGACGATGAGATAATTCAGTGATGACTTCTGTAAATAGAATTCTGAAGACGCCTGGGATTTCCCGTATTGAGTGATCACATCAGCGTTATCCATTTCATTGTAGTTTTTATTGGCTCCGGAAAAAACAAACTGCGAAGAAAGATAAACAACTCTCGCTCCATAACGAGGAGCGATTTCGGCGACGTTAAAAAGCCCTGCTGAATTAAGTGCATCTGAAGCATTTGGCATGTCAGCGCATTCTTTAAGCCCTGTTAAGCCTACACAGTAAATGACAATATCCGGTTTAAAAGCATAAAGCACTAATTGCACTTCATCTTTATTTAAAACATCACAAGGAAGAGCAAGAACTCCTGGAATTGGCTGGCCTTTGCGGTGATAAGTTCCTACGACTCTATAATCTTTGCGGAAAAATTCACATAAGTTTGATCCAACAAAAGAAGTGATTCCCATAATGAGAACAGTTTTTCTTTTATCCATGGAGCTGTTTAAATCAAACATGACCTTTTTCCTCTTTAATTTAGTGTAAACGAAAATAAGGAAAGTTGCTCCATTCGGAGCAACTTTCCTAAGAATTATCCATTGAGTAGTTTTAAAGCGGTGTTTGGAGCCTGATTTGCTTGCGATAGCACCGAAATACCTGCTGACAGAAGAATGTTATTCTTTGTCATGTCGGCCGTTTCAGAAGCTACATCAACATCTCTAATTCTTGAGTTAGCAGCTGATAAGTTCTCATCGCTGATCTCAAGGTTGTTTTGAGTTGACTGCAACCTGTTCTGAAGGGCACCGAAGTTTGCACGAGTACCGTTGATTTGCACCAAGGCGTCGTCAAGCTTCTTAAGCACTTGCTGTGCTCCTTCTTTCGTAGACACCCCATCAATCTCCAAACCAAGTGATTTGAGGGATGCGTCCGCTCCAGAGCCATCGTAGTGAAGTCTATCGAGGACTGGATCATTTTTAGTACCAACTTGGAATTCGAGTTTTCCGCCTGAACCATCGAGAAGTTTGATTCCGTTGAATTCTGTAGACTTTGCAATTCTGTCGATCTCTTCTTTGAGATTTTGGAATTCAATGTCTGAGAAACCTCTCTCTGTAGGTCCCACTGTATCAGAAGCGGCTTGGACTGAAAGTTCTCTAAGTCTGATAATGATGTTAGAAATCTCATTCATTCCACCTTCTGCCACTTGTAACAGTGAAACAGCGTCGCCAGCGTTACGCTTAGCTTGTCTCATTCCTCGTATCTGTGCTTTTAAGTTTTCACTAATTGCTAAACCTGCTGCATCGTCACCTGAGCGAGTAATACGTTCCCCTGAAGATAACTTTCTAAGGTTATCGTTTAGGTTTCTTGTATTGATCCCTAGAGATCTTTGTGCTGATAACGAAGGCACGTTCGTATTAATTCTTAATCCCATTGTTATTCTCCTGTCACGCAACCCCTCCTGGTAATACTCCGAACATCTTGTTCAGAAAATTTGTTATTATTTGTTTTTAAATTTTAAAGTACTAGTAACCATTAACTAAACTTAGCAACTACTCAAAAGTTTAATTCTCATCCTTAAAACTGTTATGCATTCAACTCACACTTGCAGGCGTGGAAGATGCCTCAGAGGTTATTACCTCTGAGAAGCAGCCTGGATCAAGCTCAATGCATTGTTTGTACTTGAGTTCGCTTGCGCTAAAACTGATGTACCTGCAGTCATTAAGATATTCTGTTTTGTTAATTCTGCAGTTTCTGCAGCGATGTCTGTGTCTCTTACACGAGAGTTTGCAGCAGCCAGGTTTTCAACACTTGTTTGAATGTTGTTTACTGTCGACTGAAGTCTGTTTTGAAGAGCACCGAAGTCCGCTCTGATCCCTGAAACCGAAATGATCGCTTGGTCAATCGACGTCAGTGAGTTTTGAGCTGAAATTTTGTCAGATACTGAAGCAAGGTTTAGACCTAGAGCTGCTACGTTAACGTCAGCTGATGAAGCATCAAACGTTAAACGGTCAGAGATAGGATCATTTCTTGTTCCGATTTGAATATCAAACACAGCACCAGTTCCGTTAAGTAATGGTACGCGGTTGAATTCTGTTGAGTTGGCAATACGGTCAACTTCCGAAGTTAACTGTTCAAATTCCACGTTAAGAAACTTTCTTTCTGTTGCTCCGATAGTATCAGAAGCAGCTTGTACTCCTAGTTCTCTAAGTCTGATTAGGATGTTTGAAACTTCCCCTAATGCACCTTCCGCGATTTGAACCAGAGAGATACCGTCTTCAGCGTTTCTTTCCGCTTGTCCTAAACCTTTAATTTGCGCTTTTAAGTTTTCTGAGATTGCGAGACCGGCAGCATCGTCACCAGCTCTGTTGATTCTTTGCCCTGAAGAAAGTTTCTCCAAAGACTTGTTCATAGAAATTCTAGTTGAACCTAGATTCCTTTGTGCGTTTAACGACGCAACGTTCGTGTTAATTCGAAGTCCCATACATCCTCCTTGATTTCTGGTGTGAGAAACATCATGTCTCTCGGTGGGAAATATCCCACGGCTTCATGTTTAACTATTCGTCGACATCTCAAAAGAACTTTAGAAAAAAATGACTATTTTTTAGACATTTTTTAACAGATAAGCCATTGTTTTTACTTGAAAACGGGTACCTGATCAAAAGCCTCTCCCAAAAAAGATGAAAGAAAATTGGTCATTTTTGAAGTTAATTGCCTTTAAAATAGACATATATGAATGATTCATCATTTTCCCTTACCACTTTGTCTGCTAACCCCGAATATTTTGAGAGTGTGATCGCTCTTATTGAGAGGGAATTCCACTACTCTAGCGAACTTTCCTTCGCGCGCGACTTCGCTCTCTTAATGGACCCGCTTAATTTTGAAAATTGTTATCTCTATGTAGACACAACAACCAACCAAGTGGTTTCACATTTAGCATTATGTCCTCGAGTGATGACAAAAAATAATCACCAGATCAAAGTCGCTTTCATTGGTGGTATTGCTACAGTGAAAGAGTATAGAGGAAGAGATCTTTTTAAAGGCCTGATGAACCACGCTTTAAATGAACATTCTAAGGAGTGTGCTCTTTTTATTTTATGGAGTGAAATCACCGGCCTCTATGAAAAATTTGGTTTTCACTTGAGTGGCGGTCTTATTGAAACAGGACACGCTGTCTTCACTAACAACGATCGCCCTGTAGGATTTCAGAAGACAACATTTAAAGACCTCTCTCCTAAAGATTTCGATTCTCTAAGAAGTGTGTATTCACAATTTAATGAAAAATATTTTTTTACTGTTATCAGAGAAGAAAAAGAATGGTCCATCATTAAAGAAATGACTTCTATTGATCTTTATATCAGGAAAAATCCAGATGGCGTTTTAGAGCAGTACTTCTGTGTAAATAAAGGAAGAGATCTTTCAAATATTATTCATGAAATCGGCTGCCTTCCTGATCAATACCTACCCCTTATGAAAACTCTTCAGCGTTTTAAAACCTGGCTTCCGGAAAGTGAACTTTCTCTTTCGAGTAACAAGGATATCTTTTTTACTGCTTTCATGCGCCTTGGAAACTATCAGGTCTTAAAAGAGTTCCTGCAAAAAACCAGCGATGGGGCTCTGGAGCTGTATGATATGACCGGCGATCAGGTCAAATTTAAATTTGAACAAAAAGAATACCAGGCCACTCACCAGGATTTCCTGCAGTACTTATTCGGGCCTCGTCCATCTGTGGAATTTGAAAAATTCCTGCTGTCCCCATACATTACAGGGACAGACAGTATTTAGAATTCGTTTCTCTTCACCACGGCCGGCTTAAAGATCGAATTGATGTGCTTTAAAGAAATCTCGTAAGGGAAGTTCTGATTTTTGATATTATTCATTTCAATAATCGTCTCTTTACTTAAACGCGACAGATCCGACTTCTCCATAAAATCATAATCAATTGCTCCCGCATCCTGCTTTACAAATAAAAAAGACTCATCAGCAATACGGTAAGGGAAGAATGTCTTAAAACCAGCGTAATAGAATGTGCTGGCCAGAACGCTGTTATTGAGAAGGTTTCTTTCATTAAATATCGTCGTCACCATAACTCGCCCACGAATGTTATCTTTGATCTCGTTTTCTTTATCGAAGAAAGGAGCATCTAAAATAGCAAATCCATCCGGGTTCAAGGCCTTTCTGACATACGTGTAGAACTCTACACTATAAAGCCTCGCCAGGTCGTATGAGTTTGGATAAGGAAAATCGATAAAAATGGCATCAAACTTCTCGTTGGTGTTTCTTAAAAAGTAAAAACCATCATTGATATGAACTTTGACTTTAGGATTAGAAACAGAGTGCTGATTGAGTTCAGCAAAGCGCCCTTTGGCCAAATCGAGCATCTTTTCATCCAGCTCGATAAAATCGATGGATTCAATTTCATCGTATTTTAAAAGCTCACGCAAAAGAAGACCATCTCCCCCACCTAAGAGCAGAACTTTTTTAGGCACTTTCTTATTTACTGCAATTGAAACGTGAGCAAAGGCCTGGTGATAAAGGAACTCTGTGGCCGTATTGAACTGAAAGTTTGTATCCAGGGTTAAAATCGTCGAATCCTTAACCTCGCCGTTATAAACAAATGGATAACTAAAAATATCCAGGTATTGATAAAGCGATTTTGAACGCTCAACTTCTGGCAAACGATCCAGTTTGTGATAGAGATTTTCAACTTCCTGTTTGCTTTCACCTAAAATTTTAGGCATGTAGTAGAAAATTTTCAAGTAAGTCTGAGTAATCTTGTGCTCACTACTGCTAATGAGAATACCCAAAACTAAAATGGCACATGAAAAGGCATAATAAACTTTCTTGCTGACCTTTAAATACCTCACGATGAAGTAAATACAAACAGCAAGGTTTAACAGGGCCACCGCCACTGACGTTTTAATAACATCTAATTTAGGCAAAAGAAGATATGCAAAAAAAGTTGTCCCAACCAGAGTTCCAATATAATTAATACCAAAAATCTGGTACTCATTATCATTTTCTTCGCCTAGTTTTTCTTCTGCAATTCTTACCATTAGCGGAATTTCAAAACCAGAAAGCAAACCAATTAAAAATGTCAGGGCCTGAACCATGACAAAAAAGACAATCTTTAATGCAAAGAGGTTTTGTAGATAAATACTCGAGTGGTAATTTCCAGTATAGAAGAACAGATTATCGATGTATTTATATCCTCCATGAAGCATGTAAACATATACAACACTGATCATCCCAAAGAATGAAAGAACAATTTCAGTGTTAACAATGCTCTTGTAAGTATCGCGCAGGCGATCTGAATAATAGGCCCCAAGCCCCAGACCTCCGATATAAATACCGATTGTCATCGACTGCCACCAAATATAGTTACCAGTCACGATGGCCAGTGTGTTGGCCAGAAGCAATTCGTAGACGATACTACAAAAGGCCAGGATAATGGTAATGGCCAGGATTTCAATTTTTACAGCTTTTCTATTAGTTACGGTATTCATGGCTGACCACCAAAGTAAAATTTCTGAATAATCATTTCATTGACCGTGTCTGAATTGAAAATCAAGAGTGCCCATCCGATGAGCATTATAGCAATAAAGAGTTTGTACTTATTATTGTCAATTTTAAGTTTAATCATCACAAATAACGCCACCAGGATATTCATTGCTGAAACGACATAACCAATGGTGAAGATATGTAACTGAGGAAGAATCATAATAGGAAAAAGAATCGCTCCAATGAGTGTTCCAAAATAATCGTAAGCTAAAACGTAACTTCCCTTTCTCTTGTCAAATTTTTTCCCCATATCAATAAGAAGCGGAAGCTCCAGGCCTGACAAGAAACCAATAACCACAATCAAAACGTGATTTAGAGTAAAAAGTGGCATTTGAATCCAGTTTGAAAAATACGGGACTCCACTACTTTTAGCGATGTTGTTAAAAGCATAATCGAAAACCAGGGCCAGGACAGGGGCCGATCCACCGACCAAAGAAAGAAGAAGCTCGTACTTAACAAACTCTTCCAGGACATCTCGTTTCACAAACTTTTTATAAAGAAGAGCACCAAATCCCATGGCCGCGATATAAAGACCGATCGTTGTGTTGTAGCGAAGGGCCGTATTCCCCATCGTCGTTGAAAGAGCTTGAGCTAAAAGAAGTTCATAAAGAATACTGCAGCAAGCAGTAATAACCGTCACAAGATAAATTAAGTTTAAATTATTTGAAGTAACAGGTGTTCCGATTTTCCCTCGAGAAAGGAAACGCTGGTCCACCTTCTCAAAAGGCACAACCTTAGAGATTTCGTTTACGATCTTCTTTAAATCCGTTTCCATATTGCAGACATAAATATCCAGCGAGATAAAACGATTTTCCGGGTAAGTGTGCAGTGAAAAATGCGACTCTGCCAGGATAAAAACAATTGTTTCTCCATGAGGAGTAAACTTATGTTCAATCTTACTCACCACCGTCAGATTTTTTTCAATGACATCTTTTATGTGTTCGATGTCCGCAGCTGTGAAATCGCGTTCACAGACGGCATCAAATAACAAATGCTGGGACCTCGTGTCCATACTGTTACCTATCTTCTTTTTTGCAGAATAATGTCACTTAATGGCGACACTCTAACAAAATAACAAAGGGCCAATGTAATAAAAATGTAGATATAAACTTCAAGCGTAGAAGCAGTTAAAACTCTCCCAAACAAGCTGCCAAACATAACGCTCGTTGGTGCTATGACCTTCACAAAAAGAATGCGGTGAAGAGCAAAGATCATCAAAGAATAAATTCCCATCCAGTTAAGCAGTGGGATGTTGAAAATAATCTTTCTTCTTTCCAGCCACAAAAAGGCAGAAATCACGATTGCCTGAATGCCTAGGACATAAGCTGTTCCTGAAAAAGTACGGGCCAGGTCGTGCTCAGTCCTGAAAAAGTCATCGCGGTACATGACAAACTTATCACCGATAAGAATATAAATTAAAACCAAAAGAAGCCCCATTCCGGCAAACAAAAAATCTTTTTTATGTTTATACATCGGAAGATGGTAATGAACGTAGCCCATGATAAAACCCAGGCATCCTGAAAGAATGAAGTACTCCAGGCGCGCATCGTACTCATATCCTGGATGGATCGTGCTTCTTACCATTGATTCAAAGAAATCTGAGATAAGCTCTACCGGGATAATAAAACGCAGACAAGAAAGCAGGGTTAAAACTAATACTCCCCTGATTCCCAGGAATTTATAAACTAAGGACAGCGCCCCAAGGACCACCATCCATAGCATAATTGGATAAAATGAAATCGCCTGCCCGAAATTCGGGGCCACAATAAAGTTCTCAAAAACAAAGTAGAGAAAGATAAGCCCGAAGACTTTAAACCTTGACCCCAAGCTTTCTCCAAAAGAGAGCTGGTCTTTTTTGGCCAGGTTAAAAGCTGCCATGGTGAGATAAACCTGGCTTACCCATGGAGTAAAAACCATGGCAAACCAGTAGTTCAATGTATCGCTGGAGATTTGTTTTCCGATCATGGGAAAATGCACGCTGTAGGTGCTGGTCAAGGCCATGGTATCGCGAAAATAATCCACGTACCACATGTTAATGTAGTACGTGAAATGTTGTTGTAATGCCAGGAGAATGAAAAAGCCGCGTAAGAAATCTAAGTTAACAATTCTCGAGCTTAATTCATTATTATCGTTTGTCTTCAATGACATCCTTGTCTTTCTTTCTGATCAATACTTTATCGTAGTTTCTGATATAAGCATTGGTTACTTGTTCAAATAAACTCTGCCCATCTTTGGACTGATATTTATCTTTGTTTTTATTTCTTGCATCGATTGCGTCCGCTAATCTATCTTGGTCTGCACTCGATGCTGCACTTGATCCCGATCCTGAGCCCGATCCAGAGTCTGCAGTGTTGTTGCTAGAGCTACTCGATGAAGATGATCCTGATCCGCCACCAAACAGAGCGCCTGTTCCAGATGTTCCGTAACCAGAGTTCGATCCACCACCGTAAATGTTCTTAGCATCTTTTTTCGCAGCATTTAGATCAGAACTAGATCCTGAAGAATTGCCACCAGCAAACAATGAGCTTCCGCTTCCAAATGAAGAGCTTCCTGTCGCAAAACTCTTACTGAATTTCTTAGAAGTCGCTGCCATTTTAGCAGTACGCTCTTTGTCTCCGTTAGAGGCCATGGCCTTATTATAGGTATCAAGTGCCTTTAACTGCTCTTTTCTTGATGCTCTCAAGTTACCAACCGCTTTTAAGAAGTTTGCCTGGTCTGTTGAAAAATTAGCTGCCCCGTTAGCACCGGCCAGTTTTGACTGCTCGGCAACTGTCGTTGAGCTTAAATTCGATAACTGGCCATCAAGAGCAGAGTTATCAATAAGAGCATTCATCGTCAGAAGGTTATCCAGGGCCTTTTGCGTTTTATCAATCTCTTTACCTAGAAGTGCTTTTTTAACAGCATCTGTCTGATTGATTGGTTTTTCCGCATAAAGCTTTAAGTTATTCAGATAGTCTTTTAGATACTGAGCATTCAGTTTATTTAAACTGATTGTCTCTTTTGCGAGCCCTGTTGTCAGCGTCCCTGAAATATCTACCGCCATATAACGAAGGTAATCAAGAAGACCAATCGTTGGATAACTGATTTCTTCTGGATTCGATTTCTTCGGCCATAGGAAGTGGTATTCGTAAGCATAGTTAGCAAAAGCTTCAAGGTTTGCTGTTTCAGTTTCTTTTAAGAACCCTTCACTGATTGCAAAAGCTTTTGCAGCATCCTTAATCAGCTTCACTTTATCGCGGTTCATGAAATAAGTTTTTTCTAAATCTTGTCCAAGTCTCGGAAGATAACTTCCAAGGATGTTGGCGTCGATGAATACTTCAGACAGGTAAAGCTCCGATACGAAGTTACCGCCACCTTTTTTACCACCACCACCAGTTGCACCTGGGTTTTTCATGATCATGGCATTTTTAGCGGCCTGGAATCCTTCTTCAATCTTCTCAGCATAAACTGGTTGATTAGAAAGGATTGCATTTCTAGAAACCCCAGCTGGAATCCATGGGTCAACAATGTAACGAGACTCTTTATCTTCACTAATAACTGTGAAAGCTTTTAAACACGCACTCGCTGAAGCGTGGATCTTACAGATATCGTTGTATGGCTGCACTAGAGTTCTCGTATACTCCATACATGTTTCTTTCTTACCGCAAGAATAACTTCTTGGAGGGATGTCATAGTCGTTGATCTGTGGTCCAACCTGGATCCATGCTCCTTTAAGAGAGGCAATCATCCACAATCCTCCGGCACCCGTTGCGGCTGAAGCTGTGATAATTCCAGCAGTCATCCATGTCGAAAGAATTGAAGTTGTTGCAAATCCACCCAGGATAGCAATAACCCCGGCAGCTAATAAGGCACCAATTAAGGCCCCTAGTCCGGCCACACTTCCGCTAGGATTTTTAATGTTGAACTTAAATAGTTCATATTTTCTTGTTTTTGTATCTCTCCATTTAGCTTCTGAACTTGCCCAACTAGAAACTTTATTAAGAGCTGTATAAGCTTCGTTGTTATCGATTGTCAGTGAAGCATAAAAAGATGAAAGGTTTGATGTCCACACAGTCAGAAGACGTTTTGCTTTAATACCTGAAGCATCACCGTCCAGCTCATCGAAGTTTGTTGATGGGTCTGTGTACTTAGCGTACTCTTCACAATTTTCTCTGAAAAATGTCTTTTTCGACTCGTCAGTCTGCTTGTTGTACCCTTGCACATCAATACACATACAAGTTAGCTTTTTATTGATGTTTTCGATTTTCTTATTTGTATCCGCGCGAACCAGCTTGTGGTTTGCAGCTACCTTTTTTAAACGTGCATAAATTGAGGTGTCAGCATTACCATTCGTCGTCCAATAGTCTGCATCAGCTTCCCCTGACATAACAAAGTCAAAGGCCAACATCGCAATCTCACGATCCATTGTTCCGTTTTCTTTGAGACCATTATAAAAATCGTCTCTGAAGCGGATATCACATGTAACGAAGTTAGATTTTTTATCAAAGACTAATTTCGCTTTGTTTTCATCCATGTTCAAAGCTTTTCCTTGCTTCGATTCTGCACGGAAGTTTTTATATTTTTCTGTATCTGACATGATCCCAGACTTCAGGTCTAGTCCGTCATTTTTAGCACCATTATTAAGGAACTTTTCTTCGTCCTCAAGTTCTTCTGCTGCCGTTTTAGCGCCAGTTGAACTTTGAGCTGTTTTTGTCGCTGCTTCAAGCTCTTCTACCAGGTACTTATAGTCATCAGCATTCAGCTTACTACCAGTCATGGCCGCATACTCATTACTAGCGAAAAACTCACTGGCCGGCGAGTATGTCTTTCCGCTTGCTGTTGTAACAGATGAAGGGATTGTTGTCTGATTATCACCAGAGCCTTCCGTTCTCGAATTCGTCAAAGTGACGTTACCAAATCCAGAGATATTCACTGATGTCGATGCGCCATTATTTAGCGATTGAGCTTCTACTTTTTTCAGTGTCTCAAGAGTTGAAGCGTTCGCTGCACTTGAAGAGCTTGTCCCCAATGGGTCAACACCATAAGTTTGAATGATATTTTGTCTTAGTTCTGCTGACTTATTGGCAACTTTGATGATGTTACTTTTTTCACTTAACTCAACACTTGTCCCACCACCAGTTGGTGTATAAAGAACGTTACCAGTTGGAAGAACTTTTAGAGTTCCCGATCCCCATGTGAAAGTAGAACCAACTGGTGCATCTTCATGTTGGGCCATTAACTGGTCAAATGAATTCTGGATCTTTTCAATTTCCCCAGCATCTGCAGTTGAGATGAAGAAGCTCGCGATAGCAACAAAGATTGACTTAATAGGTGAAACGCGAACTTGTGGGATAACCGAAGGTGGAACGTCTGGAACACACACGCCTTTACCATTCATATAAAGCCCCTCGCAACATTTCTGTCCTCTTTGAGGTTTACCACCTGTGCTTACACAGTCTTTACAGATAAAGTTTGCTTTACATACACCGCCATTACATGAGTTTGAACAGCAGTCAGAATTTTTCTTACAAGATTTACCTTGAACTTCACACTCTCCAATTCCTGAAGTTTGCGAGTTATAAGGAAGACAAATACCAACACCACAAACAGGGTTGGCCATACATGACTGACCAAGGGCCAGTGGTCTATAACAACGGAAAACTTCTTCACATACTTTTACTTTTGAGCCTGCTTTTTCTTCAACACACTCGCCAGAAGCACACTCTGTGTTTTCAGCACATTTGTCTCCGGCCTTCTTCCCTTTACCAATGGCCACTTGAACTGGATCTGGTGCACACTTAAGACCGTCTTCACAGCTCCAGGTATTACAAACATTTCCTTCTGCTACTTTAGCCAATGCCTTCTTATTAATGTCATCTAATTCTCTTTCGATGAAAGCATAAAAAGCGTCTTCTACTCTATCTGGTGAGACACCTGGATTTTTTGAGAATGCTTCATAGTTCTGCTTAATTTTAAGCATCTCATCACGAGTGAACTTCTCTTGTTTTAAATATTCTTCAAGCTCAGCATAAAGACCTGGCTTAATGATCTGAAGATCAACGCGTCCTTTATTCTCAACTTTATGTTCTGCAATTTCTTGCTTCACTTCATCTAAAAATTTTTTTCTGTCGTCACTTGAAAATCGATCCTTTGCAAAGGCGACATTCAAAGTCAGGGTAAACAAAATTAAGATTTTTAGCATACGTACCTCGTTATCAATATTTATAATTATATTTTAAGGGCTTATGTGATTGGGGTAAACAACATCCATGTTTTTCCTACCTAAGCGGTTGAAACGATGAATGCCCGATGGAATTTGACCGTTTTTTAGACGACTCTTTTTCTTGGCAATGGAGATTTTGGCCAGCTTTCCCTAGCGGCGAAGGCTGGCAATACCTGAAGAGAACAATAGGATACCCATACTCCACATAATCCAGCTTCCTGTCGGAATCTGGCTCCAGTGAGAGATGTCTTTTGCTCCTATTATAAAGATACCAGAAAAGAACATGACTGAAGCTACGAGAGCAAACCCCGTAAAAGTGATGGCCCCAACAGCAGCGTTGAACTCTTTTTCGTATCCAGTGTTTTTGACTTCAATCGCGTAGCCCTTTTTAGCGAAGTCGCGCAGGAACCATTTTATGTGGCGTGGAAGAACACGCATGGTAGATGTTAAATCTCTCGCGGCCCAGGCAGCTTCTTCTAAAAGTTCATCTTTGCTAAAAGTGCTCTCAATGATTTCTTCGATATCTCCTTCAAGGATTCCGAAAATATTCAGGTCAATACCCAATTGTTTTCCTACACCATCAAGAGTGATCAGAGCTCTAAAGATAATGTACCATTCGCGAGGAAGATATATCTGGTGTTTTTTGAGCGTGCTTAAAACAACGGCTAAAAGATCAGAGAAGTTTGTCTGCTTTACCGAAAGCCCAACAAACGGACTTAATGATTCGCGGACATCGCGGATAAGAGCGTCTGTATCTGGAATTGTCTCGTATTCTGCTACATCTAAAAATTCATAAACCAGGTTTTCGTAATTATATGAAAGAATGGCATAGATGATGGCAATAAAATGGTGGCGCCCACTCTTACTTAAACTTCCCATCAAACCAAAATCGATCAGACCGATTTTTCCGTCTTCAAGATAAAAGAAATTCCCACCATGAAGATCAGCGTGGAAGAAGCCATCTTTTAAAAACGTCTTTAAGAAAAGCCTTACTCCGTATTCCATCTTTGGAATCACTTCGCTCTTTCTTGAAAGAATTGCTTCGTTATCTGAGAAAGGAATACCTATGAGTTCTTCAATGACCAGGACGTCTTCAGTTGAATACTCTTTGAAAACCTTTGGGATGTAATACATCTTCTGGTCATCATGTTTTTCAATGTTCTTTCTCAAACGCTCACAGTTAAGGGCTTCAACATGAAAGTTTAATTCGCGGTGAAGTGTCAGGGCAAAGTCATTTACAACGCGAGAGATCCCCAGATACTTAAGCTCTTTACTGACTCTCTCTGCCTGAATGGCAAGAAACATCAGGATAGAGAAATCTGTTTCAATTTCTTTTTCAATTCCCGGACGTCTAACTTTAATAACAACCGGAGTCCCATCATGTAACACTGCTTTATAGACAACACCGATTGAAGCTGTACCGATAGCTTCTTTTTGGAATGAACTAAACGCCTCTTCAACTTTTTTACCGACAGCTCTTTCGATGCTGGATCTTACATCTTCAAATTCAACTGGCTTAACTTTGTCTCTAAGCATCCTCATTTCTTCAAGGAAAGATGGATGAAAAAGATCGTCGCGGGAACTTAGTAACTGACCGAACTTAATAAAGGCCGGCCCCAACTCTTCAAAACATTTACGCAGGCGAAATCCCAACACTTGGTTCCAATCTTTTTCCGACTTATCCGCAAGCTCCTCTGTGATCGTTTTTTTAGATTTAGGTAAAACAAAATTTGGTATTTTATTAGTAGTATTTTTCGTGATGAATTCATCGAAACCGTGTCTGGCAAAAACCATGACGATTTCCTGCAGTCGACCGACGTTCCTGATTGTTTTTGAAATTCCAATACCAGCTTTAATCAAATCCATGAAAAAACCTTTTGAATGAGATGTGCCTATATTATAATCGAAAATAATAACAATTGAGGTGATTTTGCGCGTTTTTTTGATTTTCTTGCTTATTTTTAGTTCGATCAGTGCTCACGCCGTTGAAACATGCTCGCGCGTGGCCATTATCAACTATCAGGAAGTCCTGATCGATTCAAACACTTCTGAAAAAGGTGAAGGGCTGCGCTACCATCTGGAAAAAGATCCAATTGCTTTACAGTACCTCAACACTTACCAAAAAAATTCAGGCATCCGCTGGCCTTCAGCTGTGTTAGGAACTGCTGGAACAGGGCTTTTGCTCTATGGATTTTTTAATTCTAATTCTGAAGACCGCAGGCTTTTTATCATTGCCGGGACAACAACCATCCTGGTGAACTTTCTTGTGGCGCGAACACTGGAAGTCTCTAACGAAGCCAACCTGAACAAAGCGATTGAAGAGTATAATAAGCGCAATCTTCCAAAGATTTATTTCAGCCCGGAAGCATCGCAAAGTCAGATCAATTTTTCTAATATTAAATTAGGTCTTGTGCAGCAATGGACCTTTTAATCATAATGGTTGAGTAAATGAATAATATTACCTGTTATCACTGTCATAAAACCATTCCCATTTTAGGAGCTTTCAAGATCGTCAGAACTGAGGAGTGCCCCTATTGCTCTACGAGCCTGCATTGTTGTAGAATGTGTACTTTCTATGACCCGAAGGTTTACAACGAGTGCCGCGAATCAAACGCCGATAGAATCGTCGATAAAGAAAAGGCCAACTTTTGTGACTACTTCAATCTTTCAGATGGATCTCAAGCTGGGACATCAAAGGAAGACTTAATTAACCACGCAGCTTCACTTTTTAAAAAATAGGATTACGACCATGGATGAATTGCCAATCACATTAGCTGGTAAAAACAAGCTAGAGGCTGAGCTTAACCAACTTGTTAAAGTTGAGCGCGAAGAGCTTAAAGTGGCGATTGCCGAAGCCCGTGAACTGGGTGACTTAAAAGAAAACGCCGAATACCATGCAGCTAAAGAAAAACAAGGAATCATTGAAGGGCGAATCGCTCAACTTCAAGGTATCCTGGCGCGCTCGCGCGTTGTTGAAGTCAGCAAAATCAAAAGTACAAAAGTTGTTTTTGGTGCAACTGTTTCTCTTTTAGATGTAGAAAAAAACGTTAATATCACTTATAAAATTGTTGGCGAAGATGAATCTGATATCCGCGACAATAAAATTTCATACAACAGCCCATTGGGTAAAGCGCTTATCGGAAAAGAAGAAGGCGATACAGTTATCGTGAAAGCACCAAAAGGTGACATCGAATACGAGATTGAATCATTTGAATTCGTTGACTGAGAAAAAAACATCAAAGAAAGAACTGGCATGGTCTTCAAGTCTTGAAGACCTGCTGGGTAAAGCTTCCAAAAAATCCTACGAAAAACTCGTTCTCGCTGGCATCACTGAAATTTCTGACTTCCTTTGGGTTTTTCCCCTAAGAGTTGTCGAACTTCCTCCCCTTCGCAGCTTTGAGCACATCGAAGAAGGGCGCATTTTCATCGGACGCGCCAAAGTTTTAAACGTTCAGGCCAAACCCAATTTCCGCATCCGCGGTCGTGGGAAGGCCATGCTTTATAACATCATGGTACACGTTCAAGATTTACTCTCTGATAAAATCCTGACTCTGAAATGGTTTAACTCATACGGCTCAGTGACTTCAAAAATTTCCAAATGCACCTATATCGAATTCATGGGTGAAGCCTCTGTTTTTAACGGCCAACACCAGTTCGCTAACCCGGATTTTTTCCCGTTGGAAACTCCGGATGACCCTTCCCCTTTTGTCACTGTTTCCAATGAACTAAAAATCCAGTACCCAACAGTGAACACTGTCCCGGGCGTGCAGATTAAAAAATTCATTGATAAGATCCCTAAAAATCTTTGGGACAATATCCCTGAAACTCTGCCAAAGAGTTTAATGACTAAAAATAATTTCCTTTCTCTTGGCGATTCTTTCAAAGTGATTCACGCCAAAATTAAGCCCAATGCAGATTTAGAAAAACGCGCCGAAAGCCGTTTGATCTACGAAGAATTCTTCGAAGACCAATTGAAAATTTATCTAAGAAGAAAATACTTCAAAAAGCCAAAAGCTAAAAAATATGAAGTAAGCGAAGAGGTCTACTCATCATTTACTAAACTCTACCCTTATGATTTGACTGTCGATCAGGCCAAAACGCTTCATGACATCCGCCGCGATTTAAAGAGTGAGCACCCAATGATGAGGCTGGTTCAAGGTGACGTGGGTTGTGGGAAAACAACTGTCGCCATGATCGCTGCTATGATCGTTATCGAAAATGGCGGGCAAACGGCACTGATGTGTCCAACAGAAGCACTGGCCATGCAGCACTTCGCTTCGGCCCGGGAACTTTTTGGCGACGACACCGTGAAATTCCGCCTGATCCTGGGTTCCACTCCAGCGAAGGAGAAAAAGCAAATCCAGGCCGATTTGTTAAGCGGAGATATTGATTTTATCATTGGGACACACTCACTGATTCAAGAAACTATTCAGTTTAAAGAGTTAGGTCTTGCCATCATTGATGAGCAACATAAGTTTGGTGTCGATCAAAGAATTAAATTAACCAGTAAAGGCCAGGGCACTCATTGCTTGATTATGTCAGCAACCCCTATTCCAAGGTCATTGAGTTTGACTCAATATGGAGACCTCGACATTTCTTCTATTAAAACGATGCCCAGCGGACGCAAAGGTCACAAAACCAGAATCGTGACTGAAGAAACTTACCAGCAGTACTTAAATTTCTTGATGACTCGATTGTCCTTAGGGGAACAGGTTTATGTCGTTGTTCCGGCGATTAATGAAAGTGCCGAACAAGACTTCCATAACCTGACAGATACGCTGGAGAGGTACCGCAAGTATTTCCCAAAATTCCGCATTGAAGGACTTCATGGCCAGATGAAGCCCGATGAAAAAGCGAAAATGTTCACTGACTTTAAGGCCCACAATATTGATATTCTAGTTTCAACCAGTGTTATTGAAGTTGGGATCAACGTTTTAAACGCTACCATTATGGCGATTATTAACCCTGAGCGCTTCGGCCTTTCTTCCCTGCACCAGCTGCGTGGACGCGTTGGTCGCGGGGACAAACCGGGATTTTGTTTTTTAGTTAACGATAAAAAGATTTCTACCCTTTCAATGGAAAGACTTAAAGTCATTGAAAGCAACACCGATGGTTTTAAGATTGCCGAAGAAGACTTAAAACTCCGTGGCGAAGGTGATCTTTTTGGGACAGACCAGTCTGGAAGTTTATCGCAAAAACGCCTGGCCAACATCGTTTTACATGCCGACATTCTTTATCAGGCCCGCGAAGACGCCTTTGAATTAATCAAGGCCCAGGACCCGGATATCGGCCGGCTTCTGGAGAAGTTTTCATCTGATTCGCGAATTTTTACGACCGTTTAATAAGTAATTTTTATAAGACCCACCTTTGAATAGTAAAAATCTGCTATATCCACTGCCATGGAAATAGTGATTGAAACATCTCTTGGGGCCAAGCCTCTTCCAGCCCTCTCAAAAAAAGACCCAGTTGTCTCGCAAGTTGCTGCCGACTTAAAAGACCTTCTGGCCCAATTTAAAGACCCTAAAAAAGGTCTAAAAATCATCTCGGTCAAAACATCCATCCACGAAAAAACACTCAATAGACTTCTCAACGAAGAAAATCGTGCCAGCTACATGACAATCTTCAAACTTTACCGCTACATTCTGGATGAAAATGACGATGCAAAAATCCTGGATCTTGCACCTGAAGTTATTAAAAATTATCTCGTGCAATCTAATCCTCAACTCCTGACAGAGCAAATTACATTCAGCTCTGGCATTGACCAGGAGCTGGCCAAAAATCCAGTCTTCGGGGAAATCTATATTCTCTGCGGAACAGGTCCACTCAGCAAAAATGAACTGCTCACTCGCTTTGGCCATTACGGTTTAAGCATCTTAGAAAAAATGCTCAAACAGCAGGTCTTAAAAGAAAGTGGTTTTGAGGTCTATGAACTAGGTAAAAACCAGGCCAATTTTGGACCAGAAAGCATTATCAACCTGGGAACTCATCTTGCCTTAAATCACGTCAAAAAAATCAATGGCGATCTGCTTGATCAAAACTTTATGGGTTTATATGCCGAAGGTCTTTCTGATGAAGCTTATAAACAATGGCTTAAAATTGATCAGGAAGCCTTTAGAAAAAAAGTTGCGCTCTCTTCAAATAAAAATAATCTTGGGCCTATAAGGGCATTCACCTTTATGACCACAGACTCTCTCAATATTGAGGTCGAAAAATGAAAACATCATTAATTCTTATGACACTTGCACTAGGTTTTACTTCTTCCGCCTTTCCGGGCGTAGGTGGAAGTCATGGTGGAAGTACACTAAGTGCTTCATGGAGCGAAATCAAACGTTCGCCACGACTGGAAATAGCCTCTCCTCAAATTCATTTCGTTTCACAGGAGAAAATTACGGTTGCTGTAGATGTGATGGAAGTTTGTGTGAGTGGAGACACTCTTCGAACAATCAATGCCCGTAGTATTTATACTGGTGATGATAAAAAAGATAGCTATGAAATTCTTGAAAGAAGCCGCATCTACATGGCAAAAGTTCCTTCAAAGAAAAGAAATGCAGAAGAAATAAGCATAAAAGCTGAAATCCCTCTGAGATATGAAATCGATGTTATGGCGAAATTAAAAGACCGCAGCTACAAACTCTTCTCAAAGGATTATATCATTCCTGAATGTAGCAGAGAAGGCGAAGCTCTGGAGTAAAAAAAAGCAAAAGGCAGAGATGAAAACAATTCATCTCTGCCGGCAACTAGTTAATTCACAAGGGGGGAATTAATTAGTTCTTATGGTCAATAACTTTTACGCATTTGTATCCTGCGAATACAAACTTACGAAGCTCTTTGCTCCAAACGTAGTATGGTTGAGATTCGTAGTTAGCTGGACAATCAACAGCTAGAGTTTCAGCAGCTTCGAAAGCTACGTCTGTAACGTCTGCTTCGTTAGCGAAAGTTAGTGTTGAACCAAGAACTAGAGTAGCAAGTAATACAGCTTTTAACATGTGTGTCTCCTGTGACAAGTTATTAATGAGGCGTCATCTAATCGTTTCTTTTTTTTATCGTCAATCAAACTCAATCCTCCCTCTTCACTCTTATGGACATCTTTAGACACGAAGGTTTTTGTGTCCCGGTTTCTCTGGACAAGGCATGATTTAGCCGGAAATACCTGAGTGCTGTGCACAGACAAATAAAAATGCCGGCTGTAAAAATCCTATGATTTGCTATAATGGGTGTCATGTTACACTTGGAAATTTTATCTTCGAGCGATCCTCTAGCTGTCGGACTCTACGAGTTTGAATTCAATCGCGTTCATATTGGCCGCTCAAAGAAAAACGATCTTATTTTTTTAGACAGCGAACTTCCGCTCCAGTACATGACGATTCAAATTATTCAGGACAAACACGGACCGGGGCTTGTAGTGAAGAGTTTAACCCGCTCTCCTTTTTTCTTCGTCAATGGAAAGAAGATCAGCGGTGCTTTAAAGATCCGTCCCAATGATGTGATTGCCTTTGGTGAAAACAAAATTAAAATCCACGCTTTTGCTCCTACAACTGATGAAACAGATTTAAGCGAAGCTTTCAAAGGATTTGCAGCCAACGCCAGCGAGCTGAGATTTGCCCTGGACTTCATTGAAGAAGTATTGATTGAAGTAGAAGAGAAAACCCAAAATGTTTAAGAAAAACCACCCGAACTATTTTTATACCAGTGATGGAATTCGTCTTTTTTACAATACGAATTTTCCTCCGCAGGAGCTTAATCCTGAAAAACCGGTGGTGGTATTTATTTACGGTCTTCTTTGCAGCAACAATCACTTCAAATATCAAATTCCTTTTTTTGAAGAACAAGGCTATCAGATTCTTTTACACGACTACCGCTTTCACTTCGCCTCATCATGTGACGGCGACCTGGAGACGTGTAACTTTCCAAACATTGCTAAAGACCTTCATGAGCTTTTAGCTGAACTCAATATCAAAAAAACTCTGTTTGTTGGCCACAGCATGGGTGTGAATATCTGTCTTGAGCACGCCCGCCGCTACCCAGAAGACGTGACGGCACAAGTTCTTATCTCCGGCACAGTAGTTCCTCCACAGGACATTATGTTCGACTCAAACATTGTCGATATCACTATGCCTTATATTGAAGCCTTCACTAAAAAATACCCGGAGCTTTATAAATCCGTTTGGAAACACTCTTTTAAAAACCCGATCGCTCAGTATGCGATCTTTGATGGTGGATTTAACAAGAAACAAGTTGAGATGGAATTCGTTCAGCTTTACATGAAAAAGATCAGCGAACTTCCAGAGACATTATTCTTTCACCTTCTAAAACTAATGCACGACCATGATGTTATCAATCATCTGGAATCTATCCAAACTCCGACCTTAGTTATTGGAGGAGATAAAGATAAAATCATTCCAAATTATCTTCAACAGATCCTCACAAAACACCTGCCAAAAAGCCAGCTCTACATTGTAAAAAATGGCTCGCATGTGCCACAAGCGGATTTCCCCGATATGATCAACAACAGAATCAATCAGTTCACTAAAAAAACATTGAAAGCTTAGATTTCGATTTGCTTGTATTCGATAATAGATTTGAAGACGCGCTTCATTGCCGATCTCACCTGTTGACGTTTGTACTCCTGGTGAGAAGCATCCCCTTGTGAGTTAGCTTTGAAAGCTTCCTGATCTACAACTTGAATTTCGTATGGATAGAAGAAACGAATATCTCTGGCCACCAGTGAGATATCCATATTAAGAACTCGGCGGGCAAGCTCGTTTTCTTCAGGGTTAGAATTCTTCGCAATCCTTCTTAAGTCATTAAACTCCTGGAGGAATGGATTCTTGTACTCAATCAGCTGACGACAAGTAAATTGAATCGACTGATATGCCTTAGATGTATGTTTGTTTCTCTCATTCTCTGAAGGCTCAAGCTGTGCCTCTACTGCCGCTCTTTCCATTGCAGCTAAAAAACGCTCCTCAGAAAGATTGTTTCTGATGGCCATTTTTAAAAGCGACTGGTGAGACTCTTTAAACTTCGGCATATTGATCATGGTGTTGATCGCACGGCTTGGTTTATTGTTATGAGGAATAACGATATTCTTTTCCAGCAGGAAACGAATCAATCTCAGAGAATCAAAACGCGTGTGAGTGATAAAACGCACACCAACTCTATCAAAGAGTTCTTCAGCTACGTTTTCAGCTTTATGTAGAAGTTTAATGATAATACTTTCACGGGTCTTTTTAGATTTCGTTTCAAAATCAACTAAAGGCACGCGGTCCTCAGTTCCTCTGACTCCAATAAAGAGTTTGTCATCATCACTTCTAAAAACATATTTATAGAAACGATCAAAGATCTGAGTCTGAACGATATTAAAGTAATTCGAACGAAGATCTTTATCAGCGTGCATAATTGTATGCATAACTTTTAAAACAACTTCCGCCCAAAGCTTATCTTCTTTCTTGACGATGTTGTCGTCTGTCGCCATTAAAAAAAGCTGGCTGATATCTGAAATCATCAAAAGAGAATTGGGAACTTTAAGATCCAGCCCATCCGGGTTTCCTTCTTTTAAGAAGTACCTGCGAATAATCTTCTTTCTTGACGATGTTGTCGTCTGTCGCCATTAAAAAAAGCTGGCTGATATCTGAAATCATCAAAAGAGAATTGGGAACTTTAAGATCCAGCCCATCCGGGTTTCCTTCTTTTAAGAAGTACCTGCGAATAAACTGCATGGCCTCCTGGAAATTTCCAAAGAGTTCTGATTTAGCTACGCGGTCGTTGGGATCAAGGCCATAGCCTTTAAGAAACTGGTTAACTTCTTCAATAGTAGACATAGGTCCGAGAAAATTCTTTGTATCGAGGGCCGACTTTCCGCCAATAACGACGTCGAAGATTTCCCAATCGAACATATATTTATGAAGATAACTCGGTCTTTCCATTTAAAGCCTTTTTAAGATCCAGTAATCGAGCTAGACTATTATGTAATGAATGATGCTAATCGACCAGAACGAACAAGACCAGATATTCTTTTCCTCTCTTTCTTTGGTGTAGGTTTTTTGCCTAAAGCACCTGGAACGTGGGGAACTCTTGCTACGCTTCCATTTCTCTACTTCATCGGAAGATTTAATCCTCCGTTTTTTCTATTCATTCCATTCATTGTTATCGTGACCCTGATTTCTTCATTTGTCACAGATAGCGTGCAAAAAAAATTCAATCTGCACGATCCACAGTTTATCGTGATCGACGAAGTTTTAGGAATGACCACTGCGTGGTTATTCATTCAAAAACATAACCTCGCTCACCTCTTTGTCCTCTTTATTCTCTTTCGCGCATTCGATATTAAGAAGATCTGGCCAGCGTCGTATTTCGACCAAGAAGTGCATCATGGTGCGGGAACTATTCTCGATGACATCGTCAGCGGTGTGTATGCCGGAGTTGTCTACTTGGGCATTAACTACCTTTTCGGCCAATATTTAAATTTTATCTAACTTACGCTAAATTTACGCTTGACTTGCGCAAAGTTTACGCACAAACTGAATATAAGAAAAAAATTGATTCTTTAGCCATCAATTTGTGATGTTTTGACCCCATTAGTCTAATAATTACAAACACTTGATTCTGTTATAAGTTGATCAATTTGCATAAGTTTTAAGTTATCGAATAACCACAAGAGTGTTAGCGTTAAAGCACACACATATTGAGATCCTCCGGAGGAATAATGTCACTACAGAAAACATCTGCTGCTCCATCACCAGAAAAATTAAAAGCCCTTGATCTAGCTCTATCTGCAATTGAAAAACAATTCGGAAAAGGCGCGATCATGAAACTAGATAACAAAACTGCAACTGAAAAATTAGCAGTCATCCCAACAGGATGTTTAAGTCTAGACCTAGCGCTTGGAGTTGGCGGTATTCCTCAAGGTAGAATCATTGAAATCTACGGACCAGAATCTTCTGGTAAAACAACTCTTACTCTTCACATTGCGGCTGAATGCCAAAAGCAAGGTGGAACAGTTGCTTTCGTAGATGCTGAACACGCTCTTGATACAACGTACGCTGCAAAACTTGGCGTAGATATTCCAAACACTCTTATCTCTCAACCAGACTCTGGAGAACAAGCTCTAGAAATCGCAGATATGTTAGTTCGCTCTGGTGCTGTTAACCTTCTTATCGTTGACTCGGTAGCTGCTCTTACTCCGAAAGCAGAACTTGAAGGTGAAATGGGTGATTCACACATGGGTCTTCAAGCAAGACTTATGTCTCAAGCTTTAAGAAAACTTACGGGATCAATCTCTCGCTCAAACTGTACAGTTATCTTCATCAACCAACTTCGTATGAAAATTGGTGTTATGTTCGGTAACCCAGAAACAACAACTGGTGGTAACGCTCTTAAATTCTACGCTTCAGTACGTCTGGACATCAGAAGAACTGCTGCGATTAAAGATGGTGAATCTCATATCGGTAACAGAACAAAAGTTAAAATCGTTAAGAACAAAGTTGCTCCTCCATTCAAAGAAGCTGAATTCGACATTATGTACGGACAAGGTATTTCTAAAGTTGGAGACATCCTTGATCTAGCTTCAAACAACGGTATCGTAGAAAAAGCTGGAGCATGGTTCTCATACAACAACTCTAAGATCGGTCAAGGGAGAGAAAACTCTAAGACTTTCCTAGAGCAAAACCCAGAAATGCTAGAAGAAATCAAACAAAAGATTCTAGTGAAATTTGGTCTAGCAGAAGGTTTCCCGGCTCCACAAGTTGACACAACAACTGGTGAGATCCTTGAAGAAGAAACTGAAAAAGCTCCAAAGAAATCTAAAAAGAACATTCAATAATTAAATACTGACTTTGAAGTCCCACTCTCCTCGAGAATTTGAGGCCATGGGACTTTCAAAGTTTTTAAACCAAACAAATGTCAAAACAAGCGTATAGCTACCTCGTAAAACTTCTTTCATCGAGAGATTATTCTGAGCATAAGCTTCGCGAAAAACTCCGTGAGAAAAAGTTTCCTGCAAACGAAATTGAAGATGCGCTTAACGAGATAAAGGAACGTGGTTTTCTTCGCGAAGAAGCTTACTCTGAAGCCCGTATCAAAGGCTTTATGAGCAAAGGATACTCGGCAAGCTTTATCAAACAAAAACTTCAGCAAGAAAAACTTGATGTTTCTGAAGAGTACATTTACGAAATCTTTGACGAACATAGAGTCAGTGAAGCTGAGCAAATTAAAAAATTATTAGCTAAAAAATTAAAAGGCCTTTCGGAAGATAAAGAAGAGGCCCACAAAGAGCGCCAAAAAGCGATTCGTTTTGCCCTCAGTAAGGGACATAATCCCGGAGCTGTTTTTAAAATCCTAAAGAGCAATTTCAACAGTGCCGGGATTGAAATAGAACCTGAGTTATTTTAAAGAAATCCCCATTGCATTTAGTAGGAAAACATATTTTTCACCAGGAAGTCTCTCCAATGTGAAATCCCATGTTAGGCGGACATTGATTTGCTCAAAATATACTGTTTTGTTTTTTCTTTCGCAGGCAAATTCCCCCCAAGCATTAAGAGAGAGAATGTAATGATAATTAGCCGTTCTTCCTTTTTCCCAATAAAGGTTTTCAAGATTTGCTCCAACTAGTTTGTCACCATTAGTGCATTTATAAGCAGTCATCAATGAAGGAACTTCATATTTTTCGCCGTTATATTCTAGTACATACTGAGCAAAATCGTATTGGTTGCTGCTGGCAAAAAGAGTGAAGACAAATTGGTTGCCCAGAACATCATAAGTGAGCTCCTTAGTATTGGCTTCCATCATTGAGCGCACACTTAAGGCCAGGTCATCTAAATAAGAATGAGAGGCGACACCAACCTGGTGACCAATTTCATGGACCAACAGGGCCACCATCGAGGCATACAATGAATCTTTAGGATAATTGTGAGCTTCGGCCAGGTTGATAAAGATCGGGAACTCATCGCTAAAGCCAGTTTTGGCCACACGGATTTCCGGGTCTAATTCATCCTGCATATATTTTTCGAAGTTTTCCCCAGAAAGGAAAACTAAGCGATTTTTTTCTTCTCTATTTTTAAGAACGACTTCTCTGATTTTTTTAAGAACTTCACGCCTTTCACTATCCTGATAACAATCTTTATTGTTAAGACATTGAGAAATATAGCGATCCAAACTGCGGTAAATATAAAGTGAAGCCTGCTCAACAGCGCCTCCCCCATTTCCAACAATATCTGCTCCACCAGAAGCTTTCATTGCTTGAAGGCTGATTTTTAAAAACTTCTGATTAAGTTCAGCTCTATCTTCATCTGGAAGATAAACACTGGCGCTTAAGCTTTTAGAAACAAAAAGTGCAATCAGTAACAAGGCCGATTTAATATTTTTCATATTCACTTCCCTAGTGCTTCAACTGTTTTGTTAATTCGAAAAACTGTACGTTCATCTGGTAGACATCTTCCGACTCTAACTCTGAAAAACGGCTCGAGAACTCCTTAATAAAATCAAAGATAAATTTCTTTGCTTCAGGAAGGTTCTCTTTTTTAATTCTCATTGTCGTACTATTAATCTGTCTTTGCTCCACTTCCTGCTCCATCAGAGCTTCCTGAGCAAGCTCCATCATCCCGTAGTGGTGCTTTTTAATAGCTGATGAAGGAATATCATTTGAAGTAATGAGGCCCGGCTTCACTACGCGCAGACGATTAGCTTCATCGCGTTTGATGATTTCAAGATCTTCAAGGTCTTTTAAAGCTTTTTTGATTTGTCCGACACTGACTTTTTTTCTTAAACGTTTATGAATCCAGTTTTCATCTTCAATGAAAGAGTCGGTAGAAATGAGCTGCTTGAGCGCAATGTAATACCACTCACTGATGGCCGAAAACTGCTGAAGGTCGATTGAGTAAGAATTTTTCTCTGTACTTAATTTCTGAATTTGTTTGAGGTGCTCGTTAACGTCCTGGTTTTTTGTCTTTTTTCTTTCCAGGTCGACAAGAAGCTTAAAGTAGCGCTCTTCTCTTCCGCTCATCTTAAAGTCTTTAACCAAGCGCTCGATCATATCTTCAGAGGGAAGGCGCTCTCCGGTAAGAACCATCGAAAGAGAGCTGGCCGACTTATAACCTAAGCGCTTCGACCAATTCTGTAGATTGTGATGGTCGTGCGAATACATCCCGGAAGGCAGGCCTTTCTTTAACATGAAAGCCTTAAAATCCGTGAAATCAAATAGACTAAGTGGCAGTTCTGTCGTTTCCATTCTTACCCTTAAATTTTAAAAGAAGTGCCCACGAGGGGCGCGGGCACTTCAGTATTTAAACGATTACTCGCAAGCTGAGATTGAGTATTCTTTTGTGAAAAGGTGACGAGTTGTTCCTTCTTTTGGAGAAACGATTTTTAGAACGTCTACGTCAAAAGAAGTTGGTTGAGCGTATGAGTAGTCTTCGTACTTAACACATACGTCTTGCTCTTTTGAGTGTCTGTATTCAACACATCTTGTCCCAGTTACTTCGTTGCTTACGATACCGAAAGCTTTTGAAGTAGCTGCACAGTAAACTCCACCGTTTTGACCTGGCTTAACTGCATATTTTGTACATTTTTCGATAACTTTCTTAGTTCTGATTGTGTTTCCATCAAGACATAGGAAATCAACACCAGTCCAAACTCCGTGAGTCATTTGAGCAGATGGCCACTCGATTTGAAGAGAGCGGTCTTTGTTAAGAGATGACCAAGAGTCATTTACAGAAGCTGCAAATACGTTTGAAAGGCTTAGAAGAGAGATTGCAAGTACGATAGTTTTCATTTTTTTCTCCAGTTGTAATTAATAAGTTCACTGTTAATTCGATGAGTGAGTTTTATTAACTACGGAACCCTTTCACAATTATTTTTCACAGAACCAATACATTTGTTTTCACCGGCCGTGAAGTCCTTTGTAAAAAAGTGGTGAAAAAACAATGCGGCGAGCCTTCAAGCTATTGAAAACATGGTCCTATCATTGGAGAATCCATTCCCGTTTTATAAAGTTCTATGGTACTCTTAAGTCTTCAATTTAGTGTACTTTTGACAGGATATTAGGCACATGGAAACAAAACTGACTGGACAACAAATTAGAGAAAAATTTGCAACCTACTTTGCGAAAAAATCGCATGAGAAGGTGGCCTCGAGTTCTTTAATCCCTCATAACGATAAAACTCTTCTCTTCTGTAACGCCGGAATGAACCAGTTTAAAGATTATTTTACTGGTAAAGCAGTTGCGACTAACAAGCGTGCCGTGAGCATTCAGAAATGTGTACGCGCTGGTGGTAAACACAACGATCTTGAAAACGTAGGACACACAGCTCGTCACCACACATTCTTTGAAATGCTTGGTAACTTTTCTTTTGGTGATTACTTTAAAGAAGACGCTATTAAGTTTGCCTGGGAATTTTTAACTGAAGAATTAAAAATCCCGAAAGAAAAACTATATGTCACAGTTCACTACTCTGATGATGAAGCCCGTGCTCTTTGGAAAAAAGTTGCAGGCCTCACAGACGAGCGCATTTTCAACAAAGGTGATAAAGATAACTTCTGGGAGATGGGAGAATACGGGCCATGCGGTCCTTGTTCTGAAATCTTCTTTGATCACGGAGAAGAATACACTGATACAACTCTCGTCAGACAAGACCCAAACGATTTACTTGAAGACGAAAAAAGATATGTTGAAATCTGGAACCTGGTTTTCATGCAATTTGAAAAAACTCCAGAAGGAAAGTTCTCTCTTCCAAAACCATCTATTGATACCGGTGCTGGTCTTGAGCGCGTAGCAGCTGCTCTTCAAGGTGTTTATAACAACTACAACACCGATATTTTTGCTCCCATCATGAGAAAGATTGAAGAAGTTTCTGGCAAAAAATACGAGCCAAACTCAAAAGACGAAAAAACAAAAGCAGCTTTCCGTGTTGTGGCCGACCACATCCGTTCAGCGACTATGTTAATTACAGATGGTGCTATTCCTTCTAACGAAGGACGTGGATACGTTCTAAGAAGAATTATCCGTCGCGCAGTAAAATACTTAAACGAGCTTGGAGTAAAAGAAGTTTCTTTCTACAAACTTATCCCTGCTGTTTTTGAATCTCTTGGAGCTGAGTACCCGCAAAACGCAGCTAACGCTGAACTTGCCGTAAAACTTCTTGAGCTTGAAGAAAGAAAATTCAGAGAGACACTGGAAAATGGTCTTAAGTATCTACACGAAGCTCTAGCTAAAGAAGTCACAAATAAAATCTTCTCTGGAAAAGCAGCTTTCAGACTATACGATACGTTCGGATTCCCGGTCGATTTAACAGAAATGTATCTTGCTGACCAAGGAATCGCTCTTGACCATGAAGGCTTTGAAAAGGCCATGAAAGAGCAAAAAGAACTTTCTAAGAAATCTTGGAAAGGAGGTCTTGATAACTCTGATAAAGTTTTCCACGCTGTTAAAGAAAAAAATGGTGCAACGAATTTCGTAGGCTACGACAAATTAGAAGTTGAAGCAAAACTTGTGGACGTTATCGACATGGGTGAAGCGAAAGGACTTGTTTTTGATACCACTAGTTTCTACGGCGAGTCCGGAGGACAGGTTGGTGATATCGGTGTGGTTAAAGCTGGAAAAAATATTCTTGCTCACATTGATGACACTCAAAAACCAGTTGATGGTCTTCATGTTCACATCTCAAAGGATGCAGACGCTCTTGAAGTTGGAAAGTCATATACACTTTCAGTTGATGCTCACACGAGAGCCTTAACAATGAGAAACCACTCGGCGACTCACTTACTTCAGTCTGCTTTAATTAAAGTTTTAGGTGCACACGTAAAACAAGCTGGATCAGTTGTAACAAGTGAAAAGCTGCGTTTCGACTTCACTCATCTTCAAGCGATGACAAAAGAAGAAATCCAGAAAGTAGAAGACCTAGTGAACCAGGAAATCCAAAAAGCTCACAGCGTAAGCGCTGATCATATGAGCATGGATGAAGCTCAGAAAAAAGGAGCAATGGCCCTTTTCGGTGAAAAATACGGAAATGTTGTCCGCGTTTTAACAATGGGTGATTTCTCGACAGAACTTTGTGGAGGAACACACGTAAGAAACACTGGGGACATTGGATTAATCACAATTTTAAGTGAATCATCTCTGGCGACAGGAGTTCGTCGTATCGAAGCGACAACGTCTGAGACAGCGGTTAATTACTTAAGCCATAGATCAAACCTTCTTAAGAAAGTTGAAGGGATGTTCATGGATAAAGAGGAGCGTGCCCTGGCAAAACTTGAAAATCTATTTAAAGATTTAAAGGATAAGCAAAAAGAAATCGAAGCCCTTAAAGACAAAATCATGGCGAGCGAATCTAAAGACCTCTTCAGCAACGTTGAAAATATCGGCGGTGTGGATGTGGCCATTGTTGAAGCTCCAGCTGACAGCGATTTAAGAAAGCTTTCGGATATGTTTGTGAGCAAGTTCCAAAACGGAGCTGTTGTTCTTTACAACACTAGCGGTGACAAAGCGACAGTACTTGTTCGCGCAACAAAAGGCGTATCTAAACTAAACGCCGGAGACGCTCTGAAAGAAATTCTTTCAGTCGTTAACGGACGCGGCGGTGGAAAGCCAGACATGGCCCAGGGTTCTGGGGATGCTAGCCTTCTAGCGAAGATCGCTCCACAAGCAAAAACGGTGCTTAAATCTAAACTAGGGTAATAGATGAAAAAATCACTGGCAGTCTATAGTCTCTTTCTCGTTCTGGCCTTTTTCTACGGTTGTAATAAAAAAGAAGCCGTTAAGAATGACAAGATTTTGAATATGGCACTGACCAGTGAGATCTCAACCCTCGATCCGGTCAACTCATACGATAACGTTTCGGGGATGGTTATCTACAACATCTGTGAGCAGTTATACGACTACCATTACCTAAACCGCCCTTATGAATTAAAGCCTCTGCTCGCTGAAGGAATGCCGGTTATTGAAAACAATGGCCAGCGCTACGTGATCAAGATTAAGAAAAATATTCGCTATCACGACCACCCGGCCTTCAAAGGCCAGCCTCGTTTCGTAACAGCTCAGGACTTCATTACTCAGTTTAAGCGCCTTTCTTATAATCCACTCAACTCTACTGGATGGTGGGTTGTTGATGGGGCCATTAAAGGAGTCAATGAGTTTAAAAAGACTGTTGGCGATGACTTCGAGAAATTTAAATCGACATCAATCTCTGGTATCAAAGCTCCAGATGATCACACATTAATTATTGAGCTTACTCAACCCTCTCCTCAGTTCATTTATAAATTGTCGATGAGTTTTATTTCTCCAGTACCACTGGAAGTTATCGAGCATGATAAAAATGATTTAAGCCACAACCCGATTGGAACCGGGCCTTTCTATCTGACAAAGATGGATGCGGCCAAAGAAATCACGTTGGCAAAATTCCCACACTACCACGAGAGCTTTTACCCTTCTGAAGGGGACCGCTACGCTAACAGCCGCGGGCTTCTAAAAGACAGTGGTGAAAAAATCCCATTTATTGATGGAATTAAGTTCGTTGTGGTTAACGACAATAAAACTCGCTGGGAACTATTTAATCAGTACAAGTTAGACTTCATTGTTCTTCCCCAAGATTTCTACACTCAGGTTTTTGACGATGTCGGGAATCTAAGAGAAGACATTAAAGCAAAAAACATCCGTCTGCAGACCATGCCAACTCTGACTTACTGGTGGCTGGCCTTCAACATGAAGGACCCCTTACTAGGAAAGAACCTGAACTTGAGAAAGGCGATTGCTTACGCGGCCGACATGGATAAGTATATCCAGCTCTTCACTAACAATACCGGGCAAAGAGCAAACTCAATTCTTCCTCCGGGAATTTTAGGTTACGACACTTCGGCCACTCTGCCTTACGAGTACAACCTGGAAAAGGCCAAAGAATACCTGGCCAAAGCAGGATACCCGGGAGGAAAAGGTCTCCCAGAATTGATTTACGATACAAGAGCTGAATCAAAAATCAGTAACGCTCAGGCCGAGTATTACAAAACTCAGCTGGCACTAATTGGAATAAAAATTAAGATTGTTCAAAACAACTTTAAGCAGTACTTGGAAAAATCGCGCACCGGTCACCTACAATTCTTCCAGGATGGCTGGACGCTTGATTACCCGGATGCTGAAAACATTTTCCAGCTTCTGACTTCATCGAATCACCCTCCAGGGCCGAACGCTTCTTTCTACTCTAACCCGCAAGTCGATGCGATGTACGAGAAGATGAGCAAGCTTCCTGATGGTGAAGAGAAAAAAGCATTGATTGAAAAAATGGAAAAAACTGTCAATGACGATCTTCCATGGATCATGCAGTACTACTCGAGAAACTTCATTCTTTACCATGACTACGTAAAGAACTACCGCCCTTCAGACTTGATCTGGAGCTACCCGAAGTACTTACGAGTTAAGTAATTTCTATTCTGGATAAATTGATTTCATAAATTCATAAACGGCCGGAAGCTTCTCTTTGATGGAGCTTCGGTCGACTAATTCTGGAGAAATCGAAGGACTCTTCGGATTATGCACACCAAACCAGGCAGCACTTAAACACGCAAAAAACTCCTGCTCATTGGCCATCATGTAAGTTGGCTCATTATCAGCATTCTTTTCAAAGATACTTTTGCTTTTTGCTTCTTCATACAGCTTTGTTAACTTCTTTTGATCACCTTCATCCATTCCCATGACGTGCATAGTGTGAGCGAATTCGTGCGTGAGGATATCTTCTGTTCCATGATAAGGATCGTTTGGGGTTTTAAGCAGATTGTCTTCACACACCGTTGTAATAGGCCTTCCAATCACACCACCGCCTCCGCAAATATCGCAAAAGCTTCTACCGTCAAAAGTGCGCTTATCTTTTAAGTCGCGGGCCTCTGGGATATCACAATAGTTCTCGCTTTTAGCGATCACCACGACTTCTGCATTTAATTCGATTAATTTCTTTCTAATATCTGGTCTCTTAGAAATCATCTTCTCAATAATGGCCGCCGCTTTATCCAGCGATTCATTTTCTATAGCGCTCGATCCCTTAATGCCCAGCCCATTCGTAAGTTTAAATTTTTTGTAAAAATCCTTGGCCGACAGTAAATTTACTGCCTTTTTCACACTGCCATCTAAAGTCTCGGCGTTTTTATTTAAAACATCCGCCGTCCCTTCCTGGCAGGGGACGCTAGAATCATGGCCTTCATGCGCGAAGGCCTGAGACATGAGGAATAAAAGAAAAACCAGTGTTTTCATCATTTTTAGTTTAGCACGGCTGATACCCGATCATTTTCATTTGATCACCCTTTCAGGCAACTTTTTCCCCTCGGACTCTCTCTTTCGTTGCGCCTCTTATCTAGGTGGCCGTTGGCGCCGATAAAAAAACAAGATTCAAAGACTGCACTTTGAATAACGGCGAGTTTAGTCATGAAAAAATTTTTTGAGCTACCAGTTCTCTTTATGATTGCTTTGACATTTACGGCCTCAATGGCCATTGCCAAAGATTACGTCATTTACAGCATCGCTCAAGACATCCCTATGGGCAATAAAGATGAAATTATCAGAAAGAACTTCTATGTGGATATGGGTAAAAACCAAGGCGTGAAAAAAGGAAGCGTCCTTGATGTTTACCGCGTAGTCTCTGTTCTTGATCCGTATGAAAGCAAAAAACGCTTCAACCACCGTGTGAAAATCGGTGAGGTAAAGGTTCTTCATGCCGAGGACTCTTCTGCCATTGGCGTTTTAAATAAGCTTGAAGAAGGCGAAGAAACACCAGTCTTTGAAGTTGGAAAACTAATGATTGGGGATATTGTAACGGTAAAAGTTAAGTAAGCCTTAACTTTTGGCGTGAAGCACTGCCCTTCTTTCCTGAATTGACTCCGTCATTTTATTAATCGCCGTGAGCGCTTTTTCCAGGCGCTCAATCTCGCGCGCATCTACATTCGGATTATCTCGTAATGTACGAAGAACAAATGTCGTCATTCCATGGGCCACGACTATGTGATTTGAAATATCATGAAGAAACTTTCTTTCTTCAGCCGTTGTTTCTTTCGATGTTTCATCACTCATAGTCTGTCCTCTTTTTCGAAAGTATATCACGTTTTTTATTTACTCAATTTTTTTATACTTAAGTAACGTCACTTCCAGCACAGATTCTCGCACGCATTTCAAAGTAACCCATAGCAGGTAATCCTCACCCTTATCCAAGGCCACCGATTGATGAGGGTAGACATGAATTTCCTTAATTTTTAGTCCACTATAAAAACCGCGGAAGTGAAACCTGAAGAAGGTTTTTTTACTGCGTGGAGAGATTCTCTTGGCCTGACAACGTGAGAGAATTAAGATCATATCTTGCATAAAATACTCCAGTATCAAATGCCTTGATATTGCAGAAATCGAGCAAAAGTTTTTTAACTAAGATGCCGAAATTAAGTTAAGCAAATTATTTAAAGGTTCAATTTATGATGAAAGATTCAACAATTTCAAAACTCTTTTTTAGAAAGACTTCGAAATCACCTCACAGAAAAGCTATTGGATGGGTTGATGGAAACGACCTTAACTTCTACAACAACGATGAATACCAACAGAAAGTTCGTCAGTTTTTTTACGGACTGATTAAATTAGATACTCAGCCTCAAGACCGCGTAGCTATCCTGGCACAGACTTCTAAAGAGTGGCACTTTTTTGATCTTGCAACAATGTGCGCTCGCGCAGTAGTGACTCCCGTCTACCCGACTTATCTTGCTCATGAAGTTGAATACATTCTCAACCATAGTGAAACAAAAATTCTCATCCTGGAAAACGAAGCTCAAATGCAAAAGATCCTTGAGATCCAGCACAACCTTACGCATTTGAAATATATTGTCGCTTTAAAAGAAGTCACTGAGGACTCTGTTAAAAAACTCTCGGATAAAATTACTTTTCAAAGTTTTCAGCAATTCCTCGACAACGGGACAACAGAATCACAAAATTCTCCCAAGCTTTTTGAAGCGACAATTGAGGCCAGTGAACCACTAGACATCGCCTCAATCATTTACACTTCAGGAACAACTGGTGAGCCAAAAGGGGCCGTGATTTCTCAGCGCGCTTTTGTAGTCATGTTAAATAATGTCTACACTTCTCTTAAAACCAACATTCTTCCAACAGACCGAACACTGACGTTCCTTCCGCTCTCTCACGTCTTCGGCCGCTGTGATTCTCTCTTAAACTTAGTTTTTGAATTTGAATGTGTCTTTGCCGAATCACTTGATAAAGTAGTCGACAACCTTCAAGTTGCTAAACCAACTCTTCTTCTTGCCGTTCCAAGAATCTTTGAGAAAGTTTATTCAAAAGTTCTAGAGAACATCCAGAAAGAAAATGATCTAAAAAAGAAAGTCTTTGATTGGGCGCTTAAGGCCTCTAATGATTATTTTGAAAAAATTAATCAGGATAAATCGCCAAGCACATACGAAATTCTACAAAAGAATCTTGCATACAAATTAGTATTTGAAAAAATCTACAACCGCCTGGGAGGACGTATTCGTTTCCTGGTTTCAGGTGGAGCTCCTATTTCTCCTGAAATTATCCGTTTCATGCAAAACGCGAATCTTACTATTCTTGAAGGCTATGGTCTGACTGAAACAGTCGCCCCTTGTATCCTGAATCCTCCAGTGAGACAGATCCCGGGAACCATCGGCCTTCCTCTCGGTGATGTTCAAGTTAAGTTTGCTGAAGACGGCGAGATCATGGTGAAGACCGAGGCGATGCTAACGGAATACTACAAAAATAAAGAAGCCACAAAAGAGGCCATTAAAGACGGCTGGCTTTACACTGGCGATATCGGTGAACTTACTGTTGAAGGCTACGTTAAAATCACCGACAGAAAAAAAGACATCATCATTACCAGTGCAGGGAAAAACGTGGCCCCTCAAAAAATTGAGAACACGCTTAAACTGCAAAAGCATATTTCTAATGCCATGGTTGTCGGAGACCAGAGAAAGTTCTTGGTCGCGATTATCAGTATCGACCACGAAGCCTTCCGCGATGACGGCGTGAGCGGCAGAACCTATGAAGAGCTCGCTGAGGACTCGAAAGTTTATGAGATCGTCGACCAGGAGATCCATACCGTAAACAAAGAGCTGGCCAGCTTTGAGAGTATTAAAGGGTTTTTTATTGCACCGAGTGATTTTACGGTCGAAAACGGCCAGATTACCCCTTCCCTGAAGCTTAAGAAGAAGGTTATCCTGAAAACTTACGCTAAAGAGATTGATGCGTTATATAAAAAGCTGGAATCATAAGGGACCCAAGCGGGTTCCTTTGACAAAAATACCGATTCCGTCTATAACCTAAAGTTCGTAAATCTATTTTTAGCCCCAATCGGCTTTAGGAGACAATCCAATGGCAAGAATTACTATCGAAGACTGTTTAGAAAAAGTTGAAAACAGATATGAGCTAGTTCACCTAGCTACTAAGAGAGTAAAGCAACTAAGAGAAGGAGCTGAGCCTCTAGTTAAGTCTAAAAACAAAGAAGTTGTAACGGCACTAAGAGAGATCGCTGCTGGTAAAATCAAGCACGCTCCAATCAGCGAGTACGACTCAGACGAATTCTAAGATCTTATTCTTCATTTATTTCTTATATAAAAGACCGCCTAATTTAGGCGGTTTTTTTATGCCTAAATCTTAAGGTTAATTCCATTTAAAGATAAATACCGGTGTCCGATATGAGAAATGTAAACATCTCATGTTTGCACAAGAAACGGGGAATTGTGTTTATCTAGAGTGTTTATAAAAAAGGCCGGTGGAGACCGGCCTTTCTATTTTTAGATTTATTACTTTTTTAAAGCAATCTTCAGAACTTCATCAAAATGCGAAACCGGGTAGAACTTCATTCCTTTTCTATGTAGGACTGGAACTTCTTTTAGGTCTTTCTCGTTTTGTTTTGGGAGAATGATATTTTTAATCCCAGCGCGTTTTGCCGCCAGAACCTTTTCCTTAATTCCACCAACCGGAAGAACCTTACCAGTTAAGCTCAACTCCCCTGTCATCGCGATATCAGAATCAACCGCTTTGTTAGTCGCTAAGCTGTAAAGAGCAAGGGCCATCGTAATACCAGCAGAAGGTCCATCCTTAGGAGTTGCTCCTGCTGGAAGGTGAAGGTGAACTTCGTGTGCTGCCAGGTAATCTTCATTTTCATGCTCATCTTTCTTAACAACTGGAGTTGCCGGAGCTTTAGTCGCTTTCTTCTTAACTGGAGCAGGCTTCTTCTCGTCCATTTGGTTTTGAAGAAGTTTTTTAACGTATGAGTAAGCTAGTGTTGCTGACTCGTTCATTACGCCACCAAGCTGACCTGTAAGTTTGAATCCTTTCCCTTTAAGTGGAAGAGTTTCAATGAAAAGAATCTCTCCACCGTACGCTGTCCAAGCAAGACCTGTAACAACACCTGGTTTATTTTTCTTTTCTGCAGAGTCAGAATGGAAACGTGGAGTTCCCAGCATTTCTTCCAGGCTCGTTGTTGCTGGAACAAATTTTTTCGCTTTATTTTTAGGGCGAGACACTTTTTCAAGAGCTGCACGTCTACAAAGCTTAGCAATATGTTGCTCAAGAACGCGCACACCTGGCTCACGAGCGTAGTCTGCAATAATTTTCTTGATAACATTTAGGCTTAAAGAGAAATCTGATTTTGTCAGACCGTGCTTCTTAAGCTGACGAGGAATAATCCATTTCGTTGTGATCGCAACTTTTTCTTCCAGCGTGTAACCAGAAAGCTCGATAACTTCCATACGGTCTAGAAGAGCTTCCGGAATATCATTGATGTAGTTAGCTGTTGCAATGAAAAGCACTTTTGATAAATCAAAAGGGATGTCCAGATAGTTGTCGATGAATGTCGAGTTCTGTTCTGGATCTAATACTTCAAGTAGAGCTGATGCCGGGTCCCCTTGGAAAGACTTCCCGATTTTATCAATCTCATCCAGCATAATAACCGGATTGTTTACTTCTACTCTCTTTAATGCCTGAATGATCTTACCTGGCATTGCTCCCACGTAAGTTCTTCTGTGTCCTTTGATCTCAGCTTCATCTCTCATTCCCCCTAGAGAGAAACGGTAGAACGTTCTTCCTAGAGAGGCGGCGATTGATTTACCAAGAGACGTCTTACCCACTCCCGGAGGACCTGCTAAACACAGGATCGTTCCATCGTATGAAGGCTTAAGCTTTCTTACGGCAAGGAATTCAAGAATTCTTTCTTTGGCCTTTTCAAGACCGTAGTGGTCTTTTTCCAGGATCTTTTTAGAAGCAGCGATATCGATGTTGTCATCTGTCGACTTCTTCCATGGAAGTTCAATTAACCATGTTAAGTAAGTTCTCGCTACGTTGTATTCTGGAGATGAGTCTGGAATAAGCTCCAGTCTCTCAAGTTCTTCCTTCGCTGTTTTTAAAACATCTTCAGGCATTCCAACTTTTTCGATTTCTTCTTTAATTCTCTTGATATCGCGAGACTTTTCATCCTCTTCCATACCAAGTTCAGAACGAATAACTTTTAGCTGTTCACGAAGGAAGTACTCTCTCTGGTATTTGTTAACTTTATCGTTAACTTCATCAGAGATTTTCTTCTGGATATCAGCTACATCTTTTTCACGCTTTAAATAAACAAGAAGTTTCGCAAATCTCTTTTTAACAACAAGTGTTTCAAGGAAGTCCTGCGCTTCCGGGATATCAAGAGAGATCGCAAATGCTACAAGGTCGGCCAGTGACCCAGGAGAAGGCGAGTTTAACATCGCCAGCTTCATCTCTTCGTTGAAGTATGGGTTGATTTCTGAAAGTTTCTTTACCTGATTGATAACTGATCTTGTGTAAGCATCAAGTTCTTCATCAGTCTCAAGGATGTCATCAAAAACTTCAATTTTTGTTTTTAAGATTGGAGACTCAGAAAGAATTTCTGAAGCTCTATATCTCTTCATACCGTGAACAAGAACGTTCACTGATCCATCTGGAAGTTTAAGTTTCTTTACAACTTTACAAAGAACCCCAACTTTATAGATATCACCTGATTTGATTTCTTTTTTGTCGAAATCAATTTCTTCCTCAGGGATTACTTCGCCTTCATCATTCTTCAGGTCGTTTTTAACCAAGTTAAGAGCGACATAACCTGTTTTTAAAAGTGACTCATCCAGTTCTGGTGTGAATTTTTCTTCACTCAGAATAATAGGTGCGATCATTCCCGGGAAAATCGGGCTGTTCATGATCGGGATAATAACAACGACTTCAGGAAGCTTTGGAAGCTCTTCCTTGCCAGTCGACGGCTTTAGCTTTACTTGGAAATCACTTTCTAAATCAGACATTATTAAACTCCAGGAAATTAATTTTTCAAATCAATAACGAGACGGCCTGGATTTTCCAGGTAAAAAATATCAGCGATCACTTTGCCTTTTAATTGCATATCAATAGACAAATGATTTGATTCGATTGGGAAAAAATTGATCTTGTTAATAAAACGAGTATTGGCCACGGTTTTGAAGTCTTTAGCTAGGCTTGTTTCAAAGATATCCAGGTACATTTTTTTATCATCTGAAGAAATGTGTCCATAGATTTTTGGAACTTGATTTGTCGAGAAGTCGATAACGATTCTTTCAAAACCTTGTTTTGGGTTATACGACTGGCGCAGAGATTTAAGCGTCGATTGAAGCTTAACTCCACCGTTGTGAAAGATTCCCTTTTCAACGTAGATTGAAGTTTTGTTGTTGCTTAGTTTTCTGATTCTTTCTTTTAGAAGATCCTGGCCTAGCGCTGGTCCTGTAAAGATTGATGTTAAGCAAAACAGAGAGAGAGAAAGAGCGACAAGTTTCATATAAGCCCCGGCTAAATATACTCATAAAAGTATAAATCAGCTTGGGTTATCTTGCTATATGTTTTGGCTTATTCTGCTTAATGATTGAAGAGGTTAGATGGCAAAGAATTAGACTCAAAATCAGACCAATAAAAAATCCACCCGGCCCATTGCCAGATCCACCGTTAAGGTCCACCGTTCCACAAGCGATACCGTCGTCTTTCTTGCGCGCCCCACTCGATGTCGTGCCCTTGGTTGTGAAGTCTGTTAACGCGTAAGTGTTGTTTGCATCGGTACATTGAGTGTTGTCAGTGAGCACTTGTTCCTTCGAAGACACCAATGAAAAAGTCGAATTTCCATTGTCTCTTACAATAGATGCACTGACTAAATAGAAGTATAGAGAATCTTCAAAGTATCCCGATGATGGAAAATAATCTGTTTTAGTATATGGAAGCCCGTTCGGGAAGTAGGGGAACTCCATTGATTCAGGCGTCACAGTAATTTCGAAGTTATTATCCGACAAAAGTGATCTGTTAATCGGAACGCGCACCACCGTTTCAAGATTTAACCAGCCATCTGATTCCTGAATGTATTTTGGCGTGACATTGGTTGTTCCGGAATCTCTTTTAACTGAAATATTGGCCTTGAAAGGAGAATAGAAACTTTGATTTAAAATCCTGAACTCAGCATAAAGGCTCCCTGTCCCCACCGCATCCCAATCTGAAACGCCAGAAAGGTCCATGCGGAAATAATCAGCACTTCCCGATTGACTCATTTCTTGAGCAGAGAAAAAACCGACGAAAGCGTTACCCAATCCACTCATCACACTGCTTTGAATATCAAAGCCAGCCGGAGTGATATTTTTATTTTGCATATATTCAACCGGAACATCAAGGCCACAACGAATCGTTACATTCCCAACATTCACACTTGAAGAATTAAGACTCACGGACTGAGGAAAACCTTCTCCGGCAGAACCACACTTTTGAAAGAAACTTCCACGGTATTTTTTCGAGTTATCACAGAAATCGTAATGGGCATTTGAGTATTTATTAGGAAGGCCTACCAGCGCAATTGGTGACGTGTACAAGTAATACTTGTCATTTTTATCCAGACCATCAATCACAAAGGTCCCGTCATAATCACTGATATTGGATCCGGCCACTTGTCCGGTTTTAAGAGAAATCGCCTGAACATGAACTCCAAAAACACTAATTAATGAGCGCCCACCAACAACTTTTCCATTCAATGACCCTTTAGTAGAATCACCATTCGGGTAAATAGAGTAAACTCCGGCCTTATCATCACTCGATATTTGGTTTTGTCCTCTGCTTAAAGCATAAAACATACTCGAGCCATTAACCTGACTGTGACCTAAACCAAGAAAATGCCCCATCTCATGAGTCAGAACGTTCCCTAGATAATTCACCTCTGTCACTGCCGTAGAAAAGGTAAAATTATCATTGATTAAAATATCTGCTTCAATAATTTCACCGGTGTTATTTTTATAATAAACCTGAGTGACTCCAACAACACCTGTCCCGTTAAAAACCGAAGGATCTGTTGAAAAGTAAATTTCATTTAATCCCGTCTGTCCGGAGCCAGCTGTTTGGTTTTTACGCAAGCTGATTTTAGATTTTCCATCCCATTGAGCAATTGAGTTAGCGGCAATCGACTGAACCGTCGCCGAAGAAAGAGACTGAGTGTTTGTGCTGTTAACAAAAATATCTAATAGTGCAATGCCGTTCGTCCAGTGGACTAAAGAATCGCTGGTCGTGCGGTTTTGCACATAGGCCTTCGCCTCTGTTAAAAACAGAGTTACAGAAAGTGAAAATAGAATTGCAATTATTGTTTTTTTCAACTTAAGTTCTCGTTCCCTTTTTCAACTTCCACCACATCGTCAGAGCGCTAATAACCATCAAACCAAAAAAAGACCACATGGCCACAATGCCATCATTGTGTCCTTGCTCATCGACCTGTGCTGGAGCACGTTTTTCAAAAGTTACATTTTTTGCAAAGACGCCCTGTTTTTTTGATCCTTCAACAGGAGCAGCACTATCAACCTCAGGCGCACGAGTTGTTTTAAATTTCGTTTTGATCATGTCGATCATACGCTCTTTTTTTACCTGACCGATATCGGTGTCGTATGGGAACACGCTCGAAACATAATAAACCTGGCCGTCGCGGTTTTCGATTTTATATTTCCCCATAGTGAAATTGCTCAGGTAAATTTTAGATTCAATTTTCTTAAGCAGAAGAAATGATTTCTCTCCAACTGCAAACTCAGGAGCTCCATCGATAAATGAAGTCACCCCGTTTACCGTTCCTCCTGTCATGGTTATTTTTAAAAACTCTCCGTCCAGGTCACTATTGTCTATGTTGTAAGATTCATTCATCGCAAATGTGTACTCAGTAAAAATAAGTCCCATTTTATTCATGAATGATTTTTTAGATTTAAGTTCCACTTCAGCAGCGCTGTTTGATTCATCGACTAACTTCTCCAAAGGCATGATTTGAAAAGTCGTGGCAAATGCACTTAATGAACTTACTAAAAGAACTAAAATGAATAAGCCTTTCTTTAGCACTGTCTTCCCCCTGGAATTAAGTACTATTTTATCGGCTTTTCATTCTTAGAAATTGATAAAAAAACAGTGATTTTATGACTAAAAAATAGACACCTTTTCCTCTAGAAATGCCTGCAAAGCTGCTGATTTTTAAAACTCAATCTGATGGTGGGAGATTTGAGCAAAAAAAGCATTTTGGTCAATTACTACTACGGTGTTGCCACTGCCAGATAATTGGTGCAAAAGCTCAGCAAGTGGAGCGTACTCGTGATGAGAAAGGCCACTCGTAAGGTTCTCGAAAATGATCATCGCCCCCTGGATTTTTTTATCCAAAAGAGTAAGAAGTTGCAGCCTTTGTCTTTCTCCACCAGAGAGAGAAATGAGCGTTCTATCGAGCGAAAGATAATCCAGCTTGAGAATTTTAAAGTACTCCCAGATTCTCTTTCCTTTTGGCGTAAGTTTAATATGTCCAAGGACTTCGGAAAGTGGAAGATTGAAAGCCTCATAGGCCGTCATCGTTCCATCTGAAATATTGGCGTAATAAGGTTTTAGCTTTTTCCCTTGGCAGTCTTCACAGACAAATTCCACGTCTTCCATAAATTGCATTTCTACAATCTTTACTCCACGTCCTTCACAACTCAAGCACTGTCCAAGCTCTGAGTTGGAAGAGAAATGCCCTTCTTTAAGACCTAGTTTTTTTGAAACTTCCAGACCTGCAAAATACTTGCGCACAAATCCACCAAGATCAGTGTAAGTGGCCACAGTAGAGCGCGAGCTGATTTTATCCAGACTGCTGTTGATCACAATCACATCTGAAACGTCTTTGACACCTTTTAATTTCTTGAACGTATAATCCTCAAATGAAAGTCTTGTCCCATAAACATTTTTATGAATTTCATTGGCAATGATATTCACTATAAACGATGTCTTCCCGGTTCCCGACTCGCCGTGAACCCAGTTGATCGCATCTTTTTGAATTTCAATTTTCTTTTTATTAAGCCCTCTGATATTGGCCTCTTCCAGCTCAATAAAATGTTTCGACCCATTTAAGTTGTAATCGAACTTTGGCAGTTTATTTTTATCCTCTTTGTACGGTCCCTGATAAAGAACTTCTCCCCCACGCCCGCCGGCAAAAGGCCCCATCAAAATGAGTTCATCCGAAGTCGATTTTAAATACTCCGAGTGCTCCACCATAATGATCGTATTCCCCTGATCGCGAAGTGAGCGCAGGTACTGAATCAATTTTTTCTGTGTCGAAAGCGAAAGCCCTAAACTTGGCTCATCCAAAACAAACAATGACTGCGATCCTTCATAAGAAAGATACTTTGATAAAAGGAGTCTCTGGTATTCACTCGAACTCATCGAGCGAACCTTTCTGGTATTTTGTAAATGCCCCAATCCCAAATCCACGCCGACCAGATAAAGACGCTCGAGCTTTTCAAAAGTCGTCATCAACTTCTCATGAAGAAGCACTGACTTTAAGTCTTCTTTGATTTTTTTCAAGCAGCCACTTGAATCAACAAAATTATTCTTTAAAAAATCTTTGTAAGTCACGACTCTGTCTTTCAGAACCAATGACATACTTCCAGCTCTCTCGGAAACACGCGTCCCTTCACAAGCTTCACACAGAACTTCAGTCTGCATGCTTCTCATATAAATACGAATGTTTTTTTTATAGCGCTGGGTTTTTAAATACTCAAAATACTCATTAAAGCCTTCGTATTTTCCGGCACCATCATAAAGGAACTTCCAGATACTTTGCGGCTGATCTTTAAAAGGAACATCAACATCGTAACCAGCTTTTTTTGCTTCTTTTAAAAAGGTCGAAAACAAATGCTGAAAATGGGAGAAGTTAAGAAAGTTAATCGCCCCTTCACGAATAGTCTTCGTCGGGTCCTTAACTAATTTCTCTCTGTCATAAGTTAAAATCGCTCCATGCCCTTCACACGCCGGACAAGCACCAAGAGCATTAAGCGGTGAAAGCGACTCTACGTTAGTAACCTTTTGTGCTTCTGAATGACGATTGCAAATCGGGCAACGATATTCATAAGTATGCTTTAACTGAATCTTTTTCTTCGCCCCCAATACATAAAGCAAAATGTCTGCATCTTCGCGCAGCTTTGCTTCTTTAAGCTTTGGGAGGATCTGATCTATATTTTTTCTTTTCACTCTAAAGAGTTCATACCAAGGGTCTTCTTCGTTAAACTCATTGAGCGTTTTGCCAAATGACCTTGATGGGTTCATCTCACTCGAGACTGTGCGGCGGTAATCATCCGCTTTGGCAAAGACGTGATACACCTCTTCATCAGAAGCCTTATCTTTTTTAAGTTTTATTATCTCACTTTCCATTGCCAGGAATTTTTCATACGGAACATGATGATCAGGACAAACAAACGAGCCCAGCTCCATAAAAAGACGCTGAAGCCTCTCATGGCCCCCTAAAACATCCAAGGCCACTGGTCTGGAGTTGATGACCGGATTGTGCTGGGGAAGTCCCCAGGCCGGCAATACAGGATAAATACTATCGACATCAACAGTGTGCGGGATTTCCCAAAAAAATTTCATATCGGTCGGAAGCGAATTGATAAAGCGCCTCTTTGACTCTGTTAACAGAGTATGAAACGCCAATGAACTCTTTCCCGATCCCGAAGGACCTGCGATACAAGTGATCTTTCCTTGAGCGATATCAATATTGATATTTTTTAAATTGTGAGTTCGTGCGCCGCGAACCTTGATGACATTAAAGTTCTGCATGATTGGATTCTAGGCCCAGAAAATAAAAAAGCCCACATTTCTGTGGGCTTTTTGCGAGGACAATATATAGACAAATATTATCTTTTCGAGAATTGGTATCTCTTTCTAGCACCAGCGCGTCCAGCTTTCTTTCTTTCTACAGCTCTTGGATCTCTTGTTAGGAATCCAGCAGCTTTTAGTTCAGAACGAAGACCTGGTTGAACTTTAATAAGTGCTCTAGAGATAGCTAGGCGGATAGCTCCAGCTTGTCCAGAAATCCCACCACCAGCAACGTTGATTACGAAGTCGAACTTCTCAGCAAGTTTTACTAGGTTTAATGGTTGGTTAACAACGTATAGGTTAGTTTCTTGTTTAAAGAAGTTTCTTACGTCTCTTTTATTGATTGTGATTTTACCTGACCCGTTAGCCATGTAAACTCTTGCAACAGCAGTTTTTCTTCTACCGATTGCGTGTGTGTCGTATGTTTTACCTTTTGCAGCCATCTTATGATCCTTTTATTATTTTAATTTATATTCAACTGGGTTCTGAGCAGCGTGATCATGAGTTGCGCCTGCAAAAACCTTAAGCTTTGTTAATTGTTTTCTACCAAGAGTATTTTTCGGTAGCATACCTTTTACAGCTTCCATAACGATTAGTTCTGGGTGCTTTTCAAGTTGTTCTTTAGCAGATCTAGTTTTGATCCCGCCTGTGAAGTTTGTGTGCCAGTTATATTCCTTAGCATTCCACTTATCACCAGTGAATTTTACCTTATCTGCGTTGATAACTACTACGTAGTCACCAGAATCAGTGTTGTAAGTAAATTTTGGGTTCAGTTTCCCTCTTAGGATGTCAGCAATTTGAGTTGCTAGTCTTCCTACGATTTGGTCTTGAGCATCGACTACGAACCATTTTTTGTCTGCTTCAGCTGGCTTTAGAACGAACGATTTTTGAGTATACATAACGCTTTCCCTTAAAGTGATCCCTTCAATATTGTTTTTCGCGAACGAAAAATTACGAAGTATTTATTCAAATATAAAATGCAGAAAAATGCAAGTGTTGTCCCTTATAGCGAGTTTTACGGCCCTCCGTCAAGCACTTCTTGGAGAGAATCTGGAAACTAAAAGAATCCTATTGAGAGGTGGAAACGACCTACTGAGTCGCGTTGCTTGTCTGGATATGTCTTGCGCTGCAACTTGAATCCATAATCAAAGTCCAGGGAGCCTACAGGGGTCAAGTACTTAAGCCCAGCTCCAACGGAAGTTCGCAGTTTTGTAGGTTGAAAATCGCTGACAAACACTCGCCCGGCGTCAAAAAAGACCCCTAATCTCAGGTTGTCGGTCAGGTTATAACGAGGCTCAAATTTAAGGGCCGTAAAATAAGCTTCCTTTTGGACGATGACTTCCCCGATCGGAGTTCCATCCATAAGCCTATTAATCTCTCCCTGGTCGTATCCGCGGATCTCATCATAACCATCCAGCCTGAACACCTTAATACTCGGAATATAACCGCGCGTGCGTGGCTGTCCGTTAGCATTGAGGAGAACATTTCCATTGGCATCTTTTAAGACATCTTCAGCAAAGTTTTTCTGGTATCCGGCCGCAATTGAAAGCGCCAGAGTAAAATCCCCAACCGGATAATAAAAGCGGTTGCGGCTGATCACTTTAACAAAATTCACTTCCAGGTCTTTTTCATGCATCGACCCGAAGTATTTATTGGCCCATTCAGAAGATAATGTAAAAAAGGCCCCTTTTCTTGGGTTAATCACATCGTCTCTGAAATCCAAAGTAAGCGTCGGGGTAAGACCTCCGATCGAGAAGTTATCGTTATCTTTTTCTTCTGTGGCATCAAACTGAACAATGCGCTCGAACTGGTAGCGTAACGATGTTGAAAACCACCTATTAAAGTTCTTAGAAAGCTGTGGTGAAATTCTTAAAATATCCGCATCGAATCCATAAAAACGAATGCGCTGATAAGAGGCCGATGTTTCAAATTCTACCTGAGTCTTTATATACTCATGAAAAAGATAAGGCTCGGTGAATGTCAAACGTGACGAATACTCAAACAAATCCTTGTCATCTTTTCTTCTTCTCTCATCAAATCCATCTAAATTAAAACGCTCGTTTCCTTGAAGCCTTAAACTCAGGGAGCGGTTCATCCCACCCAGGTTGTTCCATGAAACACCAGTAGAGAGCTTGGCCCCCAGGTCAGTACGAAATCCTGGTGCCACTTCAATCAGACCAAAGTCCTTTTCTTTAACCTGGATCACCAGATTGGTTTTTGCACAACCAGATGCTTCAGATTCATACATCATATAAGGAGTGATGCGCAGTGAAGAGAATAGGTTCAGGCCCGAGAGTTTCTGTCTTAAGATTTCCAGTTTCCCCGGAGTGATCAACTCCCCTGGTTTAATATCAATTTCGCGATTAATAACCGTAGATTTAGTTTTCGCGTTTCCATTAATAATGGCTTCGTTAAAACAAATCTGGCGGTCAAGAGCGATTTCTGGTTTTAAATCCACATAAGTATAGGCGCGGTCGTAAACCATCAGGTCATTGCGGTTTAAATTAGAGATTGTCGCAAAATAATACCCTTCATTTTGAAAATGAATGATCATCTTGCGAAGGTCGCTTTCAATTTCAACAATATTGATCGGCGCCCCTTCTTTATTAACCAGCGCGCTCTTTACTCCTGTTGCCAGCTCTTCCGGAACTTTCTGAAAAGTGATGTTTCTTAAAATGACTTGCTGTTTTTCTGCAATCCCGTACTCAATACTGACGGTGTCGTCTTCGTCATTAGTCACAACTCTAGGCTTTGAAACTTCAACAAAAACAAACCCGCGGCTCAAATATTCTTTTTTCAGAATGTCTGAAAACTCATCAAAGAATTTTTTATCATAGAAGCCACCTCTGGCCAGAGGCGTTCCACTCTTTTTAAAGATCTCTTCAATCTCTTTAGATTTAAGATAAGAATTCCCACGGTAGACAATTTCCTTAACGATAACTTTAAACCCCTCGTCGATGACGAAGAAGTAATTAATGACTTTTCCTTTTTCCAGGTCTAGCCCTTCATTTTGATAGAACTTCACACCCGTCTGATAAAAGCCTGTCTCCTCATATTGATCAGCAATATAAGTAGCGAGTCCTGCAATATCAAATTTTCCAAACTCGTTCTTAATTTTTTCCAAAAGCTTCGTTCTTAGTTCCTGATGACTAAAAACATTATTGCCTTTGAATTCAAAATTCACTCTTTCTTTAGGCTCTACAATAATTTTGGCGAATACATTCCCTGCTTCGACCTGAAGTTCATGCTTAACAATGGCATTGAAGTATCCACTGTTAAACAAATCTTTGGTGATCTGATCAATTTGAATTTTTAAAGTCAGGTTATCGTAGGTTTTTCCAATGATCGCTTTAAAATAAGTCCCAAAACGCTTCTTCATCGCCGGGTTGTTTAACTCGACTGCTTTTAACACCGCCCCCTTTGGTACGGATGTCTCCTGGGCCATGGCCGGATTAACCATCATGGTGCTTAAAAGAATTAAAAGAAGAAGGAGCCTTTTCATTAGAATGACTTCCTCCATTTTAAATCGGCACCAAGAGAGTTTGGTGTATTCGTGTTTTCATCTTCCGTCGGTTTAACTTCGTAAACTCCTTCCAATGAAAAGTTCTTATTGATATTGAAATTTATGTTCATTTCCTGCTTTTGCTCTAAAGATCCACCAATTGTACTTGAAAGCGATACATCTACGCGATTGTTAATTTGCTTATTAATCTTAACTTTTGTCGCTGATTTAAGCCTGCTCGAACTTCCGTCACTAACGGCTGACTTACCGGAAATAAGTGTTGTCTCATCTTCTTTGAATTCCGGTTGAACGCTGAGTTTTAATCCCAGCGTTGAATTTAAGTCTTCATTAATTTTTAGCTGGTCTACCAGAAGGGTCCCGATTCCTACTGTCGTTACGAACCTGCGCTCACCTGCTTCCAGATTTTTTGACATATCAGAGGTAACTCCCAAAGTCAGAAGCGATAGTAAATCTTCTTTCGAAAGCGCTGGCTCCGATGAAAGTTCGACGTTAACATTGCTAATCGTTCCAGAAAGATCCAGGCGCATATCGTAGTCGTTAATTTTAGCAGCACCCGTAAACTTCAAATCAGACATTCGGTTTTTACCGCGGTCTCTGATTTCTACATACCCCTGACTTAAAGCAAAGTCGTGGCCTTTGAATTTAAACTTACTGATGTTGGGAACTGTTTCCAATCTGGTGTTAAACTCTGGAGACAGAACATCTCCAGTTACCTGGCCATTTCCACGGAAGTAAACTTCCACCATATTATTTTTAATTAAGACCGGGCTTGCTGTTTCAAATGAAAGGTTCAAATCAATGAAGCCCTTATTTCCCAAGACATCTTTTTCCGGGAGATATTTTTTATACTCATCAATGCTGACTTTATTCTCTTTCATCAAATCGGCCGGATCTTCCAGGATTTCTCCGTGAAGAAAATTCACTTTACCATTGAGCTTATAAGGCAGGTCGGTCCCTGTAACAGTTCCCGTACTGCTAATAATAACATTCGATCTCTTAAACAGTGGTACTGTGGCGCGGTCAATTTGATAAACCAGATTAACCTGCGGGTACATATCATCAAAGAATACCTTACCACCGATTTTAAATTCACCTTCTCCATAATTCCCGCGCATTCTGGTGACTTCAAAAGACTCGCCATTTTTTACAATCGTATAATCAAATGCTGTGACGTAACCCGGGAGCCCCTTGATCTTTAAGGAATGATTGTCTCCTGAAACATTCAACTCTTTCACCTTAAAATTCTTATCTAAGACGACCTTAGACTGCCCTTTAATGACGCCGACAGCGCGCTCAATGTAATTTGTGGCCATTTCAAAAAGGCTCGCTTTTAGAGCAAAGCGATGATCAACTTCAATAATACCATTAGAGAGGTTTCGCCCTTTGCTTAAGAAGAAGTCTTTTCCATCGTGAAGACGAAGGTCCCAGCTCTTAACAATTCCTTCATCAACTTGAATCATGTTGTATTTCGGGTCAATCTGCAAAGAGATGTCCCCTTTCCTTAAGATTAAGTCCTCAACATCCAGAAAAAAACGCCTGATTCCCAAAGAACCTAAACTGATTTGAGTGTTAAGTTTCGCCTTAATTTTTCCAGTGATTCCACGGTCAATCATATTGTGGCCAGAAAAAACTCCTAAGAATTCTCTTAAGTCGCTGGTTTCAATGCTTGATTTAATGGCCGCAATGTCTGTTTTAAAACTGACTAATGAATCAACTTTAATTTTTCCGCCTAAAAGACTGGCGTTTGTTACGATGTCGTTGGTGTTAATATAGAAAATCGCCGTTGATGAGGAAGCCGGAGCATTCCCGATAAACGCATTGGCCACTCTCGTTTTAAAGCGAGAACTAAAATCTCTTGTTGTTCCATTTCCATCAAAGTCTAAGAACAAGTCTCCATCGTACTCTAAGTTTAAGTGGCGATAAAAATTAAAATCTCTTAAACGCAGAGACTGTGTCGCTCCCGTGAGATCAATGTAATCATTTTTTAGATTAACATTTACATTGGCATTAAGTTCACCACGCGATTTATTGATTTTAATTTGCTTGAAGTTTAGCAAACTATTGGCCAGAGAAAATTTAAGCGAGATTTTCTCCGCCTCTTCTCCTGCAACTTTTAGATCTGTCCCTTTAATTTGTCCGTCAATTTTTAAAGTATCGAGACCGAAGCCTCCTTTGACTGCATAATTGGCTTCAAAGTTAAACTCAGGGTCCACAGGAAGCTTAATATTTTTAAAGACGAGCTGATACATTTTTCTGGCATCAGAGAAAGTCGTATTCGCGAAATCAATCTTAAGGTCCATCCCTTCGTTCTTATCATCAAACCCCAAACGCCCTTTGGCATTGAAATTAGATTTATTAAAGACACCTTCCAGATTCCTGATATCCATTTCAAGTTCATTTAAGGCCAGAGAAAAATCGGCCTTCACTTTACCAAAATTCAGCTCAACAACACTAAAGTTATTCCAGTCGACATTGAAGTCAAACATAACATCATCAAGTGGTCCTGAAACTTTTAGAGTGGCCGGTCCAGACCCAGTAAGCTTTACGCCGGCAATCGGTCCCAGTGCCTGAAGATCAATTTTGGAATTTGTGACATCGACGTTAATTCCTTTTTCAGAAATTTTCCCGACTGCATTTATAAGAGTATTGGGCATTGATAGTTTGGCATCAAGATTAACTGAATAATCTTCGTTAATCGTAACTGTCGTATTTTCCAGGTTGAAACCATTATTTTTTAGAATGTCGCTCTTGCCATTAGAAGTCGTCAGTCTAAAATTCTGGACACTCACTTTTTCTTTAATCGTAAAGACTGCTCTGTTACTAAAAAGAGCCGCTTCCACATCTCCACTCACTGAGCCTTTTAATGTTTCAAGTGAGTCCTTGGCCGCTAATAAGAAGGTATTAGTGTAAGCATTCTTTAATCTGAGGCTGAAATTAAAATCAGTAAACTTGCCAGTATTCAGATCGAGGAACGCCTGAGGTTTTCTCAGTAAATACTCTTCAATTCCATTTTTTGCCTGAAGTTTTTGGGCAATCAACAAGTTCTTCTTTTTTGCGACTGTTCCCTCGACATTCTTAAGCTTGATCCAAGGAGTGTCAGCGTTAGTTGCATGGAAAGTTATAACGACATCCGGGTTATCAATCACTCCGGATGTTTCAAACTCTCCCTTCAAATCACCCTTGATCGCTTTGATATCGGATGGAAGTGTCTTAAAATTATTGAGAACACTTTCAGCACTGGCCGTTAAAGTTCCTGTTGTTTTTAAATGCAGCAGACTTCCTTCGTTAAAGGCAGCCCCCTTGAGTTCAACAATGTTCTGGTCTTTTTCAACTTTGAGCTCATCAATTCTCCACTCCTCTTTTTCCATCGCTCCCAGGAGTTGAACTTTGGAGATATTAACTGGTGCGAAGTCAGGACTGTCATGTTGAATAGAAAGATCAGAGACATCGCCTTTGACACGGACACCTTTGCGCGATGGCGAAACTAAAAGTTTATTCACGTAGAGTGATGTTGTATCAATATCCAGTTTAATTTTTTCGAGATCAAGAATATTCAATCGCACAGGCAATGAAGTAAGAACTTCTGTATACTTGGCAAAGATCTCCCTGGTTTTCAGTTCTCTGACAATCGTGTCTTCTTCGCTTTTTTTGTAGATATCTAAATCAACCGATCCGTCGCGAACGCTGACTTCATCAATTTCTAGTTCGCTGGAAATGAAACTCGCGTAAGTGAAGGCCACTTCAAGCTCTTTGGCCACAACTTCAACATCAAGCAAAGTCGGATCTTTTTTTACAACGTGAACATTTTTAAAAGTTGTCGATAAAGGAACAAGGCTGAAATCAACACCAGAGAAACTTAATTGAGCACCAAACTTTTGAGTCAGGATTTTTGAAACTTTCATCGAAGCTTCATGTGAGAATCTTTCAGAGTGAATGAACCTCCACCCACCGTACAGGGTGAGAAAAGTGATCACTAAAAATACAAGAAGAATTTTATTTATTCTCTTCAAGACTTCTTAACCTTTCTCCCACCAAACGATAGTGCGGATTCTGTTGTTTAATTTTGATAAAAATATCTTTCGCTGCTTTATGCTTTTTTAACTTAAGTAAACTTTCGGCCTTTAGATAATAGAAGGCCAGAATCTCATCATTAAGAAGCGGCTCGCTTCCTGTAATGTCATCCACCATGTCTGAAACTTTGTAATATTCTGCGTGATTAAAAAGAGCCTGGGCCATCATGAACTGGATGCTAATTCTTTCTTTCACATTCGTCATCAATGGAATAACTCTTTCACTTAATCGAACGACAACTTTATCCATTCCCAAAAGACCAAAGGCCACAATCATGTCTTTGCCTTTTGAAAGCAGCTCATCATCATGCAAGTCTTCAATTGAAAGCAAGATTTTTCTTTGTTCAGTTATGCTTGGTTCAACTGCGCCAGACATCACGTCCATTGCCAGCTGATCATAATCAGCGTGAAGCTTATCTGTTTTTTCAACAGTGTTTACTTTTGGCCTTTTCTCTTCAAAACGTTTCGTGTTGACCTTCTTCTCTTGTAAAAAAGCCATGAACTTTTTTTGATGATTCGGTTTATTGAGCTGAAATGTTTTTTCAGTCAAGGCCAGCATCAAATCTTTATCGTAATAGAATTTGAGAATGAATTCATAAGCAAGCTTCCAATGTTGAAGCTGCCAATTCTCCTCGAGAAGCAGGAAGTATTTCAATGACTCTTTTGAGTTTTTCCACATCTCTGGATGAAATTCAAAAGCTTCTGCTTCTTCCAATGAAGAAACATCTTTTTTCCCGAGAATGTATTCTGCCGCATGAATATTTTTATGATTTTTCAACATTCCGTAAGCAGCAAACTCCGCCAGGATTTGCTTGATGGCAGGAACGCGTTTAAGTTCTACCAGGTAATCCAGAATGAACTCAGCATAGTTTTTTGCGAGCTTAATTTTTCCTGATCGATACGCAATCTTCCACATCTCAAAGTATAACCTTTGAGCTTTTCTTTCACGAAAGTCGCGATCCATTTTTTCAAATGCAGATAAAATGAGCTCGTCGTTGCCCGCATCTTTTTTTGAAATCAAAAGATCGAGTTCGCGCAAAATTAATGTCCATTTCTTTTCATCAATCAAACGATGAAGTTGTTCAAATTCCAAAAATTTTCCCTCACTTAAAATTAAGTTAAGTTATTGAGATTATTTTTATTTTAACCCGAAAATGGCTGAAGAATGAGGGTAAATATATGCCTGCCAAATTTTTTTAGTTGAGAGTTTTGGGTGGAGATATTTTGAAGCGGGCACAAATAAAAAAGGCCCCAAAATGGGGCCTTTATGAATAGTCTTATTTTGCGTTAGCGCGTTCGATGTATTCACCTGTACGCGTATCGATTTTTAGAAGCTCACCTTCTTTGATGAAAAGTGGAACTTTAACTTGAAGACCTGTTTCCATAACAGCTCTCTTAGTTGCACCTGAAGCTGTATCACCTTTTAGTCCTGGATCTGTCTCAGCAACTTTGATGAAGATGAAGTGAGGGTGCTCAATCGAGATTGGACGACCTTTATAGTAAAGTACTACTAGCTTAGATCCTTCCATTAAATAATATTTATCATCTCCAACCTGCTCATTTGTCAGGTGGATTGTTTCGAAGTTTGATTGATCAAGGAAGTTGAATCCATCAGCGTCTGAATATGTGTATTCTACTTCTTTTTCTTCTAGGTCTGGAGCTGTAACGTTAGTTGAAACTCCTGACTTCCAAGTTCTTTCGATAACTTGTCCAGTTTCAAGGTTTTTAATTCTAGCTGTTACGAAAGCAGAACCTTTACCAGGGTTAGTAAAATCAGATTTCAAAACGACGTAAGGTTTCCCTTCAACTTCAATTTTTAAACCTTTTTTGATCTCGGTAGTGTCGTACATAAATATATTCCTTTTTAAAAAAGCTGAGACTTAACAGCTGTAAGATATGCGATTTTTCCTAGGCCTTCCATTATGATTGTTGAAGCTTTTGCAGTCAACTTCGTTTGCCTGAACTCCTCACGTCTGTGAGTGTTAGAAATATGAACTTCAATCACCGGACATTTCATAAGGCAAAGCGCATCAAAGATGGCCACGCTCGTGTGAGAGTAAGCTCCGGGATTAATAATTAAGGCCTTATAATTTTTTTGTGAAGCTTCCTGGATCTTAGTGACAATCTCACCCTCGATGTTGGATTGGTACCACTCGAGTTTTACATTGTCCTGTTCCAGCGATTTTTCTGTATAATTTTTGATTTCTGCGAGAGTTAACGACCCGTAAATTTCGGGTTCGCGAGTGCCGAGCATATTGAGATTCGGCCCATTGATGATGAGAAATTCGCTATTTTTCGTTTGATTCATTCACGGACAACCTATCAAACGCGCGATTGATAATCTAGTGCTCTTTTTTGAATTTTCTTTAAGAATTGGCCTAATTTTTCTTCGATTTTGCGCTTTTGCTCTTCGGATTGGGCAATTTTCTGGTCGATTTCATCTGGAATCGGATCACTTGCAACTATTTCAGCCTCAATCACCTCTTCATGACCAAGCTGCTGATCCAGAATATCCATCAGGTTTCTACGTCCGTCTTCCTCTGAAATTTCTTTCAAGGCTTCGAGGTGAGGCTTGTTGGCGACAGGGATTTCGATTTTAATTTCAGGAGCCTTTTTCACAGGGGCTGGAGTTGAAACTGGCTCAGCTTCATAAGGTCCCATCAGTGATTTGATCTCTCTGATTTTTTGAATCGTTTTTTCGTCTTTTGGATTGAGAATTAAAATCTTCTCTAAAACTTCCAGGGCCTTTTCAATGTGACCTTGCCCGCAGTAAAGATCGACAAGTGTGTGAGTGACAAGTGGAACTTCACTCGCTTCTTCTTGTTCGCCTTCTTCCTCTTCTTCATTATCTAAATCTAAAGCAACATATAAATCTGGAGCTGTTTTGATTTCAACTTGCTCAAATTTTTCCAATAACGTAGGTTTTGTGGTTTCTGGTTTTTCTTCAACCGGAGTTGCTTCTTCCGCAGAAGATCCCAGGTCTAATGGAGTATCACCTTTTTTCAGATTCCAGAATTCGTATGGATCTTCTACTGCTGACGGTGTTTTCTGCTCACGGCTTAAATCCAGGGCCATCCAGTCATCAAAATCTGCTTTAGAACTTGTTGGTTTACTTTGTAGTTTATCAATATCGAATAATTGATGATCATCAATCTCAATTTTTTTATTATCATTTCTAAATTCAGATTCTGGAATGTAAATAGGCTGATGAACCGGCCTGTATTGCTCTTCTATCGAGCGCTCAAGAGTTGAAACCTGAAGGGCCACTTCTTTATCGCGAGGATTAATGAACAAGAGGTACTTGTAAGTATCAAGTGCTTCTTCTTTATAACCAAGCTCCAGACAAACATCAGCAAAAAGCTTTTGGAGACGAATATTATCGCGGTTGTTTTCAACTAAAGGTCTTAGAGTATTGTATGCAAGATTATATTGTTTTAAGTCTGAGTAACAGAACGCCAGCCCAAGATAGCCCATGACATAAGTTGGATGGAAACGAATCCCTTGAGCGAGAATTTCCATCGCCTTGTCTGTCATACCAAGTTTTCTATAAGTTTCAGCAAGAGGCGCAAAGACTCTCGATCGCGGATTTTTTTCGTAATCCGCCTGATACTTTAGAAACAGTGGTGATAGAAGCTGTAGTTTATCTTTACTCATTGGTAAGCTTAGCCTCTGTCAACTAAACCAGCTTCTTCTTGGTTAATAATTCTTGGAGTTAAGAAGATAATTAACTCTTTCTTTTCGTTTCTTGGATTGTACTTTGTTCTAAAAAGCCAGCCGACTAGTGGGATGTCTTTTAAGAAAGGTACACCCGAGTGGCTTTCATCAGTTGTGTATGTGTAGATACCACCGACGACAACTGTAGCTCCGTTGTCTACTAGGACTTGGGTTTTAACTGTCCGTTTTGTTTCGTTACGTGGTGTTGTAATATCAGACGACGGCTCAAGAGAATCCTTCTGCATTGCAACCTCTAGAGAAATCGCACCTTCGTTTGTAATTTGAGGTGTAACTTCAAGTTTTAGCTTTGCATTCTGCAGGGTCCAAGTATTTGTTGTTCTTCCATTTTCTGCCAACGTTTGAACCTGGTAGTAAGAATTTTCATCCTGAACAATTTCTGCTTTAACGTTATTTTTTGTGATAACTTTCGGACTTGAAATAATTTTTGCTTTCGCTTCACTTTCCATTAAGTTCAATCGGAAATTCAAATCAATCAAGCGATTGAACTTTCCAATTGATAATCCGAAAATATTTCTCCCTGCTGCGGGCGCAGTACTAAAAGAGAAAGATCCGTTATTCCCTGAAGATCCCCCCACTCCTAGTGGGTCATAACCAAATGTTAGACCTTGGTCTAAACCAATTTCTTTTGTATATCTTTCAGATACTTCAACAATCTTTGATTCAATTAAAACCTGTGGTGTTTGAGTATCGAGAAGTTCAACAATTTTTTTTACTTTTTCAATGACATCAGAAGTATCTTTAACAATCAAAGAATTTGTTCTTGAGTCCTTAGAGATTTTCCCACGCTTATCTGTTGAATACTCTGCTAGAATTTTTTGAAGATCATCAATATTAGCGAAACTGATTGGAAATACTTTTGTTAGCAAAGGCTCTTGCTCTAGCGTTGCAATTTTAGCTTTTTTAAGCTCTTCCTGCTCTTTAATTGCATTTTCAAGAGTATTTACAATAAGAATCATCCCATTTTTTTTGGCAACAAGCTTACTCATCTCCAACACGGTATCAAGCGCTTGGTCCCATGGAATATCAACAAGACTTAAAGAGATCGGCGGCAAAGCCTTAGCATCTTCAGTTAAAATAATATTGAAGCCTGATGTTTCTGCAATGATTCTTACAATTTCTTCCGGTTTAACATTTTTTAAGTTCATTGTAATTTTTTTACCAATGTACTTTTTTCTTCCGGACATAGTTAAGTTATCAAGAATATCTTCAATAGAATCAGACTTTGGGATGTTAAGTCTGGTTGCTTCATCTTTAGAGATATTTGCAATTTTTTCTTTATAAGACTGCCCTTCTTCAGCTTTCTTTTGAGAAAAAACACCGTAGCGATTTTCAATTTGAAGAATAACTTTATTTGGCTTGCGAACAAGTGTCGAACGAACATTGTCTCTTAATTGAACCGCAACTCTTATATCTTTATCGGCTTTAGGTTTTTTGTAAGCTTTAACGAAGACAACACCACCCGAAAACTCAGAAGTGTCAAAGGCACGCATAACTCTATCTGTTGCCGCTACATCTGTTAAATCAACAATAATCTGTTTGTCTTCTTTAACTTGAAACTTACTGGCCTGGACATCATTATTATCGAAAATAAATTCGAGTTCACTAATCTCACCTTTTTGTGTGAAATTAATGGCCTTCATTTCACTAGCGCTTACACGCGCAGGCAGAAGGAAAAATAGATAAAATAAAACACTAAGAAAAAATCCTTTTTTCATGCAACTCATCCCTAAGTTATCATGTTATATCCTCTATAATTGAAGACTTAATTCATTATAGCATTAATTTGAATTTTGTAGCGTTTTTTTAATAACTGACTTTTTTAATCGTTTGATACAGGAATAACTGTTTCTAGGTATTCATCTTGATCATAAACGTTGCGAATTTTTTCAACTAAAACAATTCCACCAGGGAGGATCGCCTTAACTTCTGCACCATTCTCCCCAATTTTCATTCCTTCTTTAACATAAATAATGTTAGAGTCAGCTGAGCCCTTCTCATCAGAAACTTTTACCATTGCACGTCTTTCGGCTCCAATAACAACACCGATAACGTGGAGACTTTCAATACTGCGATTGTCGAGTGAGTTTGTATAGTTTGTATAGATCCCGTTCATGCGTTCTCTTTTTGTTGCCTGATTCGTTTTCTTTTTATTAATCCTTCTTTTAAAAGGATCTCTCAGATCCAAAGGATTTTTTACATACGTCTTACTTTTAAAGAGACTATACTGCCCCGAACTCTCCTGAGCGTGTGAATTTAATGTTAAAAGCGAGATCATTATAACAATGAGTTTCATAATTAATCCTCTTTTGGCGCTCTAGGCTTCGGAGGCGCACTATGCTGTTCCTGGAATTTTTTTTCAATTTCAGCAATACCGCGGTCTTCTTTAAAATTAGAATTGTATCGATAGGCTTCGATTAAAAACTCTCCGGCAATCAATTGAAACTTTCCACGCTGTGGTTCATCCACCTTTCTAAAAGATGCTTCTCCAACGTTCAGAATTCGTTTATTTTCTCCGATCTTTTCCAACATGATTAAAAATTGAAGGAATGTTGCTTTCGCTTTAATTCTATATCTGCGGGCTATAAAGAATCCGCGGTCAATCTCTTGCTCCGGGGCGATACTAATATCTTTAATATTTACATCATCCGCCATGGTTCTTAATAAATGCACATTTTCATTATCTGAGATATCAGAAGGTAGAAGCTGTTGCATTTTCTCAATTTCAATTGCTACTTTTTCAATCTTATCTTTTTCTTCTTTAATATTTGAATAGTAGTTTTTAATTTCCCTTTCCGTTTTCTTGTTCTTAACAAGCATGTTCCTTTGAACTTCTACTTGCGAATCAAGACCAAGAAGTTCTTCATTTTTTGCTTCATAAATCGTATAAAACTCAAAAAGAGCGTAAGCTATAATAAACCAATGTAAATTTTTTAATATTTTTTCCATTGGATTATCTAGACCTCATGTCGTAATTAATGATCTTTCCTTTTAATTCAAAAGATTCGTAGCTGGTAGTGATACCATCAAGCGTCTCACGTTTATTTTCTTGCATTGAAGGAATAATACTTCCACCAAAATAAGGCGAGTCATTAATTGATGTAATGAATTCTCCAATTGCTCTTGGGGCATATGCGCCCCCCTTGATTGAAATCTCGTTCTTATCATTAATGGTCATATTGTCAAACCAAACATCTTCAGGAATACTTCTGGCAATTTTCTCTAAGATTTTCTTTGGATTTGTTCTAGTCTTTAAAATTTCATCTACCTGAACTGATCTTAATTGAAGCTTTTTAACCTGATCTTTATAAGCTTCCACTTGAAGCTTAATATCGTTATCCTTTGCAATCGACTTCAAGAGCTTAGTGTTTTGTTCTGTGACCTGATCTAAGGTACTCTTAACTACATTAATCTTCTCGTCAAACATCGATGAACCAATGAAACCTGGCATATAATAAACAACCAGCGCAACCCCAAGCATTTTTAAATTGAGATTATTTAAGTCAATCCCAAGCACTGTAGGAAGAACAAGAGGCTGCTTCTTCTCGAGTAAGTTTAACTCAATCATTTCGGTAAGCTCCTCATGGCCAACCCAATTGCACACACTCCCTTGAATGCAATATCGTTGATCATATCTTCCGAAATATTACTTTGATTATAACTCATTGTAGAAAAAGGATTTAGGATCTGAACTTCTGTTTCAAACAGTTCTTGTAAAGCTTCAGGAAGTCCTGGAATCAACGCGCTTCCGCCTGTCAAAATACATCCATCAAAACTTTCTTCAGACGTTGAGTTAACCCAAAAATCGATAGTCTTTTTTAATTCAGTGAAAAATGTATCTAAAACTTGGTTGATAAGATCTACAATCTCTTCTGGAATGTTTCCATTTCCATCACCATGAATTTTTAAGCTTTCTGCTTCGCTGTAATTAACACCCATTTGTCTTTGAATTTCTTCAGTAATCGTTAATCCACCGATATTGATTTCTTTGAAGAAAACAAGAATTCCATTCTTATAAATCATGAAATGGGTTTTTTGTGCTCCCAAATCCATCAAAATCCAAGTTTTACCTTTAACCTTAACTTCATCACCCATCACTGCTTCAAACACATTGATTGTGGCAGCGGCATTTAAGTCTGCAATTTTTACCTTAAGTTGAGTGCGTTCAACTATATCTTTAAATGACATTAAAACTGATTTTTTAACAGCTCCAATAATAACATCAACGCCCCCCCCCTGGTTTTCCCCAACAACACTGAAAGCGATATTTCCTTCATCAATCGGGAAAGGTAGGTACTGTTCGGTTTCCCAATTTACCTGATCTTCAATTTCTTCGTTCGAACCACCAGCTAGCTGTAATCTTTTAATAAGCGTATTGGGACCAGAAAGACCAATGCATGCAAACTTATTGCTTGAGCTCAATTCTTTAATACCTTTTTGCAAGGCTTTTAAGATCTCATCTTCTTTTTGAATTTCGTCTTCAATGATCGTTCCTTCTGGAAGATCAACTGACGCATATCTATTGATTTTATAGTTTCCATCGGAAACATGGAGAACCTCAGCAAACTTAACTGCACTTAGTCCAATATCTATGCCGATAACGCCTTTCGGACCGACATAAAACATCTCGCTAATTTTCTCTCTAATATTTTCGACAATATTCTTTGGATCCAAAAGCTATGCCTTTGATAATTAATTATTAATGAAATTATACATTTAATAAATAACTCTGATCAAGGAATATATGAGATTAGATGGCCGAACCATTGATCTGCAAAAATCTGAACGGCGGCAACAAGAATAATGAAGGGGCCAAAAGGAATCGGGTTCTCACGCTTGATTAATTTAGTCGCAATTAAAGAAAGCCCCACAATGGCTCCTAAAAAACAACTCAGAAATAAGTTCTGCATGACCCCTATAGGACCAAGATATAATCCAAGTGCACCGTAGAGCTTGATATCCCCCCCCCAAGTCCGACCTGCCCCTTTAATTGGTAAAAAACCCAACTAACAATCAAAGGAAATCCAAACCCTAAAGCAGCACCTATCAACCAATGTGTCCATGGTGTAGTAAAAAATCCATAAACTAAAAAAAGGCAAGCAAGATAGAGATTAACACTGTCTGGTAAAATCTGATGTTTAAGGTCAACTATGAAATGAACCACAAAACAACAAAACACACTAAAATAGAAGAAGAAGCTAAGAAGTTCATTATTATTTAAGCTAGATGGAGCAATAAAAAGTGCAAAAAGACCACATGCAAGTTCCACCGCTGGATAACTCCATGAAATTTTGGCCCCACACTCAGAACATTTTCCGCGTAAAAAAATATAACTAAAGACAGGTATATTCTCATACCAAGGAATAATTTTTTTACAGCTTGTGCAAGATGATCTCGGATAGGCAATATTGATTTCACGAGGCAGTCGATAAATCAACGCATTCAGAAAACTTCCAACTATTAATCCAAATAGCAAAGCAAATAAACTTAACAATGATTCCAGACTCAATCTAAATTCCGTTTTTTAAAGATCAGCACGACTAATGTTATTAAAGCGACAAGGTAAAGAGCTATGTAAAGCTGAGTATTAATTAGGTAAGTAACTTCGATGGATTGCTTATAAAGTAAAAACTCTTTTAAATTCAGTCTGTAAAAATTTGGCAAAAAAATAAAACAAGCTTGAATTGCATATCCAAAAACAGGGAAAACTTTAACAAAAAACAGCTTTGATGTTTCATTAATAGCATGACCGACAACAAAAACACATAAAGTATAAATTACTGACAGCGTAGAGTTTGTTATCAAAGAAAACAAAACTGCAAAAACCAGCACAGTAAAAGCCTCTAAAAATGAAAAATAGAGAGTCCATCCAAAAAGGGGTTGATAACTTCCCCCGCCAAAACTCAGATATAGAATGCAACTCAACCCACCAAGCACAATGGAATTAATTAATAAAACAGATGAAAGACCTAAAATTTTCCCTAGTAAAAATGATGTCCTTGAAATAGGTCTCGAGATAATCATGTAAAGGGTACGTTGTTCAATTTCTTTGCTTAATAAATTAGCCCCAATAAAAATAGCTATCACCAAGTTCGAAATCGACATAATTCCTAAACCGACATCGAGAGCAACCTTGGCGGGGGCACCGTAAGCAAACTCAGAGGCAACATAAGTAGCAAGAAGTAATCCAACGGCCAAGAAAACTAAACTCAACATCAGTTTACTTCTATAAACCTCAATGAAGGTAAATCGTGTTACAGTTAATATATTTTTCATTTTTTAATTCTGTAGATAATTTCTTCAAGAGACATTTTTTCTTTATCAAGCGCTATGATATTTACATCCCTTTTTAATAAATCTTTCATAACATTAAATTTTTCTTTTTCTGAAAAATTTAATGTTTTAACCTGGTCATCTTCGTAATACTTTAAACTATAACCATCCTTACTGTTTTGATGAATTAATTGATCAACACCACCAGTGTAAATCAACTTTCCCTTTTCAATAAAAACTACCTTATTACAGATCTCTTCAACATCTGAAACAATGTGACTGCTGAAAAAGATGGTTACCCCCTCTTCATTTAACTCTTTAAGTATTTGCTTAAATTCTTTTCTCCCTACTGGGTCAAGTCCTGAAAGCGGCTCATCTAAAACTAAAAATGATGGATTATGAATTAGTGCACTTATAAAACCCAAGCGTTGCTGCATTCCTTTTGAATACCCCCTAACTTGACGATCTAATGCATGTTGAATTTGAATTTTTTCTGCCCACTTCTCAATAAGATTTCTTAATTCCTTACGAGATATATCATTTAGGCTTCCAACATAATTAAGAAACTCTCTACCTGTTAGGTGTTGGTACAAGTAAGCCCTTTCCGGAAGATAGCCGATTTTAGATCTAATCTGTATAGATTCATTTCCAAAAGATTGATCAAACTTGACTATTCCGCTTGTAGGACGACTGAAGTCCATCAGAATCTTAATCAAAGTTGTCTTCCCTGCCCCATTAGCACCAAGAAAGCCTACTAAGTCTCCTTTAGAAATACTGAATGAAACATTATCAACTGCTAAAAAAGGCTTTTCCCAAAAATGGTTCTGAAATTTTTTAGTTATATTAACGAATTCAATCATAATGTTATATTATATATTGGTATGAAATTAAGTAAACATCTAAACACCCCACTCTTAATAGGGCTTATGCTCTTAAGCCTTAGTGGTGCCTACTATGTTTCTCAAAAGTCTGAAAAGCCTACTTTGTTTATTAGCAAACAAGAAAGCGGGTTTAATGTTGATGATTCATTTTTTAAATATTTTAATTTAGGACAAAAGCGTTTAATGTCATCAATCATTTGGATTATGACAATTCTGGAAAGCGATAACGATCATTATAAAAATGAGGATTTGAATTCCTGGATGTTTCATCGTTTTAACACCATTAGCAATTTAGAACCTTTATTTTATGAGAATTACGCTTTTGGTGGCCCTTATCTTTCTATTATTAAAGATGACTTAAAGGGCGCCACTTATATTTACAACAAAGGATTAAGTAAATTTCCAGATGATTTCTATCTCTTAAAGAATGCTGCTTTCCATTTTCACTTTGAAGTTGAAGACTATCAAAGATCGCGAGAGATTCATCAACATCTCTTGCATCATAAAAATATTAATCCTATTCTTTATTCGAGCCTGGCAAGAATTGAATCAGAACTTGGAAATAAAGAAGCCGCTTTCACGATTCTTCTGAGCAACTATAATGACCTTAAAAAAAGAAATCAAACAGCTCTTGCTGATAAGACGAAAGAACATTTATATGCTATCAGAGCTGAAATAGACCTAGAATGCTTAAATGGAAAAACCACTTCTAATATAAAATGTAATACACATGATCTGAACGGAGCCCCTTACATAAAAGATTCTCTAGGTCGCTTTAAAGCTTCTAAAGCTTGGACTCCTTTTAAGATTAAAAAACACCAACACTCAAAATAAAAAGGCCCCTTTTAGGGGCCTTTTTTAAAAAATAGAAATTAAGAAATTAGTAACCGATTGTATTGTTTGTTAAAGACTTTGCTTCGTTAATTCTCCAAAGGTCTTTATATGGAGAAGTACCTGTACCTGAAATGTTTGCTGCTGCTGCTGCTGTGAAAGCTGTTGTCGAAACAGATGTACCCGTTAAATCAGAAGCTGCTGTTGCTACACCCGATGCTGTTAACTTGTTACCTGGGTCAACGGCAAACTTACTACCTGTAGCTGTACAGATTGCTGAACCGGCACGGGCATTGATCTGCGCAAGAGAAGTCGCATCACTTGCAGAGAACCCTACGATATAATATCCCTTTGGAGGAGTTTCATAACCAAGATCCCCGATACAAGTTCCGAATGTATCGTAGTCGGCCTGAGAACCTACTTCTGTTGAATAAACGGCTGCTAACTGAATTTTAGCTTCTGATTGTTTTGACTTTGCTTGGTACTTCTTAAAGTTTGGTACAGCGATCGCAGATAAAATACCGATAATCGCAACTACTACCATGAGCTCTACTAGCGTAAATCCGGACGGATTCCTCAGAATCTTCTTCATAAAAACACTCCTATTTTTACCAAAATTAAGATTTGGTATTTTAATTAAATTTTGTCTTACATTCTTAATCGGGCATTAAGAGCCAAACCAAGCTTGCTAAACAAAATTATCCTTAGTCTTATTATAAATGCTACCGTGAAAAAATAAACCTTTATTTTAAGTGGTTATTATTTCTACTCTGCTCCCCCTGCGGACATAAACATAGGTAGATACATGGCAACTAAAATGGTCGCAATGATCCCCCCCAAGACAACGATAATAAGGGGTTCAATCATTTTAGTCATGCTCCCAACTAGTTGGTCTACCTCATCTTCGAAGACCTCTGCAACTCGAGCAAGCATCTGATCAATCTGACCTGTTTGTTCACCTACACGTATCATCTGAGTAACGAGCTCAGGAAAATATTCAATCTTACTCAGAGGCTCAGTCAATGTCTTACCTTCGATAACCTTCTTTTTTACTTCGCGAATATCTTGAGCAATAACTGTACTATCAAGGGTCTCGATGCAAATATCCAAAGCATCAATCAGCGCAACCCCTGCACCTAAAAGCGTTGCGAGAGTGTTAGCAAACGAACTTAAATTTCCTTTAATAATAACTGATCCAAACAAGGGAATGCGCATGCTAAAGTTATCCCACATTACTTTTCCAGTGGGGGTTTTAATATAAGAAAGAAATAATACAATTCCAATAATAGTTCCAGGAACCATAATAGGTGTGTATGTTCCCATAAAATTTGATGTATCAATAACAAACTGAGTGATCCAAGGAACTTCTTGACCTGTTTCTTTTAGCATTCCTGTAAACTGCGGAACAACAAAAACCATCATCCCCCAAATAACTATGGCACCGACACTCACGACAATAGACGGATACATCATTGCCGACTTAATTTGAGCTTTGGTCTTCTCCTGTTTCTCCATATGGACTGAGAGCTTTTTTAAAATTTGATCTAAAATCCCCCCGGCTTCACCAGCGCGAACCAGATTGCAATACAATTTATCAAAAGGTTTTTGTGCTTGCATTGCTTCTGCAATCGTTTTACCTTCCCCAACATCTGCAGCAATCTTTTTAACTGCAAGTTTCAGAGTTGGATTTTTTTCCGAACGATATAAAATCTCTAGCGCTTGAAGAATAGGGACACCCGCACTAATCATGATCGACAGCTGTTTAGTAAAAGTCGCCAGCTCTTTAGGTTTAACAGATGAACCAAACCCCTTCTCAACCATCCACGCCCCAAGATCAAACTCAAGAATCGTTGGCGGAATGATTTTTTTCACGCGTACACTTTGCGCGCGCAGGATTTTTCTCACCTCTTTTTCAGAAGCGGCATCTACCTGACCTAAAACTTTTTTTCCGTTGGCATCAAAGCCTTCGTATTTATAAATTCCCATTTAGCTTTATTTTACCTTCACACCCAGTTGTGATGCAAGTTCATCCGGGGCATTTGAGTATCCCATCGCCACTTCGACAGAGATGGCCCCTGTTTCAACGTGTTTTTTTAAACTTTGGTTCATGGTCACCATTCCGGTTTTATCCTGACCAATTTGCATTTGTGAGTAAACTTGGTGAAGTTTGTCCTCACGAATCAGGTTTCTAATCCCCGCAGTCGGAACCAGGATTTCCATCGCGGCCACACGTCCCTTTTCAAAAGATTTGGCAATCAGCTGCTGAGAGACAACTCCCTGAAGTACGAATGACAGAAGTGTTCTTACCTGGATCTGCTGGTGGGCCGGGAATACGTTGATTACGCGGTTGATGGTCTGAACACACGAGTTGGTGTGAAGAGTACCGAAAACCAAGTGACCTGTTTCCGCGATCGTTAAAGCAGCTTCAATTGTTTCCATATCACGAAGCTCTCCTACCAGAACGATATCCGGATCCTGGCGAAGTAAGCTTTTTAAAGCATTACTAAATGAAAGTGAGTCACTTCCAATCTCACGCTGGTTAACTAAACATGATTTGTGAGCGTGCACGAATTCGACCGGATCCTCAAGAGTGATAATGTGCCCGGCCTCATGTTGGTTTAGATAATCGATAAGTGCAGCAAGTGTTGTCGACTTACCAGACCCCGTAGGTCCTGTCACCAGAATCAATCCGTTACTTACGTCACACATTTTTAAAAGAACATTTGGTAAGTTCAGTGATTTAAAATCCGGAATAATACTTGGAATGATACGAAAAACCGCTGCTACTGCACCTTTTGAGTTAAAGACGTTGGCACGAAAACGAGCAAGTCCTTTAATCCCGAAAGAAAAATCGAGTTCGAGTTTTTTCTCGAATTCATTTTTTTGATCTTCAGTAAGAATCTGATAAATCAATCTTTTTGTATCCTCACCGGTTAGTGCTGATGTTTTGACTTTAATAACCTCCCCATGAACACGAAGTCCTGGCGAAGTTCCTGAAGTGATGTGCAAGTCAGATGCACCACTGTCAACCATGAGCTTGAAGAGCTGCTGGATTTTCAGGTTTTCGTTTCCTGCTCCCTGATTGGTTCCAGTTTGTGTCAGTCTGGTTGAATTTGCTTTCGTTTGTGTTTTGCCTTCCATAACATCCTTACATTTTATCTGAAGCTGAGTTTGAGACCGCTTCATCTACTGTCGTTTGCCCCTGGGCAACCTTAGTGAGGGCCGACATTCTTAATGTTTTCATTCCGTCTTTAATCGCCTGACGTTTAATCTCATCTGCCGATCCATTTCTTAATAAGATCTCCTTAATTGAAGGAGTCATCTCTAAAACTTCATAAATCGCGACACGTCCCTTGTAACCAGTATTGTTACAAGTAGAGCATCCTTTTCCTTTGTATACTGTAATTTTCTCTGCTGATGCAGGAGAAATTCCCAGTGCTACCAACCCTTCTTTTGTAACGTTTGGATCGACGTCTTTGCAGTCTTTACAAATCTTACGGCAAAGTCGTTGGGCCACAACAACGTTTAGAGCTGCTGCTACTAAGAATGGCTCAATACCCATATTGATCAAACGAGTGATCGTACTTGGAGCATCGTTGGTGTGCAGAGTAGATAAAACCAAGTGACCAGTAAGGGCCGCTTCAATAGCGATCTCACCAACCTCATGATCTCTAATCTCCCCAACCATGATAATATCCGGATCCTGACGAAGAAAAGACTTCAAACAGGCCGCAAACGTTAAACCAATATCTTTTTTAACGTTAACCTGGTTAATCCCTTCAAGGTTAAATTCAACCGGGTCTTCCGCTGTAGAAATATTTGTGTCGATTTGATTAAGCTCTGCTAGTGCAGAATAAAGTGTCGTCGTCTTCCCTGACCCCGTAGGCCCGGTAACCAGACACATCCCATAAGGCTTATAAATACCTTCTTTAAATACATCAATTTGTTTTGGCTCAAAACCAAGCTTAGTCATATCAAGCTGCAAGTTAGATGAATCCAGAAGTCGCAGAACGATCTTTTCACCAAAGAGTGTTGGCAATGAAGACACGCGGTAATCGATTGGTTTACCACCAATTTCAAGTTTAATACGCCCGTCCTGCGGTTTACGTCTTTCTGAAATATCCATCTGAGCAAGAATCTTAACTCTCGAGATAATCGGAAGCATTAACGTGCGCGGAGGTTTTGCTGATTCTATTAAACTTCCGTCCTGGCGGTAACGAATACGGAAATTATTTTCATAAGGCTCAATGTGAATATCAGAACACTTCATAACGAAAGCTTCTGCCAGAATCTTATTTACGTATCTAATAACATCATCACCGATATCATCTTCGTTGATGTTTTCTTCTTTTTTCATAGCATCAGGTTTAATTTCCCTGATGGTTTCTAAAACGTCTTCAATATTTTCTGGAACGCGGGTAAAGATATCCGCCCATGACGAAAGGCTGGTTAAGATAAATTCAATTGGATATTGGAAAAGTGTTTGCAACTCAGCTTGCAACTTAATCAATGACGGATCATAAATTGCGACACTCACCGCTTTGGCATTCTTTTGAATAGGAAGCACGCGGTATTTAATAATGTCACTCTTCTTAACAATCTTTAGGATTCTCTCAGGGATTTTAGCTTTTGAAAGATCAATATATGTAAGATTGTAATTGTCTGCAATTTGCTTGGCGAATCTGACATCATCAAAGAATTTAAACTGAAGTAAACCAAGCTCAGAAATGATCATTTGATCTTTGTCGATAATAAGAGGGCGCAAGTCCTTGATAGGAACCATCCCCGTCTTAGTTATTACATCAACAAACTCTTTTCTGAACATAAAGTTGTTTTCTTCTTTGATTTCAGTTTTACGATATTTGAATAACTTATCGGATGAAGTTGAAGTGATCTTAAATCATTCTGCGAGATTAGGAGAACTTACGATCAGACCAAAATGCTACAGCATAAAAAGCTTGTCGCTCAAGCATTTCGAGTCCATCTTTGTATTGATGAGTTTTAGCAGGCAATTGTGACGAATGAGGGGTGAAATCGTAATTAAAATCCCAAAAAAGAGCTGTTATTGGAAGATTTCCACTAAAAACAAATTCTCGAGCACAGGTGTTAATGACCAAAGGCCTCGCATTTTTTTCATGAAAATAATCATTTAAATTAAGTTGATTAAAATCCTTTGTTAATTTTCTCGATAGCAACTGAAAGGGCAATTGCAGATTCTTGAGCGCTTGTTGAGCGACAACTGACATGACTCCGTCGCCAAGAATAACGACTTCAAGTTGCCCGTATTTGATCTGCAAATCCTTTAAGATATCAACAATCGCCAGGTAATCAGTATTTTCTCCCCAGATTTTATCTTTCCCTTTCTTGAGACAATTAATCGCTCCCAAGCTCTTTGCTGAATCTGTCAGTTCGACCTGTGAGAGGAAATGTTTTTTATAAGGAGAAGTAATATTAATTCCATCGTATCTTGATAGTAGATCGCGGGCTTCTGGAATGTCATTTTCATCTTTGTAATCGAGCAAGTCGTAGTGAACATCAGGAGAGATAAGCTTTCTGTACATTTCCGGCGAGCGGGAATGAGCAATATCTTTTCCTACCAGGGCAAACTTATTCATGTTTAAAGTAATCTCTTGCCAAGTCTGCATCAGCTTTAATCTGAGCGACCAGGTCATTAACACTTGGGAATTTTTTTTCATCGCGAAGTTTTTTTATGAAGCTTACACGAATCTCTTCACCATAAATGTCGTGAGTAAAATCTAAAAGATGGCTTTCAACATGGATATCGTAACCTGTATTGAAGGTTGGATTGACTCCAATGTTAGTCACTGAATTATAAACCATGTCTTTAATTTTAACTTGCGTAATATAAACTCCCTTTGCAGGGATGATCAATTCTTTGTCATAACCTAAGTTGGCAGTAGGGAAACCAATTTTCTTTCCGCGTCCTTCACCTTTAATGACTCTTCCAGAGAGAAAATAATTTCTTCCTAAAAGTTCGCTGACCTTCTCGATACTTCCTGACTGAATAGCCGTTCTTACTTCAGTCGATGAGACTGGGGAACTCTTCACTTTAAATTCTTGTTGGAGAATAAGTGAAGTCTTTCTTGTATCACAAAAAGTTTTGGCCACGTGAAAGTCACCCGACTTATTGGCCCCAAAAGCAAAGTCGTGTCCAAGGTAAATCTTGGCGATTCCATCAAAAGAAAAGATAAATTTTTCTAAAAAAGCTTCAGGTGAAAGCGTACTGAAATCTCTCGTGAAATCAATTTCCAGAAGGTAATCCACTCCGCACTCTGCCAGAAGTTCTCTTCTTTCTGCATAAGTGTTAATTAAAAAACCTGTATGAGATTTGAGAATCTGTAACGGGTGTGGAACAAAAGTCACAACCACAAACTTAGCGTGATCCTGAACACTGTCTTTTTTAATGTGAGCGAGAAACTCTCTGTGCCCTAGATGAACACCATCAAAGTTCCCAATCGTCACATTGATTTTATTTTCGTTATAAACGTTTTTAAGTTCTTTGAGGTCTTTTACAACAATCATATATTCTTCATCAGTTCATCAAAGTGCTTTTTTTCAAACACAATGTTGCGCCCGTTAGAATGTCTAGACTGGGCGTAGGTTCCACCTTCCGTGAAGCTTAGAGCATTTCTAAAGTACTCTTTTGATTCCGGCTTAAGGTTACTTTCATTTATAACATTTATAATTGAAATACCACCCGACGACATCTTATTTGTTTTATCCAAGGCCGCAAGCACCCTATAAAGGTCTGAGTAATTAAGCCCTTTTTTCTTTAACATCTTCACGTCGCGCTTAATCAAGCTGTGAAGATCAGAAGGACCTGTTGACTTCATTCCCGAAAGCCCCCACTGAAGCCCGATGATCACTAGGGCAAAACCTAGGATAGTATTTAATACCATAAAGCCGCGATCAAACCAGCGACCTTGAGACTTAAAGCTAGGGGCCACTAAACCAATGGCATTTTTCTCAATTGTTTTCGTATTTTTAGCAAAAAGGTTATTCAAGAAATTGTTGTCATCTGATCCTTGGGCCTGAGGAGCTTGAGCTGCTTCTTGTTTATTTCCCCCAGTTCCAGAATTGGCCATCGCCGTTCCACTAACTTCTAAAGCAGGAATAGACACTTTCTTTTCAATATATTTTCCTGATGAAGGATCAAAGTAAGACAGCGCCAGGTCTCTGGCTGCGATGTTTACAGGGCCTCTGGCGAGCAGAGTGTATTCGAAAAGTTTTTTAGCTGCTTGTGTTCCGATCTCTGTGACTTCAGATTTTGTATCAAATTGTTCTAGGTTGTTATCAGCATAAATAACTGGCGCATCCAGATTCTCAAGAGCTCCTTTACCTTTTGCTTCCAGCTTGATTTCAATTGGCTCATTAACTAGGTATTTTGACTTCGGAATACTTAGAGAAAACTCATGCTCCCCTACTAGCCCGGTAAAACTTGCGGGTACGCCCTCTGTTGGTAGAGGAAGGACTTCGATTTCTACGCGAGAGCTTGAAAGGTCTTTATTTCTCGCACGCTGATTGAAACCAAAACCACTATAGTCGTTTTCATAGACCTGAACCGAAATTTTCATCGGATCAAGAACAGCAGTTCCTGTTTTCTCCGGATACAAGCGGGCCGAATAGGCCAGGATTCTTTTTAGCACCTGTCCTTTGTACTGAACAGTTTCCACTGGTGAATTGATGTGATGAAATCTTTTGATAAATTTATTTAACTTAGGAAACTCTTTAACGTCGTTAGCGGCAATTGAGCTCTTAAAGTAGAGGTAGTAATTAACATCCAATCCTTCACCAAGATAAACCTTGGTTTTAGAAGCTTCTGCCTCAATGAAAGCATCCGGGATTCTTCTTGGTTCGCTTAAGACATTAATGCGCACTTCTTTAACCGGAATGGTCTTGCCATTCATTTCGACCTTAATGTTTCTTAAGTAAACTTGACCGGATCTTTCGGCCTGAAGTTCATAAACGACTGCTTGTTCCTTTGTCGTCGTGAATTTTCCATTAATAACAACCGTTGAGATAGAAAGACCTTGCGATCTTTTTCCTAATACAGAAGCTCCGTATGGCGTAAATGAAATGTAAGGCTCTTCGCTCCCTGAGGCTTTGATTTTGAATGTAACAAAAAAGCTCTCATTGATGACACCTTCTTTGGGTTCAACTTCAACATCAACATCCTCTGCTCTTAGTGCAAAGGAAAATAAAAGGAACATTAATAACATTATAACTTTCATTACCAATCTCTCTTTGGTTTAGATGAGCCTCTTTCATTAGTAGAGGTATCCATCATCTTCTTTTGCAGTTCGCGGTCATCACTCATTATCTGTTTTACCATCGCCGGAGTTTTTACCATTCGGCGTTTCTGCTCAATCATTTTTTCTTTTTCTTCTAGCGACTGAGGTTTTGTCGGCTCTGGACGATCTGGTTTGTCGAGATCCTTGGGATCCTTTTTATTTTTGTCGTCTTTATCTTTTCCTTCGCTCTCATCTTTCTTTTTATTTTGATCCTGGCTTCCCTTGCCATCTTTATTGTCTTTATTTTCTTTGCCGTTTTTGCCTTCTTTACCTTTGTCGTCTTTTTTATTCTGGTCGTCTTTCTCCTGACCTTCTTTTCCTTCTTTGCCCTTATCGTCTTTGCTGTCTTCTTTGTCTTTCTTATCTTGCTTATCGCTTTTGTCCTTACTCTTTCCTCCGCCCTGATTCATAGTCAGAAGAATGTTATGGCGCATACGATTTTTAATTTCTTCATTTTTTACATTCTTAAAGATGTCTTGAATCAACGGCATGGCCGCATCAAGTTGATTTGTCTTTAAAAGTGCCGTTGCACGATTGAAGAGAACTTCTTGCTCATCACCATCTTTGGCGTACTCTTTATAAAGTTCATTGGCCCTTTGATCCTCATTGTTTTTCATGAGGTTTTCAGCAATTTTTAATACTTCTTTACGATTGGCCTTCCCCTTCTTCATCTTATCCATATCTCTTAGAAGAGCGGCCGGAAGTTGCTTCGTTGGTTTTTGCTCTTCATCCTGAGCATGAGCTGGGTTGCCACCAAAGAAAGAGAAAAGAAGAAGAGCAATACTGACAATTTTTTTAAAACTGCCAAAACGACCAAAGATGACCGATACACAATAAACAATGATGGCCGGAATTAAGATCAGATGGGAGAAAACTGGACGAATTCTCATATCACCTTTTCCATGGGCTTTATTATAAGTTCCGCGGAAAAAATTTAGAATATCCTCAGTTGGAAGTGAGTATGAATTAGCGATCCAGTATTTATAGTTTTTTACATTTTTTCCAATTTTTTTGATGTAGTTTTCATCAAGCCTTGTTGTGACCGGCTCACCTTTTTGAGTTTTATAACCTCTAAAACTTCCATCATCCCAGCGAAGCGGGATATTTCCCCCTTTTGCAGTACCAACACCTACGACGGCCAGGTTGATATTATTGCCAAGTTCAACATCCATTCCATCTTCACTTTCTTCAGCGTCAGTAAAAACCAGAATATTTCCCACTGCCGATTTTTTATCACCTTCAAAATCAAAGTAACCAACGGCTTCAGCAATCGCTTGAGAAATATTTGATCCTCCGGAAACAGAGTTAGTCTTTTCCATTGCTGCTAACCTTGAATCCAAAAGATCGACATCATCAGTAAAAGGAATCAGACGTTTTTGGATATCAGAGAAAAGGACTACTGAAATCTGGTGTCCGGCCGCATTTTTTACAAAGTGACGAGCAAGCTGAATCGCTTTCCCAAAACGGCTCGGGCGCACATCTTCGGCCAGCATACTGGCTGAGCTATCCAGAATAATAATTGTTCTTTGATCTGGAAGGACTGACTTCACTCTCTCTTCCGGACCTCTTAAGTCTAAAAGAGAGGCCAGCATTAAAAAAATACTCGCAATATAAAAGAATGCAGAAAACCTGCTCATCCAACTTCTTTCAAAAAACCAATATGTCTTTACCCAGTTAAAATACTTGCGGTTAAGAAACGTCAGTAAAAGAGCGAAGGCCAGAGCTCCACCAATAATATGCGGAAGGTATTGAGTGTTAACAAAATTCATGGTCCCTCCCTTAAAATCAGGCGGCGACCAAGCTCAGCTGCAATTAAAAGAAGAACTCCATTAAGAAGAAACTTAAAGAATAGTTCTTCGTAAATAATCTTTCCACTTTGCTCGATTTGGGTTCTTTCTAATTTATTAATGTCCTTTAAGACGTTTTCTAGTGCGCGGTTATCGCGGGCCATGTAAAACTTCCCACCGGTTAGTCTAGCAATTTCCTGAAGGCCTTTTTCATCAACACTTCCACCTGGAATCATTTGATATCGTTGAACGCCAAACATGTTCGGCCCAACCGGGATTCTAGCGTCGCGGGCACCGCCGATACCAATAGTGTAGATTTTGATCTTTTGTTCAGCCGCCATCTCCGCCGCTTGTAGTGGAGTCAATGTCCCTACGTTACTTACTCCATCTGTCAGCAGGATCATAACTTTATTTTTTGCCAACGACTGAAGAAGGCGCCCAACACCTAATGCCAGGGCATCACCTATATTTGTTCCATCACCGAGAGCGCCCAGTTTAATTTGGGCAACCATTTTATTTATCAAGTTAAGGTCTGTTGAAAGAGGAAGAAGCGTAAAAACTTTCTCCGCAAAAATAACAATCCCAATTCTATCTTGTGGAAATAAAGAAACGAATTCCTGAATCTTTTGTTTAGCTGCTTCAAAGCGATTCGGCTTTAAATCTTCTGCGAGCATTGAGCGCGACAAATCCAAAACGACAAAGATATCGTTAACTTCAATAGTGTTTTTATCCATTCCCATAGGGCGCCTTGGTCCGGCCAGGGCAAAGGCAATGTATAGCCATCCAGCTACACCAACTAAGAAGAAGACTGAACGCAAGAAAGGAAAGCCCCTTTTTTTGTACTTCTTTGGGATAAAAAGCTGAGGCTTTTTAAAAATATAAAAGAAACTAATGATCCAAAAGATTAAACCAACAGCCCCCCAGATAGCGTAATGAATATGTTGGAATTCGTAATTCAAACTCATTTTTCAAAGCTCCTTCTGATAATATCAAAAGAGGCCCTCACTTCGTTTAGCTCTTCGTTGTTCCAGTCTTTTTTAAATTGATACTGATTGAGAGTTTTTAAAAACTCCAAATGCGCTGGGGCTTTATCAGTAAGCAATGCCAGCCATTGGTTCTTTTCTTTGTAAAGTTTTTCAAAATCTTCACGCTTACTTGCGACTCTAAAAAGTTCATCATATTTCTTTCTGTCTTTTTTTGCTTGATCAGGTCTTAGATTGATCAGGAATTCTTTAATCTTTTGTCTCTTAACAAACCCTAAAACCAAAAGAATAATTCCTCCGCCAGTAAGGATCATCCAAATTCTTGAGGAATCAAGAGATTGCTCTAAGATATAAAAATCCTGACTTTTGTCTCCAAGAGGAGTCACTTTAACATCACCAGAACGAAGCTCAATTATTGCTTCGTTGTACTTTAAAACATAGATAGGTTCTACTTTTGTCGATTTTACAATAAAGAGCCCTTTAAGCTCGACAACATCAGCATTATTTGGAGAAGGTGCAAGACTTGTAATCTGTGCCAGATAAAAAGCATTAAACAATGTGGCCTTTTCTAATTTCTTAAATTGCGAAAGATCGGCATTTTCAATCGGCCACACGCGAATTGTGGCTTCAATAATATCCCCTTCTTTAAGCTGACTAATATTTTGCGCTGGAAGGAATTCACTATTGATTGCTTGTGCCCAGGCAACATTGATGGTCAAAAGCAAACAGAATAATAAGGAGTGGATCGTTTTCATCTCATCTCCTTTACAAAATTTTCCAGATACTTTTCCTGGACGCGCAGCCGTCTAAAACGCTTTCCAAACTCATTATTCAAATCTTTTTTTCCAGAGAAGTCATATTTCCCCACTGTCGATCTGGCATTTGGCCCAGAAGAGGCGTGAAGTGAATAAGGCAATGTCTTAGCTTCATCCAAGGGGGACAGGAGCTGGAAGCAGTGGACGTTTGAGCGAACCAAGAGCTTCTTTAAAATCTCACTGTCTACAAAGTCATTAAAGTCAGACAAAAGAATGATTTCTCTTTTTCTACTTAAATGCTTCATGATTGAGATATATTTTTGCTTACTATTCACATTTTCTTCAAAATATCTTTCAGTGTTGATTTTGCCTTTACTCGTCAGGATCTCCTTCTCTTCCAATGTCGAGATCAAATGAGTAATCCCCTGATCTCCAGAGAGTTTTGGCACATTGATAACTTCATCCGTTACAATGAGAGCGTGAACAAAGTCGTTCGTCTCTTTTGCCAAAAGATAAAGCAGGCAACAGATTTCAATGGCAGCCTGGAGTTTTGAGACTCCGTTAAAGCCCGTCATCATTGTTGATGAAGCATCAATCACTACAACGATTTCAACGTTTCTTTCTTCGTTGAATGTCTTAACGTAAGGATTGCTGGTTTTGGCGAGGATTTTCCAGTCGATAAATCTGATATCATCACCAAAGGTATAAACCTGGTGTTCTTTAAACTGAAGTCCGGTTCCCTTGATGTTGGTCTTCAACATCCCAACAGAATGAGAATTCGCCCTTCTAAACAGATTGGCGCGAAGTTTACCGACAACTTTTCTGACTTCGTTAATATTCATAAATTACACTAATGACTTAGCAATCTTTAGAGCTACATCAGCTCCCTTAAAGTTATCAATTGAAGCTTCGTAAGAAAGAATCAATCTATGTCCAAGAATACTTGGGACAATTTTTAAAATATGGTCTGGAGTTACGAAATCTTTTCCATCCATAAAGGCCATAAACTTAGAAACTTTATAAAGCCAGATAACTGCTCTTGGTGAAGCCCCTGAAATAATCACCCCATTATACTCTTTCGGGAAAAACTCTGAGCCTGGCCTTGTGGCGTGAACGATTTTAACAATCAGGTCTTTGATTTTGTCATCGACATAGATATTTTCGACAATCTCTTGAGCTGTAATTAAATCATCCGTCGAAAGAACGGCTTCAAGTTTATTTAGAGCACTCTTCTTTAAATCCAGGATATTTTTTTCTGCTTTAAATGAAGGGTAATCAACATTGATCTTCATCATAAAACGGTCAAGCTGAGCCTCTGGAAGTTGGTATGTCCCCTCTTGCTCAATTGGGTTTTGAGTCGCCAGTACGACGAAAGGAGAAGAAAGCCTGTGTGTTTCATCCCCAATTGTCACTTGTTTTTCGGCCATGGCTTCAAGAAGAGCAGCCTGAACTTTTGCTGGTGCACGGTTGATCTCATCGGCCAGCAGAAGCTGTGTAAAAATCGGCCCGAATTTGGTACTAAACTCTTCGTTCTTCTGACTATAAATCATCGTCCCAATAAGATCCGATGGCAGAAGATCAGGCGTGAACTGGATTCTTTTAAAAGAAAGATCACAAAGTTTACTGATAGTTGAAACTGAAAGCGTTTTACCTAATCCAGGCATCCCTTCAATCAATAAGTGACCTTCGCAAATAAGTGAGGCCATGATCGCATCCAGCAAATTGTCCTGTCCAAAGATAATTCCTTTGGCCTCTTTAAGTGCTTCATTAATGCGTGCGCGAACTTCCGTGCTCATAAATTACCCTCTACTAACAAAATAAACTAAATATTTAATATAAAAACTTTTATCGTTAAATCCACTGAATGGGTGATCGAAGCCTTGCGCTCCTAAATCCAGCAGGTGAACCTTTTGTGAGTTCTTAATGGCTGCATCCTGAACTGTCTTATCCAATTCTTCATAGTTCACATGATGAGTGCAAGAAGCTACAACCATTACAGCTTCATCATTAAGAAGCTTCATCGTCTTTAAGTGAAGCTTTTCATATCCCTGCAATGCTGTGATTTTATTTTTTTCTGACTTCGTGAATGCTGGAGGGTCACTAACAATGACATCGTATTTCTTCCCTGCTGTAACAGAAGCATCAATAAATTTAAAAACATCTGAACGTGTGAATTTCCCTCGCCCTTCAAAACCATTCATCTTTAAATGATTAATTGTGACTTCTTCCATATTTCCTTGATCGACGAATTCAACGTGTTCAACACCAGCTGAAAGCATATGCAGTCCCCAACTTCCCACATAAGAAAATAAATCAAGGCCTGTTTTTTTAGCAAATGATGTACGCTTTAAAAGATTTGCCAGTTTGCTTCTGTTTTCACGGTGGTCGTAGTAGTAACCAATTTTCTGCATCACCTGTTGAGTGATTTTATACTTCAGACTATTTTCTAAAACATCCAGGTCTTCACTGATTTTTTCTGGTTCATGAATCGGTAGAACTTCGGCTTTGCGATACTCAGGGTTATCAAAGAAAAGGACTTTTTGATCTGGGTAGTGTTTTACAATTTCGGCCTTAATTAAATCGCGAAATCTATCCATTCCCGCAGTATTGATTTGAGCAAAAATATATTTTTGATACTTATCCACAATGATACCCGGAAGGGCATCATTCATTCCATAAACAAGCCTTGCGCCATGATTATAGTCGAGAAAAAATTCTCTTTTTCTAAAAGCAGTCTGCAAATGGTCAACGATGATTTCTTTGGCCAGAGTCTCTTCATCCGTTTTCACGTTCACTTTTTTCTGAACATCTTCTTTTAGAATTTTTATTTTATAAAAACTCTCAGCATACGGATTGATGTATGCGATATAATTTTTTTTGGCTTGTTGATCTTCAATGATCACCCACTCACCTGGACGTAGACCTTTTGGCATTTCAAAGAGATCCTTTTCAGAGAGTTCGCGCTCACCACGAGCGACTTTCAGAGAAGACTTGTTTTGGAGAATTAGTGCTTTCAGAGCTGGCCTCGAGAGAAGATAAAATACTGTTATCTCTATAGTATAGAAGGAGTTTATTTTTCTTCAACAAGGAAGGGAAATGTTTTAATTGATTGAATCAGTTAAGTTTAAAAGGAGGCTTCACTTCTTTGATCTTAAGCGCTGGGATGAGGTCATCAATCATGCGGGTTAGTTGATCAAAATTTTCGACTAATAGCTTGCGCGTGGCCACTTTGAAGTAAGTTTCACCACTGACTGATTTTTTATTGAGGTATTTAACAACATTGGCCATTTCATCGAAGTGGTAATTGGCCGGACAATCCGTAGTTCTTCCCGTGCAAACCACGTTTTTTGTCGTAAAGTTCATGTAATCTCTGATCGGAGTCAGGTCTACTCTCTCAGCATTGGCCACTCGATTCAGGTTAAGACCTACGGCCTTAAACCACGAAGCCTGGTTTTCATGCAGAACATCGAGATAACGGTAATCGTCGCGGATTAAGAAATAAGTCTGAGCGACAAATTTAGGGTTTTCCAGTCCCCCTAGGAGTAAATCTAATCCCTTTACTGTTTTACCTGTATTGCCTGCTAATCTTGGGTCTACTTGTTCATCAAACAGCACTGTTTGCAGAATATTAAAGGCATCATTTAACACCAGGTACGCCGTGTTCTTTTCCGGAATTTTAGTTGATTCAAGAGACTCGATAAAGAAAGTCAGCGCCGTATTAAGCGGTCTGAAAGCATCGATTAACTTCATATCTGTTGGCATGTAATTTTTAAGAGTCGGGTAATAATCGACTAACTTTTCCAGTGCCAGGAATATTTGCAACAGATTGTTGTTTTTATAACGAGCGTATTGCGATTCATCTTTTGGAGTTACCCCAAAGACAACATCTGGAGTTCCAAGATAAGCACCAACCAAAAGAACTCTGGCGATCGTGTCTTCAACGAGACGACTGTCATTATAATTTAGTGAAGCGGCCCAATCGACAGTTTGTCCAATCATGTTTTGGCTTTCACCGGCCTGTACAGCAAGAACTTTTCTTAATAACCTCTCAGCTGAAGGACCTGCTTGTGGGAGATCAAATCCATAAAGGAGTGCATCGTTTACACGATTCACGCGCTCGCTTTCAATAAACTTATCAAAGTCTGCTCTTGTTCTACCGACTCTATCGCGAATAACACGGGCCACGTTAGACCACATATTCATCGCTGTCATTTCACCAAGGACACGTCCGTTGTGCTGAACAAGGTATTCATCTTTTAATGGGAAGAGCTGAACTTCCTGTGCTTTTTTCGCAGAAGAAGCAACCAGGGTTTGCTCAAAAGTTTTTAAGAAATTTCCGTAAGCCAGGCGTTTATCCAGACCGCGGCCATTGTTTACATCCAGAAGAGAATCAAAAGTTTCAAGTGCATTTCGTGCTTCGCGAAGATCGCTATCACTCATTGAGCGTCCACAACGCACACCTGGGATTTTAAGACACTTTGAAAGAAGTCCTTTTCTCTTATCTACTTCTTCATTGTAATCATCAGCTTGTGTGACCGCATTTAAGAAAGCAACACCAAGATAGTTGTTTCCAAAGCGAACATCGCGGATAACAACCTCCACTCTCTCCAGAACCGTTAGAGTTTCCGTTGACGTTTTTCCATTCTTATTTACATAAGTAGTTTTGATACGGTTGACCGGCCAGTCTTTATCACTCGTATCATACATGTACTTCATCGTTTCCTTTAAAGTCATGCGGTACTTCTTCGTCTTCTTTCCATATAATGGAATATTTAATCCTTCACCTGGCTTTAAAGCTAAAAGAAGTTGATTAACAGCTGTCCCCTGCTCTTTTTCCCAAACAGTTGCCAGGTATTTGGCAATATTGATGGTGCGGTCTTTGACAAAGTCTTTTGATGGGCATGCGTTCGGTGCTACAAATTGGTTGATCACTTTTTCACAGTCAAAGGCCGGGTCATAAGTCCCAGAAAGCGCCGTTTGAGCTTTTGCCCATTTTCCGCTCTTCACCCAATCAGAGTAATTAGTCATTAACGTAGCTGCATTTTTTGAAACTGTGTTGGCGTAAGCAAAATTCTGCTCGCGAGTAAATGTCTTAAGCATCGCATTTCTGTGAATCAGATTTTCTTCTGGTTTCACATTTAGCCATTTTGTCAGCCAGTCTAAATTCTTTTCGATTAAAGCGGCTGCTTTTTTATCTTCAAGATGATAGCGGCTAGCCGTCATTAAATAACGAACACCATCTTTCGTTGGTAATTGAGAATCAATATCACCAAGGAGTGTATTGAGAATGTTTGCTGTTCCTAGAGTCGTATTGAGCATATAAGGACTCATTAGACCTTTTTCACTCAGGATTGTATCTTCACTTCCAGAACCAGGATTGAATTCCTTGTAAGTCTCTTCAATTGAATTCATCCAACCAAATAACCTAAAGGCGATGTTTTCATTAGTAACCTTGGTACATGCGACAGGTAGTTTTCTAACTAGTTGGTAAAAACCATTTTCAAGCTCGCTAAATTTTTGCATACATTCAACGACTGCTTTTGTGTCGTAATCCGGATCATTTCCTGGATCATAAACAACTTTAAACTTGTAGCGCTCCATACGTGAACGAGTCACGTACTCATCAGCTTTTCTATAAGCTAACTCTTCTCTGGCCGAAGCATTGATGTTTGATCCACTCGAAATAACTTCCAGAACTTTTAAGATCTGGTCTCTACCAAAGAAACGCTTAAAGTCCGCCAGTGTTTCTTTTCCGGCAAACTGGTTAAACATGTCCTGCAGAGAAAGATAAGACATTTCTTCATCTGCTTCTGATCCCATCCACTTATCTTTAAAAACTGGTTGAACATCTCTGATGTCATCCATGAATTTAGTGTAGAAATCAAATAATAGAACAAACTGCGTATCGCCTTCAAAGTGGCGGTCAACAAAGTTAAAGACGAAGTTTTTTTCTGTTGAGCTAAAGAAGCTCCAGAAGTCTGCTACACCTTTAAATTTTGGGTCGTACTCTTCTTTTAAAAACTCTTGAGAAAGCTCACCCAGATTAATGTAGGCTTCTGGTGGAAGTTTTTGAACAACATCAAAAAGCACCGGGTAAAAATCGCGAGTACGTTTAACAATCTGCTCATTTAACGTATTGGCATTTGAAAATAAGTCGCTGGCGATAATGTCGAACAGATAGAGGTTCTCTGCAAAAGTTTTATCTAAATCCCCTTTCGCAGTTGTGTGAACGGCCAGGAATTTAACTAAATCATAAAATTTCTTTTCACCCAGAAAAGTTGAAAGATTTGTCATCATCTTGATGAAATTAACACCGTATTTATTTGTCTGAAGCTCACGGCAAATCTCTGTCGACATACTAAGACCAACAATCGCCGAAGATGAGTAATCGTAATAACCTTTATAGTCTCTTGTTCTTAGAACCGTTACGTAATCGGCCAAGTGAGTTTTGAAATTAAATTCAACCAACTCATTGGGGTCCATCGTATTTTTAATCGTACAATTAAAACCTTCGTCGTAGGCTTGTTTTAATCCTTTGATCTCTCCGACAAAAATCGGATTGGCCAGGATTGGGTATTCAACCAGGTCCTTGAATTTCTCACGAGACATTTTGACATCATTAAGCCAGCCATAAATCCACGGCTGTCCATTTTTATTACCCGTCAAAAGAACTTTCGGTAAAAACTCGCGGTCTTCTTGCCCTAGCCCCTTTTTCACTTTGTCGGCCATAGCATCAACTAACTTCAAACGAAAAGCGATAAAAAGCGGGTCTGTTTTAAACTTATTAACTTCAGCGCGGAGCTTTTCTTCATCTGTAGCACTGATGGCCTGAGTAAGGCTCTTCACCACCATTGAGGCACGATCAATCGTTTCTGGAGGTGTATCAACTAACCTGATAATATTTTTTAATGAGCGCTTTGTCGGAATATTGGCAAGGCGATCCTGACAAATCTCTTCTGAAGGATTGTCCACACACTTAAGCATAGTCTTAACAGAGTCAAAAAAGTTTGTTTCATTAAGAGCAACCAAAACACGGCTTAAATCATCTAAACCGTTTTTAGAGTCAAGCTCTCTGATATTTTTAAAAACCTTATCTCTGCGTGCAAGATTTTCAACAAATTCTTTATCGATCGGGGCCATGAAGTGGTTCCATGAAGAACCTTGAACTCTTTTAATGGCCTGATACATTGACGGGAATTCTTCTGACCACTTAGTACATTTAAAGAGCATCAGAACGTTCTGGTGAAGCAGAACTCCTTTATTGAAATTAACCTGGCTACAAGCTTCGAGTCTTTCGATCTCCTGTTGAGTGGCAACTTCACCACCATCAATGCTTGGTGACTCTTGCTTAGAGCAAGAGAAGTTTAGCAGTACTAAAACTGCTAACAAGCTTGTCGTAAGGTGTTTTACCTTTAACTTCAAATAAACCTATCTTCTTAAGCCTTCAGTCATAAAGCGCTGTGCTTTACCTGTATTAACTTCATAATTTGAAAAACGAATAACTGAACCGGATTCACTTTTCACTTTTTTCTCTTTTTCTTTTCCATGGGCCGGAATTACTGTTTCAGTTACGTTTTTAACTGTAACCTTTGAAGGAAAACCCATTCCTTGAAAAGTCGCATACTCTACAGTGTTTGTTGTCGTTGCGACAGCAGTTCCCTGCTTTGTAGTTGTTACGATCTTATCCATAACAAGCTTGTTATTACTCCACGACTTTGGCGTCTGGAAAAACTCTGTCCTAACCTGCGAGTAAGCAACATTAGTCTCGACTGTTTTCAAGCGGCCTGTTTTATCAAAAGTAATATCCACTTCCGGCACGGCCATAGTATATGTATCATCGATGGCCTTAATGAGTTTACCATCGGCAATTGGTGCTGCTTTAAGCGTGTAACCTTTAAACTTTTCAGAGAATCTCTCAGGAATGATGAATTCCAGTTTTCCTTTAATTAGTGCTGCTAAATCATCACGCACTTCCTGGAATCCTTTTGGCAGGCCAAGCACTTCAATTTTGTACTGAGAAGGTGAAAGCCAATAAATTTTAAAATAAACATCAGTTAACTTTCCGAAGTTCCCTGCTTTATTCAGAATATCGACTAGCTTTTCAATACGGGCTTCAAAAACTAAATCATTCAGACCACTTTTTTGTGGATCGTAATTTCTAATTTCATATTGTTCAATTTCTTCAATTTTGGTCTGAGACCACGCCACCGTATTAAACATGGTGAAGATTGAAGCTGTTAGTAATAAGAAAGTTTTCATTTTGACTTTACCCCTAAATATAATATCTATTCTATAGAGTGCTGGCGCCGCCTGCAATCAGGCCTAGACCATGGTAATTATTTCTGTCCAATTAATATAACTGCATCTCAAATATTTCGGCTTCTTAATGATAACTTTACCCTGCACGCCTTTCAAACCTTTTACGTGCTGTAGTTGACTATACATGACGGGTATCTCATTGATGGCCAGCTTTGAATAGTCTCTTAGCATTGAAGCAATAGCTGACAAATCCTCTCCACTAAGCTTGGAAATATCGTCTGTTTTTACCAGGCAATGGGCCCCGGTGTAGTTTTCAATGTGAAACCAATAATGCTCTTTTGCTCCCTGAGAACGAAGCCAGTCATTGCTGGCAGCATCCAAAGCAATTGTTCCGCTGAGATTTTTTAACTTAAAATGTTTTACATTGTGTTCGCTTTCTTCTTTTTTCTTTTGCGAAGAAGCTGTCTGCCACAGAGGTGCGATTGCCTTTTCTTTGGTTACTTCAAATTCAAAGTCGCCTTGTTTAACTTTAAAAAGTTCTTCATCAGTTTCTTTAAGTCTTCCCTTGAGAATCTCCTCCGCTTTCTTTAGTTTTTTTACCTTACTAAAAACCACATCGCGTTTTTGCCACTGATTTAAATTTGAGGAGAATTTAATTTTATGCCCGTGAAGAACTGACTGATGATCGGCAAGATCAAGTCCCTCTTCCGAAAGAAGCTCTTCCTCAATAAGTTTCCACTTTTCTACATCGTGTAGATCATGAGTAATATTCCCTAATTTCTTTTCTAAAAATTTTTCTTTTTTCTTTTGTAGAGGTTTTCCACTCACCTTCTTCTCTTCATCTTGAAAATAATTCAAGAGCGTCCAGTTCGAAGGTTTTGCATTATCCACTGTGGAAGTCTTCCCGAGAAACTGGTCAACCAGGTCAGTAATGTTTTTTCCTTTTGAGGTTTCCCCATTCCAGCTGGTGTATATTTCTTCTTTGGACTGCTTGATAAAAAACAGACCGCGGTCTTTGTAGCCAAAAGCAAAAGAATTATCAGTATGTTCATTCTTAAAATGAAAGAGCGATAAAAAATGGTTGTCATCGACTTCCATTTTTCCCAAGCGAGCGCCTACTAAATATTTTCTCACATAGTCCAAAAGGCGATCCTGAATCCTCAGGTAAGACGGGGGAAATTTATTGGAAAAGAAGATTCCTTCATACTGGTTTCCTCTCCCTATATAGAGTGCTACGTTCTGCCCGGGAAATCGGAGCCCCAAAACCAGGAAATGAGGTGTAGTGTAGGCCTTTTGAACCGGATAGAATTCATTTTTCGAGAAGAGAGTGTTATATTCGAGAGAAGTTTGTCTTAATTGTTGGTGAGTCTGTATCATGGCACTTAATCTTCTCAATGGTAATTCTGAAGCTCTCGAGCTCCTCGACTGGTCGATGCTTGTCTCAAGCATCTCAAGTCTATCACATTTTGAATTAACCAAAACAAAATTAGAAGCTCCGCCTGCAGCAAGAAGCATTGCGATGATTCAGGGTGACCTCAATTTACTTGAAAGTTACTTAGCTAATTACGATGATTATAGTCTGTCATTCAATAGTAAGCTTCGCCTGCTCCCAGAGAGCGAGACATTCTTTAAACTTATTCCAGATATCAAACGCGAGAAATTTTTCGAAGCGCGCGAGCTGCACTTTCTAGCACAAATTGCTGAGTGTTATATCGAATGTCTTCCCCTTTTCTCAAACCTGGTTTTTGAAGAAAACTATGCCATTGAAAGAGATAAACTTTCAAAGATCAAACGTTACTTCACTAATCCTTTGCGAGATTTTGTAGACCATAGTGGAAGTGTCTCTTACGAAAGACATCCTGTTTTAAAAAAACTGTATGCTGAAGTTCTGGCACTCGAAAATGACCTGAGAATCACAGTTCAAAAAGCCGCTAAAAGTGATCTCTACTCTTCAAAACTGCAACTAGATAACTTCGACATTATCAATGACCGCTATGTTTTAGCGGTGAGATCTGACTCTTATAATTCTGACTTAGGCCCAATTGTCGCCCGCTCTCAATCTGGAATGACTCTTTTTGTTGAGCCTTACGAAGTAAGAGAAAAAGGCAACAAGCGCATTCACTTGCTCTCAGAGATCGAATCAACGATCTTGAAGCTGACAATTGAATTAAGTAAGGTTGTTCACAGTTATTCTGACGAATTTAAACTAATGAGTGAATGGAGCCTGGCCCTTGATTGGCTCAACACCAAAGCGACATACACGCAAAAGCTTGGTCTTTCAAAGCCGACACTCAATGAAAAATTCTATTTTGAGTTTAACGGACTTTATCACCCACTTTTAAAAGCACCGATTAAAAACAATGTTCTTCTGGATTCTGGGCATAAAGGTCTTATTATCTCTGGTCCAAACACCGGGGGAAAAACGGTCGCTTTAAAATCGATCACGCTTTCTCTTTTGATGGTTCATTTAGGGCTTTACGTCCCTGCTGTTCACGCTGACATTCATCCCGTTAGCGATTTATTTTATTTCAGTCACGATCATCAAAACCTTTCCGAAGGATTAAGTTCGTTTGCCTCTGAGTCAAAATACTATTTAGAACTTCTACAGTCTCTGGGGCCACTCAACCTGATTATTATCGATGAGATTTTCAACTCAACATCTTCTGAAGAGGCCTCAGCGCTAGCGATTGCCTTCCTCGATGAAGTCCACCGTCGTTCAAATTCAAAAGTGGTTCTCTCGACTCACCATCAGGTGTTAAAAACATTTATGCACTCTCGCGGCGATTATGTCTCGGCCCATGTGGGTTATGATTTTGATCTCAACCGCCCTACATATAAATTAATTCTAGGAGAGCCAGGAAGTTCGCTTGCTTTTAAAATCTTTGAAAACCTCTCGGAGAAATTCGGTTTAAAAACTGGTATCAGCGAAAGGGCCAAAGATCTTTTAGATAAAAAACAAGTAACCTATGAAACTCTCCTGCAAGAGCTTTCGCAGAAGAAAATTGACCTGGATAAGCTGCTTGCCCAAAACCGCACGCTTAACATTGAATTAAAAAACCAAAAATCTTCAATGGAAGGGACTCTCTACCTTGAGCGCGAACGCATTATCACCGACTACACGAAAAAAATTAAATCGCTCTTTGATCAAGCGGAAACTCTCCTAAGTGATGTTAAGAGTGGAAAAATGGCCAATCGCCGTACACTCAACAATGAAATTGGCGGCATTCAATCTGCACTAATTAGAGAAGCTCCTGAAAAGAAAAATAAAGAAGACCCGGAAAATATCTACGCGCACATGCGCCCTATTGAGTTTGAAGAAATCAAAACTAACGATACGGTTTTTTCTGTCGTCATCAGAAAAAATGTGAAGGTTCTCAACACCAACCCACGTAAAAAAGAAATTCAAATCCAGCACGGGGCCCTTTCTGTCTGGGTTTCTCCATCTACTCTTCGCTATCCATCAGGTTCAAAACCTCCGGCCCCTAAAGTCAGCATCAATATCCAAAAATCAGTTCGTGGAGAGATTGAAGTCGACTGCCGCGGAATGCGCTTAGAAGAGTTTCAAAAGATCGCAGAGCAGTCTATTGATGAAGTTATCACAGGGGAAATCCCTTTCGTGACTATCATTCATGGACATGGAGATGGTGTACTTAAAAACTGGCTGAGAAGTTATTTAAGAAAAGAACACCGCGACCTTCGATGGGAAAACATCGAAGGTAACGACGGGTGTACGAAAATTTATTCTTAATTGATTGGTGTACCGATTCGCCAAGGACGGAACTTGGCTGGGTTTTCCCCAAACGGGAAAATTAGTGAGAACCATACGAACATTGCCTTACCTTTGATTTGCTCATGAGTTACAAATCCCCAGTAACGAGCGTCGTATGAGAAATCGCGGTTATCACCCATAACAAAATAACTGTCCTTTGGAATTGTTACTTTGTCATAGTCCACTTTATAGTAGTTGTCGTTGTCTTGTTGGATAACGTGCTCAACATCCCCAGTCTTAACGTGGTAAAACTTCAGATTATAGCCTTTAAACTTGTCGTCCATATCAGACATGATGTCTTTTCCGTCAAATTCTTTTGGCTCAATTGGCTTGTCGTTGATGTAAACCACTTTGTTTCTGATTTCCAGAGTGTCACCAGGAAGACCAACAACGCGCTTAATGTAGTTTACTGAAAGATCTTTTGGGTATTTGAAGACGATAACGTCTCCTCTTTTTGGTTCGCTTTTTCCAGCGATATAAATCGGGTTAAAGCTTGTTTCCCCAAACACCATATCAGTGAAAGGAACTTTAAGTCCGTAAGCAAATTTGTTAACCAGGATGAAGTCCCCGATCATCAGAGTTGGGATCATTGAGCCTGAGGGAATCCTGAAAGGCTCAAAAAACATCGAACGGAAAGTCAGAACAGCTACAATAATGATAGCGATCGATTTGATTTCTTTGATGAGCTTTTGTTTTTTAGAGAGGTCGGCCTCTACACTTTTCATCAAATCAGCATGTGGATCTAGCTGATCATTAGATTGTGGTGTTTGATTTTCGTTCATTGCGTTTACCTATTTCTTTTTTAATTGCGCTTCTTTTTTTTCCTGAGACGATTTTCTTTTTTGAGGGTCTACTGGCAATACTCCTTTTATAGACTTTTGCCTTACGCCTTTTATTTTCAGAAACCATTCTTGGCATTTTTACCATCGTGATAGGAACTGGCTTCACGTTATTGTAATAATACTCAATGATGTTTTTAGCAAGCATTGTCGATTTTACGTGCCATCTTTTAACGTTAACGTTCATGACACTAATCGAAATACCTTTGCCACGCTCTTGGTCACGAGGAATCGCGAACGCTGAGAACCAGTCTCTCTTACCAAATGGTTTACCACCCGTAATACTTCCTGTTTTCCCACCGATATCAAGTGCGTTTTTATAACCATTATTCATTTTGCGGAATGACTTTCTCGCCGTTCCACCATCAATCGTCATTCCCATCATCTCCTGCATTTGTCTTGCAGTCTCAGCTGATAGAACGCGTTTTTCTATTGAGTTGTTTTCCCAAAGAGTTTCACCAGAAGCATCCACTAACTTCGTAATCATCTTTGGCGATTTCATCATCCCATTGTTAGCAATGATTGAGGCCATCATTGCACCATGAATAGGAGAGATAACTGTCTGATCGTTAAAACCAGAAGCAAGTTCAGCCAAGTGATAATCATCAGCAGCTGTTCCAATATGTGATTGAACGAAATCAAATTCCGGAAGGAACTGTTGATTAAATCCAAAGTTCTCCGCCATTCTCACCAGCTTTTCGCTGCTGATATTTTGGATTGCTGCTTTACCGAAGATAACATTGTTTGATTTAGCAAAAGCTGTCTCAAACGTTTGAGATTTATCCCAACGGTTGCTTTTAGATTCATCTAATTGGTATTTAAAAAGGGTAGTGCTTCTTCCGCGGAAATCAAAAGATGTCTCTCTTGTAACCTTTGTATTTTGAAGAAGCTCAGCTGCCGTAACCATTTTAATTAAACTGGCAGATGGGTGAGTGCTCGCTAAAACCAGGTTGTTGTCGATGTTGTTTGTTTTTCCTTCAACACCTACTGCGGCCAGGACTTCACCAGTTTCGTTATCAATAACAGCAACTGTCGCATAGTCTGAGCGGTATGATTTTAAAAGCTTTTTAATATACGCATCAAGCTGAGGATTGAATGCATATTCAATTTTTACTTTCTTTTTGCCTACATCAAGAGTTTGAGGCCAATCAGCACCAACCTGCTTAAAGGTCCTGTCGATTGAAAGTCTTAAATCGTCTGGGAGTGGAGTTAAACCAGAAGCTTTAGCTTCCTTTTCCACTTCAGCAGCATTGAGTTTTTGTCCAAACTTACCTTGAAAAATGTTGAAAGCAGTTCCACCTACAAAAAGAGTGAGGAACGCTGTGGTAACAACTAAGGCAAACTTACTGTTCGTCTTTTTCACTAAACTTATCCATGTTTTAGTTACCATGCAATTACTAGCGCATGAGATACTATTATGGCCTAAAATCCTTCCCAATGACAAAATATTCTTTACTAACCGAGCGGGTAGATTTTGGTCTCAGATAATGGAACTCGGAAAAGAGCTTTTTTTGCTCCTTCAGAAATACCTGAGCATCGTTGGATTCGAAAACTTTGATGACGGTGTTTCCACCTGGTTTTAAAAATTTCGGCATTAAGAAGAAAACCATCTCTACTAAATTTAGGGACCTGGCCTGATCAACCGACATAATCCCTGTGGTATTAGGGGCCATATCTGATAGGACCACATCGAACTGGTCCGATACACCAAGCTCTTGCATCGTTTCGATAGTGAGAATGTCTCTTTGAAATAAACGGACGTTTGGGACACCTAGAAGTTTCTTATTTATGTCTCTTACATCGGCACCAATTACCAGTCCATTGACACCAACTTTTTCAGATGTGTACTGAACCCACGATCCCGGGTGGTAACCGAAGTCGATGACCTGATCATTTTTTTTCAAAATTTTAAAGCGCTCATCGATCTCTTCAAGCTTATAAACGCTTCTTGCAAGAAAGTTATCTTTCTTTGCTTTGTGAAAATAATGATCTTTTACTTTAAACGTCATTGATTACTCTAAAACTAAGACAACTTTTGGGTTGTCGTCAGAAGCATCCATGATCGCCTGAATTAAAGCATCAGTGTAATCTGCGCCTAATTTGCTTTTTAAAATGCTTACAAATTTGATTTTAATAATGGTTTGGCCTGAATAATCAGAGCTCAAAGTATCGTAAAGTGCATCGAGAGTTTTTCCGTAGTGGCGAGGAAAGTTTAATTCCTTTGCCAGCGTCGTATGAAGATGGTCTTGTGACTTAATTTCTTTACCGTTAATCAAAACAGAACCAGATGCCATAACCTGAAAAGACAAAAGCAGCCCGCTTAAAGCGATCATTGCGTTTCTCATAAACTCCCCAAGGAAACCAAGATAATTTGATTGGTAGCTTTTGCTCTTATTTCAAGCAATTGTCAATGAAACTCCCTGGGGATCTGTATTTTTTACGCAGCAAAATCGAAGGCTTCAGCGCGCATTTTCAGAGTGTTGATACCGTATTTGCGCGCCTTCTGAATAAGGGTTGTTTTGCTGATTCCCAAGCGGCGTGCCGTCTCGTTGACCTTGCCGCCATTCTTGGCCAGCATCGCCTCTAAAAAGACTTTCTCAAAAAGCTCCTGGCTTTGATGAAAGTCTTCCGGAAATCCGGCCAGAGCATTGATCTCTTCCGGTAAAATCACCTCATTTTGATCATAGGGAAAATCCGCACTTTCAATAACATTCTTTGGCGACATGACTAAGGCAAACTCCAGAGCATTTTTTATCTCGCGGATATTTCCCTTCCAGTTTCTGCCCATTAGCAATTCCATTGCTTCATTTGAAAGCCTGGCATAAGGGCTGGAGTGCCTTTCTTTGAGTTCATTAAAAAGTGTCTGAATGATTTCTCGCAACTGTTTTTTATCTTCACGCAATGGGGATAGTTCCAGATGAAAAATCTTAATGCGATAGTAAAGGTCTTCACGAAACAAACCACTCTCTACCATTTGTTTTAAATTGCGATTGGTCGCCATAATGATTCTTCCGCGAAAATCTAAAGAGGCACTACCACCAACAGGAGTGAACTTTTTTTCTTCCATTACGTAGAGTAGTTTCTTTTGTGCTTCCAGAGAAAGCTCGCCGATTTCATCTAAAAATAAAGTTCCAGTCCCTACATCTTGAAAATAACCACTCTTATTTTCCAAGGCCCCGGTGAAAGATCCCTTCTTGTGGCCAAAGAGTTCGCTCTCTAAAAGATCTTCTTTTAAAGTGGCCAGGTGAACAGTGAGAAATTTTTCTTGATGAATAGATGATTGACGGTAAATATCGTGCGCAAGGCGAGACTTCCCGGTTCCCGTTTCGCCAGTAATTAAAAGAGGGGCCTTTAGATTAATGCATTTTTCGCGCAGAAGTGTATTCATCGTCTCTCCAGTTAACAACCAGAGAAAGTCATACAATAATGACTAGCAAAAGATCAGCGGGATTCGCTCATCCTTTTTTCTTTTTCATTTTTGAATTTGATCCACAGGTCTTCGGCAAACTGATCTGGGGCCCACAACAGCATCCCTTTCATATTAATCTCATTGAGATTTTTGATTTCAACACCATTTTGGTAAAGCTTAATTCCACGAGCGGAGCAAAGCACACTTCCAGCGGCAATATCCCAAATGTTTTTTGGACTTAAACTTAAAACGAAATCACAGGCACCACTGGCAAGCAAGGCCAGTTTAAAAGCGATACTACCACGAGGGGTGATTTCAATTTTAGGATCAATATCGAGCAGAAAATTAAAATAACCTTTTTCGAATTCTGAACGCGACACCATTCCCAGAATTTTTTGCTGAGATTTATTTGATGAAGGGACAAAAGGGATGCTGCTGTCGAGACTAAAGCCACTAAATGGATTGTAAATCCAGGCGTAATTCTCGGGGGCAGCGATCTCTGACGTCTTCATTAGCGCCAACGACACTGCACACTCGGGTCTTCCCTTAATAAGCTCTCTCGTGCCATCAATCGGGTCAAGAATTGCGCTAGGGAAAGTGAGCTGATCGTATTCTTCTTCGCTAAAAAACGAATAACTTTTATAAACAGAATGATTCAGAATTTTTTCTTTGATGAGATTTGAAACAAACAGATCGATTTCAGTGACAGCGCTGTTGTCGCTTTTTAAATTCACGTCGAGAGTTTTAATTGCATTTGGGCCAAACAAAAAATTCATTTTTTTTGTCAACTCAAGAATAACTTCAGTCTGAGCGTTTTTCATAATATTTCACCGTGCACAATGAAAATTTCTTACAATTTTCAATCTAATTTAGTTGACTTGATTATTTTATCAACAAAATGGACAAAGTTATCCACATTTTTACATATTCGATGGGGATTTCAGCACATTTTAGTCTGTTTTCCTATTTCATTATTTTAAATAGTTAGAGGCGATATTCACATGCATTTTTCACTTGCCATTCTACAGGGGTAGATTTGCCACTGAAACACCGTAGTTATTCACAATAAGTCAAAAAATTGTCACTCGGGTATTATTTCAAGAGAGGTTTTGTAAGAATGCTAATTCTTAGTGTAAAGCACACCATAAGCACCAAATTGCTTTATGTAACGCTAATAATTCATAAACCAAATCTGGTTTAAGTCTTAATTGTTCTCTGCTGTCGAGAGAACTTCAACATCCCCGCCACCTTCAGCGACAGCGACAGCAAAAATCTCTCTATCGTACTCGTTAGAGCTCATTAGATTTGTGAGAAGTTTCATGTGTCCGGAAGCTGGGTCGACAAAGATAAAAGGAGAGGTTTCGAGTTCAGAGCGGTTCAGGTTGTGAGAGCGGAGAAAGTTTTCGTAAATCCCTTTGGTCAGTCCTGATCTAAACATACGACTCCATGGTAAGCAATCACTTCATTGTTCTTGCTTACTCATAGTCTAACACATTTTTAAAAAATAAATACAGGTTAGCTGAACTCTTAACTAAAACGTAAAAATGCTTCGCATTTTTTCAGCTAACTATTAAATATTTTAACAAATAATTTCACTCGCCCTTCAAAGTGGGAATCGAGCAAACAAATCAAGATGTAAACCACGTAAATCATGTTGCGCTTAGAACGCAAGCGAGCAATCGACTGGAAAATTAGCTCTAAAGGCAGAAGACTCAAGAATGCCAGGGCCCACATCGTTCCAAAACCACTTACCAACGAGTTATCCCAGACAATCGAGAACCCTATAAAAATGAGGTAGGAAAGAATGACTATGTTGAGACTGTGTTTTTCCATCTGAAAATCTTTCATGATGGCCGGTTTTTTAAAGTAAGTGCGAAAGACGGCGATCACAATTCCAAAGACTCCCAGGACGAAAAATCCTTTGCGGTCAATCTCTCTGCCTGCATTGGTAATAAAAGAGAAGTCCAGCGAGTGCAATGGCTGCAGCAGGTCCGAATGCGAGAATAAGTGAAGCAGAGTTAAGATAATTCCAAACAAGGCGTATCTTAGAAGCTGGCGCTTATACCAGCTAGTCCTGTCTTTTAAGAAAAAGAAATAAAGAAGGCCAATTTGAAAGAATACCAAAACGGCGTAACTTTGATTGATCAGCGCTCCCCAATAACTCACCAGCCCTAAGAAAAGTCCCGCGCGGTAAGTGGAGCTTTTAGTGACCCATAAAAGAGTCCAAATCCAGATGAGTGAATAGGTCGTTAAAAACGAAAACTCAATGTTGTGAGTGAGTGTTTTACTAAATGACCATGACGACACGAGAGCAAACACACCAAGAAGCGAGAGCCTGCGCGAAACGAAGAAACGCAAGAAAGCATAAAAGACGAGCAAGAAGAGCCCAAGACCCACGATATAAAAGTGTAAGCTCCATGCTAATCGGAAAAGCCCCGGATACGTTTTAAACGGGTAGTAGTTGACGATCATGAAGTTCCAGAATGGATTTCCAATCTTTTCTAACGGGTCAAAATAAAGTTTTAACAGATCAACGTTGGCCTGTGGTGGAAGTTCCGGCACGGAAAAAACGAACATAAGTAAAATAAGGGCCACGAGTGTTTTTTCAAAGCGATCGAGAAATTTAAATTCACCAAAATTTGAAGAAACTGATTCCTGAATGATCTTTCCGCGCGTGGGCCAAGAGTAAAAAAGCCCGAGCACCGCCCAGGTTATCCAGTAACTGTTGTAAACCCATTTAGAACCTAAGAAACTAACCAGGTTAAAAAGCAGGATAAAAAAGAACATTCCTAAAAATAAACGGTACACAACCCTATCGATTGACGAATTCACTCGGAAATAAATTTTAAGTCTATGGTCGATTTCTTTTCCGAGTAAAAACCACTGGCTTACAATGAAGAGAATATAGAGACTCATGAGAAAGGCGAGTGCCAGAGGTTTTAACTCAAGTCCTTTTTGAACATAAACGGGGATTAATAGAAAGGAAAAATAGCTAACTATCCGGAAAGTGAAGAACTTCCACTTTAATTTAAAAATGTTTGAACCATTTGCTAAAGTATTTTCCATAATAACCGATTAATTGAGTAAGAAGTTCATCCCATACTGGACTTCGAAAATATCCTAGAATAAGAGACCGGGCCCCATCCCGGTCTTTTTTATTTTAGGGCATCCCGAAGAAAATTCACAGGAATTAATACTGTATCCCCTCAGTCGGTTTTCACGACTAAAACACACTAGAGCAAAACCTGCCTCATTCTGATTGGTCCTATCGAATATGTTATTCTTACTCGTAGCGACCTCGAAAGAATCAGGAGGATTTTTTGGGTATTTCGTTTGGCTCCATCGGAACTGGACTTCCTAAGGATATTGTTAAGCAGATCATTGCTGCTGAACAAATTCCAGTTCAAAACATGGAAAAGCAAAAAAGCAAAATCCAGGACAAAAAAGGTCTTGTTGATCAGTTGGTAAAACTGGTTGAAGACGTGCGTGGAAATCTTGCTGTCAATGCCAATGCCCGAGCTCTTCGCGAATTCAAAGTTGACACTAACACTGACATTGTTGGTGTGAGTACAGATAAAACCAGAGCTCTTCCTGGTACATATCAACTGGAAGTTGTTTCTCTTGCCCAAAAATCATCGGCAATGTCGACGGGCTTTGAAGACAAAGATGAAAGTTATGTTGGTGTGGGATTTATCCAGTACACACTGCCAAACGGCGAGACAAAAGATATTTATGTTGATTCGGACAATGCTTCGTTGACAAAAATTGCAAAACTTATCAACAAAGACAGCAATCTTGGTGTTACCGCCAACGTTATCAACGACGGCTCGGGATCAGACACTCCATGGAGACTGATTTTAAGTTTAAATAAAACCGGCGACGATGCCGCTGTGGATTTCCCATACTTTTATTTCGTTGATGGTGACGAGGATTTTCAGTTGGAATTCCAGCGTGAAGCCCATGATGCCAAAATCAAACTAGATGGTTTTGAGATTGAAGCTCCGGAAAATAAAATTGCAGATCTAATCCCAGGGGTAACTCTTGATTTAAAAAAGGCAAAACCCGGGGAAGAATTCACACTGAAAGTTTCTGAAGATATCCAAGCCGTTGGGGCCAAGGTTAGTGACCTTGTAACAAAGCTCAATGGTGTACTAAGTTTCATCAAGCAACAAAATACTATGGATGAAAAGACTGATACATCCAGAACGCTTGGTGGAGACATTATGCTTCAGTCACTTGAAGGACGTATCCATAGTGCGGTTTTTAAGGATGTACTAACAGATAAAGGTTACATGAGGGCCGGTGATATCGGGTTAAGTTTTACCCGCGAAGGTCTTCTGCAATTTGATGAAAAAAAATTTGAAGCCAAGCTGACTGAAGACTACAACACTGTCGCTCAGGTCCTAACCGGAACTTTCACTCCAGAAGGAGGAAAAAGCGAAGGTTTCATGGATAACCTGAACTCAATGGTGAATACTGCTCTTCGTATGCCGGATGGTCTCGTTCAAAGTAGAAAGAAAACTCTTCAAAGTAATATCGAACAAATCGACAGAAGAATTTCTCAGAAGCAGAAATTCATTGAAGAAAAAGAAAAGAATTTAAAAGACAAGTTTTCACGTCTGGAAGGAACTATCTCCCGCATTAAAGGACAAGGTGCCGGGGTGGCTTCGCTTGGCGGTGGCGCTGATCCCGTTCAACAATTAGGTTAATTAGGAATTTAGGAGGAAATATATGAGTTATGGTTATGGAGCTTATAAAAAGACAGCGGTAAGCACGGCGAGCAAAGAACAAATTCTCCTGATGCTGTACCAAGCGGCAATTAAAAACTGTAAAAAAGCAATCGAAGCGATCGAAGCAAAACAAATCGCCAAAAAAGGTGAGTATATTGGAAAGCTTCAAGATATCGTCATCGAACTTAACAACAGCTTAGATTTTGAAGTAGGTGGAGATATCGCAAAAGAGCTTTCTTCTCTTTACGACTACATCTTATTTTCAAGCTCACAAGCAAATATGAAAATCGATGCAGAACCTCTACATGGATGCTTAAACGTTCTTAACACTCTTTACGAAGGATGGAGTGAAGCAATTAAGAGCTTAAAGGCCGCTCCTGGTGGAACAACGGAAGAAGTTAAAAAGTAACTAACGAGGATATAATATGATCAACGCACTATTTGAAAACATTCAACAACACCTCTCTATGCTCGACTTGGCCCTTTTAAGCTCGCAAAAAATTGCCAGCATGGCCAGAACAGAGGATTTAGATGGCGTTGTAAGTGAGACTGACAATCGCGAAAGATTGGTTAATATCATCGCCAAACTTCAGCACTCAATTGAAGAGCAAATCAATCAACTAAATGCGTCCGAAGTCAGCAATGACGATATTGCTATTTTAAAGTCATGGTTTCAGGATCTTAGCATCTGGTCTGAAAGAATGATTGAACTTGATAAAGAAACTGTTGAGATTTTAAGTCAACAAAAAGAAAACACGACAAAAGAAATCGCCCACATTTTCAAAAATAAAGAAATGTTTAAAGGCTACAATCACTCATCAAAAAAGTAATTTTCACTCGAGAGTCTGGATCTTCCTGCATTGACAAAGGTCCAGGCCCATGAGGTAATAGAGGCACAGATCTAATGATTAGATCTGCTATTAATTTTGACCTTTTTGAACCTTCAGGATGAGGAACAGGGGTACCATGAATCACCTACCAATTATTTCTTCTTACGAGATTAAAACATCAAGAACTGAACAGAAAGTTCCTGTGGTTAATGGAGTTCATCTTCATTCAATCTACAATCCATTCAAGGAAGCAGAGAACTTAATCAATAGCAATCTTGAATCACTAAAAAACAAAAATGAAGTTCTTATCCTTGGTTTGGGGTTTGGTTACCATGTCAACTACGCCATCGAAAAACTAACTGAGTTTCACGGCAACAATTTTAAAATCATCGTCATTGAACCTAATCATCAGGTTCACCAGGACTGCCTGGACTTTGATCTCTTAAATAAGAAAAACGTCCTGGTCTATTCAGGCTTCACGGCAAATGAACTTTACCGCGATCTGGATTTAATCCACTTCCTTTTAAGAAAGCCCGCGATGCTTGCACACCCGGCTTCTTTTAACCTTTATCAAATGTATTTTAAAACCTTCCTGACTTTCGAAGCTCCAACTCAACTGGAAGAGATTCAAAAGTTCACAGAAGTAAGAGAAGTCAAAAGCTACCTTAAGCTTTTTGCCGGCGACTCTACTTTTGAAGAAGCACTTTATAAAGAACTGCCAAAAAAAGAGCAGTTTAATTCAATGGACTTTTTAGCTATGGCCTTGGTGGAGATGACAAAAGGCAGCCGCGAGACAACGGGAGACGCTTAAGATGAAAAAGATTCTAATTATTAATCTTAGAAGACTCGGCGATGTATTCTCAACAGCTCACCTAATCAATTCATTAACGGCAAACAGTGGAAACCAGGTTTCTCTACTGACATATAAAGAAAGCTCAAAGGCCGCAGAAAACCTTAAAAATGTTTCAAACCTTTTCGAGATTGACCGCAAAGAACTTATCACTCTTAAGACAAATAAACTTTTCTCTGATGGGTTTGCGTTTGAGCAGCTCTTTAATCAATTAAGCTCTATCAAGTCTCAGGAATGGGATCAGATCATCAACTACTCTAACGATGTCGTTGGCGCGTACCTGTGCTCATACTTAAAAGATTCTACAAAACAAGTTATTGGTGTTCACTACAACGCTCAAAGAAACGTTGTTACTCAAAACGACTGGGAACTGTTATTTAATGACGTTCTCCCTGTGGTTAAATACGCTCCTGTTCACTTTGTTGATTGCTACCATAAAATGGCCGGCACAAACCTGGTTAAAGACGGGACAAAAATTACGACCAACCCAAAATACAATGAATCGGCCTACAACAATATTAGTGCCGTAAAAAAAGCAAGTGAAGCCGGAGACAATGCTAAAGTTATTGGTATCCAGCTTAAGACAGCTGACGCTTCTAAAGATATTCCAGAGCAGACTCTGCATGAGCTTATTTCACTTATCAGACAAAACTCTGAACTTATCCCATTCGTTTTAATCGCTCCAACAAACGACGAAAGAAAAATGGCGGCAAATTTCAATGAAGCTCATAACGGCGAACTTGTAGTCGTTGAAGCTGATTTGTTAGCAGTGACTTCTGTGTTAATGAACGTTGATCTTCTCATTACTCCAGATACCGCTGTAAAACATATTGCAGACCTGACAAATACCCCGGTTCTGGAAATTTCATTGGGGCATGCTCCCTTCCTGAAACAGGGAAGTTACTCTGAAAGCGCTTTGATTTTAACAGACGTTATTTCAACGAGAGAATTCACTAAAAATAATGCTCCTCAAAGAACTAATATTTCAGCCCATGACATCATGGCCTCAGTTCTTTACTCACTGACAAAATCAAAAACAATTAAGCCTCGCCTGTCTCCAGGTGTGACTCTATACCAATCATCATTTGACCAAATGGGAATCCGCTACTCGCCGATTGCCGGAACAATTGACACTCAGATTGAAATCCACAGATTGATGTCGAGACAATTAATCAACACGATGTTTGAGCAAAACCCGGACCACAACATCTACCGCGATGTCTGCAACCTTGACCTCAACATGGCCACGGAGTGGACAAACCATGAGAAAGGAATCGTGACAAACGTCATGAAAGATATCCTGGGAACACTACGTTCTCTTCTTCAATGCGCTGAAAACCGCAAGAGTTCACGCGATTTCGTCATGAATCTTGGAAAACTTATCACGCACCTTGAGAGCGAATCATTAGTGCAAATCCCAGTTTCAATGTTTAAGAGTAAGATTGAATCAATCAACGTTAAGACGTTTGAAGAAAACGCCAAAGAAGTTGAAGTCCTGCTTTATGAACTAAAGTCAGATATGCAAAAAATTCTTCAATGTCTAAAAGAGCTTGAGATCCAAATCAATGCAAGCAAGATGGAAGACATGATAACGAGAAATTTAGAGTCTACAAAGACTGTAGGCTAAGACATTCTCTTAACAACCAGGATTGGTTATGAATTTACTTCAGGATGATCTACATAGAGAATTCAACCGCATAAAACTTATGCTGGAAAATGGGCAGCCTTTAACAGATGAAGATCTGAAGATCATTCTTCTGGCAGAGCTAAATGAGGAGGATCTTCATGAAAGCAAGCAATAAGGAAGCAAGTGCACCAGTAGCAAGGCCAACAATCGCCATTATGCAAATGACTCGTCTGGGAGACCTTATCCAGACAGCTCAAGCGATTGAAACGCTAAAAACAACTCACCCACATTACCGCGTGGTTTTAATTGCAAGATTGCAGTTTGCAAAACCATTAGGTTTTCTGCTCAATAAATATTTCGACCATATCTATACACTAGACACTGCTTCAATGTTTCAAGACAGCGAAACGGTGGGGCTTTCAAAACCATTAAGCGGGCTTAATGCCTTTTTAAGTGAAGTGAAGTCTGAGAAGATTGATGTTTTAGTAAACTTATCTTTTTCAAAGTCTTCGTCTCATCTGGCCTCTTTAATTCCGGCCGTTCATAAAGTTGGTTCATACCACGACCACAACAACAAAGTGGTGATGAACGACAAATGGTCACAAATGCTTTATTCAACTGTGATGAGAGGGGCACTTAACCCTTATTCACTGGTTGATTTATTCAAAAATATTGTTGGTATCAAGGCCCATGAGCCAGCTCGTTCGACAAAAACAAATGATCAACGCGCGAACATTATTGTAATCCACCCATTTGCTTCAAGTGAAAGAAAGGCCTGGAAAGCAGAAAAATGGGTTGAAGTGATTTATAAAACGCTCAAAGAAAATGACAAGCAGACAGTGACAATTGTCGGGGCAAAGAATGAAATCTTAAAGGCCCAAGTGATTACTGAGAGCCCTCTACTTAAGCAGTTTTCTTCAAGACTCTTAAATGTGACAGGAAAGACTTCTCTGGAAGAACTTTCTCAAGTTGTTGCCAGCGCTAAATTGTTTGTTGGTCACGATTCAATGGTTGGTCACCTGGCCGCTATTCACAATACGCCATCATTAACAATCTCTCTTGGAAATGTTCGTCCTCACGAGACAACTCCATACCAGGCCAATGCCTACAACATCGCACCTAGAACGAAGTGTTTTCCTTGTTTTCCAAGTGATGACTGTGCATACACTCAGTGCCATCACGATATTCCTTATCAATTGGTAAGCAATATCATTAAGCAACTGACAAGCGGCGCTCCAATCGATGCTGAATGGATGAAATCATCAAACTCAAGCTTCCACTTAAGTTCAGTGAACTTCTACCGCTCTCGTTTCCAAAATGGATATTTCACGCTGGATAACCTGATCGATACACAGCTAGACATCAACGACATCTTCAGGACTCTTTACAAAGTTACCTGGTCGTTTGTTCTTTCAGATGTGGAAGACAGCCACCCGTTTCCAAAACTTTCTCCATCCACTCACCGCGATCTTCTGGATGCCATGACTGGCCTTCAGCACTTGTTTGAACTCTCAGAGTTCGGGCAAAAGTATTCGCGCTATATTCTGGAAGAAATTTCATCATCAACTCCAAGCATTTCCAAAATTAAGGAATACTCTAAGAAGATTGATGAGATTGACCACCTTCAGAGAATGGTTCAAAAAACCTCTCCATACCTGGCACCAATTATTGATTACTTTACAGTAAGAAAAGGTAATCTTTTTGGTGAAAACGTGGTTAAACTAACTGAGAGTTCATATTACTGTTTTGAAGAAAACGCACATCTCTCAAGCGTGATGTACGAACTAGTTCAAAACACAATTGCTGAATATAAGATTATTGGCAGTAAAACAAAGACCCGCTCGGATCTAAACAAGTAGGAAGCTTATGACGTCTTTAAACAAAGAAAAGAAACAAACATCACTAGATCTTGCCTTCGAATCAATTGATTCATGTTTTGGATACGTGGACTACATTACTGCACAAATTCAAAAACTCATCGTTCAATACAACCAAGGTGAAGTCGACACGGCCCACCAGTCATTTGTTGAAGTCATCGAGCTTATGGATCTTTATATCCAGCTGGTCTCGCGCGTATACCGCGTTTTAAGAACAGACCTGGAGCAAATGAACTTCAAAGATGAAAGCATCCAGAAGCTTGAAATCCATCTTCTTTCAGTCATGAAGGCCCTGCTTCAGGCGAAAGAAAAAAATGACACGATCATGCTTTGTGACTTGCTAGAGTATGAACTGGTCGATAACCTTACTCAGTGGAAGATCAAAGTTTTACCAGAATTAAAGAAATTAAAAAATTACTAAGCTCGGGCAACCTCGAGCTTAGTTCTCTTGAATTTAAATCAAAACCTATCCGCTTCACTCGCAGTAGCTTTGAAAAAAAGGTACTGAACTCTATTAAGTCCGGCAAGGCCCATGACTTAGAAAGAAAATACTTGCATAAAGAAGAGCTAAGAAAACTGCTTTTTTCTATTAGTGAAGTTAAAGAACTTCCGGCAGAAATCCTGCGCCTTCCCTCGCTGTCTTCTTTTGAATCCTGCCACGTGCTCGTCCATGAAAAAGGAAAGCCTGTAGGACAAAATTATTACGCTTATCACGGGGAAAATCAGGAAACCAAGCTGATTGCCGTTCAGAATTTCAACTCGCTTTTTAACCTGGTTAAAAAAAGTAAAAACAAAATCTTTAATCAATCGCTGAGCTTAAAAGATGACCTATCCGTTGTTGGAAATTTTCTGGCGCGCGAAATTGATTTAAAAAATTACTCTGTTATTTACCTCATTTCCCGCAACTCTTTTCTTCCTCCAAGCACGGAGGAGCAAGATGAATTCCAGGCTCTCTCGGCTTTTTTACACCCGCTTCTTTTAAAAATTCTGGATAAAGAAAAAAACGATTTAAAAAAAGAAGTCTTAAGGAAGTCATTAGAAAACTTCCCTGAAAAAATCGCTGTCAAAAAGAATAACCACACTGTTTTTACCAACAAAACAGATGAAACGGCTTATGAAAATTCTAACCTGATGATCTTCCCGATTGAAGGTGAAGAACCAATGAGTATGGAACTCTCAAATATCAGTAAAGATCAAATTTCTACTGAGCTCTATCACTCTCAACGTGTTTCTCTTTTGGGAGAACTGCTCAATACGCTTCAGCACGAACTTTCCAATCCGCTTTTTGGTCTCAATCTCACAAGTTCTATTTTAGAAAGCGAAGCCACCAACCCGGAAACGGAAAGTGTCTTGAATGAAATCTCGCAAAATGCAAACCGTTCACAGACCATCATTAAAAACTTCTCCAACCTTTACAACGATCAACAGGAATTCAAAAAAGTGAACCTGTATCGCTTTATGGAAGAGGTTATTACGCTAACAAAAAGTGAAACCAAAGAAATCGCTAAATCAATTCAATGTATTGGTTTTGAACAAAACCTTGAGATCATCACTAACCCGACAATTCTGACGCAAATCATCTTTAACCTGATTATCAATGCGGCCCAGGCGATTAAAGAACACAATAGTGACTATCGCAAAAACAATATCACCATCAAACTGGTTAAGAGCGAAGGAAACCTGGAGATTTCTGTAATTGACGATGGGCCAGGTGTCAAAGCTGAGCACATTTCAACGATTTTCCAGCCGTTTTTTACTACCAAAGATTCCGGAACCGGACTTGGGCTTTCTATCTGCCAAAACCTGGCCCATCAACTGGGAACTAAAATCGAATTTAAAAACAATTCCCCTTTATTAGGTGCAACTTTCTCGATAAACTTACCTGGTTAGCCCAAGGAGTTATATCTTGAAGAGAATTCTACTCATCGAAGATGAGCCACTGATTCAAAAATCGCTGAAGAAGCTTTTAGAAAAACGTGGTGCTGAAGTTACTGTGGAAAGCCGCGGTCGCGATGCGATCGGACTGATCCTCAATCAGCAATTCGACAGAATCATCTGTGATCTTATGCTTCAGGACATCTCTGGCTTCGATGTCATCGAAGAAGCTAAGGGCCGCTACACAATGTCTGAAATTAGCAAACTTTTCATTATCATTACTGCCTACAGTTCTCCACACGTTATTGAGAAAGCCACTCAGTACGGGTGCATGCTTTTATCAAAGCCATTTGAGAACATTGATGAGGCCCTCAATATTTTCATGTCTTCGGGAGGCACTGGTGGCCCAAGTTAAAAATATCACTATCGTACTAAAACCTAAGGTCACTTCTGAATTTGAAAGTATTCTTCCCAACCTGGCCTCATGGCTGCATAGAAGAAAAAAAACTGTCTTCTTTCTTTCAAAAGAAAAAGAGCGCCTGACAAAACTTTTTAAAGGCGACCTGAAAAACATAAACTTCGTTGAAGAAAAAAACCTGCACGACAATACTGACTTGATTATCACTATGGGTGGTGACGGTACTCTTATTGGGGTCAGCAGAAATGTGAAGAAGTCATCTCCTCCGATTTTCGGAGTCAATATGGGACACCTTGGTTTCATTACTGAATTTTCCAAGGTTGAGTTCTTTGACCAGCTTGAAGAAACCCTTCGTGGTAACTATAAACTGACGACACTTTCACTGTATCAAGTTGAAGTGTTCAAAAAGGGCAAAGTGATTTTCAAAGGAAACTTTTTAAATGACCTGGTTATCAACAATAACCAGATTTCAAGAATGCTGACTCTTTCTGTTGAATCAGAAGGCGAGCATATTTATAACCTTTCTGGAGATGGTTTAATTATCAGCTCACCGATTGGCTCAACGGCTTACTCACTGGCCGCAGGTGGACCGATCATTAACCCTAAAGTTAATGCTATCACCATGACTCCCATCTGTGCTCATAGCTTAACGCACAGACCGCTTGTTATCCCGGATAACACAAGTGTCACAATCAAAGCTGCCAAACCGGATGAAATGATTAAACTCACACTTGATGGCCAACAAGCTTTTGTCATCAGCTCTCAGGAAACAGTCCGCGTGACCAAGAAGAAATCGCTGAATGTCCGCCTGATTAAAAATACCGACCGCACATACTTTAGAACACTCAAAGAGAAATTCACACACGGAATGAGGGATACTAAATGAAAACAAATGAAACACTTTATTTGAAATCATTAAACTTGCAAAACTTCGCTACTTTTGAAAATCAGGAAATCCAGTTTGATATTAAATTCAACGCCATCGTAGGTGAGACTGGTTCCGGGAAAAGCTTAATCTTAGACGCTCTTCAAATCATCTTCGGCGCTCGCGCTGATAAAAAGCTCATCAGAAAGAATGCTGAGTTTGCCACGATTGAAGCGGTGTTTTCGACCAATGATCAGACAATTAAAACGTATTTCCACGACATCGGTCATCCATTTGATGGGAACGAAATTGTGGTTAAAAGAATCATCTTCGCTAACGAAAGCTCAAAGTCATACCTTAACTTCCAGTCTTGTTCGGCGTCTCTTCTAAGCTCATTTGCGAAACGCTTTGTAGACTTAGTAGGTCAATTTGAAAACCAGAAGCTTCTAAGCGAAGACTACCAACTGGTTCTTCTTGATTCATATGCTGGCCTTGAAGGTGATATTAAAGATTATCAAAACCTATTTTCACAATTAAGCGCATTCAAAAAAGACTTCAACGACCTTATTCAGGAAAAGAATCTTAGAGCACAAAGAGAAGACTACGTTCGCTTCCAACTTGAAGAATTAGAGAGACTAACACCAAGCCTTGAAGATGAAGCTGAACTACTTAAGAAAAAAGACCTGATCTTAAACGTAGAAAAGAGACAACAAGTTCTTGGGTCTCTAGCAAGTGCCATTTCTGAAGACGAAATCAACTTATTAGATCTTTTAAAAACATGTTTAAGTAAAGCTGACAAGAGCGGTGGAATTGTTTCAGAAGAAATCACAGCAAAACTTTACGAAGTTAAAGCGCTTTTAGAAGACGTTTCATACGATCTGTCTAAAGACCTTAACGCGACTCCTGATGATGAAAACATCGAAGAGATCATGGATCGTCTTGATACTTACCAAAAACTAAAGAGAAAGTTCGGTGGATCAACTGAAGAAATGATTAAGGCCTTTGCAGAGTTCCGCGCTGAGCTTGATTCGTTCTTCCAGGTTGATGACAAGATTGCTCTTATCTCTAAAAAGATCAGCGACCTTGAAAACCGTTGCCAGACTTTTGCTGAAGAACTTCACAATATCAGAAAGGCGAGAGCTGAGGCTCTTTCTCAGGAGCTGACAACTAAAGTACGTGACCTGAAAATGAATGGTGCGACTTTAAAAATCAACGTTAATAAAAATGAAACTCTAGGCGCTAAAGGATTCTCTAAAATCGACTTTATCGCTGAAACAAACCCAGGCGAAGGCTTCTTTAAAGTTAAAGAAATCGCTTCAGGTGGAGAGCTTTCAAGAATCCTTCTTGCAGTAAGACAAATTCTTTCAAGCAACGATACAATCTCTGTCTTCCTGTTTGATGAAATTGATACTGGTATCGGCGGTGAAACGGCCATCTCGATCGGAAAGTCACTTCAGTCTGTAGCTGAGTACTCTCAGGTCCTGGCGATCACTCACCTTCCGCAAATCGCTAGTTTTGCTACTCAGATCATCAATGTATCTAAGACGACAAAAGTGATCGAAGATCAGCCAAGAACGCTTTCGATTATCGAGCTGGCGATGGGTGCTCAAAGAGAGAGCTTCATTCGCGCCATGAATCCTGAAATCTAAAAAATTGATTTAAAACTTATATCTCCATCTTCGATGGAGATATAGGTTTTTGTATGTTGGGCGTAACCGTTATTAATGTATTCAAAGCCTGACGGTGACACATAATAATCTTTCACATGGCTATGCCCTAAGACGATCACATCAAATGTGCGCTTTTTGCGAAAAACTTCCACTGACAATCTGAAATTATCTTTTACAGGTGCCAGGTCTGCATCCGTTGAATAACGTTTATTATTTCTCTTGCGCGATTTTTCGGCCGAGTACTCACCGATTCCTTTGATTAAAAAATGCGGCATTAGATAATTGGCATAATAACGCAGAGGAGGTGATGTCACCACGGCCTTAAAGAGTTTATAGCTTGGATTGTTAAGCTCGATATCATCCCCATGAGCGAGATAAATCTTTTTTCCGCCATTCATAAATTCAAAGTATGGGGCCATAGAAAAAAGAGCAGGGTCGAGGTCTGCGTGGACCAGAAAAAATTTTCTATAAAGAAGCTTAATATGAAAATCGTGATTTCCTTCTACATAACAGATATGCGTCCCATTTTTCATCAGCTTTTTGATTTCATCGAAATAGGCCTGGTAACGAACGAAGTACTGCGTAAGCGGCCCAATCATCAGGTCAAAAATATCACCCAATAAAAAGACAACGTCGCTCGATTGAACGTCTGGATTTCTTAAAAATGTCAAAAGCAGATCTTCGGCCTGGTCTCCGGCCCTTTTAATGTGAACGTCTGATATGGCAGAAAATTTCATAAGCCATTATCGAATGTTTTGCGACTTCTGTAAATTGCATATTGCCCGGCAATTAATTGGCCTTTTTAACATGCGCCTGAAGTAAAGACTGGTGAGCAATAAATTCTACCAGGTATTCTTTGTCTTCTTTGCTCATTTCCATAAAGCGGAAAGCGATTTTGTAACCGCCGTAAGGAAGTGTATCCAGCTTAAAACGATCAATTGTCACTGCATTTATACATTCGGCCTTAACTTTTAGCTTTCTGCCAAATACATCCAGAGTCATTAGTGGAAACTCTCTTCCGCGAGCGACAACAACCTTATCTGTTTTGGGAAGGATAATGGCAAATCCACCAATGCTGATATCGAAGATGGATTTCTTAATAGGAAGTTTATTGAGTTCGAAATTCACATAACATGTTTTTGTCGGCTGAAGCCTTTCATGCTTTCTTCTTTCGTAAAACGAATAGTCTTTTGGAGGGTAAAGCTTAACGATTTTCCCGCCTGAAACACTTTTTAATTCTGTAGAGAAAGAAACTGAGAGTTCCGGTACATAAATGTTCATCATGCGGTCACCGGAAATAACTTTAGCAAGTATTTCTACCTGCTCTGATTTCACTTCCAATTCAATTTCGTTGTAGTCTTTTCTGAAGGCCTTCACCTTGAGTTCGCATTTTTCTACAACTCCGCCAAGAGATTGCCATGCAAAAAATGAAAGATTGCCCTGGACTGCTTCTACAATCATTCGGTCAAAATCTTTTCCTCTTTTTTGCTCTTTCATAAAAAGCTCTCGTTTTATTTTTTGCTCTGTTAGTTCCTAAAAACCTCTCCCTCTCGGGAGAGGCTTGGGGATTAACAGAAGATTCTCATTTTTATCAAGCCGGGAGATTGCTCTCCCGGAATTCTTTTTTTAATTAACCAATCAGTCTTAGTGCTGAGTTTGGGATCCCGTTAGCTTGCGCCAATGTAGACACCGCTGCGTTCTTCACTACCTGGTTAGAAGATAGAGCAGCTGTTGCTTCTGCTACATCCACGTCCTGGATTACCGATCTTGCAGAGTCCTGATTGATTGTCTGAACTTCAAGGTTCTTGATAGTCGATTGAAGTCTTGACTGAATCGATCCAAGGTTCGCTCTTTGTCCCGATACTTTTTCAATCGCTTTATCAATTGATCCGATTGAGCTTAAAGCATCATCTTTATTTGCAATATTTGTACTCGCGATTCCAATTGAAGAAGCTGACGAATCAGATTCACTTGAATCGAATGTAATTCTGTTTTGTTCTCCGGAGAATGCACCTACCTGGAAGTCCATTGCACCTTTACCTTTACCATTCAGAAGTTGTGTTCCGTTAAACACTGTTGATTCTGAAATACGGTCGATCTCTTTTGAAAGCTGTTGGTATTCTTTATCAAGAAATCCTCTTTCCTGATCACCAACTGTATCCGAAGCGGCCTGGATCGTTAGCTCGCGAAGACGGATAAGGATGTTTGATGTTTCATTTAGTCCACCTTCAGCAGTTTGAACTAAAGACACACCATCGTTCGCGTTTCTTGAAGCTTGTCTTAGACCTTTAGTCTGAGCTTCTAAGTTAGTCGCGATCGCAAGTCCGGCAGCATCGTCAGATGCTTTTGTAATTCTCTTACCTGAAGAAAGTTTTTCTAGTTGGCTGTTACCGGCACTAGATACTTCTTTCAAGTTCTTCTGTACGTTCTGAGAAGCAATGTTTGTAGCAATTCTTAAACCCATGATAGTCTCCTGTTTTAAAGAAGGTCCCCACCCTCTTTTTTGTTATTGACTGCTTTTGTCAGTCAAACAACCTATCGAAACGTTCGGGCAAATACTTAAGTGAATTGCTTTGATCAGGTAAAAGAAAATGAATTTTTTCTGGAATTACAGAAGGTTAGACTAAGAAAAAATTTGATAAAAACGCTCTCATCAAGTACTCACAATGTCGAAAATCAAGCCCAAAAAACCCTCCCGCCTATAATTGCGGGGAAGCGGGAGGGTTGGGCTTAAGTATTAGAACATAACAACCATTGCGTAATCATTATGTCCTATGGAGACTACTTAAATTCTTATTCTACTTCTCTTCACTAGTTACTCTATTCAGAGTGAGTTAGCTTTTTTTAAAAGAGAGCGTTTCAACTCATACTGTGTAACAACCCACAGGAGGAAACGCTCTTCTTTAAAGCTTACCCAATCAATCTAAGAGCAGAGTTCGGGATACCGTTTGCTTGAGCTAGAGTTGAAACCGCTGCGTTCTTAACAACCTGGTTAGAAGCAAGGTTTGCAGTAGCTTCAGCAACATCCACATCCTGAATAACTGAGCGAGCACTATCTTGGTTAATTGTTTGAACCTCTAGGTTCTTCACAGTAGACTGTAGTCTTGACTGGATAGATCCAAGGTTAGCTCTTTGTCCTGATACTTTTTCAATCGCTTTATCGATGTCACCGATTGCTGAAAGAGCATCACCTTTTTCTGAGATCGAAGTTCCTTTTACACCGATTGCAGATGCTGATGAATCAGACTCTCCAGAATCAAATGTAATTCTATTTTGTTCACCAGCAAAAGCACCAACCTGGAAATCCATTGAGCCTTTACCTTCACCGTTTAGAAGTTGTGTTCCGTTGAACACTGTAGACTCAGAGATACGGTCAATTTCTTTTGTTAGCTGTTGGTATTCTTTATCAAGGAATCCTCTTTCTTGCTCTCCTACAGTGTCTGAAGAAGCTTGGATTGTTAACTCACGAAGACGAGTAAGAATGTTAGTCGTTTCGTTTAATCCCCCTTCAGCTGTCTGAACAAGTGAGATACCGTCGTTGGCGTTTCTTGTCGCCTGTCTTAGACCTTTAGTCTGCGCCTCTAAGTTAGTAGAGATCGCAAGTCCGGCAGCATCGTCAGATGCTTTTGTGATTCTTTTACCTGAAGATAATTTTTCAAGCGACGAGTTCCCCGCGTTTGAAACTTCCTTCAAGTTCTTTTGAACGTTTTGAGAGGCAATGTTGGTAGCAATTCTTAAACCCATGATATTCTCCGTTTTTCGAGGGCCCCCGCCCTCTTTTGTTAATATCTGATGTTTTTTATCAGACAAAAACCAGATCGGAGCACTCGGTTAAAAACTTAAGCACTTTGCTCGGTTAATACCAAGAATTCTTTCAATTGCTTTTTAATTCAAAGACTTAAAAAATCAGAAATGGCATGAATTTTGATGAAGGCACAAATAAAAAAGGCCCTCTTTCGAGGGCCCTTCTTTGTTTTAAGAATGTTTTTCTAATTAGCCAATCAGTTTTAGTGCAGCTGAACCAGAGTTGTTAGCTTGCGATAGAACTGAAGTTGAAGCGGCAGAAAGGATGTTCGATTTTGCCATTTCAGCAGACTCAGCTGCGATATCTGCATCTCTAATACGAGAGTTAGCAGCAGCTAGGTTCTCAGTTCTAGTTTCAAGGTTAGAAATAGTAGACTGTAGTCTGTTTTGTAAAGCACCTAGAGAAGCGCGGTTACCGTTAACAGCATTAATAGCGCTATCGATCTTTTCAAGGTTCTCTTGCGCATTAACTTTAGTCTGTACTCCTAGTCCTTCGATTCCAAGATCAGCGATTCTCGCGCTTGACTCTTGTGGCTTATATGAAAGACGATCGTTTTTAGCGTCGTTCATAATACCAACCTGGAATTCCATTGTTTCACCTTCACCAGTTAACAGTTGTTTTCCGTTAAACTGAGTTGAGCTTGCAATTCTCTCTACCTCTTGAGATAGATGTTGAAATTCAAGGTCTGCAAATTTTCTTTCAGTATCACCAACAGTATCAGAAGCTGCTTGAACAGAAAGTTCTCTAAGTCTGATTAGAACGTTAGAAACTTCGTTTAATCCACCTTCTGCAGTTTGGATCATTGAAATACCATCTCCTGCGTTTCTTGTAGCTTGTTGAGAACCACGGATGTTAGCTTTTAACTTTTCCGAGATTGCTAAACCGGCTGCATCGTCACCAGCTTTGTTAATTCTTGAACCAGAAGACAACTTTGCAAGTGTATCTGCTTTTTTAGCTTCTACTTGCGATAGTGAACTCTGTGCTCTTAATGATTGCGTGTTTGTGTTAATTCTTAATCCCATACTAATCTCCTAGAATCATGCCTTCCTCCTTAAAATTTAAGATTCAAACAACCTTGTATGAATCCTTGTTAATTTAAGCTCGCCGTCCCATCAGCTTGCTTGACATAAATATCGGAGTAAAAAAAAACGAACTAAAGTACTTTCTTTAAAAAAAAGGCAATAATTTCCATTACTTGATGAAACTAATTTGCTCGGGTATTAGGATTTTTTGTGTGATTTCAAGATGTTAATAACTTTCTAACTTGATGATTTTACTAGGCTAATGCTTGCCTTGGACGGCCTTGATGAGATTGCTCGTAGAATATCCGTTTTTAAACATGAGGCTTTTAACTTCGCCCCCACGAGAAAGAACAAATTCTGATCCTACTATTTGATCTGGTTTCCAGTCACCGCCTTTAACCAACACATCAGGCTTAATAAGCTTGATAATCTCCAGCGGTGTCTCTTCTGTAAAGATCTGCACACAATCAACGGATTTAAGGTTTAAAAGCATGCTGCCGCGGTCTTCTTCATTGTTGATCGGACGATCCGGGCCTTTAAGTTTTCTGACGCTCTCATCAGAGTTGATGGCCACAATAAGTAAATCACCTTGGGCCTTTGCTTCGTTGAGATACTCCACGTGCCCTAAATGAAGAATGTCGAAGCATCCATTGGTAAAAACAATTTTTTTACCTTTGTTTTCTTCGAGAAACTTTAATGTGGCAGGCGAGAGTTGTTCCATAATTTTATTTTACCACTTTTGTATCTGATAAACGCCCCTGGAAATCCAGAAGCATTGGCAGAAACAGGGCCACGCCAGAAAGAAGAGAGATAAGCGCGCGAGTGAAAGTGTGTTTTACAGATACTTCAGATCCATCAGCTTTTACCAGCCTGATTCCAAAGATCGTTTTCCCCGGAGTCGAGCTTAAATCTAAAATTGTAAAGTACAGAAGATAATAAATAGAAAAGATTGCTGCCCCAAAGGCCGCCAGGTCCTGAGTGGAAATCAGGCGAGAGTACATATGGAATTCAATTCCTGAAGCAAACACTAATAGGGCTCCAGTTAGGGCCACAAAGCTTGCGATCACTAGTACATCAACAATCCATGCAAAGAATTGTGATGTTTGTGCTGCTGTCTTTTTTGATGCAGCTTTTTCAGTTTTCACTTCTTCTTTTTTAACTGGTTGTTCAAATAGATTGGGAACTTCCATTGTCGGTGCAGGTTTAGTTGTCCCGTAGAAAGCTTCAAGTCCAGAAGGAAGATGACTTCCTACTGTTGTTTTTGGTTGAGACACACTTGGCATTGAGCTCAGAGAAGACATTGGCATTTTTGAAGGAGCAAAAGGTTTCACTTCTTTTGGCGCAGGTTTAAACGATGGACGTTTTACGTCGTGATGGAAACCAAGTCCCTTAGTCATCGGTTTAAATGAATCTTCACTAATTTGGAATTCATCGAGGTCAATTTGAATTTGTTTTGCATCTTTTGAAGACGAAAATGAATGAGATTCTTGATTCATATTCTACCTTGATCAGTTGTGTGTTTCTAAAATTAGAATCCCACAAACAATACAAAGCATCAATGGATTTTTTGATTCTTATTTAGGGCCACTTTGGGCCGCGAGTAAATAACCTACCGAAGATGCGACCGCTGTTGGTGCTCTGAGAATTGGAGTGGCTAAATGAATCTCAAGAACACTATTGTAAGCACCAATTGCTGTAACTTCTTCAGGCGAAAATCCACCTTCTGGTCCAATGAGAATTGTCTTTTTTGGGCCCTGCATCTGCTCTTTTTTAGCTCCCGCTGGACGCGAATTAAAAAAGACGATGGTTTCCTGGTGTTCTTTTAAAAAAGCTCCCAGCTCTCTTTGTTCATGAATGACCGGGAAAAAGGGATTATTGGATTGAATCAGAGCACTTTCTAAAATTCTCTGCACGCGCTCGCTTGGAGCATATTCGTACTGAGAGTATTCTGAAACAAGCGGGTAGATCTCATTAATCCCTAACTCGACTGCCATTTTTAAAATATCTTCAAAAGCATCTTTCTTCGGCATGGCCACGGCCAGTGACAATTGATGTTTTGGTGTAAATGTTTCACTCTTAACAACTTTGATCTCAATCGTATTTTTAGCCACCGATAAAACTTTGGTGGTCAGAATTGAGCCTTTGCCGTTTAAAAGCAGCAGGTCTTCATTGGCCCTCAGGCGTACAACATTTAAGTGATGAGCGGCATCACCTGTCACTATGATGGCTTCATCGTCTGAGACATTATCGAAGGAATGAAAAACAGCTCTCAAACTTTATCCTTGAATAAAATGGCACTCCAGTCGCCTTTAGAAACAACTGATACCTTTTCCATTTTTGAGTAGGCGTTTACGATCGTCTCAACTTGGTGATTCAGGATGCCTGACACGATCAGGTAACCACCACTTTTTAGAGAAGCATCAATCGTCGGCTTTTCGCTAATGAGAACATGCTCAAGAATATTGGCAAAAACTAAATCGTATTTTTTAGGATTATATCTCTCTCTAATAACCAGCTCAGTGCCTTCCAGATTCTCTCCGGCAAAGTTCAGCACTAAGTTTTGCGTGCAGTTTTCCAGTGCACTTCTGTCGATATCTACAAAGTGAGTCTGCATTTGTTTTGTTTTCATTGCTGCAATTCCCAGAATCCCTGAGCCACAGCCAAAATCAAGACAAGTGTTTTTATTGTTAAACTCATTCATTACCTGGTCAAAAAGCACCATGCAAAGAAAAGTCGTCTCATGTGTTCCCGTTCCAAATCCCATACCTGGATAGATATAAACTTGCTGGCGAGCTTTTTTTACATGGGTGTCTGCCATCCATTCAGGAATGATTTCGATATTGTCTGAAACGTGAATTGGATTATAAAATTTCTTCCACTCTGCGTTCCAGTCTTCAAAATCTCTTTGAGCTGAATAAAGTGAAATCTCCGGGTAATTCTCTTTAATAAATGAAATGAAATCTGCTGCATTTTTTTCGTAATCACCTTCATAGAAGAAGTATTTATAAGTCACAGCATCCTGATTGATTGTCGCTTCTTGAACTTCATCAATCAATGTTTCTGGAATATCTCCACCTGAATAAGCGCGCTCGCCCAGGATTTCATCAACGCGGGCTTCTTCCAGCGAAAACTCTTCTACGCCATCGCAATTAAAATCTTCGAGTGCATAAGCATTGATTGATGGGGACCACTCAATCGTGGCGCGGTTATATCCAAGGAGAACGAAATTAAACTTTTTATTTTCCACAGTTTTTCTCAAGCGTTTTTAAAGGGTAGAAGCTTCCTGTTGACTCCAGCTTAATGTCAGATAAACAGCTTCTTCCAATCCAGATAATATTCAAGTGCCACAGGTTAATGTTGGCGTAGTCTTCGTTAATCATTTTTAGTGCTTGTTTGTAAAGGGCCGTGCGCTTTTCTGCATTAGTTTCTACTGTGGCCTGGTCTAAAACTGCATCTACTTTTGGGTTGTTATAACCAACACGATTCCCACCTTTAGGAGGAGTGTTCCCTGAGTGGAAAACAAATTTCAGCATATCCGGCCCGGTGAATCCTACCCATTGGCCGACAACGATATCAAACTTTCCGGCCTTAAACGCACTCATGTACGTTCCCCATTCCTGAATAGAAATATTCACAATCATCCCTTCTTTTTCCAGGTAATGCTGAAGAACTTCTGCGATTTCGATACTTGCTTTGTTGTTGTTAACTTTCCAGTCGACTTCTAAAAGCTTTCCATCTTTTTCCAAAATGCCATTTTTGTTTTTCTTCCACCCTGCTTCTTTTAAAAGCTCTCGTGCTAAGTTGATATCATTTCTTTCCACCTCTCCTGGCTCAAACATATCGCCAAAAGCAGGGGAGAACATACCAATTGAAAGAACGGCTGTGTTTTTTAATTTGTATTCTAAGATTTCTTTTCTCGGGATAAGAAGCGAAAAGGCCTTTCTCACTCTAATGTCCTTAAATAGGTCGCGCTTATGATTAAGCCCCATAAACTGAAAGTTCCCACTCGGCATTTCCCAAACTTTGATTCCCGGCTGAGACTTAAGCCAGAAAACTTTTCTTGGAGACATATTGGCCACTGTCAGATCAATTTCTTTATTAATCAGCTTTAAAGCGAGAGTTGTTTCATCTTTTACAACTTTAAAAACCAGAACTGGTCTTTCCTTGTTTCTTGGCTCAACCACAATCTCCAGTGGCTGAATCTCTTTTAAAACGTAATCGCCGCAGCCAATGATATCCAATGGCTCAAACGTCTCTTTATTCAGGTCATTGATCTTAACAATTTTTAGAAGTGAAAGGTTTGAAAGGTTTTCCAGCGAGAAGTTCTTAAAAACAATCTCTACTGTTTTGGCATCTTTCACATTAACGGCCTCGATTGATTCGTAAGCTCCCATGAAAGTTGATTTGATCTTTTCATTTTTAGCAAAGTACTCATATGACCTCTTTACGTCATCAGCTGTCACGGGCGTGTTGTCTGAAAATGTCAGCCCCGGGCGAAGAGTGAAAGTGAAGACGTGTTTGGGCCCATTCATCTTTTCTTCGTATTTTTCGCAGGCAATACAAATAAATTGCATTTTCTCATTGAAATCCACTAAAGAGGCATGAACCAGGCGGTTAATATTCTGTGAGTTGGCATCAGTTGAATAAAATGGTGCCAGATTGTTCGGGCTGGCCGAAATAGCGATGTTAATTCTTTCTGCGCCCATTGCATTTTGAAATAACACAGTCACGAATACGACAAGTAGCGCTTGAATCAACTTCATTAATCCTCTTCCTTCTTTCTTTTGTAACACCTTTAATTTATCATTTTATACAGAAAAAACCAATTGAGGAGCGCTCTCGTGCATATCATTTCTATTTGTGGAGGATCAGGATCAGGAAAGACAACTTTTGCTGATAAGGTCATTAAAAACGTCGATCAGGAAGTTTCAGTCCTGCACATGGATTCATATTATCTTCCTAAGCCTCCTAAGGAGCTTAGCACTTCTGCCGGAAGGCCCAACTTCGACCACCCTGATGCATTTGACTGGGATCTCTTAAAAGAGCACCTGGAAATGCTGAGAGCAGGTAAAACAGTAAAGAGCCCACACTACGACTTTAAGAAGAATGCTCGACTTAAAACTTCAAGCATCATCAAGCCGACTAAGGTCGTACTGTTTGAAGGAATTTTTACTCTATATCAGGAAGAGATCCGTAAAATGTGCGACATCACTACATTCCTGCATGTTGAAGCTGACATCAGATTCATCCGCCGCCTTCACCGCGACGTTGAAGAAAGAGGAAGATCTCTGGATTCAGTCATCACTCAGTATTATGAAACAGTAAGGCCGATGTACCAAAAGTACCTCGATCCTCAAAGACAATACGCTGACTTCATCGTTGGTGAAGAAACTGATATCGCCGCAAGTATTCTGGCGGCCAAAGTTAACCAACTCTTCCACGCTAAGGAAGTTAAAGTTGTAGAAAAGAAAAAGAGCAAAGGAAAAAGATGAAACAACCGCGCATCAAGATAAAGCCAGTCGGGGGAGTCGGACAAATCGGTTCGAATATGACCCTGATCCAAGGTAAACAAGACACCATTATTATTGATGCCGGCATTCTCTTTCCCTACGAAGATTTTTTCGACATTGATTACCTTATTCCCAACCTGGACAACATCCCTGAACCAAGCCATCTAGTGATCACTCACGGGCACGAAGACCACATTGGAGCCGTTCTCCATGTTGTAAAAAAATTTCCTAAGATTAAAGTCCTGGCCTCACCATTTACGGCCGGACTCATTAGAAAAAAACTTGAGTTTAATCGCCACCCACATCCGATTACGGAATACCGTCACTTTGATCAACTTGGGTTTAATGACTTCACTATTGATCCCATTCACGTCAATCACTCGATTCCTGAAACTGTCGGACTTTTAATTAAAGATATCAAAGAAGAAATCGGTTTCTTCTTTATTTCGGACTTCAAGATTGATTTTAAAACAATCTACGAGCGCCCTTTTGATTTTGATAAACTGATTAAACATTCAAAGATGCTAAAAAAACGAGTTCTTCTTTGTGATAGTACCAACATTACCAGTTCAACGAAAGAAACTCCTTCTGAACAAGATTTAATTCCTGTTATCGACGGAATCTTTGCTGAAACAAAGGGAAGACTTTTCATTACTTGTTTCTCTTCTAACATTCACCGCCTGATGACTTTTATTTCCATGGCAAAAAAGCATGGACGCAAACTTGTTCCACATGGGCGCTCAATGATTAGTTATCTCAACACCGCTAATGAATTAGGAATGATTCCCGATTTCCAGTCAGTCGTTAAGATGACTGAAAGTGTAACACCTAATGAGGAAAACATTGTTGTTCTTCTCTCTGGATGCCAGGGGGATTTCCGCGGAACTTTCAGGCGCTTTTCAATTGGAGAGGACTCTCAATACAAACCTCGCCCGGAAGATACAGTTGTCTTAAGTTCAAAGGCCATTCCTGGCAATGAGAAAAAGATCACATTGCTGGTGAATAAGCTTTCAGAAGTCGGCTGTCACGTGATCACCCCTCAGGATAAGTTAATCCACGTTTCCGGCCACCCGGGGCGCACGGATTTGAAAATGCTTTATGAGAAATATGACCCGACAGATATTGTTCCGATTCACGGAGAAAGTTATTTCATCCGCGAGCACATTGATTTCATCAAAGAAGCTTACCCAAAGGCGACTCCTCATTATTTCTTAAACAACGATGAGCTCTTGGTCAGTGACGACCTAAAGATCAGTGTCTTTGATGGAGAAACAATCGAGCCGGTTATCATTCATGGCAAAGGCATTATCCTGGAGAGAGAGAAAATCAGCGAAAGACGCAAACTGGCCACAACAGGTTCAGTCTTTATTTCACTGAAACTCACTTCAACCAGGGCCAAAGTAGAGAAGTTTTCCTTTAACTTCTTAGGTCTCCCAACATTAGTGACCGCTAACGAAGAAAAGTTTAAGCGCTTTTTAGAAAATTACTTTATCCAGATCAACTTTAAAGACGAAGAAAAGACGAACGAAGAACTCAGAGTGGCCGTCAGAAGATACTTTGACCAAATCCTGGGTTATAAACCGACAACCACGATTCACATTCTATGAACAATTTTTTACAAGAGAATCTCTTTGCCATTATTTTGTTCCTGCTTTTGATCATTCTGCTTTTAATCGGGATCATTGCTTTTGTCGTAGTGAAACTGCTTTTATCTAAAACAGTCCAAACACAAGCACAACAACCAGAGCGCATTGTCCTGACTCCAACAGTTGAGTCTCCTGCCGTTAAAGTTAGAAAGCTTTCCGAAGAACACGTCAGTGAAAAATTTTTCTGTGAAAATCACCCGGACGTTGCGTCTGTTGGTTCATGTCTGATTTGCGAAGATGTGTTCTGTGAAAAATGCCTGATTGAACATGAGAATATGTATTTTTGCAAAGAGCATTTTAAAACGTTTGCCAACAACAAGTGGAAGCAGATTACAGATGTAAAAACGACTCCCCACACACCTGAGGATGGACTCTTTGTTTATCACTTCAAGCGCCACCTATGGAAAAATAAACAAACACCAAGTTTTGTTCTTACCCATTACAAAATCAATATTGAAGAAGATTTTATCGAATCGTTTGTGCAGTTGAATGTTTTAGAAGAGGATGCAGATAAGTTGGCAGAAGATATTGAGAGATTCAGGGCCAGCCACTAGTTCTGGCCCTGAACGTTTCTCATTAAAGATCGATGTTCTTGTTAAAATCTCTCGGTGCTGGTCTTTGCTCAGTTTTCTCTTCTTTTCTTAGGTAAGAAGGTGTGTCGAATTCATCTTCATCGAAGTTAATGAACCCAAGTTTTTCTGCAATCGACTTAGCTCTTGTATTTGTTCCACCGACACCTGATTCAGAGGCCTGTGATCCAGATGAAACTGGAGACTGAGGACGTGCACCTGTGTTTTCGTAACGGTTAGCCGCATCTCTGATTGACTGGATCAATCTCGATGGTGGCTGTTGCTGAGCAGCTGGTTGAACAGCAGCTTCTCTTGCAGAGAATCCACCTTCTTCTTCCTGAGCTGAAGAATTGTGGTAAGCAGCTCTGTCGCTCATAAAGCGGTCAAAGTCTGAACGGTCTTCAGTTTGATAAGATGAAGACTCTTCTCTTGTTGATGACTGAGAAGAGTATGAAGGAGTAGCTGCTGGTTGAGAAACAGGAGCTTCCATAACTGGAGCTGATGGTTGAACAACAGGAGCTTGCTCTCTTACTGGAGCCGAGAACTCTCTTGGAGCTACGAACTCTCTTTGCGGAGCTGCATATTGTGGTTCAGCAGCTACGACTGGCTGAGTTGCCGGCGCAGATGTTTGAACGTTTTGAGTTGCAAAAGATGCTGTTGATTGAGCCGACTGAGATGATCCTAGTGATTGAGAAGAATTCATTCCAGCATGAGCTCTGATTTGTCCACCAAGTCCAGTTGCGATAACTGTAACTTTAATGTCGTCACCAGAGTTGTTATCGATAACAGTTCCGAAAATAATTTCAGCGTTTTCATCAGCCGCTTCCATAATAAGTGTAACAGCTTCATTTGTTTCATGCATAGAAAGTGAGTCACTTCCTGTGATGTTGATAATGATACCTGTTGCTCCGTTGATTGAGATATCTTCAAGAAGAGGTGAGCTGATAGCTTCAGTCGCAGCTTTAATCGCGCGCCCAGCTCCAGTAGCAACCCCAGTACCCATAAGAGCAAGACCCTTGTTTGCCATTACAGTTGAAACGTCAGCGAAGTCAGCGTTGATGTGACCAGTATTGTTGATCAGATCAGAAATACCGCGAACAGCATTTAGAAGAACTTCGTCAGCTTTTTTGAATGTATCTACTAGAGAAAGGTTTTCTCCAGCAAGGTATAGAAGTCTTTGGTTAGGAATTGTAATAAGAGAGTCTACGCTTTCTTCAAGGTTTCTGATTCCTTCTTCGGCTTGCTTGAATCTCTTTTTCCCTTCGAATACGAATGGTTTTGTTACAACACCAACAGTAAGAGCACCAAGCTCTTTAGCTAGTTTTGCGATTACTGGAGCAGCTCCAGTTCCTGTTCCACCACCCATACCTGCAGTGATGAAAACCATATCTGCGCCTTTTAGGACTTCAGAAATTTTTTCATAGTCTTCAAGAGCAGACTTCTTCCCGATTTCTGGGTTAGCTCCAGCTCCAAGACCTTTTGTTACTGTTCCACCAAGCTGAATTTTTGTTTCAGCAAGAGAGATGCTTAGTGCTTGAGCATCAGTGTTAGCAACAATATATTCAACGCCCGAAAGACCTGAGCGGATCATAGTGTTAACGGCATTACATCCACCACCACCAACTCCAACAACTTTAATCTTTGCACCGTTAATTCTGTTATCTGTACCTGTCATTTCGAACATATATTCCTCCTACGGGACCTATATAAATTTAAGTTTTAAAAAATTTCTTTGAAAACTGATTTTAATGACTCGCTTAATTTCCCAATCAGATCGCTATTTGAACCTTGGGCTTCATTTTCTTTAAATGTCACTCTGTGGTTGTTAGCGGATGCCTGGCCTTGAACGTGAACATAAGGCTTTCTCTTAGCAGCTTCCAGAAGAAGTCCCAGAACTGTAGAGTATTTCGGGTTTTGCATAATATTAGTCATCCCACCAAATGGAATAGGGAAACCAATTTTGCATGATCTCATAAGAATGTACTCTCCTAACTCCGGCATACCCTTAATAAGAGCACCACCACCAGTTAGCACGAATCCACCTGCGATTTCTTCGCTTAGCTTTTTATCATCAATCATTGCACGGATCACTTCAAACAGCTCTTCAGCGCGCGCGCCAAGAACTTCTGCGATCACACTTAGTTGAACTTCGCGAGGCTTAGTCCCAGACATACCTTGAACTGTGATATGTGCTGATTGGTTAAGCTGCTCAGCTAGAACACTTCCGTGATTGATTTTAATTCTTTCTGCTTCATTGTGAGGAATCTTAAGCGCTACTGCTAAGTCATTCGTGAAATGGTTTCCACCAATAGGAATGATCTGAGAGTGGATAAGACTTCCATCTTTCCAAACCGCGATGTCAGTTGTTCCACCGCCGATGTCGATAAGAACAACACCAAGTTCTTTTTCTTCGTAAGAAAGAACTGCTTCTGAAGAAGCTAGAGGTTGAAGAGTAATATGTTCAGCATCAATACCTGTCTGCTCAACACACTTCACCAGGTTTTGAATAAGAGGAATAGAACCGGTAACGATGTGAACGTGGGCTTCTAGTCTCACACCACACATACCGATTGGGTTTTTAATCCCTGTTGTATTGTCTACACGAAATTCCTGAGGAATCACGTGAAGGATATCTCTATCTGAAGGAATCACGACTGCTTTAGCAGCTTCAAGCACGCGGTCAACATCGTCTTGAGTGATCTCTTTACCTTTAATAGCAACAACACCAGAAGAGTTGAAACTGTAGATGTGACTGCCGGCAATCCCGATCGTCGCACTTCCAATATTCACTCCGGCCATCAGGCGCGCTTCTTCAAGTGAGTTTTGAATCGAGCGTACTGTTTTATCAATATTAACAACTGACCCTTTCTTCAAACCATATGAAGGGTGAGTTCCGATACCGATAATTTCTAATTCTTGATTTGGATGTTGAAGTCCAACGATTGTACAAACTTTCGTTGTTCCGACATCGAGGCCTACGATGATGTTTTTGTCGTTCATAGTGAGAATCCTTTCTCTATATAGAAGCGATATTTTACGACAGAGTCATTCTGTCCTACAAAAATCCTAGAATTTATCCTTAAACTTGACAACAACTTTTTTGCTGTTTGTAAGATTGATAATGGCAGGGATTTTCTCCTTCAATTCCATATAATTCACAATCTTATCCAGCTTTACCAGCTTGTCGTTCCACTCATCTAGTCCCATAAAGACACTAGATGGATGCCCGTTAATTGAGAGAATAATCGTTAGCTCCTTATTTTCATTAAGGATGACTTCCGAAAGTTTTTTTCGAAGTCCCGGTCTCATTTCTTTTACCAGGCCGGTAACATCTGCCTGGACCTTGTCTTCCATTTCCCCAACCGGCATTGATAAGTAAGGAAGATCTTGCGTTAGTTTCTTTTCAGATCGAAGCAGGGCCTCATAAGTCGGGTCATATAATTGCCCGTTATCCACAAGGATGGCTTCATAAGACTCAGCGCTATCTTTTCTGTAAATCTGAACCTTCATTAAAGGCTCAGGACAGTTGAAGTTTAAATCTAAAACTTTGCTGAATGGATCGTATTGGATTTTGTAATCAGAGACAAAATACTTATCGTTCCACTTTTCATTAACAATCTTCATCTTCACATCGCGAAGTGAGTGCGACTGCTCAAATGTTTTTACAACCTGAAGGGCCATCGTTCCCGCTGGGCGAGTCGGACATTTTCCAAGATTCGATCTGTATGAGAGTTCGGCGCTGAATTGTTCTGTCGGGCCGAGAGATGAAATAACGATGTTAGTGAATACCAACACGGCAATCACAACCAGTGCGATAATAAATTTTTTCGACTTAAAAAATGCCATCCTGACAATATTCCTAGCTGCTGTCGCTAATACTCAACTTCGGTTTCAAACGAAACACCAAACTGAAGTTTCAATTCTTTTTGAAGAACAGTGATCATTTCCATCACGTCTTCGTATGAACTTTCGCCTCTGTTTTCCATGAAGTTGGCGTGTTTCGGGCTAATCTGCAAATTCTTTATGGTTAGACCCTTGAGGCCCATTATATCTATAAAAAGACCAGCCCGACAAGTCACGTCGCGGAGATTGTCGTGATGGTTTTGAAAGATACATCCGCACGTCCATTCTTTTAATGGTTGAGTGCGAGTTCTCATATCTAAATACTCTTTAATTTTTTTAGAAATAGCAGCATCAATACCAAAGTGAATCAGTCGGGCTTGATAGATCACATCACCTTTATCAACAAAGTGATTGTGTCTGTATGAGAAAGAGCCTTTCTCGATAATAACCGACTTTTCTTCTCCGTTTTTCGTAATGAGTTTTACTTCCTTTATAATGGTTCCAATTTCACCCAGGTTTGTTCCGGCGTTCATAAAGATCGCGCCACCAAGGCTGGCCGGAATTCCAGTGAAAACTTCCCATCCTTTAAGACCAAACTTATTCGCATGGCTGGTTAGTGTCGCCAGGCTCACTGAAGCTGGGAGGATGTATTCATCTCGAGGAGCTTCAAAAACTCCGCGGTCGAAATCAAAATCTAGTTGTATATAAGGAAGCTCCGCTTTAGTTGGCAGAAGAATATTAGCTCCCCAACCCAGCACGCGGTAGTCGATTTTATTTTGAGTTAGAGTTTTTGTAGCAAACTTTAACCCCTCAACAGACTTTACTGTAATTAAATCTCCACGAGCATCTAGTCTCATAGTCGAGTACTTCTTAAGATCTTTATCGATCTCAACAACGATGTCCGGGTGATTTAATAATTTTTCTAGCATGAATTCATGCTACCGAATTTTCAGTGGGATTGTCTACGGCTTGGGCCAGCCGGTTTGATGCTTATTAACCATATCCATAAATTTCTTAATGCCCTTATCGTTAACCGGTCTCCAGTTTACAGTCTGACCTTTGGTCCATTGAAACTTTCCATCTCTATAATTTAGCGAATACATCGGGTCACTATCATCTGGAATCGGAACCATCATCTTAAGAAGGCTATTTTCCTTAGCATAATCCCCAAGGTTTTCGATCTCCAGGGCAGCATAAGGCATGTCATCCTTCCATAGAAAGAAATCTGAATTAGAAGAGATCGAGTATTGCTCCCAATTTTGTTTATAATAAAGAAAGCCCCACATCACAAAACAGCGTTCAAGAATATCGCGAGGTTCATTTTTCTTTTTGCCTCCACGATCGACGTCGCAGTTATAGTAATTGAAAAATAAATGAAGTTTCTCGCCAGTCGAGACATCAACCTCTGCTTTATACCAGAGTCTGTTTTCTTCAAAGAACATCTCGTATTTGCCGTTGAGGCGGTCTTTTTTTGCACTTTGAGTTTCATCACTCAAAGAGATGGTCTTAAAAGTCTTTCTAATTTCTGCTGAAACTTTATCCTGAAAATCCCTGATGTTTTTCGCGAGGTTAAAATAATCAACTGGCTTTTTTTCACCTGAAGCCTTTACTGCCTCTTCTGTAGCGACAGCTTCATTCCTTACTTGCTCTGATTCATTATGAACTTCTGGTTTTACAAAAAATGGTTTGCGGCTTTCTTCTTTGGCGACTTCTGCCGTCTGAGTGTCTGACTTTACAAACTGCGAGGCTGACTGTTTTTGAGGTTCTTTTAAAGACAGGAGATAGGTCGTTGTGGCCCCCAATCCAAAGGAAACCAGGGCCACAACTAAAAGTTGAATCTTCTTATTCAACGCCCGCCCATTTTCTGGCAACTTTTCCGATTGATCCTGCACCTAAAGTGACCACGATTGTTTTGTCTCCCTTGTGTGATTCAATCACTTCTGGAAGCTTTTCTACGTTTTCAATCTTCTTAGCGAAGTTCGGGTGAAGGCGGTTGATATCTTCAATTAAGCGCTCAGTTGAAATCCCATCGAGCGGGTTTTCGCTGGCAGCGTAGATTGGGAGTAAATAAAGTTGGTCAGCATCATTAAAACAGTGAAGAAACTGATCCCAACAATCACGCGTACGCGTGTAGCGGTGAGGTTCAAAGATCACGATCTTTTTATAATCAGCACGTGTGTCTTTTACAATTCTTAGTGTAGAAGCAATTTCAGTCGGGTGGTGTCCGTAGTCATCAACCACTTCAAATGATCCTTCTTTATGAAGAAGTTGAAAGCGTCTTCCTACACCTTCAAGCTTGCAAACAGCTTTTGCAATGTCTTTAAAACTTAGTCCCATATGAAATGCCAGAGCTGTTGCTCCAAGACTATTTAAGATATTGTGACGTCCGGGAAGATTGATTTTAAAACGCTCTTGTTTTTCACCTTTGTAATAAACATCAAAACTTGTGTCAAAGTGACCAAATTCAATATTGCGGGCTTCGAAGTCGGCCGGTATCTCGATTCCAAAAGTTACTGCTGGACGCTTCATCTCTGCCTTAAGCTTCATCAATTTTTCATCATGAGCATTCAGGGCCACCACACCGTAAAAAGGAATCTTATTGGCAAACTCTACGAAAGCGCGAAAAAGATTTTCTTCAGTTCCATAGTGATCCATGTGATCGTTGTCGATATTGGTGATAACTGACATAACTGGAGTTAAAAGAAGGAATGATCCATCTGATTCATCGGCTTCGGCCACCAGGTAATCTGATTGGCCAACTTTCGCGTGACCATCCAGGTTTTTAACAATCCCACCAATGATATATGTCGGGTCTAGTTTACACTCTTGAAGAATCGTCGCTAAAAATGATGTCGTTGTTGTTTTCCCGTGAGTTCCGGCAACAGCGAGACTGTATTTTAAGCGCATCAGCTCAGCCAGCATTTCTGCTCTTCTGATAATGGGAATACCTTCTGCTCTGGCGCGAACCATTTCCGGGTTTGTTTCATTAACTGCAGATGTGTGAACAACCACCGTTACGTCGTTTAAGTTTTCTGCTTTATGGCCGATGTGAACTTCAGCTCCCATCTTTCTTAATTTTTTTACGTTAGCTGATTCTGCAACGTCTGATCCTGAAACTTTATATCCTAAAGATAATAGAACCTCAGCGATCCCACTCATACCAATTCCACCAATTCCCACGAAGTGAATTTTTGCATGGTTTGGCTTTAGAGCCGAGTGATTGCGGAACATAACGAACTCCTAAAATGTATATGATCGATCTCTAGAGAGATTAGACGTAAGCTTCTTCGTGCCCGCTCTCATCTCCGGTAGCTTTTCTTCTACCAGATGATTCTCTTTTTGGCCTAAAATTGTTTTCAACACCCATAAGCTCATTGCGGTAACCGTTAACAACAGACAGCAGAAGCCCTATCCCAAAAAAGTTACAGAGGAGCGATGACCCACCATAACTAACAAACGGAAGGTTCAATCCTTTTGTCGGAAGAAGACCTAAAACAACGCCCATGTTAAGTAGGGCCTGAAGGCCTAAAACAAAAACAATGGCCGACGCCATGATGACGCCAATGCGGTCTCTAACCTGAAGTGCCAGCTTGAAACCAAAATAGATGAAGGCCACAAAAAGACAGATCAAAAGAAAGACCCCGATAAACCCAAGCTCTTCTCCTATAACAGAAAAAATAAAGTCGTTATGGGCTTCCGGAAGGTAGAAAAGTTTTTCGTTACTGTTACCAAGCCCTTGGCCAAAAGCTGATCCGTTGGCAAAGGCCATATATGACTGGATGATCTGGAAACCTGAACCTTGTGGGTTCTTCCATGGATCAAGATAAGTTAACATACGCTTTACACGGTAGGCCTGCGAGAAAAGAATGAAAACACCACCAACACCACCGGCAATCAGTGAGTAGTAGAAATACTTTCTCGGAAACGAACTCATAAAACAAACAAATGAGATAACGACGAAACAAATAAAGAAAGTCCCGAAGTCCGGCTGCTTAATTAAAAGCGCCAGTGGCAGAAACAAAGTTCCCCCGTGTTTCATGCGCTCTTTATTGTCCATCTTGTTCCAGTTTTCAAAGAATGAAAGCGCCGAAAGAATAACCGTGAACTTCACGATTTCACCCGGCTGAAGACTCATGCCTCCCATCGTAAGCCAACGGCTCGCACCTTTAGCTGAAGCACCAATTCCTTTAACAATAGTCAGGGCCACAATAGCAGAAGCGGCGATGTTAACGATGTAGCCGTACTTTAACCAGAAAGTGTATTTGGTTTTAGAAACAGCAAAAGTTACACCGATTGCTAAAAAAAGATAAACGAGTTGGCGAATAATATAGTGATAAGGGCTGCCGAAATTTTCATTGGCCAGGATATAACTGGAAGACCAGACCATAATAAGTCCAATCGTAATAATAATCGCCAGCGTTGAAAGAAACGCTTTGATCAGCCTGTCTACATCATGAAGTTGTTCATCCATATGTATTAGGATAACAAAGATTTAAATGGATGGAGAAAATTTGTAGAAAAAAAGTGGAGTAGTCGGGTATACAAAAAAGCCTCCCGAAGGAGGCTCTTTTTTATAATTGATAAACGAGTTTCTTGAAATAGTTCCCGCGCTCTTCGTAGTCGCGGAAGAAATCCGATGCCGGGTTTCCTGGAGACAGAAGAATAACATCTCCTGTTCTAGATTTTTGGTAAGCAAACAGAACTGACTCTTCAAATGAACCGACAATGTAGGTCTGGTTATGATCACCAAGAGCTCTGTTTAATCTCTCCTTACACTCTCCAACCAGAACTAGAACGCGAGCGTTGCCGATCATGTCCTTAGCAAATGGATCGAAGTTAAGGTCTTCGTTGTCTTTACCACCAGCAATCAAAATAACTGGCTCTTTGAATGATTTAAGTGAAGCCAGCATTTCTGGCATAGTTTCAGCTTTTGAATCGTTGTAGAAGCTTACGCCGTTTTTCTCCATGATGAATTCCATACGATTAGGAATCCCTGGGAATTTCTCAATACAAGTTTGGATTGCATCGTCACTTACATCAAGGGCCTTACAAGCAGTTACTGCTGCCATTAGGTTTTCGCGGTTGTTTTGTCCCACGATTCTCATTTTAGAAACTTTAAACTCTGAGTGATAGTTAATGTTCGAGTGGATTCTTCTGTCGTGGAAGTGAGTTCCTTGAATCTCGTTCATTACCCCAAGAGTTACATACGAGCGGCGAGAGTACCAGTAAAGCTGGCAGTTCGCATTTCTAAAGAACGCATTGTTAGCAAGTGAATCATAGTTTGCTACCAGTGTATCTTCTGGAGAAAGTTTTTTAATGATTGAAAGTTTAGTTTCAATGTATTCAGAAACTGAAGCGAAGTTTGCTTTTGAGAAGTTCTCTCCGATGTTCGGGAAAACAACCAGCTTCGGATGGAAATCCTGAAGTGATTTCATTTGGATTGCGGAAACTTCCACAACCACGTAATCAATTTCGTTCATGTTTGGAAGAAGGCAGTACTCGATGAATGGCATTTCTGATGTTCCACCAACAAATACGTTTTTCCCATCAACTTTTAGAGTAAAGCCGATCATCGCTGCAATTGTTGTACGACCAAAAGATCCACAAACAGCGATAACTGGTTTTTTACAAAGTTTATAAGCAAGAGCGAAGTCTGAATAAACTTCTTTCCCGTTTTTGCGTGCTAATTCTAACTGAGGAAGATTTGGATTAACTGCCGCTGAGTAAACAATAACGTCTGCTTCCAGGAAGTCTTCGTCTTTGTGTTCACCGAAAGTCATCTCTAGAGGTGGTTCGATTTTCTTAAGCTTCTTAACTGACTTGTTAAGGTCAAAGATAGGCTTGATATCTGTGACTCTGATTTCACATTCTAATTTGTTGAAGAAATTGATCAGAGAAAAACCAGTTTTGCCAATACCTACGATAAGAACTTTCTTACCTTTAAATCTTTCCATTTCCATTCAACTTTCCTCTTAGACTAACTCGACGACTATCTAGTCTTTAATGTCGAGAGTGCCATGATTGCCAGACACACACTGATAATCCAGAAGCGAACTGTTACCTTCGTCTCCGGCCAGCCAAGTTTTTCGAAGTGATGGTGGATTGGTGCCATTTTAAAAACGCGTACTCCGCGTGTTTTAAATGAAGCAACCTGGATAATAACTGAAAGAGCTTCGATAACAAAAATTCCGCCGATAACTACGAACAAGAATTCAGACTTCGCAAGCACTGCAATCGTACCCAATGTTCCCCCTAAAGATAGGGAGCCAACATCGCCCATGAAAATTTGAGCTGGGTATGAGTTATACCACAAAAAGCCGATTCCTGCACCTATAATAGCCGCAGTTAAGACAGTGATCTCTCCCATGCCCTCGAAGTATGGGATGTAGAGATACTGAGAGATTTCTTTGTGACCAGTAACGTAAGTTAAAAGACCCATCGTCGCCGCGCTTACCATGATTGGCCCAATCGCCAGACCATCGAGACCATCCGTTAGGTTAACTGCGTTACTAAATCCAACAATAACGATTGATCCAAACAGGATGTACCAGTAACCAAGATCAATAATCGGGGATTTAAAGAAAGGAAAGTACACATCAGTGTTGATGATGTTTTGACTCACCATAACATACATGGCAGCAAGAGCTGTCCCGAACTGCCAAACAAGTTTCCCCTTGGCCGAAACACCCTTCGTGTCTTTCTTTAAAACTTTCAGGTAATCGTCATAAAAACCAAGTAGGAAATAAGAAAATGTAACCCCTAAAGTGATCTTAAGCGGCATAGAAAAAAAGTTTCCGCAGATCAGGGTCGTAACAAAAATACTCCCCAACATGAACACACCGCCCATAGTCGGAGTCCCTTTTTTCTTAAAGTGAGACTCAGGGCCGTCGCTTCTGATGATTTGTCCAAACTGCTTCTTCTTCATGAAGTCGATGAAGTAGTGCCCCCAGATAATCGAAAGAACTGTCGCTATTAGAAAAGCAATCCCGGTTCTAAAAGTGATGTACTTGAAGATGTTAAACAGGTGGTGGTGTGGGTAGAGTAAATGGTAAAGCATCCTTACTTTCCTATTTTTTAAGTTTTAACCAATATTAAACTATACCCATCAGGGTTTCTAGTTGTAAAGAGCGGCTCGCCTTCACGAAGACGAACTTGTATTTTTTTCTAACGTCTTTCCATTCAGAAAAAAACTCTTCTTTTGTATGATAATGACTAACTGGATCCGGGTAACCGTTTAGATAAAATTCACGGTATCTTCCAATGAATGTTACGTTTTTAATACCCAAAGATTTTACATGCTCAGCAATCTCTTTATGCATCTGTGGGGCATGGTCTCCCAGTTCGTTCATATCACCTAACACAAAGTAGCAGTCATCAAGTGAGACGCCTTTATTTTTCATAACTGTCACAAATGAATCCAGTGACACGCGCATTGAACTCGGGTTGGCATTATAGGCATCAAGGAAGATGTTATCTACCCATTGCGACCTGTTCATATTTGGCTGCTCATAATTTGAAGCTGCCAATGTTAATTCTTTAATCTTTTTTGGGAATAAGCTCATCGCAAAGATCGTTGTCCCTGCCAGGTTTTTTAGATTGTGGTGCTCAAAAATATTTTTATTATTTATCCACACGTTTTTCTTGTCGATGTTAAAAGAAATCTCATCTCCATCGATATTAATTTTTATATCCCCGTTCTTTTCTCCATAAGTCACAAGGCCTTTTGATTTTTTAAGTTTTGCCAGGTAAGGGTCATCGGCATTCACCACGAACGATCCCTTGCCTTTGGCATTTTTAACAACTGAATCGTAAAGGGTTCCTTTTTCTTTAAAGATTGCTTCCATCGTTTTTAAAAATTCGATGTGGGCCGCTCCAATATTAGTGATCATTCCGTGCTCAGGCTTTGCGATATCACAAAGAACTTTAATCTCACCGGCGTGATTCATTCCCATTTCAATGATGGCCACTTTATGTTTTTTATTCAGTCTAAAAACTGTAAGTGGAACCCCAATATGGTTATTCAGGTTCCCTTTAGTCGCCAGGACTTTTCCAGGAAAAATTGAATTGAGAAGAAAATAAATCATTTCTTTATGAGTTGTTTTCCCATTTGATCCCGTCACCCCAATGATCTTTCTGTCTTTATCCGCTTTTCTCCAGCCCTCAATATGTAAACGAGCAAGCTCCTGAATAAAAAGCAGTGTATCCGTTACCGTAATAAAAAGAGTTTTTGGATAAAAAGCTGCCAGCATTGGCACTAGCTCTTCGCGCTCTTTGGTCGAGTTAAAAACCACCACCTTGGCATCCAGGCTTAAAACACTTTCAAGGTAATTAAAAGCATCGAAGTTCTCCCCAACCAGGGCCACAAAAGTCTCTCCCGCCTGAAAACTGCGTGAATCTGTATTAATTTTTAATTCGAACTCGCGCCCTTTATGATCAAAAGCGCTCGTCATCGTCTTAACTGATTTAAGTTTAAAAAGAAGTTTTGAAGAAACCATTAAATTTATCCGCGTTTAAATTGAGAAACGATATTGAAGTCACTAAATGGGTGCTTCACACCCTTAATTTCCTGATACTCTTCATGCCCTTTTCCAGCGATCAGAACGATTTCTTTCTTCTTCATAGCTTCAAGTGCAAAAAGGATAGCTTTTTTACGGTCGACAACCGCTTCGTAACCGGTGCTGATACCGGCGATGATGTCGATAATAATATCTTCCGGTGCTTCGTCGCGAGGATTGTCTGATGTCACGACAACTTTATCTGCAAATCCGGCCACGGCCTTTCCCATCAGAGGTCTTTTGGTTTTATCGCGGTTTCCACCACAACCAAAAACCACAGTTAATGAATGATTCGGGAAAGCTTTTTTGATGGCCTCTCCGATATTGATCAAAGCATCCGGAGTATGGGCGTAATCAACGATGGCCATGCCTTCGTTGTCCATCTCAATAACTGAAAATCTTCCCAATGGAGTTTTGATGTTTTTTAAACTCAAGGAGTCGATCTTATCTTCTCCCCAAAGATCTGAGTTTAATTGCAATGCTACTTCAGCATTACTTTGATTATATGATGAATGATAAAAAAGTGGTCTCTCCATCATCTTTCTTTCATCAAGAGTCCTTGCCACCTTTACATGTGCATTTGGATTTTTCTTCAAGATGTTTTGGTAAAGGTCTTTTTCAAAAGAAGGAACAACAAGGCTCTTTCCCTCTTTCAGGTATTTCTTTTCGATCAGCATCTTGGCATCGAAATACTCTTCCATCGTTTTATGGTAATCGAGATGGTCCTGAGAAAAACTTGTCCACGCTGCTGCATCTAAAGCAATGTCATAAATTCTGTCTTGAGCAAGAGCATGAGAGCTTACTTCCACAAAACATGCCTGGTACTTTTCCTGAAAGCGGTGAATGATTTTTCTGAATTCAACATATGAAGGTGTTGTTGATTCCAAATCCTCAATCAAGGCTCCGTTCGCATCCTGGACACCAATTGTTCCCACTGAAATCGCCGGGTGACCAAGTTGAGTGCTGATTTGCATCGCCAGGTTAACCGTTGTTGTCTTTCCGTTAGTCCCGGTAACACCGATAATTTTCATCAGGCCTTTATTTGGAAACATGATATCTAAAACTTTCTTTTGTAGAATAAGAAATTTAGCCGCATCAACAAAGATACAATTGTCGGCCTTTACCAAAGATTCGGCCCCATGATTTAAAACAATCAATCCAGGATTTTTTCCTTTCAGGCGCTTGTTAAAATCTTCAATTGATTTTTCATTATTATGAACTTTATAGAAAACCACATCGGCCTCAGTCGCCGTCTGTAGATTAGTTGTAATGTTACTTACAACACCATCAAGTTGAGTCAGGGTGTTTCTAGAGGCAATGTCTGCATTTAAAACGTCGACAAGTTCTTTTTTGTTCATGACCTATTCGTATGTTGGAGGTGAATATTCTAATTTCACAACAGTATCATCGCCAATCGGTGTTCCTGCTGGTGGGTATTGTGATGAAACCACTCCCATTCCTTTATGAACAACTTGAAGGTTTAACTTCAACGAGATGTTGGTCGTTGTAATCTTATCCAGCCCCATCATGTTCGGCACAATCCCAGGAGTCAAGCTTCTTGAAGCCGCTTCTTTAACCTGAACCATGTCGATATTGGTCTTAACTTTTTTCAGATCGTAATCATTGTCTTCATGTTCTGCGAGTCTACTAATGTCTTTATTTTTATAAAGCATATACTCCGCAAGGTTTTTAAACACTGGACCCGCAACTGCCCCACCGTAATATCCGCCAGTTTTTGGGTTATCAATATAAACAGCGATAACAAATTTTCTATCTACGTTAACTGGATATCCGATGAACCCAGAAACATAACCCTTATATCCACCATTTTTATCTACACGCTGAGCAGTCGCTGTTTTACCCGCAATCTGGAAGTGAGGGATCTTAGCATTTCCTCCCGTTCCTTTTTCAACTGCTAACACTAGGGCCTTTGTCAGATCCTCTGTATTCTTTTGCGACAGGACTCTTCTTCTTTTCTCTAGTTGATTCGCATTTTCAGGTTCTAATTCTGAAACGCTCACCTGGTTTGGATCGCGCTTAATAAGTGTTGGCTTAATGTACTCACCACCGTTAGCAATCGCCGCATAGGCTGCCATCATCTGAACACCTGTAACAGCAATACCTTGACCGAAACTGATGTTACTTAAAGAAAGAGGTGTGACGTTGTCTGCTTCAGTAAAAATACCGCGAGATTCTCCCGGCACTTCAATTCCAGTTTTATTTCCAAAGTTCAGTTCTTTTAATGTTTCTTTTAATTTTGGGAAAGTCAGATCAAATGCAAGTTTTGTCGTCCCGACGTTTGAAGAGTAACGAATAATATCTGCAACTGAAATCCATTCAAATTTTTCATGGCTTTCAGCTTCTTTAATCCAGTGATTATCAACTCTCATTCTTCCTTGTTCAGCATAGTAAGTAGAGTTAATAGTTGCTGTCTTGTGCTCAAGTGCCGAAGCCGCTGTGAAGATCTTAAATGTTGAACCTGGCTCAAACGGATCAATGGCAAAACTTAACTTTCTTGATTCAGGAGCTGATCCTTTAACATTGTTTGGATCAAAAGTAGGGTAGTTAGCAATCGCCAGGATTTCACCTGTCGAAGCATCAATAACACCAATCCCACCTTTATCTGCATTGTGTTTTAAGACAGCTTCCTTTAAATATTTTTCGGCCATTCCCTGGATGTCTTTATCAATCGTCAGGTAAATGTCTTTTGCTTGAGCTGTTACATCCTGATGACTTTCAAACTTAATCGCGCGGCCCTTGTTGTCGATCGTATATTTTAGAGTAACCGGATTTCCTCTTAGCTCTTTGTTGTACATGTACTCAAGGCCTGAAAGACCTGAGTTATCAAGACCAACAAACCCGATAACCTGAGACAGAAGCTCGTGGTTTGGATAAGTTCTCTCTGGAGTTCCTTCAATGAAGATACCTTTTAGTTCCTTGATATCTTCAACCTGATCTTTTGAAAGACGAAGCTTTCTGCCAAGCCAGGTAAATCTCTTTCTCTTTTTGATCGTCGTGATCATTTCTTTGTACGAAAGCTCCGGAACGATCTTGGCCAGTTTTTTATAAACATCATTTTTCCCATCAGTTGATTTTGGGATGGTGAAAATACTGTACGTTTGAACGTTAAGAGCAAGTGGGTGACCTGAACGGTCGTAGATGTTTCCACGTTTTGGATAAACAGTTGCCTGTCTTAAGAATTGTGAATTGGCGCGAACAATGAGATCTCCAGCATCGACTAGCTGAACCTTAAATGCTTTCCCTAAAACGAGAAGGAAAAACAAACAGAAACAGGTAAAAACAAAGATGATCCTATTTTTTTCAACTCTATTCATAATTCAATTTCCAAATCCTATGGAATGACAATAATTTGATCCTGCTTTGGTTGATCAAGGTTATGTGCTGCCGCTAATTTTCTTAACTTTTCAGCTGAAAGCATTCTTGCCTTCTTCGCTTTTAATTCTTTGTTATCCAGAATAACTTTTTCGATTTCGCGGTTTGTTTTTGTAATGGTGTAATCCATCTCAACATTTTTCATGCGAAATAGAACAAATAAAATGGCGAGTGTGGTGAATGATAAGAAAATGGGAAAACCCTGTGAGCTGAAAATAATTTCTTTTATTTTCGCGCCCAACTGAAATTTTTCAGAAGATTTCTTTGATGCGGCCATAATCACTCCTTGATTAAATGCCAAATATCATTGCTTATATTTATTCTTGTCTTTTTTAGTTTCTACTCTTTCTAATATTCTTAGTTTAGCACTTCTTGAACGAGAATTGTCTAAAATTTCTTGCTCAGATGGAAGAATTGGCTTTTTTGTTAAAACCTCAACCGGAAGCTCGGTTTTTTGAGAGGCGTCCCTGAAAACATTCTTCACAATGCGATCTTCGAGAGAGTGAAAGCTGATGATAGCGAGGCGACCGCCAACTTTTAGGAGCGGTATTAGTTGATCAATTGTGTTGGATAAAACTTCAAGTTCCCGGTTTACTTCAAGTCTTAGGGCCTGAAATACTCGAGTCGAAGGGTTGGTCTTTCCGTAGCGATGCTCTTTTGGATAGCAGTGGAAAACGATGTTTTCCAATTCTTTAGTCGTCGAGATTCGTTTCTCTTTTCTTTCAGTCACGATTTTCGCAGCGATCTTTCTGGCGTTTTTTTCTTCACCGTACTCTTCAAAAATTCTTCTTAGTTCTTCTTCACTGTATGTGTTGACGATCTCTTCGGCCGTTTGAAATTCATCCGATTCGTAATCCATACGCATATCAAGTGGCCCATCAAAACGAAATGAAAAACCTCTGCCGGCCTCATCGAAGTGATGTGAAGACACACCTAAATCCAGAAGAATTCCCTGGAATCCACCGTCAGCAAAAACTTCAGGCGAATGCTCTCTGATCATTGAAGGAAAATGAACAAAGTTTGTATCGATAAGCTTGATCCGATCACCCATTTGTTCCTTTTGGATTCTTTCGTTTCCATTTTTTAAGGCATCCGGGTCCTGATCAGTTGAGCGCACATTAAAAAGGGGATTCCTGTATAAAAATTCAAACGTGTGTCCGCCTCCGCCAAAAGTTAAATCAGCGTAGTAAGACTTTTTATCCAAAGGCGCCTTTTCAATTAATGAATCGACGCACTCATGTTTTAAAACTGTGTAGTGACCTGTATAGCTCATTATTTTAGAAGCACTTCTAGAATGTGAGTTTGCTCAGCTGAAAGTTTTTCCGGCTTCGACATAACCGCAAACGTGTTTTCTTTTTTAATTGTGAATGGATTCGCATGAAGCTTTGGAAGAAGCTTCTTTAAAACTGCATGTGCCGATTGATTGTTAGCTGACATAACTTTCATGATTTCTTCAAGAGTACAGTGCTCTTCTTTCCAGCAATCGTAGTCTGTAACCATAGCGATTGTTGCATAGGCCATTCCTGCTTCTTTTGCCAGGTAAGATTCTGGTACGTTTGTCATACCGATGACACTTGCACCAAAACTTCTGTAGATGTTTGATTCAGCTTTTGTAGAAAACTGAGGCCCTTCGATACAAATGTATGATCCGCCAGCTCCGTGTTTAACACCAGCCTCTTTACATGTTTCAACAATCATCTTTTGCAGTTGAGTATCAACAGGTTCAGCAACAGACACGTGGCCTACGATTCCGTTTCCAAAAAAAGTTCTTTCGCGCTGGCCTTTTGTCCAATCGATGAATTGATCAGGGATAACAAAACTTGCTGGCGGGAACTCTTCTTTTAGAGATCCAACAGCTGAAACTGAAATAATATATTCAACACCAAGCTCTTTAAGAGCAAAAATATTCGCTCTGTAATTGACTTCAGACGGAGTGAAGTTGTGGTGTTTTCCATGTCTAGGTATAAAGAAAAAAGGTGTACCGTGAAGGTTAGCCTCGATCACTTCAGAACTTGGGGCTCCAAAGGGAGTAGAAACTTTGTGTTCTTTAATAACTTCAACACCTTCAATCTTATATACGCCGCTTCCACCAATGATGCCGATCTTAATTCCGCCCATCTTACACCTCTTCAAATTTGACGATTTTTAAATTTTTATGGGATGATCTTACACTGTTATTTTCCCCTAGGAAATGTAAAAAGAAATGAGTGCCATTCACGTATTATCAAAGTCTTTTTCTCACTATAGATCTCGCATCCAGAAGAGAAAGGACATTCTTAGCTACGCTAAGCACACCAGTACTGAAGAAATTATCTTTAATCTTCAGAGACTGGTTAAGCTTAAGGACAAAAAAGATGTCCTTAAAACGCTTCTTTCTATTACAAATTCCAGCATCTGGCTGTCTCGTTCGGCGTTCACTGTTTTAAAATCTTATTTCGACATCAGCTCCATGGAAAACCTCAATCTCAACAGCGAAAGGGCCCAGGAGATCATCTCTTGCGTAACCAACAAGCGTTCGGTCGATGCAACAGACAGTGAAGTTTTTCAGACCATCTATCATGAGCTTGCTCACTCACATTTGGTAAACGATTACCGCACTTCACTCAAAGTGCCTGAAGTGAAAGTCACAATTGTGCTAGTCTCTGGTGTTTTCAATGAAATCTTTTCAACTCCTGCTTTCAAGCGTGGAGCAGAAACTCTTTTAGACCAATACGACATCAAGCATATCGCTCCAGTTGTCGATGGAAGAAAAGGTGCTCGTGAGAACTCACTGGCGCTAAAAAAACAAATCGAAGAATACATTGAAGCTAATCCCAATGAACGCCTGTGGTTTTTCTGTTTTTCAAAGGGGGGAGTAGACACTCTTCACTATCTGCGCTCAAAAGGCGACAAGCTTTCAGAAAATATTATTGGTGTTTCTTTTATCGCCACTCCGATTATGGGAAGCGATCACATCAACAACAAACTGCTAAAGCTTGCTAATACAATTGGGAAAGTTCCAGAAAACGTTTCAAAGAAAGTTTTAGGAAAAGACGTCAACCTGATTGCCAGTGAGCTTCAAAAATCGCTTTCAAAAAATTTCAGAGAAAGCTGGTTTAAAAAGAATCATAAACAACTGCCTTCAAGGCTCTTTTATACGGCGATTGCCTTCGAGTCGAAATGGCATCAAAGCCACGTATGGATGATGCTAACTAAGGCCATTTTTAGAAGCCAGAAATCAAACGATGGGATTGTTGATGTGGAAAATGCCCAGTTCCCATTTTACTTCAATGGACACAACCTTGGCGTTCTTGAAGGCCACCACTTAGTGGGAAGTCGTTCAAGCTTTTATGACCAGGAAGCGCTGATGAAGGCCCACCTGATCTACCTCGATTATAAAAACTTACTCTAATCCACCTTTAAGATTCATTAGAACTAATTTTGAAATCATCTTCAGCGTATCAAAAACACCATTTCCTTTAACTGCTACAGCTTCAAACTCGGGCACGCCCCACTTATTAAGTGCATTGTGCAGGTCTTTAATCGCCGTTGTATTAGGAAGGTCTCTTTTATTCCACTGCATGACCAGAGGGATTTTAGTGATGTCGTAACCTTGATCTGTCAGGTTCTTCTCTAGGGATTTAAGTGACTCAATGTTTGCTTCCATACGCTCAACCTGTGAGTCAGCCACGAAAACAACTCCGTCCACACCTCTTAGAATCAGCTTTCTTGAAGCCTCATAGAAAACCTGCCCGGGAACAGTGTAGAGGTGAAAACGCGTTTTAAAACCGCGGATCTCGCCTAAATCCAGAGGGAGGAAGTCAAAGAAAAGCGTTCTTTCGTTTTCTGTATTAAGTGAAATGATATTGCCTTTACTGTCACCGCTGGTTTTTTGATAAACATACTGGATGTTTGTCGTCTTTCCACCAAGCCCTGGCCCGTAATAGACAATCTTGCAGTTAACTTCTTTATTTACATAATTTACAAAAGACATGGCCTTACCTTAATTTTTAATGAACGCAAATAATCTATCCATTTCCGCATCGGAAATATCGCCAAACAGATACTCGCTCTTATCAAATGCTTTGTTTGTTTTTTCTTGAGTAGCACGGTGATCTTTCAACTCTTGGTTTAAGAATTCACTGAAACTTGCTGCCATCTCTCTCATTTTGTTTTTAATGAAACCTGGGTTCACTTCATCGTGATAAATCAGACCTAAATAGAGCTCTTCCATATCAGTAGAAATTGGTACGATATAGATACCCTGTGAAGACGTATCAAAACTCAGTCTGTAACCTTCTTTTGCTTCTTCTTTAGGAATGAACTCTGACAGCGCTTTTGAGGCCTGCCACACACCACTTAACAAAGCTCCAATAGAAGACTTTGAAAGTGAGTTGGCCAGATTGTTGTTGTGATAAAGGACCACACCGTCAGCTCTAATCATAAAGAATGAAAAGCGATTGATCTTTTCATCGATCTCGCACGATTCAAAAAAGGCCTGTACATACTTTGGAATTTTGCTCGTTCTATTTGTCATCATCATCCAACTTATAAATGCCTGCGGTTTTCAAGCGCTTTGGTAATCGTCAGGGCATCGACGAACTCCAGGCTTCCGCCCATTGGAATCCCAAACCCAATACGGTCAACACGAACACTATCCGGCAGCATTTGTTTAATGTAAGCACAAGTTGCATCCCCTTCAACCGAAGGGTTTACTGCCAGGATCACTTCTTCGATCTCTTCGTTTTTCACGCGGTCGATAAATTGATCCAGCTTAAGCTCATCAGGTCCAATTCCCAACAATGGGTTTAGAACACCAAAGAGAATATGAAATTTACCTTTAAAGTTCCCGCTTCGCTCAATGGCCAGACAGTCAGTCACCGACTCAACAACACAAAGTGTTTTTGAATGGCTTCTGCCGTAATCCAGACAGATCTTGCAAAGCTTATCATCGCAGAACATTCCGCACTTTTCACAGTGATTTAGTTCAGCGAGTGCTTTAACCGCTTCAGCAAAATGAACCAGGTCTTCCTTGTTCCATTTTGTCATGATCAGCGACTGGCGCAGGGCCGTCTTCTCGCCCACTCCAGGAAGGCGAGAAAACTGTCTTACAACCTTTAAAAGTTTTTCTGGTAATTCCATAGATTAGAACATTCCTGGGATGTTGATTCCACCAGTAACTTTTGACATCGCTGCCGATACCATATCTTGTGATTCTTTGATTGACTGGTTAACAGCTGTTTTTACCAGTTCTTCAAGGCTGGCAACATCGTTAGGGTCTACGCACTCTTTGTTGATTGAAATAGAAACGATTTGTTGTTTCCCTGTGATTTTGATTTTGATCATCCCACCACCAGAAGAAGTTTCTAGTTCGCGAGACTCAAGCTCTTTTTGTAATGTAGCCATTTTCTGCTGCATTTGTTGAGCTTGTTTCATTAAGTTTTGCATTCCTTTCATATTCTTCTCCTTTGTTCGTAAAACTCTTAAAAATACGTCTTTCTCATAACGTTTTCATCGCGAAGTAACATGCTCCATTGGAGCATTTTTTACTCACTTCTTTGAATTATCTAAAATAACTTTATCTACTTTCGAATTAAAAATTTTCTCTGCTTCTTTTAAAAGCGGGTTGCTCTTAAACTCTTCCACGCGATCCTGCATTGTCATCTGAGCTTTTTGTTCTCTGATTTCTGCCTGAGTTACAAAATCTTCTTTCTGAGTCACCTGAACCAGCTCAAGCTTGATGTTGTTTGTCTCAACTTCAAAGTACTCACTCAGATGGTTTAAAACCTTCTGAAAAACTTCCGGTTCATTTAAATAGTCCATAAACACCTGGCCGGAAAAACCAAAGCCAAGTTCGATATTCAAATAACCATTTTCCAGGCGAAGAGGGTTTAATGTATTTCCTTGCTCCAGGTTTGAAGCCGAAGCAGGAGAGCGCGCTGAAAGATCATTTAAAAATCCTTCCCACGTTAAATCTTTTTTTCCAACAGGTTTAGCAACCTGAGCAGGTGTTGCTGTCGGTGTTTCTTTTTTTGCTTCAACATTAGCTGGCGCAATTACCGCATCTCTTTCGCTGGCAATTTCCGACATCAGTGTTTCAAGTTTTTGAGCAACACTCATTTCTTTTGGAGCTTCTTCGACAACTGCTACTGGCGTAGGAGTTGCTTGTTTCGCTTCAGGTGCTGCTGTTGATGATGCCACTGCTACATTTTGTGAACCGGCAATCTTTTGGTTAAAGAAACTTCTTCTCAAGGCCACTTTGTACATCAGGACTTCAAACGCTTTTTCCGGAGAAATAGAATTGAAGATCCATGTTGTTTCTCTGGCCACTGTTTCGTAAATCCAGATTAACTCTGCTTCACCCAACGTACTTTTCTTTTTTAAGTTATTAAACAGCTCATCTAAAAGTGAGCTGGCAATGTTTTTAACCGGTACGTTTTCGTTTAACAGTCTTCCGTATACACGGCTAAGCTCTGCCGTATTCCCGGCATAAATCGCTTCAATGATTCCACTGATCGCTTTGGGCCCGGCAACACCAAGAGATGTTGTCAGCGTTTCTTCTTTGATGAAATTGTCTTCTGAGAATGTCAGTACCTGATCAAGAAGAGAAAGTGTGTCGCGCACAGACCCTCTCCCAAGAACCGCTAACTGCTGAATAAGTTCTTCTTGTTCAAACTTAATTCCTTCTATCTTAGAAATTTCTTTTACATGATTTGCTAAGGTTTCAACCGAAACGTTTCTAAAATCAAAACGCTGGCAGCGAGAAAGAACTGTCCCTAAAAGTTTCTGTGCTTCAGTTGTGGCAAAAATAAAGACAACGTGAGCAGGTGGCTCTTCCAGGGTTTTTAAAAGAGCGTTGAAAGCATTGGTTGAAAGCATATGCACTTCATCGATGATGTAAACTTTAAAACGCCCCGAAGTCGGCAGGTAGTGAACGTTGCTGATAAGATCGCGGATGTTATCAACACTGTTATTTGAAGCTCCATCGATTTCAATAACGTTCATCGATGTTTCTGTATCGAAATCTAAACAAGCAGGACAAGTCCCACAGGCATTGATGTCAGCAGTGATAGTTTCACAACGGATAGCTTTAGCAAAAATTCTCGCCACAGATGTTTTACCAACACCGCGAGTTCCGACCATCATGTAAGCATGGCCGATTTTATTTTTAGCAATAGCGTTTTGAAGCGAGCGGGTAACGTGCGATTGTCCGATCACATCTTGAAATTTTTTAGGACGCCATTTCCTGGCCAAAACTTGGTATGACATTTTATTCCTTAAAATTGCTTAGGAAATCGAAAGAATTTTTTCCAGATTAAAAGGTATTAAATTTAGCGGAATTAGTAAATGGAATTACAAGAAGTAGCTAGGAAAACAGCACAAAGCAGAAACAGCTACCGTTGCTCCCTTCCGGGCCTGGCGGGGTTGACCGATCGTACCTTTGCTGCCCCCTAACTACCGAGGGCATCTTAGTAAATTAACGGGCCTTGTGTCAAGGCTATAACTCTGGAACAAAGAGTTTCATGAAGCCAGAAAAGTCTTCGACGAATGGCACATGTCCGAGTCCTTTCATCGAAATGAGCTTCCCTTGCGGAATCATTTTAGCCACTTCTGGCCCAAGCTTCGGATAGTTACCCATAATCTTCTGGTTTTCTGGTGACGCCCATGCTTTCCCAATAGCCGTTTTATCTCTATCGCCATTGATTAGAGTCGTCTTCATCTTCAGTTTTTTAAACTCATAAACTACTGGCTGCGTATAAATTAATTCTGCAGTTAAGGCCGCATTTCTTGCCACAAGTGCATGGTCTGGCCCCTTAGTCCAACCAACAGCAGGAACAATCATCGGTTCATATTCTGCTTTCCAATTTCCATCGTAATAGGCCGCTTTTTGATAATCGCGGATTTTGTCTTCGTTGTTTTTTAATTCGCCAGCGTAAAGTTCATCCACTGTCTTGTATGGAGCAAGCAATTTGTAATCTTCAAGTCCAATTGGGTTAACGAGCACAAGTTTTTTCACTTTCTCTGGATACATCAGCGCGTATCTTGTAGCCAGCATTCCACCCATTGAGTGACCGACAAGCGTGAATTCCTGCACTCCCAATTGTTTTAGAAGGTCATCTGTTAAACGAGCGAGCAATTGGAATGAGTACTGGAAATGTTCCGGTTTTGATGATTTTCCAAAACCAATTTGATCAGGAACGATAACGCGAAATCCTTTGCCAACCAGTTCTTTTACGATTGGCTCAAAGTAAAATCCACCGAAGTTTTTTCCATGGAACATCACCACGGTTTTTTTCACATCACCGGCCGGTTTGATATCCATATAACTCATCTGCAATTTCTGTCCTTGTGTTTCAAAGACATAAGAACTTACGGGAAAAGGGTAATTATACCCACTCAAAACAGCATCGAAGCCTGTTTGTGGTTTTTCCGTTGTCACAATTTTTTTTGTTGCACACGATGCAAGTAGAGCGAGAGACAATAAACAAATAATCTTCTTCATAAACTCCTCAGGGTTGGGTTTTTTATGGCATAATCATTATGAAGGCAGACATTTTCATGTCAATGAAATATCATACCCAAGTCATTAGGCACTTTTTTGTAATTGGAGTTTTCTCTCATGAAATACAATCTTTTTCTCTTCGACCTCGACGACACACTTCTTGATTTCCAAGCTTCAGAAAAATTGTGTTTCACTCAGACATTTATTCACTTTGGTGTAAAAGATCTTTTAGAAGAAATCCACAAAACATACAAAACAGAAAACAATCATCTATGGAAACAACTTGAAAGAGGAGAAGTCGATAAAGACTTTTTAAAAGTTGAGCGTTTCAAAAGAACTCTCGACATTCATAAAATTGAAATTCCTCCGCACAAAATGTCGGAGTTTTACCTTGAACAACTTCCCAAGCACGTTGTCTTGATCGATGGTGCCGTTGAAGTTCTAAGACACGTTAAGCAATTCGGTGAAGTGGGAATCATCACAAACGGAATTGAGTACACTCAAAGAGAGAGAATTAAAAACTCTGAGCTAAAAGACTACATTGACTTTATCGCTGTGTCTGAAGAGTGTGGATTTGCCAAACCGGATGTTCGCTTTTTTGAATTTGCGGCCAGCAGGTCTAAGAACTTTGTTAAGGAATCTACTATTATTATCGGGGACCGCTTTGATGCCGACATTCTTGGAGCTCATAATTTTGGCATTGATTCACTTTGGTTCAACCAACATAAAACACCCAACACATCAGACTTAAAACCGACATACGAAGCTCATTCTTTATCACAAGTAAAAAAAATACTGAGCTAATATGCAAACACACGATTGGATCATCGCTTTTAGCGCCTTTATATCGGAAGTACTTGGCACTTTAAGCGGGTTTGGTTCCTCTACATTTTTTGTCCCACTGGCCACTTTTTTTGAAAGCTTAAAACTCGTCCTGGCGATAACATCTATCCTTCATTGCTTTGGAAATATTTCCAAGATTTATCTTTTTAAAAGCGAAATAAATTTAAAACGTTTTATCCGGTACGCCCTTCCTTCTATTGTGATGACTGGAATTGGTGCAACGATGGCCATTTATTTTTCCAGTTCATGGTTAGAAAAGGCCCTGGGTCTATTCCTGGTTATTTTCGCTATCTTTAAGTTCTTTTCAAAAGAAATGACCAAGACTTTTTCTACCAAGACCTCTTTCTCGCTTCTGGGGATTTCAGGTTTTTTAACCGGCCTTATCGGAACTGGTGGGGCCATTCGAGGAATTGTTTTAAGCAACATGGCCATTTCCAAAGACACCTTTGTCGCTTTGTCTGCCTTTATTGATTTCGGAGGAGATTTACTTAGAGCAATCTTATATATCAGTAACGGCTTTATGGATTGGTCTCAATGGTTCTACATTCCTCTGATGATGATCGCTGCTTTTTTAGGTTCTGTAGTTGGAAAAAGAATCCTCTCCAGAATCAATCAGAAACAATTTGAAAAGATTGTAAGCTTTTTCATCTTGATTAGCGGCCTGGCGATGTTATTTGGAAAATAATTTTTAAAATTTATAACTAGTGCGCTTCTCTTTAAAAAAAGTCGAAAGTAGCTTTGAACATTCGAAGTGGCGAAGACCACCCATGACAGGGAAGCTGTGGTTAAGCTTTTGATCTTTATAAAAATTATAATTCAAACTCAAGGCCCCACCTTTTGTATCATAAGCTCCAAAATAAAGATGACTGATACGCGCTTGAACAAGGGCGCTCAAACACATCGGGCAAGGCTCAAGCGTGACATAAATCGAACAATTCAATAAACGCCAGTTGTTTAATTTTTTCGCGGCCTCTGTAATCGCCAGGATCTCTGCGTGTCCGCAGGGATTATGAACTTTCTCTTTTTGGTTATGAGCTCGCGAAATAATTGTGCCCTCTGAATCAACGATCACTGCCCCTATAGGGACTTCGTCTTCGCGATAAGCTTTGTGAGCTTCTTTCAAAGCTTCATCCATTAGCCATAAATGATCATTAATATTTTTAGACATGAGCAAACTTCATCTTGCGCTTATTATTTTTCTGCTTTTTCCACAAACGCTCCAGGTGAATGTAGCGCTTCTTATTACTCTTACTATCAAACTTGAATTGAACACCATAGATGATAGGGCGTCCGATCACATCGCGCCTTTTACTCATCACCACTCCGCGAAGTAATACGTTATCCTCATCAAGTGCTGCATTGATAACAATTTCTTCACCAAGTTTCAACTCTGAGAAGCTGGCCACACACCCTGCCTGACGTCGAAGATCTGTTAGTCGAGCTGCAAATTCATTCTCACCTGACTTAATAGAGATCTTTAAATCATCTCTGTATCTAAAGTCATATTCCCACCAACTGACGACAGGGTAGTAAATAGGAGAGGAAAGAAGATACATCTTAAAGACAAGAATAAGTGTCGAGATGAGGTAGAGGATACCAATATGTTCATTATCTAAAATGTAGAATTGCTCATAGATTTTAAAGAGCAAATAACAAAAGAGCAGAGCAGAAAATGACCAATAGGTATAATAACGATGTTTGATTGTGCTGTAGTAAGGCTTAGCGAGCCATAAGAAAAAAAGCAATCGAATGAAGAGGCGAAACTTTGGAGTGGCCACGATTTCTGTCATTATGGCCAAGTGAATAAGAAAGAAAAAAGAGCGCATCAAAAACTTGATTGTTTTAGTTTCGTATCTAAAATTAAGTTCGATTGATTCCATTTACTTTTATTCTTCTTCGATTTGAGAAATATTCTTACATCTTTATTATGAAGTGATTTCTGACTTTTTTAAAGAATCTTAACAAAAAATTGATACACAAAGCAGATAAAGTCTGAGTAAACTATTTCCATACATTTTTTCTTATCAATAACTCATACAAGGATGAACAATGAAAAAAATGCTAACTTTTGCTGCTATCGCAGCGGTATCAACAAGCGCACACGCGTTTGATTACAAATTCGGTCTTGAAGGACGTTCGGACTTCATTAGCTCAACTTCTAAAACAGAAGTAGGTGCTACTACTACAAAGACTAAGTACATGGGTTTCCAGTCAAACCTTATCCGTCTAAGCTTAACTGGTAACATCAACGAGAACCTAACTTACAAGTTCCGTTACAGATTCAACAAGACTGAAGCTACAAACACAACAAGAGACAACTCTACAAAAAGTCTTGATCACCTTTACGTAGACCACAAGAACTCACTTTTCACAACTCGTTTTGGTAAAACAAACTGGGCTGAAGCTTACGGACGTGAGTCTTTCCTTTCTTCAACAGACCTACTAATCACTTCTGCAGCTTATGACCAATACAACACGAACATTGGTACATACCGTTTTGGTGTTTCTGGGACATATACATTCCTAGATACAAACAAAATCACTCTTGCTATCTCTAACCCAAACCCTGAGTTAACAGATACAACAGCAGCTACAGCTACTAACGAAAAGAAAAACACGTCTTTAGCTTACGCTATTCACTACTCTTCAGTTCTTTTCGACAAAGCTTTCCAACCGACTCTTTCTTACACGACAGCTAAGCAAGACAACGATGTAAAATCAGCTAAGAACACAATGATGGCTGCTGGTTTCAGAACTGAAGCTATTTCAAACCTAATTGTTGATGCAGACTGGAAACAATTCAAAGCTGAATCACAAACAAACGGTGGAGTTGACACAAAAACTTCTTCAATCTTCGCTAACGTTGCTTACAACATCAATGAGTGGTCTCCATTCGTTCAGTACATCAACGATAAAGTTAAAGGTGCAGCGAACTCTGAGTACAAGAAAAACTCAATCGCTGGTGGTGTTATGTGGAAACCATTCCAAGATACTAACTTCCGTTACCACCTAGCTTACACAAATGCTAATAAGAAGTTTGATGTAGCTGCTAACGGTAAAGTAAAAGATAACATCATTACTTTCGGTATCAAAGCTGACCTATAGTCTCTAAACTAAGTTTCGCTGATATTATAAAGAGGGCCTGGAAACGGGCCCTTTTTATTTTCACCTAACCAAATCCTAACAATACAAAATCCCCAAATTCCCATATAAAATACTCATAATGTTGTTTCTAACAAAACGAGTGAGGTTTTTGTGTTAAAAAATTTGCTTATGTTTCTTGCGCTTACTATTTCTCTTAACGTTTCTGCTGCTCAAAAGGTTAACGGAGCGGGTGCTACATTCCCTTATCCAATTTACTCAAAATGGTTCTCTGAGTACCAAAAAATCAACAAAGATGTTGAGTTCAATTACCAATCAATCGGAAGCGGAGGAGGAATTAAACAAGTCCTGGCGCAGACTGTAGATTTCGGGGCAACTGATGCACCAATGACTGACGAAGAACTAAAATCAGCAAAAACTCCAATCAGACATATCCCAACTGTACTTGGTGCAGTTGTTGTTGCTTATAATGTTAACGGCATTCAAGCAGGTCTTCACCTTGATGGTGAGGTACTGGCAAAAATCTTCCTTGGTGAAATCACTAAGTGGAACGATGCTGCTATCGCGAAACTAAACCCAAAAGCTAAACTTCCAGTAACAGACATTCTTGTTGTGAGAAGATCAGATGGATCAGGAACAACGGCTGTATTCACAGAATACCTTGCTGCTGTATCAGCTGATTTCAAATCTAAAGTAGGTGCTGGTAAAAACGTTAATTGGCCAGCTGGTATCGGAGCTAAAGGTAACGAAGGTGTGAGTGCAATGGTTTCTCAAACTGACGGAGCTATCGGATACACTGAATTAGCTTACGCTATCAACACTCAACTAAAAACAGTTTCTATGAAAAATGCAAAAGGGGAATTCATTGTTCCATCTGTTGCCTCAATCACAGCTGCAGCTTCTTCTGTTAAGAAATTTGATGGTGACCTAAGAATGTCAATCATCAATGCTGACGCTAAAGGGGCTTACCCAATTTCTTCTTTCACATACATCCTTCTTCCAGAAAATGCTGCCTCTGCTCCAGTAAAAGCAGTAAGAGCTTTCCTTGGATGGGCGCTGAAAGATGGACAGAAATTCGCAAGCGAACTTCACTATGCTCCACTTCCAAAGAAAATGAGCGAGTCACTTCTTAAATCTCTTAAGTAATTTGACTTTATACCTGCCCGGCTTCTCCCGGGCAGGTCTTTTTAGCCTTCAAACCAAATCAATTTCACCATCAATAAGACAACGATAAAAAAGAGCATAGGGCGAACGATCTTAGAAGCGGCCTTCGTTGCATAACTAGCGCCGATATAAGATCCAAAAGACATTCCTGTGGCCATAATAAGACCTTCTTTCCAATGAACAAAACCATTCATTGAAAAAGTCACAAGTGCTGTTCCTGCAGAAAAAGTATTGGCCAGTTTTGAGATAGCAATGGCAGTGAGCATCGGGTAACCGGTCCCAAGAAACAAGCTTAAGAACATAAATGTCCCGCCACCAGGGCCAAAAAATCCGTCATAAAAACCACTGGCAATAGCACTTAAGAAAAATAATCCAGGATGAGGCTTCGTGAAGTTCTCGCGCTCTTTGAAAAATTTCTCTTTGTTATACACAATCCAAAGAATTACCGGGCACATGAAGATCATTAGAAAACGAAAAAACTCTTTTGAAGCGTAAGGCGCCAGTGAACTTCCCAAAAAAGAACCAAAAGCACAGACCACGCAAAAAGCGAGTCCTTCCTTCCACTTTAAGTGACCTTTGCGTGCGTAGACGAAAAGGGCAACTGCAGCACCAACAGTACCAAGTATTTTATTTGTTCCGATAGCATGAGGGCCTGGTGCTATCGCAATTGAAAGTGTGGGAAGTGAAATCAGGCCGCCACCGCCAACGACCGAGTCAATTAATCCAGTAAGAAGCCCCATCAGAGGCAATAAATAGTTTTCCATCAGCCCAATCTAAATTGATAAATTCTATTTTTCAATTAGCATTATAGTTGGCCCTCAAAAAAATCGAGTATCACATGAATAATGCTATCCAAGATTTCCTGGCTTCGGCCGAACACTCTATTTTAGGAAAACAAACAGAAACCAAGCTCGCTCTTTGTTGTTTTCTTTCACATGGACACCTTCTCATTGAAGATGTTCCAGGAATGGGAAAGACCACTTTTGCAAAAACGCTGGCGAAACTTCTCGACCTCTCTTTTGCCCGCATTCAGTTTACCAATGACCTTATGCCCTCAGACCTTGTTGGTATCCAAATCTTTGATGCCAAAGAAGGAAAGTTTAACCTTATTCATGGGCCAATCTTTCATCAATTCATCCTGGCCGATGAGCTCAACCGTGGAACTCCTAAAACTCAAAGTGCCTTACTGGAAGCGATGGAAGAAAAACAAGTGACTTTAGATGGCAACACCATCAATCTTCCTCATCCATTTTTTGTAGTTGCAACCCAGAATCCACGTTCACAAATCGGGACTCATCATCTTCCAGAATCACAACTGGATCGTTTTATGATGAAAATCAAAATTGGTTATCCGGATGCAAAGTCAGAAAAAAACATTATTTCCAGTGATGCCCACACCGAAAGTTATCAAAAATTAAAACCCGCAATTAATCCATCTTCTCTGGCCGATCTCTATGAGGCAGTAAAAAATGTTAAAGTAAGCGACAAGCTTTTAGATTATGTTTTAAGACTTTTGGATCAATCGCGAAATAGCAATTCATTCCAAGGACTAAGTCCGCGGGCCGGAAAAGACATCATTAAAGCGGCTAAAGCATGGGCACTTATTAGTGGGAGAGATTATGTCCTTCCTGATGATGTGCAAATCATCCTTCCTTCTGTCGTGTCTCACAGGCTTGCTCCTTTTCAAAATCAATCCTTTGATCAGGATAGGGAGCTTACTCAAATGTTGATTAAAACAACCAAGGTAGACTAAAAAATGTTTCGTTCCCTGCGAAGCTTTTTTTATAACCGAGCTGCGAATTCAGGTCGCAAACATCCACTCTATATCGTTCCAACCCTTGATGGACTTAAAGTCATTGCTTTAAATATTACCTTATTAGTTATTGGTCTCGTTTATGCCAATAACTATGTTCTCCTGTTTAACTTTGTTCTCTTTTGTTTATTTCTCGGCTCGATGTTTTACACCCATTTCAATCTTTCCGGTGTTAGGCTTGAGTCCATTCAAATACCTTCTTTCCATGCCGGCGAAGACAGTAGCGCCATTCTTCATTTTTCTTCGAGTAATGCTCAGGGGCATTATTTTATCCGTCCCTACTTTAAAAGCTCGTTAGTAAGACTTAATCACTTCAAAGAAACATTTCCCATAAGGCCAGATGAGACAACTGTTGTAAAAGTTTCCTTAAAAGGTATAAAAAGAGGGCAAGATACGATTAAGTCCGTTTACATCGAAACATTATTTCCTTTTAATTTCTTCCGTTGTTTTACTTTTTTTAATATCAATCAAGACATTTTTATTTTTCCAGAAAGGTCCAATCTAAATATCCATGAAGAAGTTGAAGTCACAGATTCAAGGAAAGAAGATGGTGATGATTTTTATTTAAGAGATTATGTGCCAGGAGACTCTTTAAAACGAGTCGACTGGAAAAAACTGGCACAAACCAATAAGTGGTACACCAGACAATTTCAAGCGCATATACCAAGTCCTATCATGTTGATTCTGGATAAAACTCCGGTAGAAGACACTCTTAAGTCTATTAGTTTTTCCATTCATAATCTTCATCAACAAAATATCAAATATGGATTGAAACTAGGGGATAGTGTTCTTATTGCTCCTGAGAATTCACCAAGACACTTAACTCAATGCCTGCGTGAACTGGCGAGATACCATGCTTAAGTTCATTACCATCGCCATTATTATCACCAACATGCTTCTGCTCAATGATGATGTTCCCGTAAATATCATGGGCATAACTTTTGCGAGTTTGATTCTTTCCCTGTTTATCACTCATAAAACAGTCCGCACGACGATTAAGATCATACTGCTTGCTCTTTCAATGCTTCTTTTAAGGCTGCACTTTAAAACATTGCTCGTGACCGAGTGTGGGGTTTCTTTTGTACTTATTTTGTCTGCACTGAAGTTTTGGGAACTCAATGAAGAACGCGATCACTTCAACATGTTTCTTATTCTCTGCCTGGCCGAATGCTCGGTCTTTCTTTTAAATCCAACCTTCCTGGTGTTTGCTTTTGGCATTGTGAAGATGATGTTCTATTTCTATTACATTTTAAAAATGAGAAACTACGATATCTCGCTTTTAAATCCTAAGAGACTCATCCTTCTGGCAGCACCTTCTATTGCTCTTTCACTGCTGCTTTTTTATACATTTCCTCGTTTCACTCAAGGGTTCATTAACACCAGTGATATGCAATATATTATCTCTGGCGCCAGCTCTCGTTTTGATTTCAAACAGCTCGGTCCAATCAGCCTTTCTTCAGAACAGGCCTTTAAGGCCTATGGCCTTGAAGACAGTAAACTTCCCTTTAAAATTCTTTACTGGAGAACGGCCGTCCTTTGGCAGCTTTCAGGGCAGGAGTGGAGTGCGGCCAACAGCAACCTTAAAAAACCAGAACAGACTTTAATAAATGCTCCACTGAAGTACCGAGTGGAAGTCTTTGATCGCTTTAAAGAATACCTCCCGGTTCTGGATGGCACGGCCAATGTTGAAAGCGCTAATCTTCCTTTTGTTTCTTACAGTGATGGAAGTTTTAAGCTGAGAACCATTTCCAGAGGTGAACTTACTTACATCGCAAACGGAAACTACCAGACAAGAATTCAGGACGCCTCACCACTTATGCTGAGAAAAGGTCTGCGTCTAAAATCCCCAAGAAAAGATGAAGTTTACAAAAGTTATTTCTCGGGTGAAGAAAAACAACTTCAAGATGAAGAAAAACTAAAAGAACTCATTGGCATTTTTAAAAAACGCGGTTTTCAATACAGCACAGCTCCCGAAAGTTACGCTTCCGTTGAAGACTTCCTGTTGAAAGGGTCAAATGGGTATTGCAGCCACTTTTCAGCGGCCTTTGTTTATCTTGCACGTCTAAGAGGACTTCCAGCTCGAATCGTCACCGGATATCTCGGTGGTGAATTTAATCCTTACGACAACTCCGTCATCGTCAAAGAACTCGATGCCCATGCCTGGGTAGAAGTTTATCTGGCAGAAAAAGGCTGGGTGAAAGTTGATCCTACATCACTTGTGGCACCGGAAAGAGTTACCATGAGTACAGAAGAGTTTAATAAAAAGCTCAACCCGTACATTACGATCTTTAATTTAAAAATTGACCGCAGCCTTTTTGATTCAGCCACTATGAACAACCTGGCCCTTTGGCTTGATTCTTTGAACTCGCGTTTTAATACAAAAATTTTTAATTTTGACCGCGACACTCAGCTGGCCGTCCTTCGCGCCCTCACACCAGGCAATCTTCCTGTCGGGATTATCTTTGCTTTTTCGTTGATTCTTTTTCTGCTCATTTTCTGGCTGATTTTTTATTTATATGGAAAGAAAAGGCTTCATCCTGCCCAAAAACGCTACCTGCGCTTTCTGAGAAAGATGCACTCTTATGGGCTCCAGAAAGATGAGTGTGAAACTATTTCCATGTTTAAAGAGAGATGCCTGACCCATATTCCTGAACAATCTCAGTTCATTAGCGATGAAGTGAACCGATACATTACGGCCTTTTATAAATAATTTGCTTCTTTCGCTTAATAAATGTAAGTTGCCCCCAGATGAATCAAGACCTACCTAAGACATTTTCAGAACTAAATCTTATTGACCCTTTAAAACAAGCCTTAAGTGAAGCCGGATACAACACCCCGACACCGATCCAAGCGCAAGCTATTCCATCGCTTCTGCATGGAAAAGATCTGTTAGGTTGTGCTCAGACTGGAACTGGTAAAACAGCTGCCTTTGCTCTGCCCATCCTTCACCGCTTGGTTGAATCCAATAAAAAACCAACTCCACGTCACGCCAGAGTTTTAGTGTTGACTCCTACAAGAGAGTTGGCGATTCAAGTTCACGAAAGTTTTGTGACTTATGGAAAAAATCTCAAATTAAAATATGCCGTTATCTTTGGTGGTGTTGGCCAACAACCTCAAGTCAAGTCTCTTGCTCACGGGGTTGATGTTCTAGTGGCCACTCCTGGTCGCTTATTAGATTTAATTAACCAAGGTTTTTTAAAACTTAACGCCCTTGAAGTTTTTGTTTTAGATGAAGCAGACCGCATGCTTGATATGGGGTTCATCCACGACATTAAAAGAGTCCTGAAAATTCTTCCACCAAAAAGACATAACTTATTTTTCTCAGCGACAATGCCGCCTGAGATTGAAAAACTTGCCAACTCTATTTTGGTTAATCCAACAAGAGTTGAGGTCACCCCTGTTTCATCAACAGCTGAACTCATTGCTCAAAAAGTTATGTTCGTTGAACGCGAAAACAAGCGCCCTCTTCTAAAACATATCTTAGATAACAAAGCTCTTAAGCGAGTGATTGTTTTCTCTCGCACCAAACACGGTGCAAATAGAATTTCAGAATACCTGGCAAAAAGTGGCATTCTGAGTGAAGCCATTCATGGAAACAAATCGCAAACGGCCAGACAAAAGGCGCTCGAGAATTTCCGCACTGGAAAAATCCGCGTGCTTATTGCTACCGATATTGCCGCTCGCGGAATTGATATCGATGAGATCACTCATGTCATCAATTTTGATTTGCCAAATGTCAGTGAAGACTATGTCCACAGAATTGGAAGAACTGCACGCGCAGGCGCGAGCGGTGAAGCCATTTCATTTTGCGATGCCGATGAAAAGGCCTTCTTGAAATCCATTGAAAAACTTATTGGAAAGACTATTGAGGTGGTCGAAGACCAACCTTTCCATTCGGACAACGTTGTCAGCGCAAAGCTTCTTTCTCACGGTAAGGCGAAAGCATTAATCGATGCAGAAAACACGCTAAAACCTGATCGTTCTCGTCATAAAGGCGGGCGTTTTCATAGGGGAGGAAGAAACCCTGCTCCTAAAAAGGAACAAGGACACAAACAAGGAAGTAAAACTTAGTTCTTAAGATCCTCACGATTACCTTAATTTTTATATGGTAATATGATTTGTAATAGATTTATTAAAAGTGCTCTGCTAGGGTGCTATCAGAATAATGTTCGTCGCATTTAGATTAGTGGTCAGTGTTTATCGCCCTCTCTTTAGCGGCCCCCAACCTTAAGGAGGTTTACAATGGGTAGAAAACTTTATGTCGGAAATCTTCCGTACACAACAAACGATGCCATTCTTAGACAAAAGTTCGAAGAAGTAGGAACAGTTGATTCTTCAAAAGTAATCACAGACCGTGAAACTGGAAGAAGCAAAGGTTTCGGATTCATCGAAATGTCTTCAGATGAAGAAGCTGAAGAGGCAATCAACAAATTCCACGGGAAAGAATTTGAAGGTCGTCCAATGACTGTTAGCGAAGCTAAACCAATGACTCCAAACGAGAACCGTGGTGGATCACGTGGTGGATTCGGTGGCGGTGGAAGAAACAACCGTTATTAATTTAAAAAAAACAGGGTCATCGAAAGATGGCCCTTTTTTTTGTCCGATTTTCTGATTACGATCTTGAGCATGGAAATTAAATGTCACTTTTGTTTTGAAACAATCCCGCTAGAAATTTACCGCGAAGAAGGTGACAAACAAGATTTTATTGTCGATTGCGAAGTCTGCTGTCATCCATTACACATCACTGCTGAATGGAACGACGAAGAAGAAGATTTTGATGTTGAAGTCGACGCTGGCTAATTAGTGTAAAAGAGATTTTTTCGCTTCTACAACACTGATTGAGCGCCCATTAAAAACAGATCCATTCAAATTAACAATGGCCCTCTCTGCCTCCTCAGGCGATTCCATTTCAACGAAGCCAAATCCCATTGATAAGTTAGTTTCTCGATCTTTAATAATTTTAGCAGAGCAGACGTGCCCATATTTTGAAAATTTTTCAGTCAGGACTTCGTTGCCAATATTTTTTGGTAAATTTCCTACATAAATCTTTTGTGGCATAAAATGCTCCTGTGTTTTCAAAAAACCAAGAAGTTCAAAAAGACTCACGTCGACTCTAAGGCCCTTATTTCATCATTTCAAGTTACGATTATGTAATTATTTTTAAATTAAAGTTACGTGAAGAAATGCGGCCAGCAATCTTGAATAATACGTGACTGCTTGCAGGAGCACTGACCGAGTCGATTATGCAACCCGGTCAGGCATATTAAAGCTGTATCACAAATTCTATTCTACGATTAGCTGTACGTCCTTCTGTTGTATTATTGCTCGCAATAGGATCACTCTCTCCTCGACCAACAGTTTCAATACGGCTTGAACGCACACCTCTAAAGACAAGCTCATCCTTGACGGCCATCGCACGCTTACTTGATAAGGCAATATTATTAGCAGGTAGACCAACATTATCAGTATACCCCTCTATGCGTGCAGTGGCCTTAGGATGATTTTTCATCACAGCGACAATGTGATCTAGTTCTTTATTTGCCCCTGCACCTACGGAAATTGTTCCCGTTTTAAAAGTTAGGTTTTCAAATTTAAAACGTTTAACAGTACCGGCCGAAGCGCTGTTCATAAAATTTCCAAGTGTATTGATTGGTTGAATATTTTCTCGGCTCGCTATCGCGGGCATTGCCGGCATGCTTGTAGTGCGCGTCTCTTCAGAGACTGTTTGTCTTGAGCTATACCACCAGAACAATCCCACAAGAACTAAAATACCTAAAACGATTTTTGGCCATACATTTCCCCTGTCGACTATCTTGGGTAGTGCCTGAGACGAAGAGAGGGCAGAGAGGCCAGGAAGCCCCGATGGCAGCATGCTGCTTAAAGAGCTCTTCTGCTGACTTAAAAAACTCATTAAAGCAGAAGGGGTCATGTGCTCTGTTTTAATTTTGGAGCTAATCGCTCCCATAACTAATGGGGCGGTCATGCCCAACATTTTATTTAGACTCGCAACATTCATCCCTGTCGTTGTGCCAAGCTTTGCCAGGATACCATTGAGATTATTTCCGAAGATTTTATTCACAACTTCATTGCCCTCGCGGATCTCTGTTGGATCAGTGGCCACGTCGGCAATTGGCGCTTGATGATTGGCAATATCTACTAGTGTTTCAGCGCCTTCTTTTGTGGAGCCTTTGTTAATAATTCCCATTAAAAGAGTTGGGATTGCTGATTTTAATCCGACACGCGTTTGTTCTACTGGCTGATTAATTTCCTTGCTGATTTTTTGAAGAATATCTGGGGAGAAAAAACTCTGAGAGACATTAAATAGGCTGTCGCCCGCAATTGCCGCCATACACTTCCTCCTTGGCAGAATTAACTCTGAGGAAATAAATGCAATTTTAAAGCCTATTAAAATTTGACTAATTTAAACTCAAGCAAAAAGAAACTATCTAGGCCGTTTTGTTAAAATGAGCAACTTTATCTTTCTTTAAAATCTTTTTACTTTGTGTATTTAGATCACTGATTTGTTTTACTATGTTAGTAATTCTCACTAAAGCATTCTCCGCCTTTTCCAACTGTGTATAATCAGCGCGCCTATTGGCCTTGCGAATGTGATTTAAAGCAATAAAGAGAGGGTTGTTGATTTCGTGATTCAGTGTCGTCACAACTTCGTTAATAACCTCAAGCTTATTTTTTGCTGTATGCTGCTCATGAAGTTTCTGAAGAGTGATTTGTGTTTTCACTCGGGCCGCGACAGTTTCAATGGTAATAGGTTTGGTGATGTAGTCATTGCATCCTTGGTCTAAGGCATAAACGATTTTTTCTGTCTCATTCATTGATGTCACCATGATTACCGGAAGCTCTGAAGGCAAATAAGAATCCCTAATTTCGGCCAGGACATCCAAACCAGTCATACCAGGCATGTTCCAATCCAGCAAAACGAGGTCATAAGTGTTCTTCTTAATCAGCTCAAGCACTCTCTCACCACTTAGGACATGATCAACATTATAACCAAAGCCATTCAGACCAAGCACAATATGATCTGCAATATCTTGGTCATCATCCACTAATAAAATGTTCATTCTCACATCCTTGTTACCCAACTATTCGGGCTCCACAGAAGGAGAAATGAGGAAAATTCCATTCTTAATATTAAATTATGGTTGTCGAGCTTTTGACTTAACTAATACCGGAATTTTTTTCCCTGGAATTTTCCTTACTATATATCTTGGGCAATATTTCTTATTTCTTTCCAACTGAGAAGAAGCTCTGCATACTGACCGATCCAATCCGCGGCCAACAATGAGTTATTTGTTTCCATTGGCAGCAAATTTGGCGATTTTTGTAATGCTTTATCTATTAGCGCCTTTTCTTGAACTGCCAACTTAATCCAGTCTTGGAAAAAATCATTGTCTTTTGATTGTAGGTTCTTAATTTTTTCTTCTAGCCTAAGTGCTCTTTCTGAGAAATGCTGGGAAATTAAAAAATTTAATCTTTCAGTAAAATTTTTCTCCTGGGCAAATTCCAAAAAGAACTCTCCAGCATTTTTATAATTTTTTTCTATATTCTTTTTAAGAAACTCTATCCAGAGAAGAACCATAATATCGTTCATTCGCATCTCTAAATCTGGTAAATCTTCTGTATAATTTCTTATCTCAACAGGTGCATGCATAATCGCAAAGCTCAAATGTCCAATAAGGGCATTTGATAAACAAGCGCTCAGAGCATAGGCATACGCACTGTCTTGATTTCTTCCCATTGGAAAAAAAGGTGGTAATTCATAGTCATTTGAAAATCCCGCACACATCAACATGGCCGGAGAATATTTAAATGCCTGGACTTTATCAGACACACGCCAAACCAAACGACTCTTTAAGGCCGCATGAAATTGATCCTTTTTAATCAACTCATGAATAGATTGTTCATTGAGTGAAAAAATGCCGCGCGGACTCTGAAAGCCAGAATCGCCATAATACCCACAAAGCGAGAGCGCACAAAATTGAGAGTTTTGAACAAAAGAGAGCATCTGTATTTGTGTCGAAAGAAACTCTTCGTCCTTAAGCCTTTCAGATTTTTCTTTTAACAAATTTAACGATTGTTGATCTTTAAAATACAAGGTCGATAGAGGATTTCCAGGTGAAGGTCCAAGCGCGTTGCCAATTTCAACAGGAGCTAATCTCCTGGGTTCAAAAACCACATCATCATCAACTGAGACAAATTTTTTACCAACAAGTTTTAATAATAGAAAATTTCTGTTGGCGCCAGTAGTGATAACTCCTTTAGGTGCTGAAGGATTGAGAGCAAAGTCAATTAATGATGGGTTAATATGAGCACGACGGCAGTTTTCTTTAAGCAAGTTAATCCATTTGTACCGAGCTTCCCCTTCCCATAATTCTGCTTCAATATGTTCAGAATTAAAAAGGGGAGTCAACTCTGACTCCCCGGTATTTGAAACAAAAAAATTTAGCTTTAAATTCGTATTCTTAAAACTTTTTACTGAACGTAAAACGCTTTTAGAACGATTATGCGTTGGCCATGCGATGATCAATTAACTGTTGCCGTACAAAGTAAAATCTACCGAGTAATTCGGCGAAGTCGCATCATTCGTGTGAACGACAACTTCAAACTTTTGAGCAGTCGTCGCATCATCAACAAAAGTGGTTTCACCATAAGTGCAGATACTATTATTAGTCGTGCTCACCGTAATAGTAAAATCTGTACTTGCTCCGGCCGCTAAAGGAAAAGTTGGAGCTGTTGTTAAAGTGTATGTTACATCACCAGAGCTCATACTTCCCCAGTTGTACACAGTGTTATCAGTAATTGTTACCGCCGGAGAATTCGTGGCGCTTACTGATGAACTTCCGTTATTTTTTAAAGTAAAATTAAAAGGAATGCTCGTCCCACCACAATCGCTGTTAATTTGATAAAAACTTCCCAGATTGGACTTATTGGCCGCCGTAATTGAGCCCGTCGGAAATGATGATGAATTCGCAAGAGAGACAAGTGCGTTGCCATTTCTTGAGTTTTTATAGCTTAAGCTAATCCCACCTGTGCCACCGCCTCCCGTTGATCCACCTGAAGCTTGATTGCTGTCGTCACCACAGCTCGTAAGAAGCAGGGATAGAGGAATAAGAGTTGAAACTAGAAACTTTGCTTTATTTGTTTTTTTCATAACTAAAGCTTAGCGACTCTTGTTTTTTTTCATATCCCCCAAAATGGGGGATACTCTAACTTCCCGGTGAAAATTGATTTAATTAGTTCAGCAATTGAATTTTGGCCAATTCTCCCTGGCGCGACAAACAAGCGGCTTTCTGTTGCAAGTAAGATGCTTTGGAAGAGAGATCATAGGCTTTTTGATAATTCACACAATTGTCTGTGTAATTTTGTCTGGCCTCCTGGATGATCCCCAGGTTGTAGTAGATATCGCTTCTTGGCCTTTTTTCTAAAAGCCCTGACAGATAATGAAAAGCACTGTCATACTCTTTGTTATCAATAAATTTCTCAAGCGCTTCCATATCATCTTCATCATCTTCAATTTTAAGTGAAACAAGCCTAGGCTCCGGAGTTATTTTCTTTAAAACTTCCTTAGCTAAATTGAGATTCAACTTATCCATGGCGTCCGCAGTTGTATACGTATCCTGTAAACTTATCGCTTCGGCCTTCTCATCAGTTCCAAGAATAAGATTAAAAATCGGTCTTAAACTTTTGGCCCCAGGCTCTTTTGGCATTTCTTTTTCCGAGGAAGCATCTCCTCGGCCGGTAAAACTAAATGTTTTTTCAACTTTTTTATCACTGCTTCTCACAATCAAAACACCCGAGCCTTCTGCGATCATGGAAACGCTTCTGTATTTTTTTCCATCTCTCTCTGTCGTAGATGAATAACTTTCTCTCGAGTCTCTTTTAATCCCTTCAAAAGAAAGCTCATAAAATTTCTTATCACTAGCACTCGCCAGTTTAAGCCATCCATCCTCAGCAATGCTCTTTTCTAAAATTTTAACGAAACTGTTCGTCTCAGGATAAATAACTTTCACCACCGTTCCTTTGGCCAGAGCAAATTCCCCCGCCGAACGATACTCAACCGGAACATAAGTCGAACACGCTGTAAAAAGTAGGAGAGAGCTTAAAATAAGTAGTGTTTTCATGAGCTCATCATATCGGCCCTTTCGATTTTAACAAAGCCATCTGTAAAAGAAGCAAACACCACATGCGTACATCAAAATCCCGCGCAAGAGTTTACAATTCTTGACCTCGGCCTGACTTAACTAACAAAACCAAATGCTAGACTTCTTTTTATGTACACATCTTTCATCCTAAACCCCCGCCCATCCCCCAACGACTAATCCTCTCCCTCCGAGCCGCGCCCCCCAGGCGCGCTCCTCTCTAAAAAAACCCCCGGCATGCATGAGCGCATTCGGCACTTGCCCGAAAAAATGCGCGAGCATTTTTACCCCGCAAGCGAAGCAATCAAAAAGAAAAAACACGGAATTCAAGAGATCGGGCAAGCGAACTCGTAGGTTCGACTCCTTCACAGGGCTAATTAAAAAATAAAGGTGGAAAATATTTTAGAAACTATCTAGAAAATGGCGCAATCGGCAGGAGTCGAACCTGCGACCACTTGATTCGTAGTCAAGTACTCTATCCAGCTGAGCTACGACTGCGCATAGGAAAAATATTTTAAAGATCAAAGTGGCGGAGACGGTGAGATTCGAACTCACGGTACCCCTTGCGGGGTACGACGCCTTAGCAAGGCGCTGGATTAGACCACTCTCCCACGTCTCCATCAAAAGTATCATCTAAATTTTCGGGGGATCGTAGAACTAAAGTGGCGGAGGACACAGGATTCGAACCTGCGGAACCTTTCGGTTCAACGGTTTTCAAAACCGCCGCAATCGACCACTCTGCCAATCCTCCGCTTATTTAGAAAGCCATAGTAAGGGAATTGTGCAAAAAAGACAAGAGGGAATCTATCTTAGATTTCTAATTAATGACTCAATGAGGTCTTTATCCTGGGCCCCAGGGTTCAATTTGAGGTAATCCTCGTATTTTTCTTTGGCCAACGCTCTTTGTCCGGCCGCACGATAAGCGTCACCCATTAGTTTATGGATCGCTGGATTGCTCACATCTTCCTTCAAGGCACGGTTTAAGAGCTCCAGGGCCTCGTTAGCGTAGTTCTGACCCAGCCTGATTGAAGCCATAGATACTAGAGCGTCTACTGACTTTGGGTTTAAGCTGATGGCCTTTTCGTACTTGGTAATGGCTTCGCGGTAATCTTTCTCGATTCGGAAAACCTCACCCATAATAAAATGAGCGGCATCCAGGTTCGGATTGAGCTCTAATTCTTTTTCTGCCATCTCGCGGGCCTTCTTCACATCATTTTTAGCTAAATAAACTCTCGCTAGTTGATAGTGAACGCGCGGGTAAGATTCAAGTTTGTCTTTGACTTCGCTGAATTCCAAAATCGCCTCATCATAGCGTTTCTCATCAAATAACAATTCACCTAAGTCCATGCGAACTTTTAAGTTTCCTGGATTAAGTTTGAGAAGATCGCGGCTATGAGTGATGTATTCGTCTTTTCTTCCTTCAAGTTTAGCTGCAGCGATAAGGACTTCATAAAAGGCCTCATCTTTTTTAGGCATGTTCTGAACTTTTTTATAATAGGCCTGGAATTCTTTTAACTGACCACTTCTAAAATACGCTGTGGTAATCGCAGCAACTAAAACCGGGTCTTCACCTTGTTCAGCGATAATATCGCGTAGGTATCCAATCGCTGTATCCGTTCCATCTTGCTCATAAAGAACTTCCGCATATAAAGCGTGGTAATAAACATTTTTTGGATCGAGTTGAAGCGCGCGCGTGATTCTCGCACGGGCCTCTGGAAAACGTTTATTGCGAAGAAGAATCTTCGCGATTCGATACATATTAGTATCACTTAATGGATCGTGAGAAAGAGCTCTGTCATACCACTTGATGGCAACAATAGGATTGCGTTTTGCTTCTGAGTACTGGCCCATCAAGTTAGCATAATCCGCGGTCTGAGCGTATTTTGTCAGCGCCATTTCTTTTAGAAGACTGTCGGCATCTTCAAATTTATAGGCCTTAATAAACGTTTCAACTAATGCTTTTTTTAATTGGTTGTTTTGTTGGTGAACACCAATCAAGCGCTGAAGGGCAAAGATAGCTGAATCAAAAAAACCTCTATAAGTATTTAGCTCAGCCTGAAATAAGACGGCCGGAATGTAATCCGGGTTTGCATCAACGGCTTCAATCGTAAACTGGAAAGCTGTATCAATGTTTTTTAAGCGGTATTCTTCTTTCGCTTTTTTAAGAAGACCAATTACCTTACTTTCTAAAATCAACGACTGGGATAACGAGTCTCCGCCAATTTCAAGCTTGGACAGAGTCGCACGCAGCTCATCTGATTCTTTTAACTCGAGTGACTTTTTAAAGAAAAGGCTGGCCTCTTTGTTTTGATTTTTAAAGGCTGCGAGGTAACCCATATCTTTAAAATAGCTCGCCATAAACTCGGGTGAATTTTCCGAATCAAGAGTTTTGATCTTCGTCAGGACTTCTTCAAATTTCTTAATCGATTGCTCTTTTATTAAAATATCAGCGTATTGAAGAAGAAGCAGAACGCTGTTTGGATAGAACTTTAATCCTTCTTCAATAATTGTTTTTGCACTCCCAACCTTATCGTCGTTTAAATCAAACTGCGCCAGATAGTAGTAAGCTTCAAAAGGTTTTTTAGGAATATTCTTTAAAGTCTCATAGGCCTGTCTTGCTTCAACTAATTCTCCCGCATTTGTAAGCAAATGAAGGTAATAGGCCAGCATCTTTGGCGATGGCTTACTTTTAGCGCGCAGATAGTTTTTAATAATATCAACACCTGTTTGATACTTGCCAATCTTTCCATAGAAAAGCGCGGTTCCAGTTGCTGCACTTAAATCAATCAGTAGTTTTCTTTCGGAAAGCTGAATGTATTTATAGAGTGTATTGGCCGATAAGTGTCTTTCTTTCGTGTTATCTAAAAGCTCTGCATAGGTCATGATGATTTCACCCATAGCCTCATTTCCGCTAAAGCGATTTTGTAGAGAGCTTAAGTAAAACTGTGAAGCCAGTGCACGATTTTTATAAGTGTTTTGTGAATAGAGATTCCTAGCTTGTGCCAGTGCTTTATTGGCAGCCGGAACATTTTCGACAGGTGCCGGAATAGGGAATTTGATTTCTAAATAAAGAGGTCCTGTAAATTTAGGCTTCTCTTCTTCCTGAATGAAAAAGAAATAAAACACACCCAAAAGTGCCAGCATTGCGACAATCGAGAGACCTCTTTTCTTTTTCTTAACAACAATTCGTTGCTCGAATTCTTTTTTATCACGTGAGAATTCTTCAACGATTTCAACTTCATCGTTTTCAAGCCCCTCTTGCTCGGCCTGCTCACGAAGCATGATCTCTTGCAGGTCGCGAAGTCTTTTCTTTTCCAGATTCTCTTCAATCTTTGCCTGCTTCTCAAGTTCAACTTCTGAAACTGAAAGTTGGGCATTGATCGTTGGAAGAGCGTGGGCAAGGTTAATGAATTCTGTTTTTTCGTTAACCAGCTCTTCGCGAGAAGGCTCAGGGACAACTTCCTTTAATTCAACAACAGGTTTGACTGTTTCTTTTGGCTCTTCTTTTTTAACTTCAGGTTTTGGCGGCTCAAATCTTTGAACCACAACTGTCTTTTCTAAATCCTGAGCTTTGGGGGCCAAGGCCTTCCTGTTAATGACGACAGTCTTTTCCATCCCATCTTCATAAGGTGCATCTGGATTTTGGGCCTGGTATTTTCTTTCAAGCTCAGCGTAGTTAACGTCAATCTTAACGTCTTTACCGAATTTAAATTCGTTAAAAGTCTGTTGCGCCTGGGTTGTCTCTTTTTTTACTGGAAGCCCAGTTTTGGTTAATTCTTTTTTAGCATTCTCAGGAACAGACGCTGTTAGTTCATCGTTGACCTTAAGATTTTTTGCATCAAGTTTTTTGATTAGAGTGTGGAGGTCCTGGAAATTTGAAAGAGGTTTCCAGTCGCCAATAGGAAACAGCTGGCACAGCTCTGTGCCAGCAATATGACCCTTTAAAAATAATTCACCGATTTCTTCAGTTGAAAAAGGTCCAATGACCCGCTCGTTTTTCAGGCGGATCCTGTACTTTACGCTCATTACATCCTGTCTACTTCAGCCCTAAAAAGAGTGACGGAGCAATTCCGATCGTGAAGATAGACACTAAAATGATAACATGAACCAGCGATTCGCTGAATCTGGTTTTTATTGCAGGCAGACCTTTCTTTTCCTCGTCTTCAGCGAACAGGTCACTTACGAAGCGGATGTAGTAGGCAAGACCGACAATCGAGCTAATGAAGATAGAAGTTGCTTCTAGAGTGAAGCCTTCTCTGAAATAGTTAGTAAATAGCATGTACTTCATGGCAAAACCTGAAGTCAGCGGGATCCCACCAAGGCTCAGAACAAAAACAACCAACATAATTGCTAGGCCTTTATTGCGATAAAATCCAGATTTCAGGATCTCGCGGCCGTCTCTGTTTTTGTTTAGTCCAGCAAATTGGTTCAGTATTAGGATCACTCCCGTTGCTGTTAGAGAGTAGATAACAAGGTAGCTGATTAGTTGGATTTCCAGAGCTTCATCTGGGTTTAAACAAATCATCATCAACATGTAACCTGTGTGAGCTACTGAAGAGTAAGCGATGATTCTTTTAAACTGTCCTTGAACAACAGCAATGATGTTTCCGTAGAAAGCTGAAGCAACTGCGATCACCTGAACAATACGTACCAGGTAATCGTTGAAACCTGGCTCGCTATCAAGCAGAAGGATTTGAAGCATTGTAATAAACTTAAATCCGATAATGATTTTTGAAATGAAGAAGTTCGTAGCCAGGTTACCAAGTGTGACGTTTGAGTAAACATCAGCAATCCAAGCGTGGAAAGGAAAAGCACCTAGTTTAAAACAAGCTGTCAGGATGAAGATCCCGATAGCGATTGCGTAGAATTCCTGGTTCACAACAGTTACACCAACAAGGCTCAGACCGTTTGTTGCACCTAAATAGAAAGCTACACCTAATAAGAAGATAACTGAAACAACCGCACCTTGGATAAGATACTTAACCGCAGCTTCGCGAGAGTTTTCAAGATCAGACGTTGCAACCAGAGCGTAACCAACAAGGGCAATCGTTTCCAGAGCTACGTAAAAAGTCATCAGGTCATTAGCTCCAAGAAGGAAAACCCCTCCAAGGAACATAAAGCTCATGAGAACTGAGTTCTTAACTTTTTCTAGAGAGTGGTAACCGTTGATCAAAATCATCAGAACGTTTAGAACTGAGACGATCTTTAGAAGCAAAATCTTATTTCCTTCAAGGCTAAAAAGCTCGCTCAGAGTAAAAGAGCTTGAGCTAAAAAGCATCGCGAAGAAAGTGATCGCCGAAATCAGCGTCGCCCCGAATGAAATATATTTTCCGTTGTTTTTAACATTCAAACACAGAAGAGCTACCGCATTAAGAGCAAGGAAGATTAAAACGTTTTGAACGAATGTTAAGTTTTCCATCTTATAAACCTTTATTTACAAAGAAATTAATTGTCCCATCAAAAAGTGACATAACCGCTTGTGGGTATAAACCAAAAACGATTGTCAGGATCGAAAGCACCAGAAGTGGAGTAGCTTCAAGAAGAGAGATATCTTTAAGCGACTTGTTTTCTTCGTGTTTCATTTCACCAAGAGCTGTCAGGTGGTACATCTTTAGAAGATAGATTGGCGACAACATGATCCCTGTTGCAGCTAAAACCGCTACCACTTTGTTCACCTGGTAAGTTCCCATGATCACCATGAATTCACCTACGAATCCACAAGTCATTGGAACGGCCATCGAACCTGCCGTGATGATAAAGAATAAAATAGCAAACTTTGGCATAACAGAAGCGATGCCTCCGTACATATCAAGTTTCTTAGTGTGAGTTCTTGTATAAAGATAGTGAACCCCGATGAAGAGACCCGGTGTCGAGATACCGTGAGCGATCATCTGAAAGATTGCTCCTTTAACAGCAAATGGGTTTTGCGAGAAAATACCCATAATAATGTAACCCATGTGCGAGATAGAAGAAAAAGCTACTAGCTTCTTAATATCTTTTTGTACCCATGCCGTCAGTGCTCCGTAGATAACCCCGATCGCTCCTAAATAAAGAACGATATCACGGTTAGCATCAACTGCTTCCGGGAATAATGGAATTACAAAACGAAGGAAACCGTAGATACCAAGCTTTAGAAGAATACCGGCAAGGATGATTGAACCTGCAGTTGGCGCTTCAACGTGAGCATCTGGTAACCATGAGTGGAATGGGAAAACTGGAACTTTTAAGAAGAAGGCGATCGAGAAAGACCAGAAGATTAAAGACTGAGGTGATAAGAACCCGTCGTATTTTAACCCAAGAGATCTGATGATTTCATAGTTCAGGTCGTATGAACCGTTGAACTTATAAGCAAGTGCCGACATGTAACACATAGACGCTAGCATTAGGATTGATCCTGCCGCTGTCATCATGAAGAACTTGAAAGAAGCGTAACGACGATTCTCTCCACCAAAAACTCCTACTAAGATGAATAGAGGAATTAGCATAACTTCCCAGAAAATGTAGAAGCCATATAGTGAAGTCGAAAGAAGTGATCCGTTTACTGCCCAAGTTAATAAAAACAGAAGGAAGTAATAAAGACGAAGCTTATCAGTCTTAATGTCCCAAGTTGTAATGACAACAATGAGAAGAAGGAATGCGTTCAGAAGAAGCAGTAATCCACTTAGACCATCCATTGCAAATGTGTATGACATGTTAAAAAACAGTGGCATATCAAACTTGAATAGAGTTGTTAAAACTCCAGTGTCCGGTAGATCAATGAACATCTTAACTGAGTAAGCAAGTGTTACAAGAGAACCGATTAGGGCCAGAAGCTTTACAGACTTCTCATTGTTTTTAGGCGCGAACATGAAGCCGATTGCCCAAATGAGAGGAATTAAAAACTTAATAAGAAATAATTGATCCATTTTAAATCCAATTTTTATCTAAAAATAAATGCGTTAAAAATTACTGTAAGAACAACTGCTAATCCGATAACGATATAAAGGATTCCCATTTCCAGCTTTTCTGGTTTGTTGTCATCTAATAAATGACCACCTTCAGTTGTTGCCTTCGTTACTAGTTTTACAATTCCGTTGATCACGTGTGCTTCAATAACATCAACCAGGAAGTGGCCGATTTGGTAAAGAGGCTTGATGATCGCCAGTTCATAGAACTCATCAACTTTGAATTTCGTTGAGCTGATTGTCCAAAGAGTAAGGAACTTAGCTTTTAGGCTGTCTCTCATCTTGTTGTGATCATTCTTCACATAAATGTAGTAAGCCAGACCCATTGAACAAAGGATCAGAACTGTCGTTACACCCATCATGATAAATTCAGTTTGAGCTGAAAGGTGAGCGTGTCCTTCTGTTTTAGCGACGAATCTTTCCAGGAATTCCTGGAAAAGACGAGCGTGCTCGTGGCTTAGAGCGTGTGGAAGACCAACGTATCCAGCTGCAAACGAACAGATTGCCAGGATGATTAGTGGAACAGTCATCACACTTGGAGACTCATGAATTTCATGGTGCCCGTGATTGTCGTGTCCATGGTCATCGTGTTTAGCGTGAGCGTGGTGATCATGGTGATCGTCATGCTTAGCTGGCTCAACGATGAAGACGAGAACTAACATTCTCATCATATAGAAAGCTGTCAGGAGTGCAGTGATTAGAGCAACTGAGTATAACCAAACACCGTTTCCAGGATTAGTTAAGGCCATCGCTAAAATTTCATCTTTAGAGAAGAATCCAGAGAACCCAGGGATACCGGCAATCGCCAGGAATCCAACTGTGAACGTCCAGAAAGTGATTGGCATTTTCTTTTTAAGTCCACCCATCTTAAAGATGTTTTGTTCGTGGTGACATCCGTAAATAACAGAAGCTGCACAAAGGAATAAAAGGGCCTTAAAGAAAGCGTGTGTGAAAACGTGGAACATACCTGTTGAGAATGCACCAACACCACAAGCTAAGATCATGTACCCAAGCTGAGAAACAGTTGAGTAAGCAAGGATCTTCTTAATATCTGTTTGGGTGATAGCAATCAGTGAAGCAAGTAGAGCTGTTAGAGCTCCAATCCATGCGATCACATCAAGAACAACCGGGAAGTGAACGATAACGTTTGAAACACGGCAAAGCATGAAGATACCTGCAGTAACCATCGTCGCCGCGTGCATTAGGGCAGAAACTGGAGTTGGACCCATCATCGCATCTGGAAGCCAGATGAATAGAGGGATCTGGGCCGACTTACCACAAGCACCAAGAACCAGAAGTAAGCTTGAAGCAATCAGGATTTCTTTGTTAGCTAAGATGATGCTCATATCTGGGTGCTGAAGATCTTTGAAAGATAGAGTGTTGAACACAAGTGCAAACCCGATCATCCCAAGAACCAGACCAAAGTCTCCCACGCGGTTAGCAAGGAAAGCTTTTTTAGCTGCATTACCGTTTTTAGTATGTTCATACCAGAAACCGATTAGAAGGTAAGAAGATAGACCTACACCTTCCCATCCCATGAAAAGAACAAGGAAGTTCTCACCGTGAACAAGAAGAAGCATTGAGAAAGCAAATAGGGCGAAGAAGGCAAAGAACTTTCCAACTTTTTCCTCGTGGTCCATATAACCAATTGAGAAGAAAGCAATAGCACTACCAATCCCTGTAACCATTAAGCTCAGGATAACAGCAAGTTCGTCCATTACGAATGCGATATCAAATTTGATATCCCCGTATTGCATCCACTGCCATAGGTGAACCGTCACTGGCCCGTTCTTTAGGACATGAAGCGAAGTCATGACAACTAAGATGAACGAAATAAACAGTGATAGGAAAGTAATGATACCGGCCTGTACATTATTTAACTTATTTCTAATCAAAGCAGAGTTAAGTAAGAATGCCAGTAAAGGAAAGAAAGGAATCAGCGCCAGATAGTTTTCGTACATAAGAACTCTTACTCGGTTATGATTTTAATATCGTCTGTATAAATTGTTTGCTTCTTTCTATAAAGCGCGATGATTAAGCTTAATCCGATCGCAACTTCACATGCCGACACGATGATCATGAAGAAAACCAGAATTTGAGATTCTAATAATCCAGTCGAACGAGAAAAAAGAATTGTCAGAAGACCTACTGCTCCCATCATTAATTCAAGACATAGAAGGATAGAGATAAGGTCTTTTTTAAAAATTGTACCTAAAAGGCCAAGAGTGAATAAAAACCCGGCCAGGTAATAATAAATACTACTCATTTGCTTCCTCCTGCTCGTGCTTAACAGCTTTCTCGTGACCAGTGATCACTACACACGCAACCAGAGCGGCTAAAAGAAGAACTGTCGCCATTTCAAACGGCAGGTAATAAACCGAGAAAAGTTTATCAAACAGTGACTTCATTGAATTATCAGTAAGGTTAACTGTTGTTAGAACCTCAATATTGTTGTTTACGATAAGAGCAAACACACCAAGGATAACCAGGACAGTGACACCAGCAACAATCAGCTTCACTTTTCCTCTTTCACGGTTGTTTTGGAATTGCTCAAGGTTGATAAGCATCATTACGAAGACGAAAAGGATCGCGATCGCACCGGCGTTAACCAGGACCTGGATAGCTGCAAGAAATACAGTCCCTAATTGGAAGTAAATCATCCCGATACAAACTAATGTCATCAGGAGTGAAAGAGCGGCCACAACCGTTCTTTTTGAAAAAACTACTAAAAGAGCAAACACCATCGTAACGATGGTCAGTAGAATATCAGTTGCCATAATTATTGATTCCTAAAATATACAAAGAGAACAGTTACAATAAGGTTAACAAGCCCTAATGGTAATAAACGCTCCCATCCTAAGTGCATTAATTGATCGTAACGGAATCTTGGGAATGTCCAACGAACCCATACGAAGAACCAGATCATCAGAGCAACTTTAGTAATCAAAGAAACCATCTGAAGAATTGGAAGGACAAACGGCGATGAAGTCGGGATTAAATCCATACCTGGAAGTAGACTGTATCCACCGAAGAAAAGAATAATGAAAATCATCGAAAGTGCGATCATGTGGATATATTCCGCCATGAAAAAGATCGCAAATTTCATTGAAGAATACTCTAAGTGGAAACCAGCAACGATCTCTGATTCACCTTCTGCAAGGTCGAATGGAAGACGGTTTGATTCAGCAAAGATACCTACAAGGAATAGAAGACATGCAAGTGGTTGCATGAACACACCCCATTTTGGCAGGAATCCAAACCAGTAACCAGTTTGAGCTTCAACCATCACGTGGATGTCGTTAGTTCCGTAAACGAAGATCATCGCAACAAGAGCTGCTGAAAGTGAAAGTTCGTATGAAACCATCTGAGCACAGGCACGAAGTGCACCAAGCATTGAGTATTTGTTGTTTGATGCCCATCCAGCAAGAAGAATCCCGTAAGACCCTAAAGCTGAAACAGCAAAAGCAAAGAAGATCCCCATGTCACTTCTAAAAACTTCCGGGAAAATTGTCATTCCGAAAGCCTCAAAAGGAGCGGCAACAGGAATACATGCAAGTGGAAGAAGTGCCACAACCAGAGCAACTAGTGGAGCTGCCGGGTAGAAGAACGGACGAACGTGAGAAGGATAAACTTCTTCTTTGAACATGAACTTCGCAACGTCAGCAAGTGGCTGAAGAAGTCCGAACGGTCCAACACGGTTTGGTCCAAGTCTTCTTTGGATGAAAGCCGCGCCTCTTCTTTCTACGTGAATAATAAGCGGTAGTGCACCCAGGGGAAGACCCAGGATGATTACAGTTTTGACTAATATTTCAAGAATCGTTTCTAACATCTTATTTTTCCCACTCTAGCGCTTTTGAATTGATAACAAAGATGTATCCAACTAGTAAGACGGCCATGAAGAAGATAAATCCCGCCACCATAAAACCAAGGTTGCTTGCATTGTTATAAGCAAGTGCCCACGGAAGAAGGAACACAATTTCCACGTCGAAAAGAAGGAACATAATCGCCGTAAGATAGAACTTAATGTCGTACTGTCTTGTGGCACTTCCAACCGGGTTTACCCCTGATTCGTAAATGTCATTGGTTCTTACTTGTTTAGCTTTTTGGCCAAGGAAGTTTGAAATAAACATCAGCACGAGCCCCAGGGCCGTGCAGATGATTAAGAAAATTGTAAAAGATAAAAATTCCATTAGTTAATCCCACTCTTTAATTACTGAATGAATAACTTTGCGTTGCCAGCTAGAGACATAATGCTTTCCCAGAAAATCCCTAGTGTGAAAATTGGCAGAGTCATTGAAACAATAATCATCTGGTTTAAGAATCCGAAACCTTCGATTTCTTCATCAGACTCTTGAGGTTTAAGAGTCATTAGACGAACGATCTTCAGATAGTAGTAAGCTGACACAACTGAGTTTAACCCCAGGATGATTGCCAGCGTGTAGTTCTTAGTTGCAACCAGTGAAGCCAGGATGTTGTACTTCGCTACGAACCCAGCTAATGGCGGAAGACCAGTTAGTGAGAACATAGTTACGGCCATCATCACTGCCATAAATGGGTATCTGAAAGCAAGGCCCGAGAAACGGTCGAAGTTATCGTTGCCGTATTTATCCTGAACGATGCTTGTGATGTAGAAAGCAACAAGAGTCATGAAAAGGTATGTGATTCCGTAGAAAACTACTGAACGAACACCAACATCATTAATAACAACAAGACCAGCAAGCATTACACCAGCGTGAGAGATTGATGAATAAGCCAGCATTCTCTTAACTGATTTTTGCCCGATAGCTGTTACGTTACCAACTGTCATAGTAAGTGCTGAAATCACCAGCATTAATCCAACCCATCCAATTTTAAGAGTTGAATCCACTGTGAAGAACGTAGCCGAGATTCTGATTAGAACTGCGATCCCTGCTAGTTTTGGAACGATCGCAAAGAAAGTTGTTACTGGAGTAGGGGATCCTTCGTAAACATCTGGTGACCACATGTGGAAAGGAACAGATGCGATCTTGTATCCGATACCAGCAAAGAAAAGAACAAATGAAGGCATGATGATCGCTAGTTGAGCTGTCGTTAACGTCGGGATCATTTTTGCAACACCAGCAAACTGGATTGTTCCAAGAACACCGAAGATATGTGACAGACCAAAAAGCATGATACCTGCTGAAACCCCACCGTAAAGAGCGTACTTAAGACCAGCTTCGCTTGATCTCTCGTCATTCTTTTTGAAAGAGGCCATTACATATGAAAGGATCGAAAGTGTTTCGATACCGATATAAAGAGTCAGCATGTTGTTTGCTGAAGCTAGAAGGAATCCCCCGATAAGGATACCAACTGCCATGATCGCAAACTCTGTTTTAAGAGTTTCGTAAATGTCTCTTGAAAAACGGCTCAGGTAGATAGCTGCGATTGTTCCAAGAACCATCACCATCTTTAGAAGAGTAGAGAAGTCATCAATCACAACTGCGTTGCTAAAGATTGCTTCTGCTTTTCCACCAAGGTTTGCCAGAAGTGCAGCGAAAGTCGCCACAAGTCCGATCATGCTCGTGATGAAGATATATCTTCTATTCTTTTCATCTTCTTTATAAGTCGTTTCAAGAATAATAAGGCCAACCATTAAAAGCACCAGAATAACTTCTGGAACATAACGACCGATACTTGCCAAATAATTTAAATGCATCTCTTTATCCTAATCTAATCTTTAACTAGAAAGTTGCTAGTAACGAAACCAGTTGTCCTACTGAAGCTTTCATAATGTTCAGGATTGGCGAAGGCCAGATACCAAACAGGATTACAGCAACACAAAGTGGAAGCATGTAAAACACTTCAAGCTTAGTCATATCTTCGTATTCTTTAACTTCAGGGTTAACTTCTCCAAAGAACATTCTCTTGAACATCCATAGAAGGTAGGCAGCACCAATAAGAAGACCAAATAGTGCAAGAACCGTGATAGTTGTGAAACGTTGGTAGATCCCTAGGAAGATAAGGGCTTCAGAGATAAATCCTGAAAGACCTGGAAGTCCCATAGATGCGAACATACCGATGATGAAGATGATCGAGTAAACTGGAAGTTGTGTATAAAGTCCGCCGTATCCACGTGATCCATCTGGCTTAACGATCCATCTGTGGTGAGATCTTTCGTATAGAAGACCGATCATGAAGAACATCATAGCTGTTGATGTACCGTGGTTGAACATCTGAAGAACCGCTCCGTTAACACCTTGAACAGTCATTGCTGCAAGTCCAAGCATTACGAATCCCATGTGAGATACTGAAGAGTAAGCGATAAGTTTCTTAACATCGTTCTGGGCCATCGCACATAGAGCACCGTAGATAACGTTAATTAATCCAAGCCATGCGATTGCAGTAGAGAAATATTTAGCCGCTTCTGGGAAAATTGGGAACGCGATTCTTAGGAATCCGTATGTACCCATCTTTAGTAGAACCCCTGCCAGGATAACTGAGATCGCTGTTGGAGCTTGTACGTGAGCGTGTGGTAACCAAGTGTGGAAAGGGAAAACCGGAACTTTGATTGCAAACCCAACAAACATGAAGATGAAGAAAAGTTTAGCAAACGATAATGTCTGGCCGAAAATAGTAACTGTAAGTTGAGAGAACTTCCCGCCTGAAAGAGCAAGGATATTGAATGAATCAACTGATTGGTTAGTTGCAAAGTAAAGAGCCACGATACCAACAAGCATTAAAATCGATCCAAAGAATGTATAAAGGAAGAATTTAACAGCAGCGTATTCTCTGTTTTCTCCACCCCATACCCCGATAAGGAAGAACATAGGAATTAGCATTACTTCCCAGTAAACGTAGAACAGGAAGAAATCTAGTGCGAAAAATACCCCGAATACTGTCGACTGAAGAAGTAGAAGTAGAGCGAAGTAAGCTTTGATAGATTTTTTGATCTGTGTCCATGAAGACAGGATACAAAGCATGAATAGTAATCCAGTAAGGAGAACCATCGGAAGTGAGATCCCATCCACACCAAGGCGGTAGAAAATGTTAAATTGCGAAATCCATGGGATCGCAATATTAAATGCATTTTGCATTCCTGCCTGAGTCTGATCGAACTTACAGTATAGTACTAAAGTAAGAGCAAACGTAATAACAGTGTTGATAAGTGCCCAACTCTTAATCCAAGTAGTTTTGTCCTTTGGCATAAGTAATACACCAAGAACTCCCAACATAGGCATCCACAGAATCCAACTTAATAAATTTGAACCGGCCACCGGTTATCTCCCTGAGAAAAGTTACTATATAAAAAAACTAAAATCTTAATGTTAAAACGTAGCTAGCTAATACAACAACCAGGACTACAAAGTACAATTGCACTCGCCCTGATTGAAGTGTGCGAAGTAGAACGTTCATTAAACGAACACTTGCTCCTGTTCCATCAACCATTCCGCTGTCGACGATATTGTTGTCGATCCAACGAGAAATGTTATAGGCCCAACGGTTAAGAACCGCAGTTCCATCGATAACCATTGCATCGTAGAAATCCCAGTCAAACTTCGCCAGAAGCGCATTGAATGGAACCAGTCCTTTTTGAATGATTTTTCCGATATAAAGGTCGTCGAAGTAGTACTTGCCTTGAAGAGCTCTTCTCCATCCAGCAAACGTTTCTGCCCACCATCCAGGGTTAAGAGTTTTCTTCACGTACATTGAGTAAGCGATGAAGATCCCCGCGAAAGCGATGATGATCGACATAACCGCACCGATTTTGTGAACCAGGTGAACGTGGTGAGCTCTGTGATCATCCATTCCGTGATTAGCATCGTAAGCTGCTTTTGGAAGCTCAACTTTGTCACGAGTATCTGTTGTTCCGAAATCTTCTTTTTCATAGTGAGCAAAGTGCTCCAGGTGAGCGACTTCTGGTTTGTGAATTAAAGTCTGGAACCATTCGTATTTTGATCCGAAAACGTTTACTTCTCCCTGACCCGTGAAAGACCCAGAGTAGAATAGACCAAGTGTGAACACAGAAAGGATTAGTAGAGGAACGTTTGAGTTCCATCCAATGTGTTCGTCATGAGCGTGGTCGTAAATGTGGTGATCGCGTGGCTCTCCAAAGAAAGTTAAGAACAGCATTCTGAACATGTAGAAAGCTGTTAGAAGTGCACCACCAAATCCAAGTAGAGCTACCGGGATATAGGCTTTGTTATCAAGGGCCATTACAAGAGCGTCACCAAGGATTCTATCCTTAGAAACAAATCCTGAGAAGAACGGAACTCCGGCAATAGCAAAACAGCAAAGTAGCATTGCGAAGAATGTATATGGAAGCTTCTTACGAAGACCACCCATTTGTGGCATTTCCTGGCAGTGGATTGAGTGGATAACTGAACCAGCTGAAAGGAATAGACATGCTTTAAATACAGCGTGAGTAATTAAGTGCATGAAAGCAGCGTTGTATGAACCAACACCGATACCAATAACCATGTAACCAAGCTGAGAAATTGTTGAGTAGGCAAGAACCGCTTTTAGATCCGTCTGGATCAGGGCGATTGTAGCAGCTCCGAAAGCTGTGATTGCACCGATGTAAGCGATGAACATAGTGATATGTCCAGCTTCCATAAGTGGGAAAACTCTTAGTGAAAGGTAAACCCCAGCGGCAACCATTGTTGCAGCGTGGATTAGGGCCGAACATGGAGTCGGTCCAAACATCGCATCTGGTAGCCAAACGTGGATTGGGAACTGAGCTGATTTACCCATTGTACCTGCAAAAATACAAAGAGCCGCGATAGTTGCGATTGGAAGAGCTAAACCGAATGCATTGAAAGTTCCTGCGAATTTTCCAGCTCCGATAGCTGCATAAAGATCAACGAAAGTTGTGCTTCCTGCAAGAACCCAAATAATAAGGATACCCATTAGGAAGAAAACGTCCCCAACTCTTGTTGTCATGAAAGCTTTCATTGAAGCGTTTCCGGCACCTTCTTTCTCGTAGTAGAAACCAATTAGAGAGTAAGAACAGAATCCCATTAACTCCCAGAAGATGAACACTGAAAGCAGGTTGTCTGAAACAACAAGTCCAAGCATCGCTGAAGTAAAGAGAGACATATAAACGAAGAAGCGGGCAAAGCGCGCATCATCGTGCATGTACCAAGTTGAGAAAACATGGATCAGGGTCGCAACGGCCGTAACCATTAAAAGCATAGTTGCTGTCATGTTATCTATATAGATACCCATGTTTACTTTAAACAGGTGTTCACCGGCACTTAAGTCAAACCAGGTGAAAACTTTGTGGATGTGGTAGTTAACAGCATATACGTTTTGAAAATCTAAGAAGATTCTTAAAGCGTAAATAAATGAACCGAAAATTGCCAATGTACTTAGTGCTACTGCTGCGATCGGAACGCGTTTTGCCAGGAAAACGTTAATCACGAAAGCAAAGAACGGTAGTAGTACAATAGGTGCAACGGTTGAGATTGTGTAATCCATAGTCTCTATATCCTTACCTTTATATTAGTTCTGTAGTGTTGCCGCATCGTCAATATGGATGCTTTCTCTTAACTGGAAGAATCTGATAACGATCCCTAATCCAACCGCAGCTTCAGCAGCAGCGATAACAATAATGAAAAGACTCATAATATGTCCCTCAAGATTGCCGTTAGCGAATTTTGTATAAGCCGCGAAGTTAAGCGCCGAAGCGTTAAGGATAAGCTCGATCCCTAATAACATTGCGATAATATTTTTTCTTGCGACCATAACCATAACGCCGCAAAGAAATAGAATGAATGAAATGCCTAAGTAGGCGCCTAAACTAATCATGGATTTCTTTCCTTGGTCTAGAAATTACTGCTGCACCAATAAGAGCGCCCAGTAGTAGAACCGATGAAATTTCAAAAGCTAAGATGTGATCTGTCGCTAAAAGTGTTCCAATTCTTTCAACAGTCGGAGCATTGTCTGTCGCAACTAAAGTCCCGCTGTTTCTAAAAACAGGAACCAGTACCTTAATAAGGACTGCCGCTGAAACAAGGGCCGCGAAACCAGCAAAGAAGAAAGTCTTTGGGTTACCCATTGCCGGGATTTTCTCAAGACCATATTTGTTTACGCGGTTTCCAGAACCACCTGTAAGCATGATCGCGAAAAGCATTAGAATGATAACCCCACCAGCGTAAACAACTAACTGAGTTGCCGCCAGGAAGTCAGCTCCAATACAAGCGTAAAGACCAGCCACTCCAAATAATGAAGCAAGAAGGTAGATACAAGCGTGCATCAGGTTTTTACTCACAACAACTGCCACTGCCCCACCAATAGTGAGTAATGCAGAAACTAAAAAGAGTGTATTTGAAAACACAGTATTCTCCCTATCCTTTAATTAGTGATGAGCACCGCCGCCAGAAGCAGCTGCCATAATTAAAGTAAAAATTGATTTTCCATCAAATGCATACATCCAGATCGCGCAACCTAATAGGTTGAAAATTGCGATTGGAGTTAAGTATTTCCAACAAAGTGTCATCAGTTGGTCAACGCGAAGACGTGGAAGCGTCCAACGTACCCAGATAACTACATAGTAAAGAGCCAGAGTTTTTGTGAAGAAAGCTCCAAGTTCAAGAAGCTGTCCAACGTTTTGAGCAAGCATTGCATCTAGGCCAAGCTTCTCAACAAGGATCGCTCCAGATCCCAGGTCGAAAGGAACTTTGTATCCACCAAGGAATAGGGCAACTGCAACACCACAAACAACGAAAACTTCGATGTATTCGGCAAGAGCGAATAGACCGAACTTCATACCAGAGTATTCAGTGTGGTAACCAGAAACTAGTTCAGATTCCGCCTCAGGTAGATCGAATGGTGCACGGTTTGTTTCAGCAAGAGCTGAGATGAAGTAAACAAAGAAGCCGATGAAAGCAAACGGGTTGTGAAGCAAGAACCACTCGTGTGGTGCTCCACCTTGACCGTTGATCAATGTTTTCATTGATAATCCACCAGCAAGAAGAACGATTGAGATGATTGTGATTGTAGCCGGGATTTCGTAAGAGATAATTTGTGAAGCACCTCTCATACCACCAAGCATAGACCACTTTGAGTTTGAAGCGTATCCACCAAGGAAAACACCAACACCCACAAGAGAGGCCATACCAACAAGATAGAAAATACCAACGTTAAGATCCGCCAGCATGAAACCACTTGAGTAAGGGACAACTGCTAGAGTTGCGAACACACCAACCATACAAAGAACAGGAGCAAGGTTGAAAGTAAACCTGTCTGCATTTGTTGTAATGATGTCTTCTTTTAGGATCATCTTCACCCCGTCGGCCAGGAATTGAAGAAGACCAAATGGACCAACACGGTTTGGACCCACACGAGCTTGAAGATCGGCTGAGATCTTTCTTTCAGCGTATGTACCAAGACCACCGATTGTTGCCATAACTCCAACGATGATGAGTGCGAAGATTGCGAAGATAATAAAAGCAACGAGTGAAGAAGCATCAAAGCCTAAAACTTTTGAAAGCCATCCAACTACGTTTTGAAACTCATTCGATTGTGCAAAATATGATACTACAGTTGAATTCATGCCTAGTCCTTTTTCCCGAAAGTAGGTGCATCCTGGTTGACGTGCTGAAAGCTTTTAACCCAGTCAAGGTCGCCTTTTTTCCAGCAGTAGACAATCCCAGCAACAAGAACAAGAACGAAAGTAAGGATCGACATAAGAAGCGTCCCACCCATTCCGATTTCATTGAATTTTTTGAACACAGCCGCTACAGGAAACATCAAAGCACTTTCAACATCGAAAATAATGAAGATTAGCGCGATAACGTAGAAACGGATGTTAAAGTTCGCCCAAGCAGTACCAACAGGCTCTTCACCACACTCGTATGCAGTTTCCTTCAGTTTGTTTGGGTTGTGAGGGCGAATTAAGCTCCCCAAAAAGAGTGATCCACCTGCCACAAGTAGTGCGAGCGCAATTAAAATTACGACGGGCATGTAGACGTCTAGATTAAATGTCGACATCTTGATCTCCGAGAAAAAAATCCTATTTTTTTAGTTTCCTTAGATTACACGAAAATATAATATCTTGGAAATGTTTTATTAGTTGAAATGATAGTCATATGAGTCACTTTAATTCCCTGCTTCAAAAGATCTTAGAATGGGATGAACATGCTTCATCTCCACTAAATTTATACGGTGCAACCACGGAGCAGTGGTCGTTCATTCTCAACACATTTTTGCGAGAAAATACGAAATTATTTCTTAAGAAATCGCAACTGATCATTGCCCCTACAAACGACGAAGCCGAAGATTTTTTCAACTCTCTTCAGTTGGCCCAGAGCGAAAACAGCATAGAATTAATGTTTTACCCTGGACTTGAAGCATCGCCGTATTCCGGAGTGATTTCCTCTGAGAAAAACTTTTATGATCGACTTGAAGTGTTGAGCAAACTCACGAGACTTGATCAAACGAAAACAAAATTTATTCTTATCACAAGCTTTGAAGCACTCTCACTCAGAACACCTCCGAGACAGTTCTTCAATGAATTTAGTTTTATCATCAGGCCAGATGACATCATCGCACCAATTGACCTTGCAAAAAAATTGGTGAGCATGGGGTATTCTTCGGCCACATCTGTCGAAGAACCTGGAACATTTATTCAAAAAGGGCAGATCTTCGACATCTACCCAGTTGGTGGCAACCCCGTGAGACTGTCGTACTTCGATGATTTAATCGAAAGTATTTTTGCCATCGATTTAGATACGCAAAAAACACTGCGTGATCATTCGATAAATACTGTTTGTATCACACCGGCCGCAGGAATCCTGGCACATCATGATTTTCCTGTGACTTTAAGAGAAAATCTTCCACAACCAGGACCAGCGTTTAAAAATAAATTCGAATTCAGAAAAGCGCTCTTTGCACGCCTGAGTGACGGACTTCTTTTTGAAAATTATCCGGTCTACGTGCCATTATTTTTCAAAGACCCGGAAACAATTTTTCATTATTTCGATCTCGCGCAAACTCAAGTTAGCATCTTAAACGCTAATGAAACGGAAAGAGCTTATCTTGAATATGCAGAGGGAATGCGTTTTGAGTTTGATAATGCTGAAGAAAACATCAACAGCGAAAACATTCTTCCGATTTACAATAAAATTTATGATTTTTCTTTCATCGACAACATGAAAGACAGCAAAGTTATTTTGGTTGATCAACTCAACCTCAACATGACTTTTGGTGATATTGCCGATTCCGTTGACCTGCGTTTAATTAAAACAAAAACGTTTTTAAACGAACACATCAACCCGGCCCTTTCAAAACCTGAATACATTAAGGCTGCACTCGATTTTATCAAGAAGCACTTTGAGTATCAGGGGAAAATTTATTTTTCTTCTTATAGTGATTCATCAAAAGGTGAGATTCAGCACTTGATTGACCTTCAGGGTTTTTCTGGTGATTTGAAAAAGAGAATAGAATTTTTACCGTTCAGGGTTTCTGAGGGTTTTTACTATGAAGGCGAGAAATTTCTGATCATCAGTGACGGAGACTTGTTTGCTGCTAAAAAAACGAAAGCTCAGAAATACAAAAAAGTTGACCTCGATCTTTTCGCTGAACAACTGGCGACACTTAAAAGCGGTGACTATGTTATTCACAGTGAATATGGAGTCGGTGAATATCTAGGTCTTGAAGCGCTGGATATCGCCGGTGATAAGAGTGATTTCCTCGTTTTAAAATATGCCGACAACGATAAAGTTTATGTTCCGGTTTATAAATTAAACCTGATTCAAAAACATGCTGATGCTGCTGCCTCTTTAAAATCGGACAGCCTTCGCACTAATAAGTTTCAGGTTCTAAAAGCTAAAGCACGTACATCGGCCAAGGCCCTGGCCTTTGATCTTTTAAAACTACAGGCCGAAAGACAGTCTTCTTCTGCTTACGCTTTTTCTCCTCCCGATCATTTGTATAAAGAATTTGAACTGGCCTTCCCATTTGAAGAGACACCAGATCAGGCGCGCGCCATTCAGGAAGTGCTCGAGGCCATGCAAAAACCTGTGCCAATGGATTATCTGGTTTGTGGCGACGTTGGTTTTGGTAAAACTGAAGTGGCCATGCGTGCCGCTTTCAAAGCTGTTGAAGACAGAAAGCAAGTTGCAGTCCTGGTACCAACAACCATTCTGGCGCTTCAACACTACAACTCTTTTTCAAAGCGCTTTAAAGAATTCCCAGTTCGCATCGAGTTTATCTCGCGCTTTAAATCAGCGAAAGAATCTAAGGAAATCTTAGAGAAAGCAGAAAAAGGGGAGATCGATATCTTAATCGGGACTCACAAACTTCTTTCAAACCAATTAAAATTCTCTGATCTTGGATTGGTTATTGTCGATGAAGAGCAGCGCTTTGGAGTTGGACATAAAGAGAAGCTAAAACTCATGAAAGCTTCGGTTGATTTCCTGACTTTAACAGCAACTCCGATTCCTCGCACATTGCAAATGGCCTTCCTTGGTCTGCGCGATTTATCACTGATTAAAACAGCACCTCCAAGACGTCAGTCAATTAAAAGTTACGTTATTAAAGAAGACGAACTCACCATTCAGAATGCTCTTCAAAAAGAGCTTCAACGTGGGGGACAAGTCTTTGTTGTTCACAATAAAGTAAGCGACATAGAACAATACGCGGCTTCAATTAGAGAACTTGTTCCCGAAGCAAAAATCACTTTTGCTCACGGGCAAATGGGTGAAAAAGAACTCGAAGACCGCATTAACTCTTTTTACAATGGTCAATACCAGGTCCTTATCGCCACAACAATTATTGAATCGGGGATTGATATTCCCAATGCCAATACGATGATCATCGACCGCGCCGACACTTACGGTCTGGCACAACTACATCAGCTACGAGGAAGAATCGGACGCTCAGATAAAAAAGCCTACGCTTACTTTGTTGTCCCACGCATGCGCGAAATTTCGACAATCGCCCAAAAGAGGCTACACGCTCTGCAAACTTACGCTGATATGGGTGCTGGATTTAACATTGCTTCTGTCGACTTAGAAATCCGCGGGGCCGGCGATATTTTAGGAGCGACACAATCCGGGCACGTCGAAGCAGTTGGGCTTGAGCTCTATATGGAACTTCTAAAAGATGCCATCCATGAACTGCGTGGTGAAAGAAAAATTCTTAAAAAGGACATCGAAATTCTCACACCATTTCCGGCCTTCATTCCAAATCACTACATCAGTGATGCAAGCGAGCGCCTGAAGCAGTACAAACGTCTTTCAAACTGTGAAACTCATCAACTTTTGGAAAATATCAGAGAAGAATTCCAGGATGTTTACGGACTTTTCAGCGAAGAGCTTTCAAATCTATTTATGGTTTTAGAAACGAGAATTTTCCTGCAAACACTTGGACTAAAATCTGTTCAGGTTGGTGGAACGGCCATTACATTAAAGTTTGATAAGCAGTTTCTTGAAGCCAACCCAGATCTGCGTGATCGCGTAGTGAACTTCTTTATCTCAAGACCAAAAATCTATCAATTTACTCCAGATTATCGAGTTATCTATAACCAAAAAACAGCGGTCACTCAGAATGACTTACTCAAGTTTTCTAAGTCGATTAGTGAACATTTAATTCCATCTTAGCATTCCTGAAACTCTTAAAAATATCTGATCTTATTAATAGACTAAAACCGGTAAAATGCTCCACTGGAGCATTTTTTCAGGAATTTACACTTCCTTTTTTTATTTTCTGCTATCATTAAAAGTACATACATTATTGCGTGTTAAAGAATTAACTTTTCTGAGGATAATAGTGATGAAGACATCAAATTACTTATCGATTCTTGCCCTGGCATTTTCAGTGTCGGCTTACGCTCAAGATAAGGAGCAGCCAGCAACGAACCCAAGAAACACTAACCCTGAAGCTATTGTTGCGACAGTTAACGGTGTGGAAATTAAGAAAGGACAACTTGATCAGGCCTTCGAACAAAACCTGATGTTTGTTTCGGACAAAATCGTTACAAAAGAAAAAGTTCTCAATGACATTATCAACCGCGAAATCGGGATCAAAAAAGCAAAAGAAGCGAAACTTCAAGATGACCCAATCGTTAAGTCAAAAATGGAAGACGTTCTCTACCATGCTCAAATCTCAAAAGATTTAGAAAAGAAACTTCAAGGCATCCAGGTTTCAGACAAAGAAGCACAAGATTACTACGCTAAAAACAAAGAATACCGCACAGCTCATATTCTTTTCCGCGTAAGAGTCGCTCCAGACAAGGCCGAAGTTGAAGAAGCAATGAAAAAGTCTCTGGAAGTTTACAAACAACTTCAATCAAAACCACAACAATGGCCGGAACTTGCTAACAAGTACTCTCAAAGCTCAACTGCTCCAGCAGCAGGGGATCTTGGTTACCTGCCAGCAATTAAATACGCTCCAGAATACTTCAGAGCAATCAACGGAAAAGCTAACGGATACATTTCACCTCCAACAAGAACTCAGTTCGGGTATCACATCATTAAAGTTCTAGGGGTTAAGGAATGGAAAGAAGTTGACCCAGCACTATACAAGAAGATTGTTTACGACCAAAAACGTGACAAGATCCTTGAAGAATACTTTGCTGACGCACGTAAAGGTGCAAAAATTACTGTTAACAAAGAATGGTTAAAATAGACAGCTAACAATAGCCTTGCGACTTGCGTAGTAATATCAGATAACTTACTCTAATAACCCTATAAGGTTTTAAGTTTTAGTAGGTTAAAATGAAACTCGCAAGTCGCTTTTTTTTTCTCGCAACTCTTCTGATCTCTCTTTCCGCTGAAGCCAAACTTCTCGATAAAATCGCAGCTATCGTAGACGACAACATCATCACTCTTTCACAAATCAATAGAACCAACAGCAACCTGGCGATCAAAAAGAACGTTGCTCCGATGATCTATGACAAAAGCGCCTACTCAAATGACGAACTTCTACAGATTGCCATCAACAAATACTTAATCCGCGCTAAGCTTTCTGAACTTGGATACACCATTACTGATGACCAGGTTGAAGCACAAATTAAATCAAACCAAGAGCGCCTAGGCGTTGATAGAAAATCTCTAATGGGATTTTTAAAGCAACAAGGAACTTCATTTGATGAGTACTTTGAAACATTAAGAGAAGCTATCGAGTACAGCTACTTCGTTAACCGCGTTGTCTCTCCACTTATCGCTATCTCTGAACAAGATGTAAAAAACACTTATTACAAAAACAACATTAAGGACTCACGCCTTAACTTCAAATACTCTTTAATCGACTATGCTGTTGGAAAAGATGTTGTTTCTAAACCAACCAAAGGTCAGATGGAAGAAATCGTAAAACAATACCGTGTAAATGGCGTTCTACCTGAAGCTTACTCAACACTAACAGTGACAAATCTTGAAGACATCAGTGAAGAAGGGGTGACAACTGAACTTAAAAACCTTCTAAAGGAAACTGACGAAGGCGCACTAACGACTCCAATCGTTATCAATAACCAGTACCACGTTTTCTATCTTGGGAAAAAAGACCTGGTAGAAACTGAAGCTTTCGCTTCTCAAAAAGATAAGATCAAAGATCAGCTTTTTGAAAAGGCCGTAAAATCTGAAACGTCAGTATGGTTTGAAAGAGAAAGAAATAAACACTACATCAAAATTTCTCTCTAATGGAATTAAGAGATGATCTATGTAACTCAAGGACACGAAAGGGGCATTGGTCTCGAGATCTTTCTTAAGGCTTTTTTACTTCTCTCAGAAAGAGAGAAGAAAGCTGTCACACTCGTTGTTAATGAGCAGGACTTAAACACTAATTTTAAGGACCTGGGCTTTAAAAAAGATAATTTTAAAGATCTTAATGTCATTCATCCCAAAATAGAAAAGGGGATTCCTTCTTCAACATCTTCTCTCGTTCATGTTTTAAACGTGATTAAGCCTGAAGATATTTTAGTGACTCTTCCAACCTCAAAAGATCAATTGATCCATGATGGGAAAAGCCTAGCCGGTTACACAGAGTTTTTCCGTGAATACTTCAATAACAAAAACATCTCTATGACATTTAAAGGAACTTCACAAAATGTTCTTTTAATCACCGATCATGTGGCGCTCAAAGATGTGACAAAAGTTATCACCACTGATCTGATTGTTGAGAAAACCAATACGACGATTGAGTTTTATAAAAAATATTTCTTTGATTATGAACAAGTGATCTTCTCAGGAATCAATCCGCACGTTGGTGAAAACGGAATCTTAGGAAGTGAAGATAAAATAATCACCACGGCCATTGACCAATTAAAAAAGAAACACACATTAGAATTCAAAGGCCCTTATTCTGGTGATACACTTCACATGCACCACGATGAAACAAAGAAGCAGTTATTTGTTTATATGTTTCACGATCAAGGTCTTGCCCAATTCAAAGCGATGCACGGACTCATCGGATTAAATATCTCTATGGGTCTTCCGTTCTTGCGTCTAAGCGTTGATCACGGCACGGCTTTCGATTTATATGGTAAAAATAAAGCTAACCCAACCGGCCTGATTTTTCTCTTTAAACAAGCTTTCGAGGTTATGAAGTATGTCGATAAACGAAATTAACGTTGTAAAAGCAGCGGTTCATAATTTGAAGGATGTTACTATAAGCATCCCGAAGAACACTCTTACTGTTATTACTGGGCCATCTGGTTCAGGGAAATCTTCTTTGGCTTTCGACACTATTTATGTTGAAGGACAGAGACGCTATATTGAATCTCTTTCAAGTTATGCCAGACAATTCTTAGGCCAATACCAACCACCTGAAGTGGAATCAATCACAGGCCTAAGTCCTGCGATTGCGATTGACCAAAAAACATCTAGCAAAAACCCAAGATCAACAGTTGGAACGACAACTGAGATCTACGATTACCTGCGCGTTCTTTATGCTCGCATCGGGACTCTTTATGATCCAGATACAGGTGTGGAAGTTAGAAGATACACCCCAAGCCAGATTACAAGAGAAGTTTTAAAAGCAGGGGATAAAGCCAAGCTACAAATCCTTGCACCTATTCCTTATAACGATAAAATTAAGTTCAAAGAAATCTCAAGCAAGTTCCAGACGATGGGATTTACCCGCGCTCGTTTAAACGGCGAAATGATTCAACTTGATGAAGATATTAAAGCGCCAAAAGGAAAGTACCAACTAGATATCGTTGTCGATCGTATCGTGCTTAAAGACGATGTCGAAAAACGCCTGGCCGACTCTATTGAATACGCCTTAAAGCTTGCAGAAGGAAACGTTCAAATCCTGGTTAATGACAACAAGGTCCTGAATTTTTCTGAGCATAACAAATCAACAAACGGCGATAAAATTTATCCTGAGCTTGAACCACGTCTGTTTTCTTTCAACTCACCAATCGGTGCGTGCGAAGTTTGTAATGGGTTAGGGGAAACAAAGATTTTTGATATTGACCTGATGATCTTTGATGAAAGCCTTCCACTTCTAGAAGGAGCGATCACTCCTATTTCTAAGAAAAGTTCATTCCTTTACAAAATGGTCGAAACCATTGCCGAAGAAGAAGGTGCAGACGTAAGCCTGCCTTTTAGAAAACTTCCAAAGAAGTTTAAAGATATTCTTTTTAACGGTTCAGATAAAGTTTACCGTTACTCATTCACTTCAGAAAACTCGCATTTTGAGTTTTCGAAAGCTTTCCCAGGTCTTTCAGCATGGCTGGAGAAAAAATACCTGGAAAGTGGATCGGATAAAGTCCGCATTGAATTAGAAAAATACATGAACATTAAATGTTGCCCGTCTTGCAAAGGCCTGCGCTTAAATCGCATCGCTCTTTCTACAAAGATCGGCGACAAGAACATCATGGATCTTTGTACACTTTCAATCTTTGATTGTTTTGAATACCTAAATGCCATCAAATTAGATGGTGAAAAGAAAATCATCGCGGAAAAGCTACTTAAAGAGATCATTTCACGCTTGCGCTTCTTAAATGATGTCGGTCTAAGCTACCTGACGTTAAATCGAGGTGCCATGACTCTTTCCGGTGGTGAGTCTCAGCGTATCAGACTGGCAACTCAAATCGGTTCCGCTCTTTCTGGCGTTCTTTATGTTTTAGATGAGCCAAGTATTGGTCTTCACCAAAGAGACAATGACCGCCTGATAAAAACACTAAAGACTCTTCGCGACCTGGGCAACACTGTTCTCGTTGTTGAACATGACGAAGATACGATGAATGAGAGTGATTACATTATCGATATGGGACCTGGAGCAGGTATCCACGGAGGGACAATTGTTTCTCACGGGCCACTTGCAAAACTTTTAAGCGATAAAAAATCACTGACAGCAAGATTCCTTTCTGGTGCAGACCGCATTCCGGTCCCGCAAACAAGAAAGAAAGCGACTAAATTTTTAAAGTTAACTGGGGCCACTGAGCACAACCTGAAAAAACTCGACGTTAATTTCCCTCTTGGTGGATTAGTATGTGTTACAGGAGTAAGTGGTTCAGGTAAATCAACTTTGGTTCATAAGGTTTTGGTTCCTGCTTTAAAAACGCACTTAACAAACACTCACAAAACCCTTTACTCGAAGGCCAACTACAATGCTCTTGCCGGAGTAGATGAAATCAAGACGGTTATCGAACTTGACCAGTCTCCAATCGGAAGAACACCACACTCAAACCCGGCGACATACACCGGTCTCTTTGATGATATTCGCGATATCTTTGCTTCAACAAATGAATCGCAAATCAGAGGGTACAAAACAGGGCGTTTTAGCTTCAACGTTAAAGGCGGTCGATGTGAAGAGTGTGAAGGCAATGGTGTTAAGAAAATCGAAATGCACTTTCTTCCAGATGTTTATATAACATGTACGGAATGTAAGGGGACTCGCTACAATGCTGAGACTCTTTCTGTTCTTTATAAAGGTAAAAACATCGCTGAAGTTCTAGAGATGTCGATCGAAGAAGGCTGTGAGTTCTTTAAGAACCACACTAAAATCTCTCGCGTCCTTGAAACACTTCGCTCAGTGGGTCTAGGTTATATGAAACTAGGTCAGCCAGCGACAACCCTCTCTGGTGGTGAAGCTCAGCGCTTAAAATTATCGCGCGAGCTTTCAAAAAGAACCAAAGGTCACTGTCTATACGTTCTTGATGAACCGACAACAGGACTTCACTTCCAGGATATAAAAATCCTTCTTTCTGCCCTTCAACAATTGGTGGATCAAGGTCACACACTTTTAATTATTGAGCACAACCTCGACGTTATTAAAACTGCTGACCATGTTATCGACTTAGGACCAGAAGGTGGAACAGGTGGAGGTGAGGTCGTAGCGACAGGAACTCCGGAAGAAGTGGCCAAAAACCCAAAATCAATTACTGGTAAATATTTAAAGAAAGTTCTTAAAGCATGATTCAAATTACAGACCCCAATGACCAACGGATTGCAGAGTTTATCTCAATCCGTGATCATGTACTCAATTCAAAAGACCTCATCATTGCCGAAGCTGAAAAGCTTTTTTTGCAATTAAGAGCGAGCCATAAGCCGATTCATAAAATCCTGGCAACGCCAGCGTTTATCGAAAGACACCAGCTTTCAGGCGAGAACATTTTTGCTGCCGATAAAAAAGTCCTTGAATCCGTGGCCGGATTTAAAATTGAATTTGAAGTTTTAGTCCTGGCCGAAAAACCAAAAGATGCACCTCTTGATCAGCTCGACAATCGAATCATTGCACTCAATGGTCTGACGTCACCTGAGAATGTGGGAAGCATTGTCCGTTCAAGTGCTGCTTTTGGTATCAAATCGATGCTGATGGATGAAAAAACCTGCTCTCCTTACTTAAGACGATGCATCCGTGTTTCCATGGGTAATATTTTTGCCATGAAAACGAATCATGCCCTTAACTTTAGGGGGGATCTAAAAAGGCTAAAGGAACTGGGCTACACTATTTTATCAACTGCCAACATCCCAGGCTCAATCGATGTGGCCGATTATAAGTTTCCTGAAAAATGTATTCTTATTATCGGTAGCGAAGGACACGGGATTGACCAAGATATCTTGAATCTCTCTGACACTATTTTAAAAATCAAAATCGATCCGCAAGTCGCACACCTGAATGCTGCAAATGCCGCCGCCATCTTTTTATCCAAGATGAGCACATTATAAGAAGGAGTTTTCATGGAAGCTAACGTTAAATGGAATACAAAACTAAGTTTTACTGGAAATGTTAGGGGACATGAAACTCAACTCGATACAACTCTTGCTAATGGAAGCTTAAACCGCGGGCCGAGTCCAAAAGAAATGCTTCTTAATGCCATCAGCGCATGTGCTGGAATGGATATCGCCTCAATCTTAGAAAATAAAAAAGAGCCTCTTCTTACTCTCGATATTAATGCTAAGGCCAACATGACAAAAACGACTCCTTCATATTTCGCAGACATTCACTTGATCTATAAAATTGGCGGTGAAGTCAAAAAAGATATGGCGATCAAAGCGTGCGAAGCTTCTATGACAAAGTATTGTGGCGTGAGTCTCATGCTAAGCAAAGTCTGCCCAATCACATATGACGTTGTTCTAAACGGAGAGAAGATCTTCTCTGGTGAATCAAAGTTCTAGAGTCTTTCTGACACTACTCTAATTCTTAATGCTTTCATGCTCTGACAGCGCCTTGCTGTTTATCATCTCATTCATTAACCTAACTTCATTGTTCTTTTTTAAAAGGAGTTTTTATGAAGTGGTTAATTCTATCCCTGGTCCTTTCATCGCAAGCTCTCTTTGCTTCATCTGAAATCGATCAACTTTCTTTTCTTTATTATAAAAATAAACTAAATGGTTTTGAAAAATCTATTGAAGGTGAAGACCAATGCTACCCGCGTCCTGATTCAAGTTCATGTGCAAAAGTTATTTGCGAAAAACTTCCTTCATACATGTGTGATAGCCCTGATGAAATCAGACAAGTCACAACTATGTGTAGAGGAAATTATGGCGGTGATTGTGTAGCGAGAGTGATCAAGCAACTTCCTTCATATCAAAGTGATTCATTAGATGAAATGAAAGATATCGCTAATCAATGTAGTGGTGTTGTTGGTTCAAGATGTTTTGATTTTTTTGCTAGCAAACTTCCTGCGTATCAACTCGACAGTAGAGATGAAGTCTTCGAAGTTTTAGGCCAATGTAAAAATGCTTCTTATGATGTTGTCGACTGTGCAGTCTTCACTTGTGATAAACTTCCATCGTATCAATGTGACTCTCGCGACGAGCTCATCAACGTTCTTAAGTCATGTGGTAATTAAATACGGGGGCTTTGCGCCCCTTTTTTTATTTATTTCCCCCTGTTGACAAAAATTTAAACTACGTTTATTCTGACAAAAGTTATTACTTTTACACGAAGGAGGTACATTTATGATTTCAATTAACAAAATGATTTGTACTGATCGTCGTGTGTCTCAACCCGTCCAGCTCTAAAGCACACTACTATTCTCAGCACATTCATTGTCATTAATTTGGATCAACTCAAATGTAGTTTTTAGTTTTGTTGTTTTAATTTTTAGTATTTTTTAATTTTATTGGAGTTTTATATGGAACATTTGTTTCACAGGAATTTTTTTGCCTTTTTTCTAGAATTTAAAGAGTTCAGTTTTTATTTTGCAAAAGCTAGTTCTAGTTTTTTCAAAATGACCTGGACCTTGGTATGCCTGAGTGTTTTTTGTATCAGATCTTTGTGCCACCTTTTATTTGTTGGCCCATCTTTATACAAAAGGCATTCGCCTTATGAATCCACCATCGTGGAGAAGAGTGCACCATTGCACTTTCACAGGAATTTCTAATCTATGAAGAAACACTTTTTAGGCATAAAAAAAGGGAGCCCGAAAGCTCCCTTCTTTTTTATCTTAGAATTCTTGCGAATTAAAATTACACAAGGAAAGTTGAGATAAGAGCGAAAATTACAAGTGATTCCATAAGTGCTAGACCAAGAATCATTGGAGTTTGGATTTTATCAGCTGCAGCTGGGTTACGAGCGATTCCTTCTAGAGCTACTGAAGCAGCTTTAGATTGAGCTTGTGTACCACCGAAAACAGCGATCCCTAGAGCGAAGAAGTAAGCGATGTACTTGATTGCTACAGTGTTAAGACCAGCAGCTGCTGCGCCTTCACCTGTTTGAGCAAATGCTTGTTGAGCAACAAGACCAACTAGAACTAGGAAAGAGAAAATTAAAGGTAGCTTTTTCATTTGTTTGTCTCCTTAGACAAAAAAGTTAATAGTTCGGTTTTTTCTTAGTGATGAGCGTGGTGATCACCATGATCGTGGTGAGCAGTCGCTAAACTAATATAAACCATTGATAGCATTGTAAATACGTAAGCCTGGATGAAAGAAACCAGGATCCCTAGAACCATGAATACGATTGGTACTAATAGTGGTGCTAGGTTTGAGAATGTTCCAAGAACCATGTGGTCCCCGTACATGTTTCCGTAAAGACGAAGAGCTAGAGAGATTGGACGAATACATGTTGAGATGATCTCGATCGGGAAGATTAAGATCGCCATGTACCATAGAGGTCCAGCAAAGTGCTTAAGGTAATTGATCGTTCCAAGTTCTTTGCAACCTTTGAAGTTGAAGTAAAGGAATGAGAACACACCAACTGCAAGAGTTGTGTTGATTGATTCTGTTGGTGGAAGGAATCCTGGGATTAGTCCAACCATGTTTGAAACGAAGATAACAAGGAACATTGTCGCAACAAACGAGTAGTACTTAGGAGCATCTTTTTCTCCAAGAACTGCGCGTGCTTGTGTGTAGATAAATGAACCGTAAAGTTCAACGATGTTTCTGTATGTGATTCCTTTATCAGGAACAACTGCTGCATCTAGGTTTTTAGTTTTAGCACGGTAATAAACACCAGTTAAAACTAGCGCTAGAAGAACTAGGATGAAAGTTAAAATGTGATCGTAGTGATGAACACCAGTCAGGTGCTCAAAGAAATGATCTAATCCAGTCGCGTGACCAAACTGAGTTACCCAAGTGAAACCACCAGATGCATGTGCATTCGATGAAAGAAGTGCAAGAAGTGATACGAGTGAAATTTTTCTCATTTATTAGACCCTTGTTCTGCCACAGGTTTTTTCATACTGAGGTAGAGGACAACTATTTGTAATACATAAATTAGCACTGGAATTATTATCCTTTTTCCCATGATTTGTACACCTAAAGTTAGCGCGACAATGAGCACAATTGCTTTTCCAATGAAAAGCCCAATAAGCCCTGATTTATCTGTCTCGCCATTGCCCGCGGCCTGATTCGTGACCTTCTCAACACCCTTAACCAACATATATTGATTTAGGCACGCCGCTAAAAAAATGGTCAGCATGACTTTAAGTTCTTCGAAATTTCTGGATAAAAAATAGGAAATGATTAGCAAAATGCTTGAAAAGAGAACGTATTTTTTGAAATCAATTTTTGCGCTTATATGCATAATAAACCATGAGGAACAAAATATTTCCTACAATCGCCAAGAAGATTAAAACTGCTACGACTTTGCTTATTATCCCGAGTTTGACGAGTTGGAAAGCCCCCCAGGCCGCAATAAAAATTGTCGACGGAAGACTCATGGCCAAGCCCATGATTTGAATCCACTTTTTATTCATTACTCGCCCTTATATACCTTTGTGTTTTATTCAATCTCTGTTTCAAAATTAAGAACTTAAATGCTGTTTTATCTATAATTAATTCTTATTCTTTCTTACGGTTTTTTAAAATATAAAACCCGATTAGTTCAATTGTATTATAAAAACTATATTCCACAGAAGTGGCTTGTAGTAATTGCATTTTTTATTGGCACCATTACCCAGAAGAACCCACAATAAAAAATCTCATATCCATTCGTTTTTATTAACTCGAAAGTAATGTTATAAAGTTTATTATAATTTTATGCTGAATAGAATTATTCTAGAAATCTAAACAAGGTGATAATTGAATGCAAGAACTTGAAAAAAAAATACTAGATTTAGATCAAATTGAAAAAAAGACAATTAAATTATTCTTCGGACTGTTTTTTATTGTTTTAATTTCTATGAGTTCTTTTACCATGCTTCTCCGAAATTTTGGCATAAACATAAGCCTTCTCTCTTACATTGTCATTTGTGCTTATATTCTTTTTGCATATCCATATTTATTATTTCATTTTGCTAAATGCCCGTACTGTAAAAGTCATTACTTTCATCCCTTCTTAATGACAAAGAATGAAATGAAAAGAATCTTGCAAAACTCTTCGTCATGTATCAAATGCTCTAAGCATGCTCAAGTAATTTCGCGCTACCTTCGTTAGCTTTTTAATTTTCTAAATTCACCTAAACTAAAAGTGAGGCACGTATGTTGGTATCCTATCGGATAGTATCTATTGCTGTATTTCTTTTACTTTTTTGTAATTTAACCTTTGCTAAAAACCTGAACGGAAAAAAATTAGCAACCCTCGAGGAAATATCAAGTGAATTAGATAACATTTCAGAAAATATCAAAAAACTAGAAAAAGAATTTTCGAAAAAAGGGTTAACCTCAAAAGATAAAATTGAACTACAAAAGAAAAAAAATTTATTAGTTTCAAGAAAATGGAATCTTAAGCTTCTACAAAAAAGAGCCTTTTATAAAAAACGTCTTCAATACACCTCTTCATCTCATCCAATGAAGCTAATAGTAACTCCGTCAAAAGTTTGCGAAAGTCCCTGTCAAGTTACAGTCGAAGCAATTCCAGATAAAATTATTAAAAATAAAATTAAAAATTATTATTTTTTTATTGATGAAAAGAGAATTGAATCTTCTACTCCTAAAATAGAGACAACATTAGTTTTTAATAAGAACTCCTTTGCGCCTGCACACTTGAGAAAAATTAAGGACAAGGTAGATATCGTTAAAAAGTTTCAAGTGCATGCAGAAGGGATCATTTCTGAATACAAATTTATAAAATCTCAGAGAAAATTCGTTGCAGTGAAATCAGCGAGCCCAATAAACACTTCAGTTGAGCTACTAACTACAACTGCTCGAGCACTAGATAAAATCATAATTTCAGTAGGAGAAAATACAGGGGAGGTACTTTCTGCCAAGATTGATAATTTAGATGTTGTTTTTAAAAAAGACACAGCAGCACCAAATACGATGTTTACAACATTGCCATACATTAATAAAGATAGGGTCCTTTTATCAATTGGAGATAAAGAATTTCCAGTCAAAATCTTACCTTTAGAAAATGTCGAAATGCCCAGAGATTTTTTGGCACAAAACATAAGCAAAATGGCGGAATTACTTGATCTGTATATTACCGATAAGGACTATGCTGCCAACCTAGGGAAGGATGGAGTCCAAGGCTTCTCTTACTTAAAAGAAGCACTAAATTTAATCAATGGTTACATTGCGGCACAGGCTTCAGAAGAAAAGGTACAGCTTGCAGCCAACTTATTAAATCAATCATTTAAAAATGATTCGGATTTATTCCAACTCTACACATATCAACATACTAGCGGCCAAAGTTCAACTATCGTTAGCAATCAATATAAAAAAATCCATGGCCTTGGAAAAATGTTTCAATTTTTTTCACATTTCATTATTGCTAACGCCAATGCAAACTCCCAAGAAGACCAAGCATTATTTATCGTCGAGTTTCAAAAACTTTTAGAAAAAATCGTAAATCTTGGTTCAAAAACTCTATACGATGGGATGATACATAAATGTTACATTTCAAAAGGACGAGTTGTACCTATTGATGTTCAAGCAGCTGAAATGATACTTAGCTTTTGGTCGCAATCTTCTTGGCTCGCAATGGCTATTGATCCAATTAATGGTGCACTATCTTATTTAGGATCAATCGCTGGCTCTGTAGCTCTAATCACTAGAATTAATTACGACTGTGAAGGGGACACATTAATTAAACCTAAATTAATTATTTACAATCAACCAACTCTTCCCCTTCGACCAGGAAACTCACTATCCTACAATCTAAAATGTGATGTTGGTGACTCTAGATATTATGAAGCAGGTTCAATTCTTACAAAGGTAACTAGTCGTCTTAATTACAGCATACCTGTGTTAGAACCCGAAGGAAAATTGGTTTCAAATGATAAAACAGTAAAGAGGTGTGTCGGTCTTGGACAAGACTATTTGGATACTGATCATGATGTTTCTTGCTCTACAAACGCTTTAAAAGAGACTCAGTATTATCTTAACAATAGAAATAATTATGAAAAGTTTAACAAGTCTTTATGCAAAGGAGCCCCTTCATATTATGTAGGTATTTATGAGACTACAACACCCCTATTATCATGTGACTTTGTCAATGAAGGTGAAAAAGTTAATATTAGTAGTCCCATTATTAAAGGAAACGACGTTGTAATAGACTTAACCAAGACTTGGAATTGTCCAAAAGCTAGCTTTACTTATTCTGTAAATAATTTTTCTGTCACTTTTAATGCTAACGATAACTTTAATCAAGATATCAAAAACTTAACCTATAAATGGGATTTTGGTGACGGTCAATTAACTGAAACATCTTCTCCGCTCGTTGTTCATAAGTACCATGAAGCTAAAAAATATACTGTTAAATTAATCATTAGTGATCCTTTTGGCGCAAATGATGAAATCACACAGACTATTGAAATTCATCCACTTGAATTTTCTTTTTTTCTTAAGGTAGATCCTACTGGAACATATCTCCCAGCCTATTTTAGTAGTGCCACAAGATTAAATCTCCAATCAATTCCAGGCAACCCAAACATTAATCTTCAGGCTGGCGATATAATTTATATTCAAGGTTTAGGAAACTATCAAACTGAGCCAGCTGAATATGGGGGAACTGATACACATGCTTGGATGATTGGAGTATTTGCAAGTAATGGTAAATTTTATTTTCCAGGTGAGGATTCAATCTACGAAAGTATTGAATCTTCTCCTACCTTCATAGGACATCTTCCCACAGACATACCTGAAGATTTTTATATTCCATTTGATGGTTATGTGAAACTACAAGTCCCTGAAGGGGCAACAGAAATCCTATTTACAGCTGACGATAATTTATTTACGGATAACAGCGATCCAAATTATGATTTTGGTGTTAAAATTAAAATTCAAGTAAGGCGCTATCAGCAAAATTAGTAATCTTCATGAGTGAGAATATCCCATTCGATATTCTCACTCATTTCAGAAAGTCTCCGTGTCAAAAAAAGAACACTTTTTTACTTAAATAATTCTATTATGAAAAAGAATATTAACATAAAGTAAGTAAGAGGATATTTTTGTGGATTTTCTTAGTAAAAAATATTTTTGCATTTTACCTTGGATTCATTTAGAAATTCAACAAGGGGGGAATTGCACTACGTGTTGCAAGACTCAACTACAGGTTGACCTAGGGTATTTAAGCAAAACTCCATTTTTAGAGATCTTAAACCATCCACAGCAAATTCAAATAAGAAAAAATATGCTCGAAGATAAACCGACTAGAGCATGTTCTGATTGCTATAGAGATGAAAAATTAGGGCATTTCAGCCTACGACAAAGATCTAATCTTTATTACCGTGATTACCATGATTCAGCGATCGCGAATATGGGGGAAGATTACAAACTTTCAAAGCCTAATCTAGTATATTTAGGATTAAGATTTTCTAACCTATGTAATTTAAAATGTGTCTACTGTAGCTCTCACTATTCAACATCAATTGATGATCAGTACAAAACTGGTCACCTTAAAACGTTTGATTCTAAAAATGAAATGGAAAATTTCTTGAAGGAATATTGTAAAAATGTAGAGACATATTACATAGCGGGAGGTGAACCATTTCTAGATCCGCTTCATATTGAATTTTTAAAATATTTAGTGAGCAACAACTTAACACACACCTCTATCACTTATAATACAAACCTAAGTATTCCTCTAGAGAAAAGAAACGATTTGTTTAATCTATGGAAAAAATTTAAATCAGTAATTTTTTGTGCAAGTTTAGATGCCTCTCATGCAACTGGCGAAAAGATCAGAGAGGGGCTTAGCTGGAGATTAGTAGAAAAGAATATTAAAATTGTAAGTGAACAATTAGGCTTAGATAAAATTAAAGTTTATATAACAGTAACAAATCTAAATGCATTAGAAATTTGTACTTTTATTGACTACTTAATCAAAGAAAAATTATGCCTACCTAATGGTATAATATTTAATTTTTTATCTACTCCTCTTAAATATCATATCAGCCAAATTAATGTAGCCGCCAAAAATACACTCATAGAGGAAGTTCGAGCTTTTAGAAAAAAACTAGTGCTCACTTATGACCTTAAAGATGTGCATACTACGATTGGTCAGCTTAATTCTTTTTTAAAATACTTATAAAGTATTAGCGCCTTCTAGAAACTCTTCTCTGATAAAGCGAGTTGAGCCTGTTTTGAATAACATCCGGATTCGGGTAATCATTAGCGATTGAATAATAAATATCGTAGGCCATCTTCAGGTTCTCAGTCGATTCATAAGCATTGGCGACCATGAATTTCGCCTGAACGATATATTCTTTTTTCGTTTCACGCTTTAAATACTCAAGCCACACGTATAGGGCCTTGTTGAAATCTTTCTGCTCAAAATAGATCAGACCTACGTAATAAAAAGAACGAATAAAGTACTCATGGTTCGGGTCAGACTGAATTTTTGTCAGCTGAGAAAGAGCGGCGTCTTTATCGTTGAGATAAAAATAAGAAAGGGCAATTTGTAGCTGGAAGAAATCGAAGTTTTTTAGCTTCGGTGTAAATTGCGAGAGGCGGGTGTAGTTTTTAATCGCGTCTTTATAGTTCTTTAAGTAATTGAAGTTTACATCAGCTAGTTTTTCTTCAGTTTTAATCAACCAAAGTGGATCTTCTGTTAGCTCTTTAACTTCGTTGTAGTAATAAACCGATTTTTTATACTGGCCCAGGTAGATAGAGTAGAGCTCTCCTAACTGGTAGCAGATTTTAAGTCTTAAATCCTGAGCAGGGTTGCTCTTTAAAATATCTTCGTAGAGATAAGCTGCTTTAGCATACTCTTGCTCTGTGATGTAGTTTTGTGCATCAATGATTTTGCGGTTAATTGGGGGAGTGAAGTCGCACGAGGTAAACACCAGCGTGGCTGCCATAATGAAAACTTTGAATAGGAACCTTGGAAAGATCTTCTTCATGAAGAACTCCTAGTAATTAAAATTTGCTGACCTTTTTGTGACGGCAAAATCCGTAATCTTAAAATCGGCCACACCTTCTTTCCAAAATGGGTCTTGGGCCAGGATTTTTTCCAATTCAGCTCTATCCATTTCACGAGCTAAAATAATTCCGCCATCGCGTGGGTTCTTAGGGCCAGAGGCCACCAAAACGCCCTTGGCATAGTAATCGTCGAGAAAAGAGCGATGAGCTTCGAGGTGCTTTTCCACGAAGCTCATGTCTTTTTTATAAGTCAGTTCAATAATAAACATTCTATTCTTCAGTAGCGGCCGGTGGAGTTTCATTTCCTCCGCCTTCCGAAGGTGTTCCAGCTGATGCCGCTCCTTCTACTACTTCGATATCCTCATCAGGATCCACGATTTTCTCTACTGCTACTACTGATTCACCTTCTTTAAGCTTGATCAGACGCACACCTTGAGTCGTTCTACCCATTAGAGAGATACCAGAAATTTTCGTTCTGATGACCTGTCCTTTATCAGAGATGATCATTAGATCGTCTTTATCTGTAACTGGTTTAATGTCGATGATGTCACCGTTCTTTTCGTTCAGTCTCATCGCCAGGATACCTTTACCACCGCGAGATTGTTTTCTGTACTCAGATACTGAAGTACGTTTTCCGTAACCTTGAGATGTAACAGATAGGATTTCTACTGAGTCATCGATGATTTCCATACCGATGATTTTTTCATCGTCAGAAAGCTCAATTCCTTTTACCCCTTGAGAAACGCGCCCTAATGGACGAGCATCTGTTTCAGCAAAACGGATGATTTTTCCTGAAGAAGAACATAGAAGAACGTCTTTTTTCCCATCTGTGATTTTTACAGATAGAAGGTTGTCGCCGTCTACGATCTTAATGGCCGTTAATCCAGATTGGCGGATATTTTTGTACTCAGAAAGCTCTGACTTCTTAACAATACCGCGCTCTGTAGCGATCATTAGGAATTTTCCTTCAACGTCACTTGGAGCAATCATGATGTTCTTAACTGTCTCACCTGGTGGTAATTGAATTAAGTTAACAATGTTACGTCCTTTTGTTGTACGGTTTCCTTCTGGGATGTTGTATACCTTAATCGAGAACACTTGTCCTTTATCTGTGAAGACAAAGAGAGTCGAGTGAGTGTTAGCAATGAAGATAGATGTGTAGAAGTCGTCATCCGCTCCGTCAGCACCTTTTACACCTGTTCCACCACGTTTTTGTGTGCGGTAAGTGTCCATCTGCATACGTTTTACGTAACCTTTGTGAGTGATTGTTACGATAACATCTTCATTCTTAACCAGGTCTTCCATCTGAATTTCATCAGCTTTTGCGATGATTTCAGTTCTTCTCTTATCACCGTAGTTTTCCAGAACTTCTCTGAATTCTGTACGGATGATATCTGTGATCAGATTTTCATTTCCAAGAATTTCTTCAAGGCGAGCAATCTCTCTCATGATGTCGTTGTAGTCTTTGATGATCTTATCGCGCTCAAGACCAGTTAAACGCTGTAGTCTCATATCTAGAATAGCTTGCGCTTGAATATCAGATAGAGAGTAAACGCTCATTAACTGAGCTTTAGCTTGATGAGGACCTTCAGATTTCTTAACAAGTTCAACAATCGCATCGATGTTTTCAACAGCGATCTTTAAACCTTCAAGGATATGTGCGCGTTCTTTTGCTTTTTTCAGCTCGTAAACTGTTCTTCTGATAACAATTTCTCTTCTGTGGTCGATGAAGAAAAGAAGTTGCTCTTTAATATTCAGGATACGAGGAGATCCGTTAACAATCGAAAGGAAGATAATACCAAACGATGTTTGAAGCGGAGTCGCCTTATAAAGTTTATTAATGATAACTGTCGCGATTTCACCTTTTTTAAGGTCGATAACAACTCTGATCCCTTCGCGCGAAGACTCATCACGGATATCTGAGATACCTGTAAGTTCTTTTTCGTTAACAAGTTCAGCAATTCTTTCAATAAGCTTAGCTTTGTTAACTTGGTAAGGAAGTTCAGTGATAACGATTGAATCGCGGTCTTTTTTAGCGTTATGTTCAACGTCGATTTTTGCTCTGATTTGCAGAACACCCTTACCTGTGTGGTAAGCTGAGCGAATCCCTTCTGTTCCGTGAATTGTACCAGCAGTAGGGAAGTCCGGTCCTGGAATAATTCTCATTAAATCTTCAATTGAAGCTGTTGGCTGATCAATTAAAAGAAGAAGACCATTCATGATTTCTGATAAGTTGTGCGGAGGAATGTTTGTTGCCATCCCTACAGCGATACCAGAAGACCCGTTGATTAAAAGATTAGGAATTTTTGTTGGAAGAACACTTGGCTCAACTAGCGAGTCATCGTAGTTCGGATTCCAATCAACAGTTTCTTTATCAAGATCAGCAAGCATTTCTTCCGAAAGCTTCTTCATTCTGATCTCGGTATACCTCATCGCCGCCGCATTATCTCCGTCGATCGATCCGAAGTTCCCTTGCCCGTCTACCAGTGGGTATCTCATTGAGAAATCCTGAGCTAGACGAACGATAGCACCGTAAACAGCAGAGTCACCGTGTGGGTGATACTTACCGATAATATCCCCAACAACACGCGCAGACTTTAGGAATGGCTTGTTGTGGTAGTTATTTAGTGAGTCCATAGCGTAAAGAACACGTCTATGTACCGGCTTCATCCCGTCGCGAACGTCAGGAAGGGCACGGCCAACGATTACCGACATTGCGTAATCGAGATAGCAGCTCTTCATCTCATCTTGAATGACCACCGGAGAAATATTTCCGTGGTTAATTGTGTTATTGTTGTTTTCTTCTGACATATTTTTTTACCTTTTTAACAATCTAAAATTTACGTATTACACATCAAGGTTTCTAGCATTCAGTGCGTTTTCTTCAACGAACTTTCTTCTTGGTTCTACCTGGTCTCCCATTAGAACTGTAAAGACCTGATCCGCTTCAAGCGTATCTTCGATTCTTACTTGTAGAAGTGTTCTGTTAGAAGGGTTCATAGTTGTTTCCCAAAGTTGCTCTGGGTTCATTTCTCCTAGTCCCTTGTAACGCTGAATGTATGCACCTTGTTTCCCATCCGCGATAACAAATTCAGAGAATGCCGTCAGTGATGCGAACTCTCTTGTGTCTTTTTCACGTTCAATTTTAAAAGTCGCTTTGCTGTATTTTTTAATACCGTCAAAGCTGTTAACTAAATCAGCAAATTCCGGCGATCTTAAGAAGCCCGGGCTGATTTTGAATCTCTTTGTTCTTGAAGCTGTTTTGATGTTCAAGCGCAGAGAGAAAGTTTTTGTGTCATAGTCTTCTTCAACTGTAATTGAGTACTGCTTTAGTGTTTCAGTCTCAAGCGGCTTGAAGAAATCAGTAAGTCTCTTAGCTTCAGCTTCAACTTTTGCTTTATCGCTCATGTCTTCAGCTCTAAGCATCCCATCTTCAATCAGTCTTCTTAAAAGGTCTGAATCATAGTGAGTGTCGTAGTAAGAAAGAGTTTTTCTGTACATGCTTTCTTTGTTGATTAACTGCTTAGCTGAATCTCCAGAAACTAGTTCTCCATTGATACTAATTTTTGAATCATCAGTTGCATTGTTAATCAGGTACTCTTCAAGGCGTTTATCGTCTTTTAAGTACGTCTCCATTTTCCCTTTTTTGTATTTATAAAGAGGTGGTTGAGCGATGTAGATATACCCTTGCTCAATAAGCTCCGGGAATTGACGGTAGAGTAGAGTAAGAAGAAGAGTTCTAATGTGCGATCCATCGACGTCGGCATCGGTCATGATAACGATTTTGTGGTATCTAAGTTTCGCAATGTTAAACGTGTCTTTCCCAACACCAGTCCCTAGGGCCTGAATCAGGTTTTTAATCTCTTCTGAAGCCAGCATTTTTTCATAACGAGCTTTTTCAACGTTAAGAATTTTACCTTTTAGCGGAAGAACAGCTTGTACTCTGCGATCGCGACCTTGTTTTGCCGATCCGCCCGCAGAGTCCCCTTCTACGATGTATAGTTCACACTGAGCAGGATCTGATTCCTGACAGTCTGCCATTTTCCCTGGAAGACCAGAGAATTCTAGAACGTTTTTACGACGAGTAAGTTCACGTGCACGCCTTGCAGCTTCGCGAGCAGCAGCGGCATCCACAGATTTTTTGATAACCATTTTCCCAATTTCTGGGTTTTCTTCCAGGAAAGTTTTGAAAGATTCACCCACAAGTGAGTTAACAATCCCTTCAACTTCCGAGTTACCAAGTTTTGATTTCGTCTGACCTTCAAATTGTGGCTCTTTTAGTTTCACTGAAACAACAGCAGTTAAACCTTCTCTCATATCATCACCCGTAAGAGCGATTTTGATGTTTTTTAGAAGGTTATTATCTTTGGCGTAGTTATTAAGTACACGAGTAAGAGCTGTCTTAAATCCAGAAACGTGTGTACCACCTTCTGGAGTCGAGATGTTGTTAGCGTATGAAGTGATGACTTCGTTGTACGAGTCAGTCCATTGCATAGCAATTTCTGCTTCGTAATCGTCTTTTGTCTGCACGAAATAGATTACTTTTTTATGAATCGCTGTTTTAGCTCTGTTTAGGTAATTTACGAATTCAGAAATCCCACCTTCGAAATAGAATAGATCTGATTTTTCTGAACGTTCGTCTTTAAGAGAAATTTTAAGACCACGATTTAAGAAGGCCATCTCGCGGAAACGGTTAGCCAGTGTATCGTAGTTGAATTCGTGGAATTCGAAAATTTCGTTATCTGGTTTGAAAGTAACTTTCGTTCCAGTTTCTTTTGGATTTTCAAGCACACCGATTTCTTTAATTTTGTCAGTCGCTTTACCGTGATCAAAATTTAATTCGTGAAGCTTTCCGTATTTTTTAATCTCTAGTTTTACCCATTTTGAAAGGGCATTTACTACCGCAGCACCTACACCGTGAAGACCACCAGAAACTTTGTAAGCTCCTCCGTCTTCGTTGAACTTTCCACCGGCGTGAAGTTTTGTATACGCAAGTTCCGCTCCTGAAATTCCCTCTGTAGGGTGAATGTCAGTAGGGATCCCACGGCCGTTATCAACAACGGTAACTGAGTTATCGATGTGAATAACAACGTTGATGTCTGTACAATAACCAGCAAGGGCCTCATCTACAGAGTTATCAACAATTTCGTACACGCAGTGGTGAAGACCACGGATACCAGTATCACCAATGTACATACCAGGACGCTTTCTTACGGCATCAAGTCCTTCAAGAACTTTAATCTGGTTTGATCCATACTCAGTGTTTACTTTTGAGATTGATTCGGATTGATTGTTTTCCAAGACAGATACTCCTTCATTGTTGGAGAAGTCTTAGTGAATTATGGAACCATTCCTGATGTGGATGTTGTTGGCGCCGCTAATTCGGTCTAATTCTTCCTTAAATTTTTCGTTGGCAGTAGTTATCAAAACTTGAAATTCTCGTTTTTCTAAATACTCAACTAGCCTACGCCATCGATGCTGATCAAGCTCGCCAGAAACGTCGTCAATTAGCACTATTGGATAGGACATATATTTATACCGAAAAAGCTCTATATAGGCAAATAAGAGGCTTAAATAACTCATCTTTTGCTGGCCTAAAGAACAAAAATCAAACGAATTTAAACCGTCAAAAAGAAGCACATAGTCATCTTTATGTGGACCGTAAGAAGTGTGTCCTCTTTCGCAATCAGATTCCAAGTTGTTGGCGAATAATTTTTGAATGTTTTCCACCGACATTCCAATTATGCGCGAATCTAAATTTATTTTTAAACTGTGGCGTTCAGAAAAAAGCGCTTGAAAGGTCTCGCCAATAAGCGGTTCTAAGGCCTCCAGGAACTCTACGCGCTTGTTTGTGAGAAAATGCGATAGTTGGGCAAGCTCGGAATCAGAAGCCAAAATTTGCTCTTTAAAACGGCTTGGTTTTTTGGAAAGCAGGGTATTTCTGAATCTAAGGGCAATTGTATAACGGGCCAGTTGCTTTTTATATTGGTCATCAAGCTGGCTTAAAAAGTAATCAATCCACTCACGGCGATCGCTGGCGCTATTGTGAAATCCATACGAATCAAACGGATTGATAAAAACCACTTTGATGTCTAAGCGTTTTTTTACCGGAGCTCCATCTAAAAACCAAAGAACATTCTCATTGGTCATTTTAGAGGTGTAGCTCATAACTTCTTTGTCGCCATTTTCAACTACAGAAGAAAATATAATCTCAGGTTTTCCACCATCAATACTCAAAAATTGTGGAAAACTCGTATTTTTACGGAAAGATTTTTTTGTGGCGAGAACGTTGATAGCTTCTAAGATATTTGTTTTGCCATTTCCGTTCTCACCAAGAATACAATTGATCCCTGATGAAAACGTAATGATGTCTGGATTTAAATTTCTAAAGTTTGTAACTTGTAATTTAGAAATTTTATACGTGCTCATAAGACCTATAATTTAAGCGGCATTACGATACACAGATAGTTTTGATTTTTTGTCGATCTGATAACAGCTGGTGAAAGCTCATTGTTAAATTCCATTCTAATATCTTCATCACCAAAGATTGAAAGAATATCCATTAAGAATTTAGCATTGAAGCCGATTTCAAATTCTTTTCCAGAGTAGTTAATCGGGAACTTTTCAAAAGCATCACCAAGAGAAGGGTGGTTGGCAGCAACCGTCATTTCACCTTCTTTCATGATTAGCTTCACACCATTTGATCTTTCATTGGCCATAATCTTGATACGTCTTACAGCATTTAAGAAAGAGTTCTTGTCGATATCAGCGTGGTTGTTTGTTTTCTTAGGAATAATTGCTTGGTACTTTAAGTATTCTTTCGCAATTAATCTAATAGCTAATAAATAAGTATTATTAGCGTTCAAATAAATAAATGATTCATCAACTGAGATCCCAATCTGGTGATCTGGGTAAGCTTCAGCAATTTTCTTAAGCTCAGCTACACCTTTCTTAGGAATGATGATCCCGTTAATAAGCGCTTCAATCTTATTGTTAGAAAGTTCTGTCTCTACTAAAGCAAGTCTGAATCCATCAGTCGCTACTGCTCTAAGTTTTCCATCGATCTCTTGAAGATAGATACCACTTAAGAAAAGTCTTGTTTCATCATTTGAAATAGCATGTGAAGTTTTATTGATCATCTCCAGGATCTGGAAAGTGTTCAGTTTAAATTCATTAGCATTTGTTCCAAATTGAAGGTGAGGGAATTCTTCGCTTGTATAGATTAGAAGTGTGAAGTTAATAGATCCACATGTAAGCTTTAAGTTATTTGATCCTTCTGGAAGTTCAATTGTTAATTCTTTCTCTGGAAGTTCTTTTACGATATCAAATATATTTTTAGCATTTACACAAAATGTACCTGGTTTTTCCACAATACAGTTAGCTGTAACTTTTGCTGATACTTCTAAATCTGTAGCAGTCATTTCGATCTTATTGCCGCTAGCTTGGATTTGAATGAAATTTAGTATTAAACGAGTATTTTTTTTATCTACTACTGAAAGGATTTTAGTAAGAGTCTCTTTTAATTCATGAACTGAAATTTTAATTAACATAAGGCTATTTCCAAAATTTTATATCCTAAGTTTTTAGCAATTAGGAGTCATAGTATCAAGCTTCATTGAGCCACAATATCCCATAAATTAATCATCCTAAATGCAATCAATCTAAACGAATTTAATGAGTGCTTCGATGAAGTTCAAATGATCTCACTTCAGACTCCCATGGCTTTATATTATTTATAATTATTAATACTTTTATTATTACACTGTGGATAAGTGGAAAAGATACGAAAGTCTTTTGATTTCATATAATTAATGAATTTGGGGATCTTGATTATTTGGGATAACTTTTCATTTTTTTAAAAGCCTCGACGGATATTCTTGTTGCGGGGCCTATAATTCACATTCTTATTCACATCTTTTCAACTGAGTTTCAACATTACTTCTTAGATTGCCTAAATAGGGCCTTTTTCACCTCATTTAAAAAATCTTTTCCACATAGTTATTCACATTGTTGAAAACTTTTTGTGGATAAAGGCCTATGCGAAATAACCTTGTTAACACGTGGCCGTAAAACGAAAACTTTTGTTTGGCCATGCATAAAATCTCGGCCGTTATGTGGAAAAGGCCGTGGATAAGGTGTGAACAAATTGTGGAAAACTCTCTTAAAAGACGACAAAGTTATTCACAGCTATCCACATTCAATGTGAATAGCTGTGATTTATATTGAGACAATTTTGGACTTAATTTTTAGAGATTAGATTCGATGGCGTTGATGTCTTTTGAAAGAGAAGAGTCAGTCTTAACTTTATCAGAAATAGTGTTAACCGCATGGATAACTGACGAGTGATCGCGGCCTCCGAAGAACGCTCCGATCTCTTGTTGTTTTGCATTTACCACTTTTCTAGCTAGGTACATGGCCACGTGACGTGCTTTTGTGATGTCCTGGCTTCTTCCTTTAGATTTTAAGTCTGCTAGTGGTACGCGGAAGTATTGAGCTGTAGCTTTTGCCACAGATTCAATCGTCACTTCTTTTTCGTTCTCACTATTAGGAAGCATCAGTTGCTCTTTAACCAGGTCAACTTCGATTTCAACATTCATCAGCTCGCTGACAGCCTTAAGTCTTACCAGTGAACCTTCAAGCTCTCTGATATTTGTCTTAATTCTTGAAGCAATTAACGTTAAAACGTCTTCGTTGATATAAAGGTCAAGCGCTTCCATCTTACGACGAAGAATCGCAATTCTTGTTTCTAAATCAGGTGGCTGAATATCAACGACAAGTCCCCATTGAAGACGTGTTTTAATACGCTCTGAGATACCATCAATTTCTTTTGGTCTCTTATCAGAAGTAAAGATCAGCTGCTTTCCTTTATTATGCATTTCATTGAACACATGGAAGAACTGGTCTTGAGTTCCTTCTTTGTTTTTTAACTCATGGATATCATCGATCATCAGGACATCGATTCTCTCAGTGTACTTTCTTACGAACTCATTAATACGGTTCGTTTTCATTAACTGGATCATCTCATCCATAAAATCGCGGGCAGTGATTAGACAGATTGTGTATGACGGATGTTTTTCTGCGATTTCGTTAGCTACAGCGTGCAGGAGGTGGGTTTTTCCCAGGCCTGAATTGCTGTGGATATATAGAGAAGGGTATTTTCCTTCTTTACCTGGTGTCAGGGCCACAGCTTTCGCTGCTGCCTGAGCGATATTGTTAGTAGGTCCAACGATAAAGTTATCGAAGGTCTTTGAGCGGTCAACTCTGATTCCCGTTTTGTTCGGGTTCATGTGCTCAATATACTCAGCGTCCACGCGCGATTTTAAATCATCGCGAGTAGGGGTTAAGTCCAGTGTGAACTTAGTTGTCGCCATCGACTTTGGTCTATTGTCATCTTTAATTTGAACACCTGAAAGGCCAAAAGCAGGAGCGATGTCTGCTGTCTGGTCTTTAGATGTGATAACGATCTCGTATGCTGTTCCCAGAACATTATAAAGAGCTTTGGCGATTTCTTCTTTATATAAGTCGGCTGACTTCTTAATGAAGGCCGTACGTACGCTAAAGGTCGCGCCCGTGCTGTCGATTTCTAAAAGCTCAAGTGAGTTCTCGAAATACGTTTTGAACTTTAGTTCTGGAACGATAGTCTTCAGGTGGCTTAAAACCTCCTGATTAATAGCGTTTAGCTCTTCTTGATGTTCAGAAGATTGACCCTTTTCCGGGCTCAATTCAGGTGAGAATTGTCCGAAAAAATGGTCATTTGTCTTGGTCTCATTGCCTATCGAAAAAAAATGTTTAATGAGATGAGACGGGAAGTCTTGCGCCAT